>CAXSAX010000010.1:0-59388 GCA_964235495.1 uncultured Acetobacteraceae bacterium | reverse complement strand
CCCACGAGCCGCAAGCCCACGAGCCGCAAGCCCACGAGCCGCAAGCCCACGAGCCGCAAGCCCACGAGCCTCAAGCCTTGGCCGGCCTCCGCGTCGAGCCGCCCCGGGCGCTGGCGCCGCTGCCGGAGGTGGCGGTCGGGCCGTTGCCGCCGCTGCCCGCCCCGCTCCCGGCCGCGCCGGCCCGCAAGCTTGAGGCGGACGAGCCGAGGGGCGCCCTGGCGCGGCTGGAGTCGCTGTATGCGGAGTTGCAGGCCAGCCGGCACCACACGTCGCACCGGGCGGCCAGGAAGGCACGGGCCGCGACTTCGGACGAGGCGCCCGAGCCGGAGCCCGCGCGCGCGCCGCAAGCCGCGCCCGCCGCCGCGCCGCAGGACGCGGTGGCGCAGCGGCCGGAGCGGTTCCTCGGCACCTACTCGACCGACGCGAACGGGGTGCGGTCCTACAAGGCGAACGAGCCTTAGAAGGGTGCCGAACAAGGGCGAAGCCGATGCTTGCAGGGCTCTGCCCTGCACCCGAAAGGGGATAGGCATCCCCTTTACCCCTGGTAAACAGGTGTCCAGAGGACTTCGTCCTCTGGTGGGGTTCGGGGCGGAGTGGGTCAAGGTTCCGCTCGCCTTCTATCAGGCGAGTGGAATACGCACGCAGGGAAAGCCCCGACCTTTGCTTCGGCCTTTTTCAGAACCCTGCTAGAGCCAGCGTCCCGGCACCCACACCGCCTGCTTGTTGACCGTGTCCCAGAAGCCGTCGCGCCACAGCCGCGACTCGCCGGTGCCGGCCTCCCACTCGCCCCGCACCCAGAGGTAATGCGCCCCGTCCCAGTCGTAATGACCCGGCTGCCAGATCAGCATCGTGGTGGAGGGCGGCGGCACCGGCACCTGCTCGTCCGGAGTCGCAGGTATGGGCGGGTGCGTCGGGCCGGTCCCGAGGCAGCCCGCCAGTGCAACCAGGCATAAAGCGGAGGACGCGACACCAAACCGCAATGTTCTCTCCTGTGGATCGGCACGCTGTACTCGATCGTTGCTGGTCAAGGGACCGGAGTTGCCGCCTCGGCCACGCCATACCCTGCTCCTGCCGGGAGTTCAACGGCAGCGGAGGGCGGGATGGACTGCCGGTGTACTCGGCCCGGGTGCGCCGGAGGGTGGGCCGGGGCGGGCCGCCATCGCCGCGGGCGCTCTTGCAAGGCCGTGCGCCGTCCCGCATCCTTCATTGGCAATGGGCGGTGTCCGCCATGGGGGAACAGCGGATGCGCCTGGCGGTGCTGAAGGAAACGGCGGATGCGGAAACCCGCGTGGCCGCCACGCCGGAGACGGTGAAGAAGCTGATCGCCCTCGGCATGGAGGTGGCGGTGCAGGCCGGCGCAGGGCTGCAAGCCTCCATCGCCGACGCCGATTTCGCCGCCGCCGGGGCGGAGGTGTCGCCCGACGCCGCCGCCGTGCTGACGGGGGCGGCCATCGTGTTCGCCGTGCAGCTGCCGAGCGCCGCCACCCGCGGCCACATCGCCCGCGGCACGCTGCTGGTTTGCGTCGCCAATGCCGGGGTGGACCCGGCGCTGGCCCCCGAGCTGGCCGAGGCGGGGATCGACGTCGCCGCCATGGAGCTGCTGCCCCGCATCACCCGGGCGCAGTCGATGGACGTGCTGTCCTCGCAGGCCAACCTCGCCGGCTACCGCGCGGTGATCGAGGGGGCCGGCGCGTTCGACCGCGGCTTCGCCATGATGATGACCGCCGCCGGCACCGTGCCGCCCGCCCGCGTGTTCGTGGTGGGCGCCGGCGTCGCCGGGCTGCAGGCCATCGCCACCGCGCGCCGCCTGGGCGCCATCGTCAGCGCGACGGACGTGCGCCCGGCGGCCAAGGAGGAGATCCGCTCGCTGGGCGCCACCTTCGTCGGCGTGGAGGACGAGGAATCCGCCGGGCAGACCGGCGCCTATGCCCGCGTCATGAGCGACGCGTTCCGCGCCAAGCAGGCCGAGCTGCTCAAGGCGACGGTGGCCAAGAACGACCTGGTGATCTGCACCGCCCTGGTGGCCGGCGGCAAGGCGCCCGTCATCATCACGGCCGAGATGGTGGCCGGCATGAAGGCGGGCAGCGTGGTGGTCGATATCGCGGCGGACGCCGGCGGCAACTGCGGCGCCACCAAGCCCGGCGAGATCGCCCGCACCGAGAACGGCGTGAAGGTGCTGGGCTGGCGCAACTGGCCGGGGCGCATCCCGGTCGCCGCCAGCAACCTGTACGCCCGCAACCTGCTGACCTTCCTGACCACGTTCTGGGACAAGGAGGCCCGCGCGCCCAAGCTGCCGGACGACGACGCCATCGTGCAGGGCACCATGCTGACCCGGCATGGCGCGGTGGTCCATGAACGCTACAAACCCGCCGTCGGAGCCGCCGCATGAATCCCAACGACTTGGCCGACCAGGCGACCAGCGTATCTCACCAGGCCGCCGTGCTCGCCGTGCAGCTGCGCAGCATGGCGGAGCCGGTGACGACCGCCATCGCCCCGATCGGGGCGGCGGTGGAGCCGTTCGTGTTCCTGCTTGCCGTGTTCCTGATGGCCTGCTTCGTCGGCTACTACGTGGTGTGGAACGTGACCCCGGCGCTGCACTCGCCGCTGATGGGCGTTACCAACGCCATCTCCTCCGTCATCGTGGTGGGCGCCATGCTGGCCACCGGCCTGGGCGACAGCATCGCGGCGCAGGTGTTCGGCTTCCTGGCGGTGCTGCTGGCCAGCGTCAACATCTTCGGCGGCTTCACTGTGACGCAGCGGATGCTGGCGATGTTCCGGCCGAGAACGTCCGCCGTCAAAATCGTGACCCCGAAGTAGGCCGCCCCGCATGTCGCCCAGCCTGACCGCGCTCGCCTACCTCGTCGCCGCCGTGCTGTTCGTGCTCGCCCTGCGCGGGCTGTCCAGCCCGGTCAGCGCGCGGCAGGGCAACAATTTCGGCATCGCCGGCATGGCCATCGCCATCGTGGCGACCCTGCTGCGCAGCGGCATGTCGGGCAGCGGCTACATCCTGATCGTGGCCGGCATCGCCATCGGTGGCGCGATCGGCGTCACCGTGTCGCGCCGCATCCAGATGACGGCGCTGCCGCAATTGGTGGCGGCGTTCCACTCGCTGGTGGGCCTGGCCGCCGTGTTCGTGGCCGCCGCGGCGCTGAACGCCCCGGCGGCGTTCGGCATCGGCGTGCCGGGCCACATCCACGGCCAGAGCCTGGTGGAGATGTCGATCGGCCTGGCGATCGGCGCCGTGACGTTCACCGGGTCGCTGATCGCGTTCGCCAAGCTGCAGGCGCTGATGAAGGGCACGCCGATCACCTTCAAGTACCAGCACCAGCTCAATGCCGGCCTGGGCGTGCTGCTGCTGCTGCTGATCGTGGCGTTCTGCCTCTCGGCCAGCCAGGCGGTGTTCTGGCTGGTGGCGCTGGTGGCGCTGGCACTGGGCTTCCTGCTGATCATCCCGATCGGTGGGGCGGACATGCCGGTCGTGGTGTCCATGCTGAACAGCTATTCCGGCTGGGCGGCGTGCGGCATCGGCTTCACCATCCAGAATCTGGCGCTGATTATTACCGGGGCGCTGGTGGGCGCGTCGGGCGCCATCCTGTCCTACATCATGTGCAAGGGCATGAACCGCTCGATCTTCAACGTGCTGCTGGGCGGCTTCGGCACCGGCTCCGCAGCGGTCGTGGCGGGGGCCGGGGCGGGCGGCGAGCAGCGGGCGGTGAAGGCAGGCAACGCGGACGACGCGGCGTTCATCATGAAGAACGCGTCCAAGGTCATCATCGTGCCCGGCTACGGCATGGCGGTGGCGCAGGCGCAGCACGCGCTGCGCGAGATGGCGGACCTGCTGAAGGAGGAGGGGGTGACGGTGAAATACGCCATCCACCCCGTGGCGGGCCGCATGCCGGGCCACATGAACGTGCTGCTGGCCGAGGCCAACGTGCCGTATGACGACGTGTTCGAGCTGGAGGAGATCAACAACGAGTTCGCCACCGCGGACGTGGTGTACGTGATCGGCGCCAACGACGTGACCAACCCGGCGGCCAAGACGGACAAGACCTCGGCGATCTACGGCATGCCGATCCTGGAGGTGGAGAAGGCGGCAACGGTGCTGTTCATCAAGCGCTCCATGGCGTCGGGCTACGCGGGGGTGGAGAACGAGCTGTTCTTCCGGCCGAACACGATGATGCTGTTCGCGGACGCGAAGAAGATGACGGAGGAGATTGTGCAGGGGTTGGGGCGGTAGGGGGTGGCGGAGTTACTCGTAACACGGGGAAATCAGTAAGCGGTGTCAGCCTCCGCAAGTTGATATGCGGCCTCGACCAAGACTTTTGTTCGGCCGCAGTGGATGTGTATGCTGTTGATGTCCTTTGTTGGCTTTCAGCCAGGAATCAGCGGCATGCCACATAAGACATTCGTCGCCTTCTCCTCCGCGGACTCCATCGTTCGGGACACGATAATGGGTGCCTGCTACACCGCACGGACACCTGAAAACGAATTTTCACCATGGAACAGGCACGATGTCTCCGGCCAGCCAATTGATAGATCGGTGCGCGGCTGGGTCGGTAACGCAAACGCTCTAATTGCCGACATTTCTGAGCCTAACCATAACGTCGTCTACGAGATCGCGCTCGCTCTCGGCCTCGGCAATCCTGTGCGCTTGATTCGGGCCGGCAACAAAGATCGCAAGCAGCTAGAAGAGATTGGCCTTCTTCATAACATTGGGCACGACGACTACTGCAGCCGAGCAGATCTAGTCGAGATCATGCAGCGACCCTTTACGACCCCATCCTGGCCGCGCCCAAAGAGGAATCGCGAAGCGCCGATTTACATCTTACAGGCATCAGGTCTGGATGACGTGCTGAGACGCACGACAAGCGGCATTAAAAAAATCATGAAAATGCGATTCCGCAACTTCAATCCGCGGGAGATTGATCGTCTGACGGCAACTGAAGCTTTCGAGGGCGTGGCGCAATCTTTTGGAGTCATCGCCTTTTGGCATTCAAGCACAGATCCTGAATCTTTTCGCCAGAACCAGCGCGCTGCGTTTGTTATAGGCGCTGCTCGTGGTCTCGATATTCCGTGCATGCTGCTCGCCCCGAGCCCAGCGCGCATTCCACTCGATCTTGACGAAATTGCGACGAGGTACACGACTCTTGCCGACGTTGATCCGAAGATGCGCGAGTTTCGCGAGCTTGTGGCCGAGGCCCAAGAAGAGTACGTCGAGGTTCGTCAAAGCAGTAATCGGTTTCTGGACCAAGTATATTGTGGTGATCCCACTGCCGAGAATGAGGCGGTGCAGCTTGACAACTACTTCCTCGAAACCGAGCAATTCCGCCGCACTCTGAGTGGCGATCTCAACATTGTTCTCGGACGCAAAGGCTGCGGCAAGAGTGCGATCTTCATCCAGGCGCGGAACAAAGCCCGGTCAAATAAAAACAATGTAGTTGTGGATTTGGCACCGGAAGGTTTCCAACTCATAAAGCTCAAGGAGTTTGTACTCGAACAGCTTTCCCTTGGCACTCGGAAGGAGCTTATCGCCGCTTTTTGGGAGTACATTATATGGCTGGAGATTGCCTATAAACTACTTGAGAAAGACGCGAAGAGGATCCGGAATGACTCACGGTTGATGGTTCAATACGATCGCCTGCAGGCTACATACCGCCAACGTGCCGAGGGTTATGGTGATTTCGCGGAACGTTTATCCAGCCTGACAGATCGGATTATAGCGAGATACCGTTCATCTCAAGAGAATGCGCCAACGTTAGGTATTAACTCGTCTCAGACGCTCGAGATCGTTTACGGTTCAGAAATTCGTTCAGTTCGGGATCAAATATTCGAATATCTTAAGTTGAAAGGATTGGTGTTCTTTCTGTTTGACAATCTCGACAGGTTCTGGACGCCCATCGGATTTGGCGATCTCGATGCCCTTATAATTGTTGGCCTTGTCGAATGCCTACAGGAAATCCGCCGACGCTTCGACCGGGCTGACGTTACATTCCATTGGGCGATCTTTCTACGAAGCGACGTTTACGAGTTTGTCGTAAAAAGTATGGCTGACTACAGCAAGCTCGCAAGCACAAGCGTCGAATGGGACGATCGCGAACTGCTCATGCGGTTATTTCAAGAGCGGGTTCTTCAAGGGTTCGGTGACACGCGGCCACCATGGTTGTCTGTATGGGAGAGCGTCACCGTCCCGCTAGTTAATGGTGTCGCCACGCTCGATTTTCTGATCGATGCCTCACTCATGCGGCCGCGCTATCTGATTCGTCTGTTTGAGACCGCGCGGCGACGGGCCGTCACCCTTGGCCGGAACCGGATTGAGGAGGCCGACTACTTCAAGGCGCTTGATGAACTCGGATGGCAGGTCCTGGAGGATTTCGACCATGAACTGTCCGATGTTGTTCCAGACGCGCAGGCTCTTCTCTATGACTTGTCCCAGCTTGGAAGGAGCACGTCTCTTTCTAATCTGAACTCTTTGGTTGCGAAGAAGGTCGCACAACCTGAATTGGTACAAGCCGTCGTAGATGTCCTAATCTGGACTGGCTGCCTCGGAGTCCGCAGCCAAGGCACAGTCTTCTACATTTCGAATTGCGGCTTTAAACGGCCATTCTTTCGCGGGCTGATAACCGACCCTGACGAGAACTGTCTATTATTTCATCCTACGCTCGCTACCATCTTCGGTGCGCCAGGTTCGGTTGCGACCGGGACGGTAGGATATCGGCGCAGGGTAAAGGTTGACCAACGCCAAGCGGCTCTGCCCGGACTTACACCTGAATAGGAGTTCTTTGGAGAAAGTAGGTCCATACATACGGTAGGGTCTGAATACCAATGGTAGAACGTCCCCTGTTGAGAGCGGATGACGCCCAGTTGAGCAGCCGCATTGGGTCGAGGCTGTGTGAAAACGCAACGCCAGTTTTGGGAAGGAGGACGTTATTCTCTGCAGTGGTCCGAGCACTCCAAAGCCGGCCGTTGTTGCGGCTAAGGCTGCCCGATACGGGTGGCCAGAGCGACTGGCGGAGAAAGCTGTTTCTCGGCTCTGTTACAAACCGGGGTTTCCACATAGTCTCGGTCGAAAGCCAACCCTCACACTGCCTCACCATCAACGGCTCCCGTAGCGCCCTTAACGCAAACCTACCCCGGCGAAACCGCAGCCGCTGTATCCACCCGGGCAACCCCGGAAGCGCGTCGAACCAGGTGTTGCGCCGCTTCAAGCGCCCACTCGAACGCCGGCCGGCGATAGTCCCACATCGCGCCGGGCGGCGGGGGCGCCATGGTCATGGTGGCGTTGGCCTCGAACAGCAGCAGCTTGCCGTCAGGGGCCAGGGCGAAGTCCACGCCGCCGTAGTCGAGGCCGAGCGCCGCCGCCACCTGGGCCAGCGCCGCCATTGCGGTCGGGCCGAGCACGCCGGGCATGTCGTGCAGGAAACGCGCCTCTTCCGCGCGGTGCGCCGGGTCCTGCGCCATGCCGGCGGTGTAGTGGTGCACCTTCCAATCCGCCGAGATCGCCAGGTGCAGCGGCAGCACCGCGCCGCCGATCAGCATGGCGCGGTACTTGCGGTGCGCGCCATCCGCGCCGCGTGCGTCGAGGTACTGCAGGGCCAGCAGGGGGTCGCCCGGCAGGCTCGCCAGCAGGCCGGGCAGCGCCGCCGGGTCAGTCACGCGGTGGAAGTGCTGCCCCGTGTGGAAGCCGGGGCTGCGCAGCAGGAACGGCGCCGCGAACCCGGCGGGCGCGCCGCCAGCGAAGGCAGCCCGCGGCAGCAGGGCCATCCGGGGGGCGACCACGCCGGGCAGGGCGGACAGGCGGGCGGCGTTGGCGGCGCGGGCGGTGGCGCGGATGCGGGCCGGGAGGTTCAGCACCGGCGCGCGGGTGGCCGCGCACAGGGCGGCGACGGCGTCGAGCGCGGCGGCGCAGCGGTCCGCGTCGCCGATCGCGTTCAGCACCACGTCGTGCGGCGGCAGGGCGGCGGCGGGGTCGGCGTACTCGGCCACCACCGTGTGGGTGAGGAACTGGCGGTCGTCGAGCAGCCGGCCGGTCGGGATGTTGCCGCCGCGCGCCGAGACGAGCTGCAGCACGCTGACCGGCCGGGCCGCGCCGCGGTAGCGCCCCGTCACCGGCGGGGCTCCGGCGAAGCCCTGGTCGCGGTGGCGGGCGGCGGCGGCTTCGTCCACGCCGTCCAGCAGGTAGGACAGGCCCTGGTGGGCGGGGCGATGCGCGGGGTCGAGCGCCAAGGCCGCTTCGTAGTGGGTCCTGGCCTCGGCCGGGTCGGCTTCGCGCAGCAGGGTGGCGAGGTTCACCCGGGCGGCGGGGTCGTCCGGGTGGGAGGCGACGGCCTGGGCGTAGGCGGTGCGGGCGGCGCTGGCGTAGCCGGTGGCGGCGAGCAGCGCGCCGAGGTTGGCCAGCGCGCCGCCATGGCCGAACTGCTGCGCCAGCACGGCGAGGTAGCCCTCCTGGGCGGCCTCCCGCTGCCCCAATTGGTCGAGCAGGCAGGCGTGGTGGAACAGCGCGCCCGCGTCGGCTGGGGCGTCGGCCGGGGCGTGGGCCAGGCGGTGGGCGGAGGCGAGCAGCGCCTGCTGGGCGGCTTGGTGCGGCGGCCAGGCGGCGGGCGGGTCCAGGTCCGGGTCCGCGGCCGTCAAGCCGCCCCGTCCTGCGCCGGCTCCGCGAAGCGGTAGCCCACGCCCGCCTCCGTCCGCACCAGGGCCGCGCCGGTCGGGCCGAGCTTCTGGCGGATATGGCCGATATAGACGCGCAAGTACTGCACGTCGTCCACGTGAGCCTTGCCCCAGACGGAGCTGAGCAGGTGGCGATGCGTCACCACCCGCCCGGCGCTGCGCACCAGCATGGCCAGCAGGTCGTATTCCAGCGGGGTGAAGTCCACGACGGCGCCCGCCACGCTGACCCGGCGGCGCAGCAGGTCGATCTCGACGCCGTCCCGCCGCCACACCGCCTCCGCCCCCTCCTCCTTCAGCGCGCGGCGCAGGCAGGCGCGTAGCCGGGCCAGCAACTCGCCCACCACGAAGGGCTTCTCCACGTAGTCGTCCGCGCCGGAGTCGAGCGCGCGCACCTTCTCCGCCTCCCGGTCGCGGGCGGACACCACGATGATCGGCACGGCCAGGAGCGCGCGCAGGCGGAGCAGCGCGTCCTGCCCGTCCATGTCCGGCAGCCCGAGGTCCAGCAGCACGGCGGCCGGGTTGCGGGTGGCGGCCAAATGGAGGCCCTCGGCCGCGGTGTCGGCCCGCAGCGCCTCGTAGCCCTCGGCCTCCAGCGCGGGGCGCAGGAAGCGGTGGACCTGCGGCTCGTCGTCCACCACCAGGATCGTGCGCTGCGTCATGCCCGGCCTGGCCGGGCCGGGGCGGCGGGCAGGCGCAGGGCGACGACGGTGCCGGGCAGGCCGTCCGCCGGCAGGTCGGCGCGGGGGCTCTGCGCCGTCACGCTGCCGCCCATCGCCTCCACCAGGCCGCGGGCGATGGCGAGGCCGAGGCCGGTGCCGGGCGGCCCGCGGTCGCCGCGGCCGGCGCGGAAGAAGCTGTCGAACACACGGGGCAGGTCCTCCGGCGGGATGCCGATGCCGGCATCCGCCACCGTGAGCGCCACCTGGCCGCCTTCCGGGGCGGCGCGGACGGAGACGAGGCTGCCGTTCGGGGCGTATTTGGCCGCGTTCTCCAGCACGTTGAACAGCGCCTGCTCCAGCAGTGCCGGGTCCGCCAGCACGGCGGGGGACGGGCTGGGCAATTGGACCGCCACATGCGGGCCGGGGGGCAGGCGGGCGATGGCGGCGTCCAGCACGTCGGCCAGCGGCACGGTGGCCAGGCGGGGCGCCACCTCGCCGCTTTCCAGCCGGGTCATCTCCGTGATGTTGGCGAGGAAGCGAGCCATGCGCGCCACGTCCTGCTCGATGCTGTCCAGCAGGTCCGCCCGGGTGGCGGCGTCCATGTGGTCCCAGGCGGTGCGCAGCGTGCCGGCGGCGCCGCCGATGCTGGTCAGCGGCGTGCGCAGGTCATGGCCAAGGGAGGCGAGCAGGGCGGTGCGCAGCCGCTGCGTCTCCTCCATGGCCTCCGTGCGCGCGCCGCTCTGGGCCAGCAGCACCCGCTCCCACGCGACGGCGGCGCTGTCCGCCAGGGCGGCGATGGCCTGCAGCGCCGGGGGCGAGGGCGGCGGGTCGCCGCGGATGCCCAGCACGCCGAGGGTGGCCCGCACGGTGCGCAGCGGCAGGAAGCGCCATGCGCCGCCGGGCAGGGTGGCGGTGCCGCGGCCGGTGGGCTCGCCATGCGCCCAGCACCAGCGCGCGGCGGCCCAGGCGCCCTCGTCCATGGTGTCCGCGCTGGGGGCGGCGGCGCGGATGTCCAGCTCGCCGGCGACGGGCGCCAGCACCAGCCCCCGCCCGGCCAGCTCGCAGGCCTGGCGGGCGATCTCCAGCAGCAGCTCCGGCTCGGTCGCCGCCTGGCCGAGCCGGCGGCTGAACGCGCCGATGCGGCGCAGCCCGTCCACCCTGGCCTGCGCCGCCAGGCCCGCGCCGCGCACCCGGCCGGCCTGGCCGCCCGTCAGCACGGCGATGACGGCGAACACCGCCAGCCCCACCAGGTCCCGCGGGCTGCCGATGGTGATGGCGTAGAGCGGCGGGATGAAGAAGTAGTCCCACAGCAGGAAGCTGGCCGCCGCCGCCGCGAGGGCGAGGCGCATGCCCGCCGCGGAGGCCGCCGCGACCACGGCCGCGAGGTACACCATGCCCATGGCCTCGCCCGGCAGCACGGGGCCCAGCATCGTGCCGATGGCGGTGATCGCCGCCAGCAGCGCCGCCGCGGTGGGCCAGGACCACCAGGGGGCGGCCACCCGGGGCGGCCGGATCGGGCGCTTCGCGCCTCCCAGCGGCACGACGTGGATTGCCACGTCCGGCGCGCGGCGCATCAGGGCGGTGACCAGGCCCGGCCCCAGCAGGCGGCGCCAGCGCGGCCGGGCGGCGCGGCCCAGCACGATATGGGTGGCGTTGCGGGAGCGCGCCGAGTCCAGCACGGTCATCAGCAGGTTGCTGCCGACCTGGGTGTCCAGCTCCGCGCCCAGCTGGCCGGCCAGGCTGAGCGCCACCCGGGTGGCCAGCAGCGAGTTCGCCTGCTCGACGTGCAGCACCGTCCAGGGGGCGTGCAGCGCGTCCGCCAGCCGCTTGGCCGCCCGCACCACCGCCTCGCCCGCGGCGTAGGGGCCGATCAGCGCCAGCACCCGGTCCCCGGACGGCCATGCGCCGGACAGGCCGCTGCGGCGCATCCAGTCCCGTACGTCGCCGTCCACGTGGGCGGCGGCGCGGCGCAGCGCCACTTCGCGCAGGGAGGACAGGTTGCCCTCGCGGAAGAAGCCGTCCAGCGCGCGCCCGGCGGTTTCCGGGCGGTAGATGCGGCCGTCGCGCAGGCGCTGGCGCAAATCCTCCGGCGGCAGGTCGATCAGCTCGATCTCGTCGGCGGTGTCCAGCACGTGATCCGGCAGCGTCTCCGTCACCCGCACGCCGGTCATGCGGGCGATGTCGTCGTTGAGGCTTTCCAGGTGCTGCACGTTCAGCGTGGCCCAGACGTGCTGGCCGTGGGCCACCAATTCGGCCACGTCCTCCCAGCGCTTGGCGTGGCGGCTGCCGGGGGCGTTGGTATGGGCCAGCTCATCCACCAGCAACAGGCCAGCGTGGCGGGCGAGGGCGCCGTCCACGTCGAACTCGCGCAGCACCTGGCCGCGGTAGGGCACCTCGCGCAGCGGCAGCACGGACAAGCCGGCCAGCTCGGCCTCCGTGCCGGCGCGGCCGTGGGTCTCGACGACGCCGCACAGCACGTCGGCGCCTTCGGCGCGGCGGCGCTGGGCTTGGGACAGCATCTCCCATGTCTTGCCGACGCCGGGTGCGGCGCCGAGGAAGATCTTGAGCCGGCCGCGGGTCTCGGCGGCGGCGTGGGCGATCAGGGCGTCGGGATCGGGGCGGCCGTCGTCGGGCATGGCGCTAGTCTAGCAAGGCGCGCATGGAAAAGAAGGCGGGGCTTGCGGCCCCGCCTCCGGCCGCGTTCAGCTTGGCAGGACTTTCTCCTGCTCCATGGCCTGCGCGGCGGGCATGCTCAGCATGAGCTTGCCGCCCTGCACGCTGGCCACGGCGTCGAGCGGCAGGATGTGGTGCTGCCCCTGCGCCGCCGGGTCCTTCTTGGTCAGCTTGAGGCACAGCTTGTCCACCGTGCCGACATGCTGGCCGTCGGAGCCCACGACCTCCATGTGCTCCGAAATCTGCGTGGTATCGATCATGCGCGTGGTTCCTGTCAGGTTGCAGCCTTGTGTGTCATTCAGCCGCTTGCGACACCGGCTGCTGCGGCTTCGGCCCCGTGCCGTGCACGCGCGGGTCGATGGCGCCGAGCACCGGGACGTCGCCCAGCGCCGCCACGTTCTCGACGTAGGTGAACTCGCCACGTCCGTCCATCGAGCGGCCGGACGCCCAACGGCCCTGCTTGCTCTCCGTTCCCTTGGACTGGTTGTAGAACGCGTAGGCGACGTCGTGCTTCTCAAGGCTTTGCGGGAAAGTCATGGGGCAGAGGCCATCCTCCAGCCCGTCTTCCTTGAGCTGCTCGATGGCGGCCATCCACTGGTTCTGGTGCATGGTGTCGCGCGCGATGTTGAAGTGCAGCATGTCGCGCACGCCGGCGTCCTGCGTCATCTCGAACAGCCGGCAGGCCTGCATCCGGCCTTGGCTCTCGGCGGCGACGTTGTAGCGGAAGTCGGCCAGCAGGTTGCCGCTGGCCACGATGTAGCGCGCCACGAAGGGGAACCCGTTGCTGTCGTTGGGTGTGGCGCCCATGCCCGAGACGGTGAAGTGCTGCGGGTCCATGCCGGCCAGCACGGCGTCCGCGATGCGGGTGCCGCCCATGATGGAGCCGACCGCCGGGTTGCTGGCTGCGTGCTCCTGAGCTTCCACCGGAGAGCTTTCCAGCAGGCGGGCGACCATGGTGGCCAGCATCTCGACATGGCCGATCTCTTCCGTGCCGATGTCGAGCAGCATATCCTTGTACTTAGCGGGCCCGCGACAGTTCCAGCCCTGGAAGAGGTAGGCGGTCATGACGCTCATCTCGCCCCATTGGCCGCCGATCAGTTCCTGCAGCTTGCGCGCATAGATCGGGTCTGGCTTGTCCGGCTTGCAGAAATAAGCCGTTTCCTTTTGATGATGAAACACGTTGCAGTTCCTTTTGCCTTATTGAGACGGGCAGTGAAACATGAGCCTGCGCAAAAAGTTCGAAACAAGATTACTTTACTTCGGCAAACGGGACGCGTTGCTTGCCGACTTCGGTTTGGGTGAGCAATTAATATCCAAATGAAGCTGGCTAGACTAAGCCAATCGGGTCGTTTGAGTCGTTACCTCGCTGGCGGTTGCCGGCCCTCGACAGGGTGTTGCAAAATTTTTGTTGGCGGGTTCACGAAAAGGAGAACCCTGAACTTTCGTCCATTCAGGCGTTGGCTCTTTGCTTCACACCCAAAATGGATCACCATAGATGGATTCGAACACGATACTCTGGATCACCGCGATCGTCATGCTTGCGGGAGGCTTGCTGATCCTCGCCGTCGGCAAGCGCCGCACGCCATCCGAAGGGATGCAGACGGTGCTGCACGGCATCGTGCCCATCATCGCCGCCTGCCTGTACTTCGCCATGGCAACCGGCCAGGGCGCCATCGCGCTGCCGACCCATCTGACCATTCCTGGCAGCACGCCGGATGTCCGCACCTTCTACTACGGCCGCTACGTCGATTGGGCGTTCACCACGCCGTTGCTGCTGCTCTCGCTCAGCCTCACCGCCATGCACGGCGGCCGCAAGCGCACCGGCGCCATCGTGGGCTGCATCCTGGCCGACGTGATGATGATCGGCACCGCCTTCGCGTTCGCCGCGTCCGAGGTCGGCTGGATGAAGTGGACCTGGTTCATCATCTCCTGCGTGGCGTTCCTGGGCGTCTACTACGTCATCTGGGTGTCCCAGCTGGAGGCCAACAAGCTTGAGCGGGACGACATCCAGTCCTCCTACAAGCAGGACGCGGCCATCCTGTCGGTGCTGTGGTTCGGCTACCCGATCGTCCTGGCGATCTCGTCGGACGGTGCGGGCCTCATCAGCGACGCGTCGGGCGTGTTGCTCATCGCCATCCTGGATGTGCTGTCCAAGCCGATCTACGGGCTGCTGACGGTCTCGCAGGACGCCAAGGCGACGGATCGCGACCTGAGTGAGCAGAACACGGCCGTCCCCAACCTGCGGACAGCCTGACGACTTGGGCGGGGCCTCCACGCGGAGGCTCGGCCCACTTTGCTGCGCGGGCTAGGGATGAGCTGCATCCAGGGCCATGTTCAGCTTTAGCACGTTCACTCGCGGCTCACCGATCAGCCCCACCAACCGTCCAGAGCTGTGCTGCGCCACCAGCTGCTGCACGTCCGCTGCGGGCAGTTTGCGCGCCGACGCGACGCGGGCCACCTGGCGAGCAGCGTTCTCCGGCGAGATGTCCGGATCGAGACCGCTCGCCGAGGTGGTCAGCTCGTCGCCGGGCACGGGGGCGGGACCAGCCGCCTTTGCGCCCTCGGTCACGCGGTCGATCAGCGCTTTGGAGGTGGGGCCCAGGTTGGAGCCGGAGGAACTGGCAGCGTTGTACGGTGCGGGCACGGTCTTGCTGCTGTCCGCCGGGTCAGTGTCGGTGGTGGCGGAGGGGCGGCCGTGGAAGTATTTGTCCTGCGTGAAATTCTGCCCGATCAGGCTCGAGCCGACCACGTGGCCGCCCTGCTGCACTAAGCTGCCGCCGGCCAGCCCGGGCAGCACGGCCTCGGCGAGGCCGGTGAAGGCGAACGGGAAGAACAGCCCGGTCAGCAGGGTGAATAGCACCACGAGGACCAGGGCGGGACGAAGATGGGACATGCTTACGCCAACCCGGTTGCGACGAGGATGAAGTCGATGAGCTTGATGCCGACGAACGGCGCCACCAGCCCGCCGAGGCCGTAGACCAGCAGGTTGCGCCGCAGCAGCGCGCCGGCGCCGACGGGGCGGAACTTCACGCCGCGCAGCGCCAGCGGCACCAGGGCCACGATGATCAGCGCGTTGAAGATCACTGCCGACAGGATGGCGCTCTGCGGCGTGTGCAGCCGCATGACGTTGAGCGCCCCCAGTCCCGGATAGGTGGCCACGAAGATCGCCGGCAGGATGGCGAAGTACTTGGACACGTCGTTGGCGATGGAAAAGGTGGTGAGCGAGCCGCGGGTGATCAGCAGCTGCTTGCCGATCTCCACCACCTCGATCAGCTTGGTCGGGTCACTGTCGAGATCGACCATGTTGCCGGCCTCGCGGGCGGCCTGGGTGCCGGTCTGCATGGCCACGCCCACGTCCGCCTGGGCGAGGGCCGGGGCGTCGTTGGTGCCGTCGCCGCACATCGCCACCAATCGGCCCTCGGACTGCACCCGGCGGATGTAGTCGAGCTTGTCCTGCGGCGTCGCCTGGGCGAGGAAGTCGTCCACGCCGGCCTCGGTCGCGATGGCGGCGGCGGTCACCTTGTTGTCGCCGGTGATCATCACGGTCTTGATGCCCATGCGGCGCAGGGCCGCGAAGCGGTCGCGGATGCCGGGCTTGACGATGTCCTTCAGCTCGATCACGCCCATCAGCCGGTCGTTCGCCGTGACCGCGAGCGGGGTGCCGCCGGCGCGGGCCACGCGGTCCACCGCCGCGGTGAACGCCGCCGGCGCACCTGATTGCACCACGCTTTCCACAGCACCCTTGCGCCAGTGGCGGTTCCCGGCGTCCAGGCCCGAGACGCGCGTGTTGGCGGTGAACGGCACCACCTCGGCGCCGGCCGGCTGCTCCAGCGTGATGCCGTGGCGGTCGCGCACGTAGGTCAGCACCGAGCGGCCCTCCGGCGTCTCGTCGCCGAGCGAGGCGTAGGCGGCGGCTTCGGCCAGGGCGCGCTCGTCCACGCCCGCCACGGGATACAGCCCGGCGGCCATGCGGTTGCCGAAGGTGATGGTGCCGGTCTTGTCCAGCAGCAGCGTGTCCACGTCGCCCGCGGCCTCCACCGCGCGGCCGGAGGTGGCGACGACGTTGAAGCGCACCAGCCGGTCCATGCCGGCGATGCCGATGGCGGACAGCAGCCCGCCGATGGTGGTGGGGATCAGCGTCACCAGCAGAGCGGCCAGCACGGGCACGCTGAGGTCGGTGCCGGAGTAGTGCGCCAGGCCCACGAGCGTCACCACCGCGATCAGGAAGATGATGGTGAGGCCGGCGAGCAGGATGTCGAGCGCGATCTCGTTCGGCGTCTTGCGGCGCTCGGCCCCTTCCACCAGGGCGATCATGCGGTCGATGAAAGTGTTGCCGGGGTCGGCGGTGATGCGGACCACGATGCTGTCGGAGACGACCATGGTGCCGCCGGTCACCGCGCTGCGGTCGCCGCCGGCCTCGCGGATGACCGGGGCGCTCTCGCCGGTGATGGCGCTCTCGTTGACGCTGGCGATACCCTGGACGATCTCGCCGTCGCCGGGGATCAGGTCGTTGGTCTCCACCAGCACCAGCATGCCGCTGCGTAGCGCGGAGGCCGGGGTGTCCTTCGGCGTGCGGTCCGCGAGGCTGGCGATCACCTTGGCCGTAGTGTCGCTGCGGGAGCGGCGCAGGCTCTCGGCGCGGGCGCGGCCGCGGCCCTCCGCCACGGCCTCAGCGAAGGTGGCGAACAGCACCGTCAGCCACAGCCAGAAGGCGATGGCGACGGGGAAGGTCCAGCTGACGCCGGTGAGCGCGTTGCGCACGCCGAGGATGGTGACCAGGGCGGCCACCACCTCGGTGACGAAGATCACCGGGTTCTTGATCAAGCCAGCGGGGTTGAGCTTCACCACGGCGTCCCGTGCGGCGCGGGCGAGCAGGGACGGCTCGAACAACGAGATGGTTTCGGCGGTCTGCGCCATGGTCAGGATCGTCCTAAGGTCAGTAGGTCGTGCCGGCGAGCAGCGAGAAGTGCTCCGCCAACGGCCCGAGCGAGAAGGCCGGCAAGAATTGCAGGCCGCCCAGGATGAGGATCACGCCGATCAGCAGGCCGATGAACAGCGGCCCGTCGGTCGGGAAGGTGCCCGCGCTGGGCGCCAGCTTCGGCTTGCCCGCCACCGACCCGGCGATCGCCAGCACCGGGACCAGGAAGGCGAAGCGGCCCAGCAGCATGGCGGCGCCCAGGCCGTAGTCCAGCAGCGGCGTGTCCGCGGACAGGCCGGCGAAGGCGCTGCCGTTGTTGCCCGTGGCGCTGGTCCAGGCGTAAAGCATCTCGCTCAGCCCGTGCGGCCCGGTGTTGGCCAGCGAACCGAGGCCGGACTCGCTGGTCAGCGCCAGCGCGGTGCCGCTCAGGATGCACAGCGGCAGGATCAGCACCGCCAGCATGGCCAGCTTGATCTCGCGCGCCTGCACCTTCTTGCCGAGGTACTCCGGGGTGCGCCCGACCATTAGCCCGGCCACGAACACCGCCAGCAGGGCGAACACGATGATGCCGTAGAGGCCGGAGCCGACGCCGCCGGGCACGATCTCGCCCAGCTGGATCAGGAACATCGGCACCATGCCGCCGAGCGGGGTGAAGCTGTCATGCATGGCGATCACCGCGCCGTCCGACGTGGCCGAGGTGGTGACGGCGAACAGGGAGGACATGGCGGTGCCGAAGCGTACCTCCTTGCCTTCCATGTTGCCCATCGCCGGGTCGATGCCCAGCGCGGTGAGCAGCGGGTTGCCGGGCGCCTCGGCGGCGTAGCAGCACACCACAAAGGCGACCATCAGGATGGCCATGACCCAGAACAGCGCGAAGCCCTGCTTCCGGTCGCCCACGACCTCGCCGAACATGACGGCCAGCGAGAACGGGATGACGATCTCGGACCAGGTCTCGATGACGTTGGTCAGCGCGGTCGGGTTCTCGAACGGGTGGGCGGAGTTGGCGTTGAAGAAGCCACCGCCGTTGGTGCCGATCAGCTTGATGGCTTCCTGGAACGCCACCGGGCCGCGGGCGATGGTCTGCTTGGCGCCCTCCAGCGTGGTGGCGTCCACGGAGGCGGCCAGCGTCTGCGGCACGCCGCTCAGGATCAGGAACACGGTGTACAGGATCACCAGCGGCAGCAGCACGTAGAGCGTGATGCGGGTAAGGTCGGCCCAGAAATTGCCGAGCAGCTTGACCTCGCCGGCCGCGAAGGCGCGGGCCACGGCGACCGCGGCGGCGATGCCGGTGGCGGCGGAGAGGAAGTTGTGGACGGTGAGGCCCCACATCTGGCTGCCGTACGACATCGCGGTCTCGCCGCCGTAGGCCTGCCAGTTGGTGTTGGTGACGAAGGAGATGGCGGTGTTGAAGGCAAGCCGCGGCGCGAGGCCGTCGAGATGCTGCGGGTTGAGCGGCAGCACGTCCTGGAAGCGCAGCATGAGGTAGAGCACCAGGAAGTGCACCGCCTGCAACACGATCAGCGCCGTGGCGTACGTGCGCCAGCCCATGCCGCGCGCCGGGTCCACCCCGGCCAGGGCGTAGAAGCCGCGCTCGACCGGGCCGAGCACGGGAGAAAGGACGGTGTGCCCGCCGCCCACGACGGCGGCGATGTATCGCCCGAGGGGGACCGCGCAGACGAAGACGAGCGTCAGCACCAGCGAGATTTGCAGCCAGCCGATCAGCGTCACCTAGAAATCCTCCGGCCGGACCAGCGCCCAGACCAGGTAGATCAGCAGCCCGGCCGCGACCGCGCCGCCGAGATAGAGGTCCAGCATGGCGCTAGATCCGCTCGCACAGGGCGGCGTAGGCCGCCATGAGCAGGATGCCCCCGGTGCCGAGGACGATGATGAGGATATCGGACATGAGTCACCTTAGTGCAGTCGGGGGTTGCCCGGCTCACATCCTTACCCCCGCGGGGCATAAAGCTGTCATCTGAAATCCGACGCAGGGAATAAAGCCGGCATAAAGGCCGTAACCCTGGCCGCCCACCCGAATGCTGTTGGGCGGGCAGGTCCATGGTGGCACTGACGCTGCGCAGGCCACTCGCTTCCCTGGCGGCGCCACAGAGCGCGCAGCAGCGGGGGCTGCACAATGCCGCAGGGCGGCCGCTGCGGCGCCCGCCCCCTCCGCAAGCGCGGAAGGGCGGGGAGCAGGACAGGCGCAGCTTTGGGGCCGGCTACCGGATCGCGCGCAGCACCGAGCGGGCCTCGCCGGCCAGCGAGCGGTACACGGACAGGTAGTCCTTCGCCATGCGCCGGGCGGTGAACCGCTGCTCGAAGCGGCGGCGGACCTGGGCGCGGTCGAGCGTGTGCAGGCGGGCCACGGCGGCGACGGCGCTCTGGATGTCCTCCACGATGAAGCCGGTCACGCCGTCCTCCACGATCTCCGGCACGGAGCCGCGGTTGAACGCGATCACCGGGGTGCCGCAGGCCATCGCCTCGATCATCACCAGGCCGAACGGCTCCGGCCAGTCGATCGGCATCAGCAGGGCAGTGGCGCCGGAGAGGAAGCCGGGCTTCTGCTGGTCGTTGATCTCGCCGATCATCTCGACGCCGGGTCCGTCGAGCAAGGGGCGGATGTTCTGCTCGAAATACACCTTGTCCGCGACATCGACCTTGGCGGCGAGCTTGATCGGCAGGCCGGCAGCCTGGGCGATGCGGATGGCGCGGTCCGGGCACTTCTCCGGGGCGATGCGGCCGAGGAAGGCGAGGTATCCCTGCGGCTCGCCTTGCGGGGTCAGCAGCTTCTCCGGCAGGCCGTGCAGCACGGTGCCGGCGTAGTTCGCCTGCGGCAGCGGGCGGCGCTGGCTGTCGGAGATGGACACCACGGGGGCGTTGGGGAACATGTCGAACACCGGCTGCAGCTCCGGCAGGTCCAGCCGGCCGTGCAGGGTGGTGACGAACGGCGTGCGCTGGCGGCCGAACAGGCTGAACGACCAGTAGTCCATGTGGAAGTGCAGCACGTCGAACTCCTCCGCGCGCCGCCGCACCGCCTCCATCAGCAGCATGTGCGGCGCGATCGGGTCGCGGATCGCCGGGTCGAGCCGCAGGGCGCGGGGCCAGATGGGTTCGAGCTTGGCGGAGGTCACGCTGTCGCCGCTGGCGAACAAGGTGACATCGTGGCCCATGGCGACCAGCTCCTCGGTGAGGAAGCTGACGACCCGCTCCGTGCCGCCATACAGCTTGGGGGGAACCGCTTCGTGAAGCGGGGCAACCTGGGCGATCCGCATGGTGGGGCAACTCCTCATCGTATAATCTGCATCATACGGGCGATCACGGCATCAATGCGGCGGGTCGGTGGCCTTACCGGGCCGAGGCCATGGGCCGGCCCAGCAGCACCCTCTGCGCGAGGCGGCGGCCCGGTTGCTCGACAAAGCGGTGGGTGGCCCAGGCGAACGGCACGACGGACAGCGACCCCGCCAGCGCGAAGGCCAGCGCCCCCGCGGCGCCCAGCGGGACGGGGTGCAGCGCCTGCAGCGCCATCAGCTCCAGCGGGCGGAACGGGCCGTGGATGAGGTAGAGCGAGTACGACGCCAGGCCGAGCCCATGCAGCGGCCGCGCGGACAGGGCGGACGCCATGCGGCCCCGGTTGCACGCGAGGGCGGCGATGAGCGCGGGGAACAGCAGCACGGCTGGCAGGTCCACCCGCAGCGCCATGGCGGCCAGGCAGGCGGCGGCCAGCCCGAAGGCCGCGCCGTCCCGCCCGAGCCAGGCGGCGGCCCGGCGGCTCCCCGTGGCGCGGCAGGCGGCCATGCCCATGGCGAACTCGGCGAAGCAGCGTAGCAGGGCCGCCGCCGGCGTGGCGGTGTCCATCGCCAGCCGGGGCTGCCGGGTGGCGAGCAGGCACACCGCGGCGACCGAGGCGGCCAGCAGCACGCCGGCGCCGGCGCGGCCGCGGACGCCCGCCACGAACAGCGGAAAGGCGAGGTAGGCCGTGAACTCGGTGCTGATCGACCAGGAGGGGCCGTTGAGGTTGGTCCCGATGCCGAGGCCTTGCAGCATCAGCGCGTTGGCCGCGAAGTCGTAGGCCGGGTCGGGGCTGTCGAAGAAGATGTTGCGCCCGAGCAGCAGGACGCTGGCCCCGCCGGCCACGGCCAGCCCGGCGAGCACGGCCAGGTTGAGCGGCGCGACCCGGGCGACCCGGCGGGCCAGGAACCCCGGGAACGGCCGCAAGCCGTCCGCCTCGAACGCGGCGGCGTAGGTGTAGGCCATGATGAAGCCGCTGAGGGCGAAGAACAGGTCCACCGCGATGTAGCCGTGCGGCACCAGCGACGGGATGGTGACCCGGCAGTGCTGCTGCGCCGTGGCGGAGAAATGCTGCATCACCACGGCCAGGGCGGCGACGCCGCGCAGCGAGGTCAGCGGCTTGATCTCACGCATGGACGCGCTGGTTCGCCGCCGCCGGGCTGCGGGCCAGGGTGTCGAGGCAGATCGCCTCGAACTGGCGGGCGACGACGCCCCAGGAGAAGCGCTGCTCCAGCCGCGCCCTCGCGGCGGCGACCAGGCTGGCGCGCAACGCCGGGTCGTCCAGCAGCCGCAGGATCGCGCCGGCGAACGCCGCCGGGTCGTCGGCCTGGAGGAAGTGCCGGCCGGGCTCGATGTCGAGCCCCTCAATGCCGATGCGGGTGGCGACGACGGGGCGGCCCATCGCCATCGCCTCGAACGCCTTGATCCGGGTGCCGCTGCCGACCCGCAGCGGGATGACGGCCACGTCCGCCTGCGCCATGTGGGGGCGGATGTCGGGCACGGCGCCGGTGAAGCGCCAGGGTAGGTTTTTGGCCTTGGCGGCGGCTTGCAGGGAGGCGGGCGGGTTCCGGCCGACGATCAGGGCGCGGGCGTCCGGGCGGGCGGCGGCGACCAGCGGCCACACGGCGTCCATCAGGAAGGCGATGGCGTCCATGTTGGCGGGCGAGTCCATGACGCCGGTGAAGGCGACCGTGTCGGCGCTGACGCGGGCGGGTGGCAGGGCGGCGAAGTAGGCAAGGTCGACGCCGGTGTCGATCGTGGCGACCGATGGGAGGCGGTAGCGCCGCCGCAGCGCGTCCGCGTCCCGCTCCGAGACGGCGATGACCGTGTCGTAGCGGCGCAGCGCCTCCGCCTCGAAGCGGCGCATCTTGCCGGCCTGGCCACGCCAGACGAGCCGCCACACGCCGCGGGCGCGGGCGGCATGGCGCTCGAAGATTTCCGCCTCGACGTTGTGGGTGAACATCACGGAGGCGGTGCCGCCGGGGTCGAGCACGGCGGCGTGCGGGAAATCGGCCACCACCAGGTCGGGCCGCCAGCTCCGGACCGTGTCCGCGATGGCCGCCCGCCCCGCCGCCGAGCGGTCCACGGCGACGCCCACGGGCAGGGCGGAGGCCAGCGCCGCCGCGCGTCGCCAGCGCGGGACCGGCTGCGCCGGCCAGGGGACGAACCGGTCGCAGGCGGCCTCGGTGTCGTCGCGGAAGCGGTCCGCGTCGGCGGGGGCGGGGGCGGCCAGCGCCACCTCGAACGCGCCGCCCTTGAGGCCGCGCAGGATGTTGGCCGTCCTGATCTTGCCGCCCTCGTCCATCGGGAACAGGAAGCGCGGGCTGATGAAGAGCAGGCGCGGCCGGGTCACCAACAGACGCCTTGGTAGGCGATCCCCGGCTTGGCTTCGAGGGCGGGGATGCTGGCGAGGTCGAACACGGTGTGGCCGTCGAGTGCCGCCAGCAGCGCCGGCTGGTCCTCGGCGCCCAGGTGGCCGATGACGGCGAGGCGGCTGCCCTCCAGCGCTGCGGCCACGTCGTCCACCAGCAGCCGCTCGATGTGGGGGATTTCGCGGTCGATGTAGCTGCGGTTGCTGCCCATCAGCAGCGCCACCCGCACGTGGCGGTCGTAGATGCGCAGGTCGAAGCCGCGGCCGATCAGCTTCTCCGCCAGCACCACGAAGGGGGATTCGCGCAGGTCGTCGGTGCCCGGCTTGAAGGCGAGGCCGAACAGCGAGACGCGCTGGCGGCCCTGGCGCAGGATGGCGTCGTACACCCGCTCCACCACGGCGGCGTTGCTGGGCAGCAGGCTGCCGAGCAGCGGGGCGGTCACGTCCTTGCTGCGGGCGAGGGAGATGAAGCTGCGGGTGTCCTTGGGCAGGCAGGAGCCGCCGAATGCGAAGCCGGGCCGCAGGTAGGCCGGCGACACGTTCAGGGCGCGGTCCTCGCGGAACAGCCGGAACGCCTCGCGCGCGTCCACCCCGTAGGCCGCGAGCACCTGGCCCGCCTCGTTGGCAAAGGCGAGCTTGACCGCGTGGTAGGCGTTGGACAGGTATTTCACGCTCTCGGCCACGCGATACGGCGCCACGTGCACGGGGGCGTCGATGCTGGCGTACAGCGCGCGCAGCACGGGTGCGTCGTCGCCGGGCCGCGCGCCGATCAGGGTGAAGGGCGGGGCATGGAAGTCCCGCACCGAGGTGCCTTCGCGGAGGAACTCGGGGTTGCTGTAGTAGCTGAAGCCTTCGCCGTGGCGGTGGCCGGATTCCCGCTCCAGGATGGGGATGACGCGCTCCTCCGCCGTGCCGGGCGGCACGGTGGAGCGCATGATAATCGTGTGGGGCGCTGCCTTGCCTCGCAGGGCGCGGCCGATCAGGGCGGAGACCTGGTCCACCGCGTCCATCGAGACGCTGCCGTTGGGCGCGCTGGGCGTGCCGACGGAGATGAACGTGACCTCGGACCCGGCGATCGCCGCCGCCGCGTCCTCCGTCGCGCGCAACCGGCCGTCGCGCACGCCCGCGGCGATCAGCCCGTCGATCTCGGCTTCCACGATGGGCGATTGGCCGCGGTTGAGCATGGCGACCTTGTCGGGCGAGACATCGACCGCGATGACCTCATGTCCGGCGGCGGCGAGACAGCCGCTGGCGACGACGCCGACGTAGCCTGCCCCGAAGATGGAGATTCTCATGCCGGGCATGATAGGGGCAAATGGTCTAAGGATCACTTACCAAGGGCAAACAGGCGAGCACCATGCTGATGTCGCAACCTGAGTGTGTCTTTTAGCTTCAAGCAGTCCGTCACGCCTCCCGCTCAGGACCGGTTTGTGGGTAGCCACTTACGTCTGATGTCGATCTGAACGTAAACTTGCCTTTGGCAAAGCTTTTCAATCTATCTGGAAAGAGATGGCAAGCTACTAGGGATATGTGCGTTTATCTGGTTTACGGCGTTCTGACTTTGGGAAATTATACCGTTACAGGTATCTGTAATGGCAGCGTATTGATCATTTGACAGTATGTAGATTCCAGGAGAATTAGATAGGGGTTGAAGAACACTTTGGATAATTTGCGTCCATCTAGTCTGCTCTATATATGCGTCGTATATAGCTTGGACCTCGGTTGCAGAGAGAAGTCCTAGCTTGTCAGCAAGCCTGAGAAATACGGTGTCTCTGGAGAGTAAATTGACTACGGCTCCGTCACCTTTATTAGAATTTTCAAGCAGCAGATTTATGTTGCTACAGTTCTTTGATGCGGACAAAATTTCAGATTTAATGGCAATTCTGATTGCCAATGCATCAGCTGTTCTCTTGTAGTCCTCTAGGCGGACAGCGTTGGAGTTCTGCACTACCAATGTTATTGTAACGCCGAAAAAACCCACGATCCCAACGATGGAGGTTTGCCATGGAAGCAAGGTTTGTAGGGATTTCATAAGTTTAAGGCTTACTACATCATGCTAAGTCTGGGAGCGACATAGTCGTGCGTCATAGACGTTTACTGGCTTCACGATAGCCCATTGAGCGCGTTCCCTTGGGCCAGACCCTGCTACGGCCCAAGGGAAGCGACGAAGTCTTACGTGATATCTTTGTTCTCCCGGACGCGTGTATTGCTTTGAAGTAGGCGCACAGGTTGAATCTGGGCACGACAAAAACGACGGGTTTTCCTCGGCGACTCCGTTATGTCAGTAGCGCTTGTAGGGCAAGAACTTGCCGCTCATGGTCAGCTTCACCCGGTCGCCCTTCTGGTCGGGCTGGCGGTCCAGGGTCATGTCGAAGTCGATGGCGGACATGATGCCGTCGCCGAACTCCTCGTGGATCATCTCCTTCCAGGTGGTGCCATAGACGCTGATCAGCTCGTAGAAGCGGTAGATCAGCGGATCGGTCGGCGGCACGCTGGGCAGGGAGCCGCGGTACGGCGCCTGCGCCAGCAGGTCCGCCTCGGCGGGCGAGAGGTCGAACAGCACCGCCGCCTTCTCCGCCGTCTCGGGCGTCATGGACATCTGGCCCAGGCAGGCGGCGCAGGTCCAGACGGGGGAGAAGCCCAGCTTCTCGGCCACCTGCGGCCAGGTCCAGCCCTTGGCTTTCTTGGCAGCAATGATCTTGACGCCCAGCGCGGTCTTGGCTTCGTTCATGGCAGGCTCTCCATCAGGGGTTGCGTTACGGCGGCAGGACGCACCTCCGGCACCACGCGGCCGGTCCAGCCGTCCGGCCGGCTGCTGGCCAGGGTGCGGGAGCGGGTGACCAGGAAATCCACGATGTGGTTGCGCAGCTCGTAGTAACCCGGCGTGTGGTGAATCGCGGTGCGGACCCGCGGGCGGGTCAGGGTGTTCACCACCACCTCCGCCACCCGCGCGTCCGGGCCGTTGGTCATCAGCAGGATGCGGTCGGCCAGCAGGATCGACTCGTCCACGTCGTGGGTGATCATGAACGCGGTCTGCCCGGCATCCGACACCAGGCGCAGCACCTCGTCCTGCAAGGTGCCGCGGGTCAGCGCGTCGAGGGCGGAGAACGGCTCGTCCATCAGCAGCAACTGGGGGGCGATGGCGAGCGCCCGGGCGATGCCGACGCGCTGCTTCATGCCGCCGGACAGCTCCGCCGGCTTGCGGTGCGCGGCCTCGGCCAGGCCCACCAGCGCCAGCACCTCGGCCGCGTGGCCCTCCACCTGCGCGCGGCTCCAGCCGCGGTGGCGGGAGCGCACGGCGAAGGCGACGTTGCCGAGCGCGGTCAGCCAGGGCAGCAGGGCGTGGGACTGGAAGATGACGGCGCGGTCCAGCGCCGGGCCGGTGATCGGCTGGCCGGCCATCAGCACGGCGCCGCCATCCGGCGCTTCCAGCCCGGCCAGGATATTGAGGATGGTGGTCTTGCCGCAGCCAGAATGGCCGATCAGCGAGACGAACTCGCCGCGCTCGATGCCGAACCACACATCCTGGAACACCGGTCGGCCGCCATAGCGCCGCGTGATGCCTTCGACCGACAGCCAGGGAGTCATTCCCGCCATGCCACCGCAGATGCCAGCCGGCCCAGCCCCTTGTCCAGCGCCATGCCGACCAGGCCGATCAGCAGGATGGCCACGATGATGTCGGCGATGGACAGGTTGTTCCACTGGTTCCAGACGAAGTAGCCGATCCCGGTGCCGCCCACGAGCATCTCGGCGGCGATGATGACCAGCCAGGCGATGCCGATGGAGATGCGCATGCCGGTCATGATGGTGGGGGCGGCGGCGGGCAGGATGACGTGGAAGGCGGTGCGCCAGGTGCCCGCCTCCAGCGTGCGGGCCACGTTGAGCCACTCCCGCCGCACGCTGCCGACGCCGTAGGCCGTGTTCAGCAGCATCGGCCAGATGGCGCAGATGAAGATGACGAAGATGGCCGAGATGCTGCTGTCCTTGATGGTGTACAGCGCCAGCGGCATCCAGGCGAGCGGGCTGATCGGGCGCAGCACCTGAATGATCGGGTCCAGCGCCCCGTTCAGCAGCGGGCTCATGCCGATCAGGAAGCCGAGCGGCACCGCCACCAGCACCGCCAGGCCGAAGCCGATGGCGACCCGCAGCAGCGACCAGCCCATCTGGATGCCGATGCCCTGGTCGTTGGTGCCGCGGACGTAGAACGGGTCCCGCAGCAGCGTCCAGGCGCGCTCGGCCACGTCCGTGGGGCGCGGCATGGGGGATTTCTGCCCCTGGCTGGCCGCCGTGCCGACCAGGGCGGCGTATTCCGGGTCCACCGTCACGCTGCCGGCGGCCGGGGTGGCGGCCCACTGCCAGGCGCCGAGCAGCACGGCCAGGATCAGCAGCGTCAACCCGAAGGATTGCAGGCGCCGCCGCCTCATGTCCGCCGGATCGGGAAGGAGGCCACGTACTCGTCGGGCTTCGCCGGGTCAAAGGTCTTGCCCATGACGACGTAGGTCTTGCTGGGGGAGTCCGGCACCAGCAGGCCGGCCTCCTTCATGCGGGGTGCGGCGTCCGCCGTGAGGTACACCTGGCGCGCCACGTCGGCCCAGGCGACGTCGCCCTTCACCTGGCCCCAGCGCTTCATCTGCGTCATGATCCAGACTGCCATGGACTGGTAGGGGAACGGGTCGAAGCTCACCCGGTCCGGCACGCGCCTGACGCCGCCGAGGCCGTCGGCGTAGGTGCCGGTCAGCACCTGCTCGACGACGGTTTGCGGCTGGTTCAGGTAGTTCTGCGCGCAGACCACGCCCGCGATCTCCTTGCGGTTCTCGGCCTTGTTGGCATAGGCGGTGCTGTCCACCACCGCCTGCAGCAGGGCGCGGAAGGTGTTGGGCATCGCCTTGACGCTCGCCTGGCTGATGCCGAGCGCGCAGCACGGATGGCCGTCCCACAGCTCGCGGGTCAGCAGGTGGATGAAGCCCACGCCGTCATACACGGCGCGCTGGTTGAACGGGTCGGGGCCGAGGAAGCCGTCGATGTTCTCCGCGCGCAGGTTGGCCACCATCTCGGGCGGCGGGATGACGCGCAGCTGCACGTCCTGGTCCGGGTCGAGCCCGGCCTCGGCCAGGTAGTAGCGCAGCAGGTAGTTGTGCATCGAGTAGTCGAACGGGATGCCGAACTTCATCCCGCGCCATTTCGCCGGGTCGCGGTTGTCCTTGTGCTTCATCGCCAGGGTGATCGCCTGGCCGTTGACGTTCTCGATCGCCGGCACCGCGAACGGCGTCGCCTGCGCGCCCACGCCCATGGTGAGGGCGATCGGCATCGGGCTGAGCATGTGGGCCGCGTCGTACTCGCCGTTCAGCGCCTTGTCTCGCACCACGGCCCACCCGGCGGTCCGCACCACGTCCACGTTCAGGCCCTGCTTGGCGTAGAATCCCATGGGCGCCGCCAGGATGATCGGGGTGGCGCAGGTGATGGCGATGAAGCCGAGCTTGAGGTCCTTCTTCTCCGGCGCGCCGCCGGCCCCCTCGGCCCACGCCTCCTGCGCGCGCAGGATGGGGAACGCCCGGTCCATGGCCGCCGCCAGCGTCGCCGCCCCCAGCGCCTTGAGCACTCGGCGGCGGCCGGCCTCCCCGCCGAACGCCGCCCGCTCGGCCGCGGCACGGATGGCGGAGGTGGCGATGCTCTCGGCCGAGGTGGCGTCGCAGGCCAGCGCGGTGCCGCCGCAACGGCAGCCCGGCGGGTGGGCGGGGAACGGCGCACGGGACACGGACGGAACTCCTGGAATGGTTTGCGCAACAAGCAATGGGGCCGGCTCAGCAAGGCTTATGCCAATCGTTGCGCGGGCTCGCCGGGTCCCGGCTGCCTGTTCGGCAAGCGGACAGACTGGTCTGTGCGCTTATTTTCGGCACCGGCGCCGGCCAGGCCCGCGCCTCACTCGCGGACCAGCACGTGGTCCACCAAGAAGCTGGCGAGGCCGCCGGCCACGAAGTCTCGCCGCAGCGCCGCCTCGTCGTATTCGTGCTCGACCCAATGCAGGAATGGCACCCGGCCCTCCGCCTCCGCGGCGTAACGCACGAAGAAGGCGTCCAGGATGCCGGTGCGGGAGCGGCTCCAATGGCCGAACCGCCAGGAGAGCTGGGCCAGCGCGTCCTGGCTGCGGCCGCCCTCCAGCAACAGCGCCAGCCCGGCGGCGAGCCCCGCCCGGTCGGCGCCGGATTTGCAGTGCATCAGCGCCGGGGCGTCCAGGGTGCGGTAGAGCGCGGCAAACCGCAGGATGCGGTCGCGGTGCGGCGCGCCGCGGCTCTCGAACGCCATATCGATGTGGTGCAGGCCGAGCTCGGCGGCCGCCTGGCGGGACAGCGCGTCCGAGCCGCATTGGCGATGGCCGCGCAGGTTGACGAGGGTGCGCAGGCCGTAGCGGCGCTTGGCGGCGGCCAGGCGGGCGGGGGTGGGATGGTTGGAGCGGTAGAGCTTGCCTGGCACCACCTCGGCCAAGTTGTCCCACGCTAGGCGGAAGATGGCATGGTCGGCCAGCAACGAGTCTTGCCAGGCGGCGGCGCGCCGCCTGGCGGTCGTGACGTCTCCGGAGAATGCCATGGGGCTGGTTTAGCAGGTTGGGGCTTCGCCCCAAACCCCACCAGAGGACGAGGTCCTCTGGACACCTGGTTACAGTAGGGGAGCCTGCTAGCCGGCGCGCTCCAGCAGGAGTTGCTTGATCTCGCCGATCGCCTTGGCCGGATTCAGGCCCTTGGGGCAGGACTTGGTGCAGTTCATGATGGTGCGGCAGGCATACAGCTTGAACGGGTCCTGCAACGCGTCCAGCCGCTGCCCGGTGTACTCGTCCCGGCTGTCGGCGATCCAGCGATAGGCGGCCAGCAGGGTCGCCGGGCCGAGATAGCGGTCGCCGTTCCACCAGTAGGACGGGCAGGAGGTGGTGCAGCAGAAGCACAGGATGCACTCCCACATGCCATCCAGCTTGTGGCGCTCCTGCACGCTCTGCCGACGCTCGCCGTCCGGCGGCGGCGGGGTGTCGGACTTCAGCCACGGCTCGACGGAGCGGAGCTGGGCGTACGCCATAGTCAGGTCCGGCACCAGGTCCTTCACCACGGCCATGTGCGGCAGCGGGTAGATCTTCACCGCGCCGCGCACGTCCTCGACCGGCTTGAGGCAGGCGAGCGTGTTGCTGCCGTCGATGTTCATCGAGCAGGAGCCGCAGATACCCTCGCGGCAGGAGCGGCGGAAGGTGAGGGTAGGGTCGATGTCGTTCTTGATGTGGATCAGCGCGTCCAGCACCATCGGGCCGATGCGGTCCAGATCGACCTGGTAGGTGTCCAGGCGCGGGTTCTCCCCGTCATCGGGGTTCCAGCGATAGATCTTGAACTCGCGCACCCGCTTGGCGCCGGGTGCGGCGGCCCAGGTGCGGCCGGGGGTGATCTTGCTGTTCTTGGGAAGGGCGAACTCAACCATGCAGAAACCTCTGGCACCCGGCCATTCGAGGCCGGCGTGAGATCGTCATGGCCGGTTGAACCCGGCCATGACGGTGAAAACCTCTAGTAAACGCGCTTCTTCGGCGGGAACACGCTGACCTCGTTGGTCAGCGTCTGCATCCGCACCGGGCGGTAGGACAACGCCACGTCGCCGGCCTCATCCAGGTGCGCCACCGTGTGCTTCATCCATTCCTCGTCGTGGCGGTCCGGATAGTCGTCATGCGCGTGTGCACCGCGGCTCTCGTGCCGGGCCTCGGCGCTGACCATGGTGGTCATCGCGTTGGCGACCAGGTTGTCCATCTCCAGCGCCTCGGCCAATTCACTGTTCCAGATCATCGACCGGTCGGTGACGCCGACATGCTCCTGGCCGTTCCAGATCGCCTTCATCTTGGCGACGCCCTGCTTCAGGCTCTCGTCGGTGCGGAACACGGCGGCGTGGGCCTGCATGGCGCGCTGCATCTGCTCGCGCAACTGGCCGACGCGGGCGTCGCCCCGGCTGTGGCGCTTGCGGTCCAGCCGGTCCAGCCCGGACTCGCCGGCGCCGGCCGGCAGCGGCGCCTGCGAGCCGCCGGGCTTGAGGATTTCCGCGGCGCGGTGGGCGGCAGCGCGGCCGAACACCACCAGGTCAAGCAGCGAGTTGGTGCCCAGGCGGTTGGCGCCGTGCACGGACACGCAGGCCGCCTCGCCCACCGCCATCAGGCCGGGCACCACGGCATCCGGGTCGGACGCGGTGGGGCGCAGCACCTCGGTGCGGTAGTTCGTGGGAATGCCGCCCATGTTGTAGTGCACGGTCGGCAACACGGGAATCGGGTCCTTGGTCACGTCCACGCCGGCGAACACCTTGGCGGTCTCGGAGATGCCCGGCAGCCGCTCGTTCAGCAGCTCGGCGCCGAGGTGCTCGATGTGCAGGTTGATGTGGTCCTTGTTCGGCCCCACGCCGCGGCCCTCGTTGATCTCGATGGTCATGGAGCGGCTCACCACGTCGCGGCTGGCCAGGTCCTTGGCGGTGGGGGCGTAGCGCTCCATGAAGCGCTCGCCGTTGCCGTTGGTGAGGTAGCCGCCCTCGCCGCGCACGCCCTCGGTGATGAGGCAGCCGGCCGGGAAGATGCCGGTCGGGTGGAACTGCACGAACTCCATGTCCTGCACCGGCAGCCCGGCGCGGATCACCATGCCGCCGCCATCGCCGGTGCAGGTGTGGGCGGAGGTGCAGGACAGGTAGGCGCGGCCGTAGCCCCCCGTGGCGAGCACGGTGGTCTGGGCGCGGAAGCGGTGGATGCTGCCATCCTCCAGGCACCAGGCGGTGACGCCCCGGCAGGCGCCTTCCTCGTCCATGATGAGATCCAGCGCGAAGTACTCGACGAAGAACTCGACCTCATGCTTCAGCGATTGCTGATACAGCGTGTGCAGGATGGCGTGCCCGGTGCGGTCGGCCGCGGCGCAGGCGCGGTTGGCCGGGGTCTTGCCGTATTCCTGCATGTGGCCGCCGAACGGGCGCTGGTAGATGCGGCCATCCTCCGTGCGGGAGAACGGCACGCCGAAATGCTCCAGCTCGTAGATCGCCGGCACCGCCTCGCGGCACATGTATTCGATGCTGTCCTGGTCGCCGAGCCAGTCCGACCCCTTCACGGTGTCGTACATGTGCCAGCGCCAATCATCCTCGCCCATGTTGCCCAACGCTGCGCCGATGCCGCCCTGCGCCGCCACCGTGTGCGAGCGGGTGGGGAACACCTTGCTGATGCAGGCGGTCTTGAGCCCGGCGGCGCCCATGCCGAGGGTGGCGCGCAACCCGGCGCCGCCGGCACCGACCACCACCACGTCATAGGTGTGGTCCACGACTTGGTAGGCGCCGCGGGAAGGCTTGGAGATCGCGTTCATGGGATCAATGCGTCCGGTTGAGAGATCAAGCCGTGAAAGCCATCCGTAGGATGGAGACCGCGCAGAGCAGCCCCAGGAACAGGGCGGCGCCCTGGTTCAGCAACAGGGACACCCGCTTGGTCTTCGGATCGTGGATGTAGTCTTCCATCACGACCTGCAGCCCTAGTTGGGTATGGTGGAACGTCATCGCCACCATCGCGAGCAGCAAAACGGTGTTGACCGGGTTCGCCGCGAAACGGTGCACGGCCTGCTGCGGAGCGCCCAGGAGGTGCAGCACCGCGTAGATGAACCAGAGGGTCAGCGGCACGAGGGCGATGGCGGTGAGGCGCTCCACCTTCCAGTGGTGCAGCCAGCCGCCCGCCGCGCCCAAGCCGCGGGCGCGGCCCAGCTCGGAGCGCATCACCTCCACCTTCGGGCCGGCGACGCCTTGGATGGGCGCGCCGCTGGACGACTTGGCGCCCAGCATCAGCGCCACACCACGAGCACGGCCACCCAGATCGCCACGGTGCTGAGGCCCGTCGCCGCCACCGTCGCCCAGCCGCTGGCATAGACCTGCGGCAGGTCGAAGCCGTAGCCGGCGTCCCAGGCCAGGTGACGCAGGCCGGCGAAGAAGTGGTACATCAGCGCCGCCGTCCAGCAGAACAGCAGGAACAGCCCGATCCAGGAACCCATCACCGTCTGCATGGCGCCATACGCGCCGGGTGACCCGGCGGACGCCACCAGCCACCACACCATCAGCAGCACGCCGATGGAGCTGCCGACGCCGGTGATCCGGTTCAGGGCGGACAGCACGGAGGTGAGCTGCGGTCGATACACCTGCAAATGCGGGGACATCGGGCGGCTGACCGTGCTGCCATCCGTGCGGCGGCCGACCAGCAAGGCGTCACGCGCGTCGTTCATCCGTCACCTCGAAACAGCGGCTAATTTCCGTGCGGCAATGCACAAATCCTATAGCTGGAGGTGGGGAGGGTCAACGCGCGCGCAATATGGTAGCAGATTGATATCAGGCGGCTTGCACGGTGAACGGCGCTGCCCGGCGGGGCGCCGCCAGGGCAGGCTCAGGCGGCCTTGGCGAGCAGCCCCCGCGCCACCAGCGTCTCGGCGATCTGCACCGCGTTCAGCGCGGCGCCCTTGCGCAAATTGTCCGACACGCACCAGAACGACAGGCCGTGCTGCACCGTCGGGTCCCGCCGGATGCGGCTGATGTACACGTCGTCATCCCCGGCGCAGTCGATCGGGGTCGCGTAGCCGCCGTCGTCGCGGGTGTCCATGACGATGATGCCGGGCGCGTTGCGCAGCACGGCGCGCGCCTCCGCCGGGGTGGCGGGCAGCTCGAACTCGACGTTCACCGCCTCCGCATGGCCGACGAACACCGGCACCCGCACGCAGGTGGCGTGCAGCTTGATGTCCGGGTCGAGAATCTTGCGGGTCTCGACCATCATCTTCCACTCCTCCTTGGTCGAGCCGTCATCCATGAAGCGGTCGATGTGGGGGATGACGTTGAAGGCGATCGGCTTGGTGAACTCCTGCGCGGTCGGCGCATCGTTGACGAAGGTGCCGCGGCTCTGCGTCCACAGCTCGTCCATGCCGTTCTTGCCGGCGCCGGACACGGACTGGTAGGTGGCCACGATCACCCGGCGGACGCGGAACTTGTCGTGCAACGGCTTCAGCGCCACCACGAGCTGGATGGTGGAGCAGTTCGGGTTGGCGATGATGCCGCGGCGGATGCGGCCCAGCGCCTCCGGGTTGACCTCCGGCACCACCAGCGGCACGTCCGGCTCCATGCGGAACTGGCTGGTGTTGTCGATCACGATGCACCCGGCCTCCGCCGCGCGCGGCGCGTGGATGGCGGACACGGCGGCCCCGGGGCTGAACAAGCCGATGTCCCAGCCGGTGAAGTCGAACCGGTCGAGCGCCTGCACCTTGAGCACGCGCTTGTCGCCGAACGAGACCTCCTGGCCGACCGACTTGCCGGAGGCAAGGGCGGCGATGTCCGACACGGGGAAGTCCCGCTCCGCCAGCGTCTTGAGGATTTCACGCCCGACCGCCCCGGTGGCTCCGGCGACTGCAACCTTGTAGCCCATCGTGTTTCGCCTTTCTGCGGCTTTGGACCTAGCGCTGGAGGGGCGGGGTTACAAGTAAGAAGAAATTCCAGCACTTTACAGCCAGGCTCGGACCTGATCTGCACCGTTGGCGGACTACCTCAAGCTCAGGTATCAGGATTGTAGTTTGTGTTCACAGCAGACAGCCACTTGGTTCTGGTAGAATGAACGGTTAAAATTCTACACACAGCAGCTTTGGAATAAGTTAACAGCTTCAAGACACAAAAACTTACGTGTTTAGATTTACTTTTAGAACCTTATCACCTTGTATATATTCAAGAATACCCTTTTGTATCTCTTGCTGACCCTTGAGCACTAGGTCTAAATTTCTTTGAACATCGGCTTGAGTAGCCTCAGCATCAACGTGGCTTTGAGGCAGATAAGCCACACGCCTCAGCATTGACTTGTCGAAGGAAAACCCTAGGCTTATATTCATCTGATAGAGTAAATCAAAAAATTTCTCTTCGGTTACTTAGTTTACAGAAGAGAGGGCATCAAGATAGTTGCGCCAACAGTCAATTACTGTTTTATCTTTTTGAAAAACTAGGTCAATTGTATTAAGCGCGCGCACATGGTCGGGGGTAACGCGAGTGCGACGGGTAGTCATCAGAGTTGAAAAGATTGCTAGCTTCTGATTGCGCACCTCTTTATAACGCTCGATCCATTTTTGAGTTTGCACAGCGACTATAGGGCCCGTAAAAGTAGCTACTATGATCAAAATGTCAGATATGGTTATCGTCGTATTTTGTATCATTTAACCGACACAAACTGACACGTTGAAGATTGCCATATACGTTTGTACTCTGGCCACGTTCGATTTCAGTTGATCTGAGATACTGTCAAGTTCTCAGGGCCCGGTCGGCGGCCCCGCCGAGTGCGTCGCCAGCACCGCTTCCGTCTCCGAATCCACCTCCTGCAACTTCACCTCATACCCCCACAGGGCCGCCACGTAGCGCAGCGTCAGCTCCGCATCGCGCTGGGCCAGCAACTGGCCCGGGCGGGTGCGGTGCTGCAGCATCAGGCGGCGGTCCCCGGCCAGGTCCACGTCCACCACCTGCACGTCCGGGTCGCCCTCCGCCGGGTCGTAGCTGCGGGCGAGGGTGCGGCGGATGGCGCGGTAGCCGGCGTCGTCGTGGATGGCATCGACTAGCAGGGTGGGGTCGGACGTGTCGTCCAGCAGGCGGAACATGCGGAACTGGCGCATCACGGCAGGCGAGAGGAACTGCAGCACGAAGCTCTCGTCGCGGAAGTTGGCCCAGGCGTGGCGCAGCGTGCCGAGCGGGTCGCCGTTGCCGGCGACGTCGGGGAACCAGGCGCGGTCCTCCACCGTCGGCTCGGTGCACATGCGCTCGATGTCGGTCATCATGGCGTAGCCGAGCGCGTACGGGTTGAAGCCGGGGCCGTACTCGAAGCCCGGCTGCATGATGACGCTGCTGGTGGAGTGCAGCACCTCCAGGAACGCCGCGTCGTCGATCTGCCCCGTCTCGTGCAGGCGGCGCATGATGCGCTGGTGCACCCAGGTGGCGCAGCCCTCGTTCATCAGCTTGGCCTGCGGCTGCGGGTAGAAATACTGCGCGATCAGCCGCACGATGCGGATGATCTCGCGCTCCCAGAACTGCAGCTTGGGCGAGGTCTTCTCGATGAAGTAGAGCAGGTTCTCCTCGGGCAGCCCGAGCTTGCGGCGGCGCTCGCCCACCGGGTCGGCCTCCGTGGTGGCCTTGCCGACCGGCACGGTGCGCCACAGGTCGTCGAACACCTTCTCGTCGTACTCGCGCCGCTCGCGCTCGCGCTTCTGGTCGGTCTTGAGGTTGAGCGGGCGGGCGCCGCCGTGCTTGTGCACGCCGTGGCGCGACAGGGTGTGGGCGGCGTCCAGCACCCGCTCCACCGCCGCCACGCCGTAGCGGTCCTCGCAGCCGGACACGTAGCTGCGGGCGAACTCCAGGTAGTCGAGGATGGCCGACGCCTCCGTCCACTGGCGGAACAGGTGGTTGTTGCGGAAGAAGTGGTTGTGGCCGAACGCCGCGTGCGCGATCACCAGCGCCTGCATGGTGGCCGAGTTGGCCTCCATCAGGTAGCTGATGCACGGGCTGGAGTTGATCACCACCTCGTAAGCCAGGTTGCTGTAGCCCCGGCGATAGCTGCTCTCGTGCTGCAGGAAGCGCTTGCCGTACGACCAGTGCCGGTAGGTCAGCGGCATGCCGTGCGCGGTGTACACGTCCAGCATCTGCTCGGAGGTGATGACCTCGATGCGGTTGGGGTAGCAGTCCAGCCCCAATTCCTCGCAGGCGATGCGCTCGATGGCGTCGTAGCTGCGGCGCAGGATGGGGAAGTTCCAGTCGGTGCCGGAGTAGATCAGCTCGCTCATGCCGCCGCCGCCTTGCGCCCGAACAGGTCGCGGAACACCGGGAAGATGTCCTTCGCCTCCGAGACCCGGCGCATCGCCAGCTTCGGCTCCCGGCCGGACAGCGGGGCGTAGCCGCGCCACAAATCGGTCTCGCCGCGGATGCGCGCGCCGGATTGCGACACCTCGATGTAGGCGAAGTGCTGCACCAGCGGCAGCAGGTCGTTCTCCAGCATAGCCACGGCGCGGCTGGTGTCGCCGCCCGAGTTGTCGCCGTCGGAGGCTTGGGCGGCGTAGATGTTCCAGCTGTCGTGCGGGTAGCGCTCGCGCTGGATGCGGGCGAACTCGGCGAGCGCGGTGGAGACGACGGTGCCGCCGGTGCGTGGGTCGGTGAAGAAGGTCTGCTCGTCCACCTCCTCGGCGGTTTCGGTGTGGCGGATGAACACCAGCTCGACCCGCTTGTAGCGCCGCTCCAGGAAGACGTGCAGCAGCAGGAAGAAGCGCTTGGCCAGGTCCTTCATCGGCTCCGACATGGAGCCGGACACGTCCATCAGGCAGAACATGACGGCGCGGGCGGAGGGCTTGGGCGCCTGGGTGAAGCGGCGGTAGCGCATGTCCACCGGGTCCATCCACGGCACCCGGGCCAGGCGGCGCAGCGCGAACTCCAGTTCGGCGCGCAGCGCGGGCAGGCGGTCCGCCGAGTCGCCGCTGCGCTCCAAGGCGGCGATCTCGGCCTCCAGCGCCGTGACCTCCTCGGTCTTGGGACGGCGCAGGCCGATGCGCCGGGCCATGGACTGGCGCATGGAGCGGGACATGTCGATCTGCGAGGGGGAGCCGTCCAGGCTGATGCCGGCGCGCATCGGCGCCGTGGTTTCGGTGGCGACGATCTGGCTCTTCACCAAGTCGGGCAACTCCAGATCCTCGAAGAACAGGTCCAGGAACTCGTTGCGGGTCAGCACGAAGCGGAAGCCGTCCTCGCCCTGGCCGTCGCCGCCCTGGCCGTCGCCGCCGCCCCCGCCGCCACCCCCGCCGCGCGGCCGCTCCAGCCGGTCGCCGGTGGAGAACTCCTTGTTGCCGCTCAGCACCACCTGGCGCTGGCCGCTGGTGAACACGGTGTGGAAGCTCGGCTCGTGCAGCGAGTCGGCGGGGATGGTCACTGCCTGGTCCCGCCCCACCTCCCGCAACGTGCCGCTGTCGATGGCGGAGCGGGTGGCCCGCGCCACGGCGGCGCGGGCGCGGACCAGCACGCGCTGGCGGTTCTCCAGGTTCTTGCCGCTCGGGTTCGGCCGCCGGTCCAGGATGTCCAACGCGGCTCAGGCCGACTGCTTGACGCGCATGTACCACTCGACCAGCCGGCGCACCTGGCGCTCGGTGTAGCCGCGCGAGACCATGCGGTTGACGAACTCGTCGTGCTTCTTCTCCGTGTCGTTGTCCTTCTTGGAGCCGAAGCTGATTACCGGCAGCAGGTCTTCCACCTGGCTGAACATCCGCTTCTCGATCACCTCGCGGATTTTCTCGTAGCTGGTCCAGGACGGGTTGCGGCCGCTGTTGGTGGCGCGGGTGCGCAGGGCGAACTTCACCACCTCGTTGCGGAAATCCTTGGGGTTGGCGATGCCGGCCGGCTTCTCGATCTTGGTCAGCTCGGCGTTCAGCAGCTCGCGGTTCAGCATCTGGCCGGTGTCCGGGTCCTTGAAGTCCTGGTCCTCGATCCAGGCGTCGGCGTAGTCCAGGTAGCGGTCGAACAGGTTCTGGCCGTAGTCGCCGTAGCTTTCCAGGTACGCCTTCTGAATCTCGTTGCCGATGAACTCGGCGTAGCGGGAGGCCAGCTCGCTCTTGATGGTGGCAAGGTAGCCCTGCTCCGTCTCGGGGGGGAACTGCTCGCGCCGGATCGCCTGCTCCAGCACGTACATCAGGTGCACCGGGTCGGCCGCGACCTCGTTGGAGGAGTGGTTGAACGTGGCGGACAGCACCTTGTAGGCGAAGCGGGTGGAGATGCCGTCCATTCCCTCGTCGACCCCGGCGGTGTCGCGATACTCCTGCATCGTCTTCACCTTGGGGTCCGTCTCGCGGATATTCTCGCCGTCGTACACCCGCATCTTGGCGAACGGCCGCGAGTTGGCGTGCGGCTTGAGGCGGGACAGCACCGCGAAGCGGGCCAGCATCTCCAACGTGTGCGGCGCGCAGGGCGCCTCGACCAGGGCGGAGCCGCTGATCAGCTTCTCGTAGATGCGGCCTTCCTCCGTCACCCGCAGGCAGTACGGCACCTTGACCACGCTCACGCGGTCTAGGAAGGCCTCGTTGGTGCGGTTGTTGCGGAAGCTCTGCCACTCCGCCTCGTTGGAGTGGGCGAGCAGGATGCCCTGGAACGGGATGGCGCCGATGTTCTCGGTGCCCAGGTAGTTGCCTTCCTGCGTCGCGGTCAGCAGCGGGTGCAGCATCTTGATCGGCGCCTTGAACATCTCGACGAACTCGAGCAGGCCCTGGTTGGCGCGGTTCAGCCCGCCGGAGAAGCCGTAGGCGTCCGGGTCGTTCTGGCTGTACATCTCGAGCTTGCGGATATCGACCTTGCCGACTAGGGCGGAGATGTCCTGGTTGTTGTCGTCGCCGGGTTCGGTCTTGGCGACGGCGACCTGCTTGCGGCGCGACGGGTACAGCTTCACCACGCGGAACCGCTCGATGTCGCCGCCCCACTCGTCCAGCCGCTTCAGCGCCCAGGGGCTGGCGATGCCGGTGAGCACCCGGCGCGGGATGCCGTACTTGTCCTTGAGCGCGTCCGCCATGGTGTCGGGGTCGAACAGGCCGAGCGGGCTCTCGAACACCGGGCTGAGCTGGTCGCCGGCCTTGAGCACGTAGATCGGCTCGCGCTCCATCAGCGCCTTGAGCCGCTCGCCGAGCGAGGACTTGCCGCCGCCGACCGGGCCGAGCAGGTAGAGCACCTGCTTGCGCTCCTCCAGGCCCTGGGCGGCGTGGCGGAAGAAGCCCACGATCCGCTCGATCGTGTCCTCCATGCCGTGGAACTCGGAGAAGGCGGGATAGACGCGGATGGTGCGGTTGAGGAACAGCCGGCTCAGCCGCGGGTCGCGCGAAGTGTCGATGATCTCGGGCTCGCCGATGGCGCGCAGCATGCGCTCGGCGGGGCTGGCGTAGCAGTCAGGATCGTCACGGCAGGCGTCGAGATAGGCCGACAGGCTCATCTCCACTTCGCGCGTCCGGTCGCGCAGGGTGGCGTGCAGTGAGAAAACGTCATCTGGCATGTGGAATCTCCCAGGCTACGTGCCGCGCATCAGCAGCGATTGCGTCCGGTTCCGGCCATCTCCGGTCTTGCAGGGCGGTCTCCGCCACCGCACCGTTCACCTTCACCAGCGGCAAGATGAAAGTCTAGCGCACGGACGCAGCATTCCGCATCAACAACATGACGCATTGCACTCGAATCAAACGGGGTGGGTTGCAAGTCACTCATAATTAACGAGTAAGCGGATGATGCCTCACGCCTTGGCCAGGTCCGCGTAGCGCGTGCCGTCCGGCAGGGCGCCGAGGGCGATGCCGCTCACGCCGGGACGCATCACGGCCGTGCTCACCTGCTGCTGCAGGATCACGAACGGCGCGCGCTGGCGGAATTCCCGCTGCAACCGCCGGTAAGCGGCGGTGCGCCGGTCGTCGTCCGTTTCGCGCCAGGCGGCCTCCGCCTGGCCGGTCAGCGCCTCGTCCACCCAGCGGGAGCGCCAGGCGAGGGTGCGCAGCGCCGAGTCGTCGCGATTGTCCGGGTTCTCGCAGAACGCCTGCGCGTTGCATTGCGGGTCCAGCGTGTCGCTGCTCCAGCGCAGCAGCGCCATTTGGTGCCGGCGGGCGCGGGTCTTGCCGACGACCTCGCGTAGCTCGGCCGGCGCGAGCGCCACGGTGATGCCGATGGCCGCCAAGTCCGTCGCCACGGCCTGCGCCAACTCGGCGAAGGGCGCGGCGGACGGGTGGTCCAGCGTGACGGAGAACCCGGCCTCCAGCCCGGCCTGCCGCATCAGCCCCTTCGCCTTGTCCAGGTCCTGGTGGAACGGCGTCTCGTCCAGGGCGCCGGGGAAGCCCCGCGGCAGCAGGGCCTGGTGGGTCAGGAAGGTGCCGGGGGTGACGCGCCGCTCGATCGCGCCGTAGTCGATCGCCCACTTCACCGCTTGCGCCACCGCCGGGTGCGCCAGTTCCGCCATCCCCTGGTTCAGCGCGATGTAGCTCAGCACGGCGAGGTCCTGGGACTGCACGACGAAGCCCGGCGCGTCCCGCACGGTGCTGAGCTGGGCGGCGTCGAGGTTGCGGGCGATGTCGGCGCTGCCCGCCTGCAGCATCCGCAGCTGGGCCGCCGGGTCGGCCACGTGGCGGATCACCAGGCGCTTCAGCCTGGCCCCCGCGCCAGGGCCTGCGGCCAGCACCACGGTCTCGCCCGGGGTCCAGGACTCCACCGCCCACGCTCCCGACCCGGCGGTTGCCCCCCGCAGCCAGGCATTGCCCAGGTCACCCTCCGCCGCGTGGCCCAGCGCCGCCGCTTTCTCGATGACCCCGGCCACGTTGGCCGACAGGCAGGACAGCACGAAGGGCGGCGCCCATGCCTCCGCCACTTGCAGCACCAGGGTTTGGCCGTCGATCGCCTTGATGCGGGCGCCGGCGTTCTCCTGGGTGAAGCCAAGCTGGGCCAGGATAAAGGCGGGCGCCTTGCCCAGGGTGACGGCGCGCTGCAGGGACCACGCCGCGTCCTCCGCCGTCACGAGGGCGCCGGACTCGAAGCTGTGGCTGCCGCGCAGGAAGAAGGTGTAGGTCAGCCCGTCGCCCGCCACCTCCCAATGGCTGGCGAGCCTGGCCACCACGGCGCCCGGGTCCGCCGGGTCGGGGTCGAGCAGCCGCTCGTAGCAGTTCGCGCCGATCTCGATGCCGGACGCCTCGAAGGTCTCGCCCGGGTCGAGGCTCGTGGCGTCGCCGATTTGCATCGCCATCACCGCCTCGTCCGGTTGGGCCGACCGGGCCGCGTTCCAGAGCAGCGGGCTGGCGGCGGCCGAGCCGAGCATCGCGCGGCGTGTGATCATCCGGGGTCCTCTCCCAAGCGTCGTCGGGGGCTGAGCATAGCGGCGTCCCGCCGCTTCGTCGCGTGGCGGCGTCCCGCCGCCTCGTCCCGCCCCCCGCGCGGTTGCCGGTGGCGGAGAAGCCGGTTATGGCACGCTCAGCAAGGCCGCACCTGGTCTGCGGAGGGTCCGACACCGCGATGCCTGGCACGATTCGGAGGCTCGCGGCACCCGCCTTGTGCATGGTCCTGGCCGCTTGCAGCACCATCGCCGACGTCAAGGAGGTGTTCCTCGGCGACGACTCGGACAGCTCGGCGCCGCACCGGATCACCGGCTTCATCGGCGGGGTCGCGTCCGACGAGCCGACCGCGGCCGTGGCCGGGCGCGAGGTGCTAGCGCTGGGCGGCAACGCGGCCGACGCTGCGGTCGCGGTCGGCCTCACCCTGGCGGTCACCTATCCCTCCCGGGCCAGCCTCGGCGCCGGCGGGGCGTGCCTGGCCTACAGCCCGGCGCGCACCGGCGCGGGCGAGGGCGTGCCGGAGGCGATCGTGTTCACCCCCGTGGCGCCGACCACCGTTGGCGGCCGCACCGACCGCCCCGCCGCGGTGCCCATGCTGGCCCGCGGCCTGTTCGCGCTGCACGCCCGCTACGGCCGCCGCCCGTTTGAGACGCTGATCGCCCCGGCGGAGCAGCTCGCCCGCTTCGGCACCCCCGTCTCGCGCGCGTTCGAGCGGGACTTGCAGCTGGTGTCCGGCCCGCTGCTGGCCGACCCGGCGGCGCGTGCGGTGTTCGCGCCCAAGGGCGCGCCGCTGGCGGAAGGCGCCACGCTGGTCCAGGGGGATTTGGGCGGCACCCTGGCGCAGCTGCGGGTCGCCGGGGTGGGCGACCTGTACCAGGGTGCGCTCGCCCAGACTTTCGTGCTGGCCTCGAACGCGGCGGGCGGCGGGCTCGCGCCGCCCAACCTCCGGGCCGCCCTGCCGCACCTCGATGCGCCCATTTTCATCCAGGCCGGCAACGACCGCATCGCCTTCCTGCCGCCGCCGGCTGATGGCGGGCTGGCGGCGGCGGCGGCATTCCAGGTGCTGGGGAACGCGCCATCGGACCTGGCGGGTGCCCAGGCCCGCGCCCTGGCCGTGGCGGCGCGCTGGCGGGCCGGCGGCGTGAAGGTCCCGGCGCTGCTGGCCAGCCCGCCCAGCGGCGGCGGCGCGCTGCCCAGCCTGCCGGCCTCCACCAGCTTCGCCACCCTGGACCGCGACGGCAACGCCGTGGTGTGCGCCCTGACCATGGACAACCTGTTCGGCACCGGGCGCATCGCCGCGGGTACCGGGATCGTGCTGGCCGCCTCTCCCGTCGCCAGCACCCCGCCGCTGCTGGCGGCCGGCATCGCCTGGAACCCGAACCTGCGCGCCTTCCGCGCGGCCGTGGGCGGCAGCGGACAGGAGGGCGCGCCGCTGGCCGTGGCGGCTGGCCTGTCCAACGCGCTGCGCAGCGGCGAGCCGATCCCGGCGCCGGTGCCGGCACCCGGGCGGGAAGTGGCCATCGCGTGCAGCCGCTACCTGCCGGGCAACGAGGCAAGCTGCGGCTGGGCGGTGGACAGCCGCGGCAGCGGGCTCGCGATGGGCAGCAACTAGCCACCGATGCTGAAGGTGGGCCGCAACGCGGCGGTGCCGCCGTTCCGCGTCATGGACGTCATCGCCGCGGCCAACGCTCGGCAGGCGGCGCTGCCTCCCGGCGCGCCGCACATCATCCGCATGGAGGTGGGGCAGCCCGGCACCGGCGCCCCGGCCGCCGCGGTGGAGGCAGCGCGCCGGGCCTTGGGCAGCGGTGCCGCGCTCGGCTACACCGAGGCGTTCGGCCGGCCGTCGCTGCGCGGGCGCATCGCGCAGCATGGCCAAGCCTGGTACGGCCATGCCGCGGACCCGACACGCATCGCCGTCACCATGGGGGCCTCCGCGGCGTTCCCGCTGGTGTTCCTGGCCGCGTTCGACCCGGGCGACCGGGTGGCGATGGCTGCCCCGTATTATCCGCCCTATCGCAACATCGCCGCCGCCCTCGGCCTGACGCCGGTCATCCTCGAAACGGGGATCGAGACGCGCTACCAGCCCACGCTGGCGGCGCTGGAGCGGCTGGACCCGCGGCCGGAGGGGCTGATCGTGGCGTCCCCCTGCAACCCGGCGGGCACCATGCTGCACCCGGACGAGCTGCGCGCCATCGCCGAGTGGTGCCACGCGAACGGGGTGCGGCTGATCAGCGACGAGATCTACCACGGCCTGCAATACGGCGCGGCCCCCGCCACCGCCGCCGCGTTCAGCCCGAGCGCCGTGGTGGTCAACAGCTTCTCCAAGTACTTCTCCATGACCGGCTGGCGCGTCGGCTGGACGGTGCTGCCGGAGGATTTGGTGCGCCCGGTGGAGTGCCTGGCGCAGAACCTGTTCATCTCCGCCCCGCACATCGCCCAGGTGGCGGCGGAGGCGGCGTTCGACTGCCACGGCGAATTGGCCGCCAACGTCGCGCGCTACCGCCGCTCGCGGGACGTGCTGCTGGCGTCGCTGCCCGGCGCCGGGTTCGCGCGGCTATCTCCGGCGGAGGGGGCGTTCTACCTGTATGCCGACGTGTCGGAGCGCACGGCCGACAGCGCCGGGTTCTGCGCGTGCATGCTGGCAGAGGCCGGCGTGGCGGCGGCGGCGGGAGTGGATTTCGACGCGGCGCACGGCCACCGGACGGTGCGCTTCAGCTATTGCGGCCCGGAGGCGGACATGGCGGAGGCGGTGGAGCGGCTGCGGCGGTTCGGGTGACGCTGTAGAAGGCAGAGCCGCTTGCAATCGGTGAAAGTGATGATGCAGGGCAAACTTGGCGTGCTGCAACGGACTAGAAGCTCATGGGCCTGCGCGGTGTGTTGTCTGCTAATTTCTTTGCTCGGTGCTAGCCCAGTTCAAGCGGACGAGATCGACACTCTCAAGGCCGCCATGCGAACCGCCGCTGGGGGCGCCCTCTGGGACAGAGTCGAAGCCTTGCAGTGGGAGGCATCCCTTCGCGCTTCAGGCCTTGTGGGCAAATCGACTGGCCTGATCGACCGATATTCGCAGCAGTTCAAGGAACTTGCCGACCTTGGCGTCTTGACCGAAGCCAGCGGCATTGACGCAGGCGGCCCCTGGGGAGGCGATTACTCGGGCGGCGTGCATGGATTGCAGGCCGATGAGGCGCAACAGGTTTTTGCAAGCCATGCTTGGCTTTATGCCCGCAGATGGCTTGACGTGGATGACGGAGGGGCATGGTCAGGCTTAGGCGCTGCCAGCGAGGGAAGTAAGCTTTTCTGGACGGTGACAGTCACGCCCAAAGGCGGGCGAACGCTTGTTCTCTGGATTGACCAAACGTCGCATCTCATCGATCGCGCCGAACTCGACCTCGCAATCTTCCACGAGACCATCCGTTATGGCGCCTATAAGCAGTTTGCCGGGTTGATCCTGCCGACCGCTATCTCGGTGGATGTTGGCGATCCCGACGATGCCGACATTCTCACCGTCGAACGTTGGACCGTGACTCCGAGGCTGGACAATCACGTCCTTCAACGTCCGAAGATGCCTGACGACTCTCGCGTCACAGATGGCAAGTCTAGCAGCACTTCGCCTTTGATCTTGGAGGGCAACACGCTGCTGGTCATGGCGTCGGTCAATGATGGTCCGCCCATGCGATTTGTTCTCGATACTGGAGGCCATGCAATCCTGACACCTGAGGCAGCTTCTCAACTTGGGCTTGTTAGCACCGGGGGCGGTCACGGCTACGGCGCAGGTAGCGGCTCAACAACAGAGCAATACGTCCGGACTGAACGGCTTGCGATCGGCACGGCTGAGATCACAGGCACGCCGTTCATCATCTCGCCCCAACCCTACATTTTTCGCGAACGCGGAAATGGCGAGCAGGTAGCAGGTATCCTTGGGCTAGAAGTCTTTGAGCGCTTTGCTGTCGCGCTCGACTATGCGGCCCAAATGGTCACGTTGACGCCGCTTGCGCAGTTCGCGCCGCCTCAGTCCGGAATAGCGGTTCCGATCAAGTTTGCGGATGATTGCCCGCTGATCGACGGCAGTCTGAACGGCCTGCCAGGGATCATCGCAATCGATACCGGAAACAGCGGCGACCCCGTGATTCAAGGTCGGTTCGCACGCAGGACCGGGCTGGATAAAACTTTTAAAGGCGGCATCGACCTCGTTTCGACAGGTCAAGGCGGCGAGGCGGTTAGCACGGAAGCGCGGCTGGACGAACTCGGCTTGGGGCCGGTGCGCCTGATACATGTCCTCGCCCGAGTTGCCTATGACCGCGCGGGTGCGTTCTCGTCGCGCAGCGAGGCAGCTAACGTCGGCGAGAGCATCTTGCGTCTGTTTAAAGTGACGTTCGACTATAAGCGTAGCACAATGACGCTGGAACGGCAGAATGGCAGCGAGCCGCCGCCTTTTCCCCGTGCCGGCGTGCAACTACGCAAGATAACCCCGGATGCATTCACCGCGACCGTGGTCACGCCAGGTGGCCCAGCGATTAATGCGGGCATCGAGCAAGGCAGCAGGGTGGTCGCGGTTGACGGTACGAATGCCGCTGACCTGGCAGGCTCCGACATCTGGAGCAAGCTGCGTCAGCCACCCGGCACAGTGACAACTCTAACCTTGGAGAAGTCTGGAGAGCGCCGAACCGTCTCGTTAACCTTGCGAGACACACTGCCCTAGCAAGTTGTCGAGTAAGCTTGAGATTGGTTCAGCGTTCGCTCCGCCTTGCGGGGTCAGCGCCGCCACCACCCGCGCTTCTTCTCCGCCCCTGGCTCGCCGTCGCCCACAAGGATGGGCGGCGGCACGGGGGCGCTGACCGGCTCGGCCGCGCTGGGTGGCTCTGGCTCCTGCGGCGGGGCATGGCCGTTGAGCAAGGGTGGCTCCTCATCGACCAGGGCCGGCCCTGCCTCGGGCGCCAGGACCGGCGCTGTCTCCAATGCCAGCTCCGGCTCCGCCTGCGGTTCCTGCGCAGTGGCGGGGACCGTCGCCTCGGCGGCCTCGGCTTCCGCCGCCGGGCGCTCCGGCACGGCAGGGGGGGGCGGCTCGGGAGAGGCCGGGGTCGGGGCGAGGGGGGGCGCGTCCGGCTCGTCCATGATGGCGAAGATGTCGAACTCCTGGCCACCGAACGGGTTGGCCGGGGTCGGGCCGTTATAGCTGTATGCGGGGCTGTATGCCGGCTCGGCCGGCGTGGCTTGCTCGAAGGACGCGGTCTGCGCGTCCGCCTCGCCAGCAGCCTCCCCTGCCTCCGGCGCCCCGTCCTTGGCCGGATCGCGACGGCGGCGACGGCCGCCGCGGCGGCCCCGGCGGCGGCCTTTCGCCTCCTCCTCGGCAGCAGCGTCCAGCGGGGCGGCTTCGCCTGGCAGCTCGGGCTGGGCGGCCTGGGCAGGCTCCACGGCGATGCCGACCTCCGGCTGCTCGGCATTGGCCAGGTCCTCGCCGTCCGGAGCTGCAGCCGGCGCGCGCTCCTCGCGCGGCGCGCCCCGGCGGCGGCGGCGGCGCTTGGGCTGCTGGCTGCCCTCCTGCTCGGACGCCTCGCCCGCGGCGGCCTCCGGCTCCTCGTCTTCCGGCTCGGGCGCCGTATCCGCCTCCTCCATCGCCAGCTCATCCTCCTCCGGCACGGGGGCGGCGATCGGGATGTAGGCGGGGGCGGCGGGCGCGTCCGCGGACTGGGCGCGCACGCGCTCGATACGGGTGTCGGGCGGCAGCAGGCTCTCATCGGCGGCGAACGCCACCTCCATGCCGTAGCGCGCCTCGATCTCGGCCAGGCGCACCCGCTTGTGGTTCAGCACGTACAGCGCCACCGCACCGGCCACGTGCACCACGATGGCGGCGGAGCGGCGCTTGGCCCCTTCCTCCTCCACCGCGCGCAGCACGGCCAGGGCCGCCATCTCCGTTGAGCGGATATGGCCGGTGCCGCCGCAATGCGGGCAGGGTGTGAAGCTCGTCTCGGCCAGCGAGGGGCGCAGCCGCTGCCGGCTCAGCTCCATCAGGCCGAAGCTGCTGATGCTGCCGAGCTGGATGCGGGCGCGGTCGCCGTGCAGCGCGTCCTTGAGCCGCTTCTCGACGGCGGCGTTGTTGCGCCGGCTTTCCATGTCGATGAAGTCGATCACGATCAGCCCGGCCAGGTCCCGCAGGCGCAGCTGGCGCGCCACCTCGTCGGCGGCCTCCAGGTTGGTCTTAAGCGCCGTCTCCTCGATGCCGCGCTCCCGCGTGGAGCGGCCGGAGTTCACGTCGATGGCGACCAGCGCCTCGGTCTGGTTGATCACCAGGTAGCCGCCGGAGCGCAGCTGCACGTTCGGCTGCAGCATGGCGTCCAGCTGCGCTTCCACCCCGTGCTTGGCGAACAGCGGCTGCGACTCGTTCCACAGCACCACCTTGCGGGCATGGGCGGGCATCAGCAGGCGCATGAAGTCCCGCGCCGCGCGCCAGCCGGCCTCGCCGTCCACCGCCACCTCCTCCACGTCGCGGGAGTAGTTGTCGCGGATGGCGCGCTTGATGAGGCTGGCCTCCTCGTGGATCAGCGCCGGGGCGACGGAGGCCATGGTGGTGTCGCGGATGCTGTCCCACAGCTCCAGCAGGTACTCGCAGTCCCGGGTGATCTCCGCCTTCGGCCGGTTGGCCCCGGCGGTGCGCACGATCAGCCCCATGCCGCGGGGAATCCTCAGCTCGGTGGTGACCTCCTTGAGGCGGCGGCGGTCGGCGGCGGAGGTGATCTTGCGCGAGATGCCGCCGCCCCGCGGCGAGTTGGGCATCAGCACCGAGAAGCGCCCGGCCAGCGAGATGAAAGTGGTGAGCGCAGCGCCCTTGGAGCCGCGCTCCTCCTTGACGACCTGCACCAGTAGGATTTGCCGGCGGCGGATCACCTCCTGGATCTTATAGGAGCGCATGTAGCGGGCCGGCGGGCGGGCACCCTGGCCGCTGCTGCCCTCCTCGTCGTGCTCGGCGGCAGGCTCGGCCTCGGCGGGTGGCGCGGCCCCGGCCTGCGCTTCCACCAGGTCGCCCGTGTCGTCCAGGGGAGCGGTCAGTTCGGTTCCAGCGTCCGTCCCGGCCTCTGACTCGGCTGCGGGCTGCGGCTCGTCCGGTGGGGCAGGGACGGGTTCGGCCTCCTGGGCCGCGTCCGCCATGGCGACCTCGTGGCCGGAGGTCGGCTCGGCGGCAATCTCCTCTTCGCGGCCGGCGATGAAGTCCTGCGTGATGGCGGCTGCCAGGCTGGCGGGGGCGGTCGTTTCCTCCAGCGGCAGCAAGGGCTCATCGCCGCTGAACGCCTCGGGCACGGAGCCGCCGGCGTCCTGAAGCGGCGCCGGCTCCGGGACCGCCTCGGGCGGCTCGCCGCCGGACGCCTCGGCCGCTTCGGCGGCGGCGTCCTCCGCCGCCTCCTCGGCGCGGGCCTCAGCTTCTTGCAACTCCAGCAGGCGCTGCCGATCCGCCACGGGAATCTGGTAGTAGTCGGGGTGGATTTCGCCAAAGGCCAGGAAGCCGTGGCGCCCGCCGCCGTACTCGACGAACGCGGCTTGCAGGCTGGGCTCTACGCGGACGACCTTGGCGAGGTAGATGTTGCCCTTGAGTTGCTGCTTGGCAGCGGTCTCGACGTCGAAATCCTCAAGACGGTTGCCGTCCAAGACCACCACACGGGTCTCTTCCGCGTGGGTGGCGTCGATGAGCATACGCTTCGTCATGGGCGAGGGAACTCCGGTGCGCGCGTCCACCGGGCGCAAGCGGCTCGGGACGGCGTCTGAATAGGGACGGGGCGGACGGCCTGTGCCCACGAACGCGTCCGCCGTCGCGCCAGCCGGCCCCGCCGCGCAGGGCGGGCGAGAGGGAGGGACGACAAACGGTAACAGCGGCGCTCATTCGGCCTTGGGCGATCCTAAGCAATCGGCCCGCGTATGAATGTCGCGGGGCCGGGTGGTTCGGCGCCAGCCAGCTTGGGTTGGCGCCAGCGCGCGAGCCGCACGACGTGGGCGCTGCTGCCATCCGGCAACGAAACGCGCCCACGGAGGGCACTCCGCCGCAGCTGGCATGACCATGACCGAAAGCCGCGGACGCTGCAAGCCTGGCCCGCCGTGGCCCGGCTGCAACAGAGCTATGCCATAATCAAGGGCTAATCATATGGAAACCAAGCGGCATGATACAGCGCCCGGCGGAGGCATGTGATGACTGACACCAAGCTGACCCGGCGGGCGCTGGCCGGTGCGGGGGCTGCAGCCCTGATGGCCGGGCTCGCCCAGGCTGCCCCCCGGCGGGACGCAGCCCCGGCCCTGCCGCCGCTCGTGGTGCTGGATCCGGGGCATGGCGGCAAGGACCCGGGCGCCATCGGCGTCACCGGCACCTACGAGAAGCACGTGGCCTTCGCGGCGGCGGCCGAGTTGCAACGCCAGCTGGAGGCGGGACGCCGGGTGCGGGTGGCGATGACGCGCGGGCAGGATGTGTTCATCCCGCTGGAGGAGCGCGTGGCCTGGGCGCAGGCCCGGGGCGCCGCGTTGTTCGTCTCCATGCACGCGGACGCGGTGGCCGATCATGGCGTGCGCGGCGCCAGCATCTACACCCTGGCCTCCACCGCGTCCGACGCGCAATCCGCAGCCTTGGCGGTGCGGGAGAACAGCGCCGACCGCTTCGCCGGGGCTGCCTTCCGCGGCCAGCCGCCGGAGGTGGCGCGCATCCTGGCCAGTCTGGTGCGGCAGGAGACCCATGCCGGGTCCGCCCGGCTGCAGCGCGGCCTGGTCGGCGCACTGGACCGGGACCTGCCGATGCTGCAGAACCCGGCGCGCCACGCGAGCTTCGTGGTGCTGAAGGCGTCCGACGTTCCTTCCGTGCTGGTTGAGATGGGATTCATGTCGAACGCGCAGGATGAGGCGGCGCTGCGCCGCCCGGAGCACCGCGTCCTGGTGGCGGCGGCTATGAAGCGCGCGGTGGATGCCTTTTTCGACGGGCCCGGCGTCCGCCTGGCGGGGTAGGGTTGAGGACTGGAAGCCGATGACCGTGCGTGAGCCGCTGCAGCCCGAACCCGCCCCGCGGCGGCGCGAATCCGCCCGTCCGCTGCGCCCTCGCCGCTCCCCCCTGCGGGTGGTTGCGCGGCTGCTCGGTATCCTCGTCACGCTCGGGGTCGTGGGAATGATCCTGGGGGGCGCGTTCGCCTATCACGCGTACCAGCGGCTGGCCGCCGACCTGCCGACGGTGGACGGGCTGCGGCAATACCAGCCGCCGGTGATGAGCCGCATCTACGCCGGCGACGACGAGCTGATCGCCGAGCTGGCGAAGGAGCGGCGCATCTTCGTGCCGGCCACCGCCATCCCGCAGCTGGTGCAGCAGGCCTTCGTGTCCGCCGAGGACCAGAACTTCTGGACCCACAAGGGCGTGGACCCCGGCGCCATCGCGCGGGCCGCCTTCACCGACCTGATGCAGGCGCATCGCGGCCGGCGCCCGATCGGCGCCTCCACCATCACCCAGCAGGTCGCCCGCAACATGCTGCTGGGGTCAAACGAGCGCACCTTCTCGCGCAAGGTGAAGGAGGCGGTGCTCGCCATCCGGGTGGAGCAGACGCTGCCGAAGGAGCGCATCCTCGAGCTGTACCTGAACGAGATCTATTTCGGCCTGCAATCCTACGGCGTGGCCGCGGCGGCGCAGACCTACTTCGACAAGTCGCTCGACCAGGTGACGCTGGCGGAAGCGGCGTTCCTGGCCTCCTTGCCCAAGGCGCCCAACAACTACAACCCGTTCCGCTTCCCCGAGGCCGCCCGCGCCCGGCGCGACTGGGTGCTCGACCGCATGGTGGAGGACCACGCCGTGAGCGCCGAGCAGGCCGCCGCCGCCAAGGCCGGCCCGGTCGTCACCGGGCAGTTCCACCGGCCCGAAGTGGTGGCCGGGTCCGAGTGGTTCGGCGAGGAGGTGCGCCGCCAGATGGTGGACCGCTTCGGCCTGGAGCAGACCACGGAAGGCGGCCTGGTGGTCCGCACCAGCCTCGATCCGGCATTGCAGGCGACCGCGGACCAGGTGCTGCGGCGCGGGCTGCTGGCATATGACCGCTCGCATGGCGGCTGGCGCGGCCCGGTGACGCGGCTGGAGCTGGCGGGCGCGCTGCATGCCGGCTGGGCGCGCGCGCTGGCTGCCCTGCCGCGCCCCCCCGGGATGCTGGCGGATTGGCGGCTGGCGGTGGCGCTGGAGGTGGGCGCGGGCGAGGCCAAGATGGGCTGGACCGACCCGGCGGGCGGCAACCACGTTTCCGCCATGCTGCTGGGCGACACCGGCTGGGCGCGGCCCAACCACAACGGGACGTTCGGCGCCGCGCCGCGCCGCATGGCGGACGTGGTGCAGGTGGGCGACGTGGTGATGGCCGAGCCTGGCCACGGGCCGGCCGAGCGCGTGCTGCTGCGCCAGGTGCCCAAGGTGCAGGGCGCGCTGGTGTCGCTGGACCCGCTGACCGGGCGGGTGCTGGCGCTGTCCGGCGGTTGGAGCTTCGAGGCCAGCCAGTTCGACCGCGCCACCCAGGCGATGCGGCAGCCCGGCAGCTCATTCAAGCCGATGGTCTACCTGGCGGCCATGCAGCAGAATATCTCGCCGAGCCAGAAGGTGTACGACGGGCCGTTCTCGCTGGACCAGGGCGCCGCGGGCGTGTGGCGGCCCGGCAACTTCGAGCCGGGATTCGCCGGGTCGATCTCCGTCCACCAGGCCTTGGAGAAGTCGCTGAACCTGGCGACGATCCGGCTGGCGCAGAAGGTCGGCATGGATGCGGTGGCGGCCAACGCCATCGCCTTCCACGTGGTCGATCAGATGAGCCATTTCCTGCCCAACGCGCTGGGGGCGGTGGACACGACGGTGATCCGGCAGGCGGGGGCCTACGCGTCGCTGGACGAGGGCGGGCGCGAGGTGGTGCCGACGCTGGTGGACACGGTGCAGGACCGCGACGGCCACGTGCTGTGGCGCGCGCCGGGCCTGGCCTGCGCCGGCTGCGCCGACCCGACTCGCCCGCCGCTGCTGAGCGATGCGCGCGCCCAATTGGCCGATCCGCAGAGCGTGTACCAAACGGTGGCGATGATGCAGGGCGTGGTGGCGCACGGCACCGGCTACGAGGCGGGCCACGGCCTGGGCCGGGCGGGAATCGCCGGCAAGACGGGCACCACGCAGGACTACAACGACGCTTGGTTCGTGGGCTTCACGCCCGACCTGGTGACGGCCGTGTGGGTTGGCTTCGACAACCCGACCAGCCTCGGCGAGAAGGAGACGGGCGGCGTGGTGGCGGCGCCCATCTGGCACGACTTCATGGCGGCGGCGTTGAAGGACCGGCCGAACCTGCCGTTCGCCGTGCCGGACGGGCTGACGATGGCGACCTGGGCGCCGAACGTGACGGACGCGTTCAAGCCCGGCCAGACTCCCGGCCAGAGCGACGCCACGATCGGCGGCGGCGGGGGCGGCGCCCCCGGCGTCACCGCCAGCAGCAGTAGCGGCACCGGCACCGGTGTGGACAGCGGGGTGGGCGGACTCTACTAAAAAGGTGTGCAGAGGATGACCATCCTCTGCCGGGTCCAGGGCAGCGCCCTGGCCTTACTGGAAGCATCCCATGTCCACCGAATCCGAAGCCCTCAACGAACAGATCAAGCAGTCGGTCGCGCTGCTGAGGAGGCATCTTTGACTGGGATGTCGCCGTCGAGCGCCTGGCGGAGCTGAACCACCAGGCCGAGAATCCCGACCTGTGGAACGACGCCGCGGCCGCGCAGGCGCTGATGCGCGAACGCACCCTGCTGGCCAACCAGGTCGAGGGCGTGCAGGCGTTGCAGCTGGAGGTGGCGGACACGCTGGAGCTGATCGGCATGGCCGAGTCGGAGGGTGATGCCGGGTTGGCCGCGGAGGGCGTCACGGCCCTGCGCCGGTCCGCCGAGGAGGCCAAGCGGCGCGAGATCGAGAGCTTGCTGTCCGGCGAGGCGGACGGGCGGGACGCGTTCATCGAGGTGAACAGCGGCGCCGGCGGCACGGAGGCGCAGGACTGGGCCGAGATGCTGGCCCGGATGTATACCCGCTGGGCCGAGGCGCGCGGCTACAAGATGCAGATGCTGGAGCAGAGCGAGGGCGAGCAGGCCGGCATCAAGTCCGCCACCTTCCAGGTCACCGGGCCCAACGCGTACGGCTGGCTCAAGACGGAGGGCGGGGTGCACCGGCTGGTGCGCATCTCGCCATTCGACAGCGCGGCCCGGCGGCAGACCTCGTTCGCCTCCGTGTACGTGTATCCGGTGGTCGATGACACGATCCAGATCGAGATCGACCCATCGGACCTGAAGGTGGACACTTTTCGCGCGTCGGGCGCCGGCGGGCAGCACGTGAACAAGACCGAATCCGCCATCCGCATCACCCACATGCCGACCGGCATCGTCGTGGCCTGCCAGACCGACCGCTCGCAGCACCGCAACCGCGCCACCGCGATGGAGATGCTGCGGGCGCGGATGTACGAGGCGGAGCTGCAGAAGCGCGAGGCGGCCAGCGCGCAGACCGAGGCGGCCAAGACCGAGATTGGCTGGGGCCACCAGATTCGCTCCTACGTGCTGGCGCCATACCAAATGGTGAAGGACCTGCGCACCGGCGTGGAGAAGACCAACCCGGCCGCCGTGCTGGACGGGGCGCTGGACGACTTCATGGCCGCCGCCCTGGCCGCCCGCGTCGGCGGCACCCGCAGCGAGGCCAGCGCGCAGGCTGAGTAGGTGGCGGAGGAGGCAACCCTGCGCCGGGCCGCCCGTTCGCGGCTGCACAAGCCGGAGTGACGGGCGATGGATGCTGACGCGAAGCGCGTGCTGGACCAGATGGCGCGGACGGCCGACGAGACGTCCCAGCCCGCCCACCTGCGCGGGGATGTCGAGTGGGTGGCGCAGTACCGCGACCAGATCCTGCAGATGCGCCCGCTGGCCGGCCCGCCGGAACCGGTGTTCGAGCAGACACAGTTCCATTTCGAGGGACCGGACGGCCCGCTGGACCTTCGGGTATACCGGCCCGGCCCGGGCGTGCTGCCGGCGCTGATCTGGTTCCATGGCGGCGGCTTCGTCGCCGGGTCGCTGGAGACGCATGACCCGGCGCTGCGCCTGCTCGCCAACGCCACGGGCGCTGTGGTGATCGCCGTGGAATACCGTCGCGCGCCAGAACACCACTTCCCAGCCGCGCCGGAGGACGCCTTCGCCACGCTGGCGCACGTGGCCGACCACCCCGGGCTGTTCGGGGTGGACCCGGCAAGGCTGGTGGTGGGCGGGGACAGCGCGGGCGGCTGCCTCGCCACAGTGGTGGCGGCCATGGCGCGGGATCGCAGCCATTCGCCGCTGGCCGGGCAGGTGTGCCTCTATCCCAACACGGACTTGCGGATCGACCGCTCCTACCCGTCCATGGCGGAGTTCGACGGCACCATCGTCAAGCTGCCGGAGCTGCACCGCTCGCTGCGGCTTTACCTGGCCGGCGCGGACCCGGCGCATCCCTACGCCTCGCCGCTGCTGGCCGCCGACCTCACCCGCCTGCCGCCCGCCCTGGTGGTGACCTGCGAGTGCGACCCGTTGCGCGACGAAGGCGTGGCCTATGCCGATCGGCTGCGCGAGGCCGGGGTGGCGGTGCGGCACGTGGCGCTGCCGGGCATGATCCACGGCGTCATGCAGATGGCGGGCGAGATGCCGGCCAGCCGCACGTTGCTGGCCACGGTCGCCGAGTGGCTGCGCGGCCTGGGCTGAGCGCAACCCGTCCGGCCCCCGATCGTTGATTCCATACGGCATCGTGCCGTTTTGGAGCCGATCCATGGATGAGAAGCGCGTTGAAGGGATGCTCGACAAGGCCAAGGGCGCCGTCAAGGAAGGCGTTGGCAAGCTGACCGGTGACGAGAAGCTGCAGGCTGAAGGCAAGGCTGACAAGGCTGGCGGCGCGGTGAAGAACACGGTCGGCGGCGTCAAGGACACGGCGCGCGACGTGGCCGACAAGGCCTGAGACCGCAAGGCCCTCTCCCGGTCCGGGAGAGGGCCGCATCGGCTACATCTCCGCGTAGGCGCCGTCCTTCCACACGTAGAACACGTAGGTCGGGCCCTGCACGTCGCCCTTCTCGTCGAAGCTGATCGGACCCACGACGCTCTGCCACGGGCCGTCGGCCTTCAGAGCAGCTGCGACCTTCTGCGGGTCCACGCTGTTGATTTTGGCCGCGGCCTCTGCCCAGACCTGCACCGCGGCGTAGGTGTAGAGGGTGTAGCCTTCAGGATCGATGCCATGGTCCTTGAATTCCTTGACCACCGCCGCCGCCTCCGGTCGCTTCCCGAGGTCGGGGGAGAAGGTCATCAAGGTGCCTTCGCCCGCCGGGCCCGCGATCTGCCAGTATTCCTTGGTGACCAGCGCGTCGCCGCCGATCAGGATGGGCGCTATGCCCTGCTCCTTGGCCTGGCGGATGATCAGCCCCGCCTCCGTGTGATAGCCGCCGAGGTAGATCACCTGGATGCCGGCGTCCTTCAGGCGGCTGACCAGGGCGGAGTAGTCCTTCTCGCCGGGCGTGTAAGCGGCGACGAGGGCTGGCTTGACGCCCTTCGCCTCAAGCTCCTTCTCGGTCTGGTCGGCCAGGCCCTTCCCGTAGGCGGTGTTGTCGTTCAGGACCGCAATCTTGTCGTCCTTGAAGTGCCCGGCGATATAGTCCCCGGCCACCTGGCCCTGCTGGTCGTCCCGGCCGCAGAGGCGGAAGGTGGCCCAACTGCCCTTGTCGGTGTAGTCGGGGTTGGTGGAGCCGGGCGAAATCTCCAGCACGCCCTCCTCGGTATAGACCTTGCTGGCCGGGATGGAGCTGCCGGAGCAGAAATGCCCGGCCACCATCTTCACCCCCTGGCTGGCGAACTGGTTGGCCACGGAGACCGCCTGGCGCGGGTCGCACGCGTCGTCCCCGATGCTGAGTTGCAGGGGCTGGCCCAGCACGCCGCCCGCGCGGTTAATGTCCTCCACCGCCTGTTGCGCGCCGTCGCGGAACTGCGCGCCGAACGCCGCATTCTTGCCGGTCATCGGCCCGGCGGTGGCGATCTTGATCTGCGCCTGCGCCGCGCCCGCGGCCATCAGCGCCAGCGCGCTCGCCGCCGCCATCGTGCGTCGGAACATGATTTGGTCTCCTTGCCGCCATTTATCCGACAAGCCTAGTGGCCACACCCGGCGGCGGCAACGCCGTGGCCCGGCGGTGGAGAATGGCGTATGAGGCAGTCGTGCAAGCCCTGATGGACCGCCTGGTGGACGTGCTGCCCCTGCCGGTCCGGCGGCATATCGCGCCGGGGCACGTGGCGCTGCTGGCGCAGTTCACCCAGTTCGGCCTGGTGGGGGTCGCCGGGTTCGTGGTCGACACCGCCGTGGTGTACGCCACGCGCTGGCCGCTCGGGCTTTACCTCGCCGGGGCCGTGGCCTACGCGGTGGCCGTCACCACAACTTGGTGGCTGAACCGAATCTGGACCTTCCGCAGCCTGGGCCAGGCCGGGCCGGCGCACCGCCAATGGGCGCGGTTCGCGCTCGCCAGCGTGCCGGGCCTGTGCCTCAATTTGGGGACGTACTTCTTGCTGGTCGCATCCTTCAGCCTGTGCGACGCCGAGCCGGTGATCGCCATCGCCGCCGGCGCGGTCGCCGGCATGTTCGCCAACTTCGCGCTGTCGCGCGCGGTGGTGTTCCGGTGATGCGGGTCGCGGTGCTGGTGCCGTGCCACAACGAGGAGGTGGCGATCGGCCGCGTGGTGGCCGGCTTCCAGGCGGCGCTGCCGGAGGCGGTGGTGTTCGTATACGACAACAACTCGACCGACGGCACGGTGGCCGCCGCGCGCCGGGCCGGGGCGGTGGTGCGGTCCGAGCCGCTGCAGGGCAAGGGCAACGTGGTGCGCCGCATGTTCGCCGACATCGACGCCGACGCCTATATCCTGGTCGATGGCGACGACACCTACGACTCGGCGGCCGCGCCCGGCCTGCTGCGGCTGCTGGTGGACGGCCAGCTCGACATGGTGACCGCGACGCGGGTGACCGACCTGGCCGCCGCCTACCGCACCGGCCACCGCACCGGCAACCTGGTGCTCACCCGCATCGTGACGCTGCTGTTCGGCAACCGGGTGAGCGACATGCTCTCCGGCTACCGCGCGTTCTCCCGCCGCTTCGTGAAGTCCTTCCCGGCGCTGTCCACCGGGTTCGAGACGGAAACCGAGTTCACCGTCCACGCGCTGGAGCTGGCCATGCCGGTGGGCGAGCTGCGCACCGCCTACAAGGACCGCCCGCCCGGCTCGGTGTCCAAGCTGAACACCTACGCGGACGGCCTGCGCATTCTGCGCACCATCGTGCTGCTGGTGAAGGAGATCCGGCCGTTCCAGTTCTTCGCCGTGGGCGCCGTGCTGCTGGCGGTGGCGGCCGTGCTGCTGGGCATCCCGATCGTGACGCAGTTCATGCGCACCGGGCTGGTCCCCCGCCTGCCGACGGCGGTGCTGGCGACGGGGCTGATGGGACTGGCGTTCCTGTCCACCACCTGCGGCTTCATCCTGGATTCGGTGGCGCGGGGGCGCAAGGAAGCCAAGCGGATGGCCTACCTGGCCGTGCCGGCGGTCGGCTCCGGCTGGCCGGAGGCGCCGCGGGCGCGGCAGGGCGCGCCGTCCGGGCGGGAGCCGGTGGTCTCCGGCTAGGCCGGGGCTTTGCCGGGCCTGGTCACCCTCACCATCTGGCCGAGCATGAGCTGCGGCGCGATCCGGCTCAGCGGTCCCGGTAGCCGCCGGGGTGGGCCTGCCGCCAGGCGAAGGCGGTCTGGACGATGCCGTGCAGGTCCGCGTGGCGCGGCGTCCAGCCGGCTTCGTCCTTGATGCGGCCGGAGGCGGCCACCAGCACCGCCGGGTCGCCGGGGCGGCGGGCGCCGTACTGCACCGGCACGGGGCGGCCGGTCACTGCCTCCACTGCTGCGATCACCTCGCGCACCGAGTGGCCCTGGCCGTTGCCCAAGTTGTAGGTGACGCTGCCGCCGTCCAGCTGGGCCAGGGCGCAGAGATGGGCCTCGCACAGATCGGCGACGTGGACGTAGTCGCGGATGCAGGTGCCGTCCGGCGTCGGGTAGTCGGTGCCGAACACGGTGAGCGCGCCGCGGCGGCCGAGGGCGGCGTCGATCACCAAGGGGATCAGGTGCGTCTCGGGGTCGTGGTCCTCGCCGATGCGGCCCGCCGGGTCCGCGCCGGCAGCGTTGAAGTAGCGCAGGCAGGCGGAGCGCAGGCCGTGGCACTGCCCGGCCCAGTGCAGCGCCCGCTCGATCATCAGCTTGCTCTCGCCGTAGGGCGAGCTGGGGCGCAGCGGGGCGTCCTCGGCGATCGGCACCGTGTCCGGCTCGCCGAACAGGTTGGCGGTGGAGGACAGCACGAAGCGCGGCACGCCGTGGCGGATGGCGGCGTCGATCAGCGCGAAGCCGCCGCCGGCGTTCTCGCCCAGGTAGCGCAACGGCTGCGCCATGCTCTCGCCGACCAGGGAGAGGGCGGCAAAATGGATGATGGCGTGCCATTCCCGCCCGGCGAGCGTCGCCTCGACGGCGCCGGGGTCCGACACGTTGGCCACCACCAGCTCCACCTCCGGCGGCAGCGCGGCGCGGTGGCCCTGGCGCAGATCGTCCAGCACGGTGACGGTCGCGCCCCGGCTGACCAGCAGGTCCACCATGTGGCTGCCGACATACCCGGCGCCGCCGGTGACGAGGAATCGTTGAGACATCAGGGACGAGTAGCCCACGCCAAACACCCACGCAACGCTGGCCGCATCCTACGCCCGGCAGTCCCAACAGAGGGTTAAAGGCCTGCGTGCCGTCGCCGTGGCGATGCCAAGGCCGGGTTGGCCATCAAGCGGCCGTCGAAACGTCCTTTTGCTCGGAGAGGCCGCGCGCGAGTGCCGCCGTCTCACCCGCTATCGGGTTGCGGCGGCTCGTCGATGATGCGCAGCAGCTCGGCATCCGACATGCTGATATAGTCCGGCTTCGGCTCC
>CAXSAX010000009.1:0-101235 GCA_964235495.1 uncultured Acetobacteraceae bacterium | reverse complement strand
ACTATGCCCGCATGTCGGATGCCGAGCTGCTGCGCATCATCAACGAACCGCCGCCGCCCGATAGCGGGTAAGCCGGCGACACTCCGCAGCGGCCCTTTCCCAAGGATTTGCCACGACTCAGCCGGGCCGCCATGCTGATCGCGTGGCGCAACACCTCAGCGAGATGGTCGATCTTCCCCACGGCCCCACCGCCGTGCGGTGGCGGCGCGACCCGCGCGCGCGCCGGGTCGGCCTGCGGGTCGATGCCCGGGCTGGCGCCGTGATCGTCACCCTTCCCCTCCGCGCCAGCCGCTCGGACGGCCTGCGCCTGCTGGCCGCCCATGCGGGCTGGGTCGGCGACAAGCTGGCTGCGCTGCCGCCGTCGCTGGCCTTTGCCGAGGGTGCGGCCATCCCGGTCGGCGGCGAGCCCCACATCGTGCGCCACGTCCCAGCCGGCCGGGGCGGGGCTTGGCTGGCGCCGGGCGAGGTTCACGTCGCCGGGGACCGGGCTTTCCTGGCCCGGCGCGTGGCCGACCTGCTCCGCGCGGAGGCGCGCCGCCGCCTGGGCGCGCTGGCGGCGGGGCTGGCGGCCGAGACGGGCCTGCATCCGAGCCGGATCGCGCTGCGCGACACGCGCAGCCGCTGGGGCAGCTGCACCGCCGCCGGAGCCGTCATGTTCCAGTGGCGGCTGGTGATGGCGCCGCCGCGGGTGCAGCACTACGTGGTGGCGCATGAGCTGGCGCACCTGCGGCACATGAACCACGGCCCGCAGTTCTGGCGGCTGGTCGAGGCCCTGGCGCCGGACTGGCCGGACTGCGCCGCCTGGCTGGGGCGGCACGGCGCCACCTTGCTGCGGGCGGGCCCGTGACGGCTTGGGAAACCCCACCCTCCCCGCGCGGCCTGCGAACGCTGACCGGGCTGGCGCGGCAGGGCTGCGGGCGGAACGCCGGCGACCCAGGCGGCGCAGCCCTGAAGCGCGCCATGGCCGCACGCCGGGCCACGACGCCTCGCCTCAGCCGGCTAGATGCGGCCGAGCACCAGCAGCACGACCAGGATCAGCACGATGAGGCCGATGCCGCCGGTCGGCCCATAGCCCCAGCCGGAACTGTAGCCGTATCCGCCGCCGCCCAGCAGCAGGACGATAAGGATGATGACGAGAATGGTACCCATGGCGGACACCCTTTCCGATGTTGCTTCGCAGTCGAAACGCACTTGGCTCGCGTTGGTTTTCACGCCTTCGTGGCCGAGGGTTGACCTTTTCGCCGCCGCCACCGCGAGAGCCTGACGCGCGATGGCGGAGATCGTCAACCTGCGGCGGGCCCGCAAGGCCAAGCTGCGGCAGGCGGAGGCCGCCGAGGCCGCGGCCAACCGGGCGCGCCACGGCCGCACCGCCGCCGAGCGGGAGCGCGAGCGGATGCTGGCGGAGCAGGCCCGCCGCGCGCTCGACGCCAGCCAGCGCGAGGACGGCTGAACCCGCGACAACCCGCGCCGGGGCTGCCATAGCTTCGATGCCCTGAGTTTTCCGGCGAGGATACCGCATGTCGTCATCGTCGCTCTCGCCAGACCGCTCCGCGTTCGACGCCGGGTCCGCTCCGCGGGCCGAGGGCGGGCGCGCGCTGCCCGTCATGACGCTGGGCGCGCTGGGCGTCGTGTTCGGCGACATCGGCACCAGCCCGCTCTACGCCGTGCAGCAGTGCTTCAAGGACAACCCGGACTTCGCCAGAAACCCGGCGCTGATCATCGGCATCCTGTCGCTGATCATCTGGTCGGTCCTGCTGGTGGTCTGCGTCAAGTACGTGGGCTTCATCCTGCGCGCCGACCATGACGGCGAGGGCGGCACGCTGGCCATGCTGGGGCTGATCCGCACCCGGGTGCCGGCGCAGCCATACGCCCGGCCCGGCCTGCTCACCTTGCTGGTGCTGTTCGGCTCCGCCCTGCTGTACGGTGACGGCGTGGTCACCCCCGCCATCTCCGTGCTGTCGGCGGTCGAGGGGCTGGAGGTCGCCAGCCCCCGCTTCACGCCCTTCGTGGTGCCGCTCGCCGCCGGCATCCTGGTGGCGCTGTTCCTGGTGCAGCACTGGGGCACGGAGAAGGTCGGGCGGTTCTTCGGCCCGGTCATGCTGCTGTGGTTCGGCATGATCGCGGCCGTCGGGGCGGCCAGCGCGGTGCAGCACCCGGCGGTGCTGGCGGCGTTCAACCCGCTGGCCGGCCTGCGCCTGCTCACCGGCAACGGCTGGGCCGGCTACGCCGTGCTCGGCGCGGTGGTGCTGTGCTTCTCCGGCACCGAGGCGCTGTTCGCCGACCTCGGGCATTTCGGCCGGCGGCCGATCGTGACGGCCTGGTACCTGATCGTGCTGCCGGCGCTCGGGCTGAACTACCTCGGCCAGGGCGCCCGCCTGCTGCAGGACCCGGGCGCCGCCAGCAACCCGTTCTTCGCCATCATGCCGGGCTGGGCGCTCTACCCGGCGGTGGCGATCTCCACAGCCGCCACCGTGATCGCCTCCCAGGCGCTGATCTCCGGCGCGTTCTCGCTGACGCAGCAGGCGATCAACATGGGGTTCGCCCCCCGCTACGCCGTGGTGCACACCTCCGAGCGGGAGAAGGGGCAGATCTACATGCCCGTGATCAACTACGCCCTGATGATCGGCTGCCTGGCGCTGGTGCTCGGCTTCCGCTCCTCCGCGGCGCTCGGCTCGGCCTACGGCCTGGCGGTGATCGGCACCATGACGGTCACCTCCATCACCTTCTTCGTGGTGGCGCGCCGGGTGTGGGGCTGGTCGCTGGGGCGGGCGGCGCCGCTGGTGGGGGCGTTCCTGCTGGTGGACGGCGCGTTCCTCGGCGCGAACCTGGCCAAGCTGCTGTCCGGCGCCTGGGTGCCGCTGCTGATCGGCGGGCTGGTGTTCGCCGTGCTCACCGTTTGGACCCTGGGCCGCTCCCGCGTCCGCAAGGCGCTGGCTGGCTGGGCGATGCCGTTGCCTGAGTTCCAGGCGATGGCGAAAGGCTGGAAGGCGCGCGAGGAAGGCGGCGCGGTGTTCCTGACCGAAAGCCCGGACCGGGTGCCGCTGGTCGGCCGCCAGGCCTGGCTGCGCAGCCACGTGGAGCATGAGAACGTGCTGCTGCTGCGCATCGAGACCACCAAGCAGCCGCACGTCTCGTCCTCGGAGCGGCTCAGCATCGAGGACCTCGGCGGCGGCATCTACCGCGGCGTCGCGCGCTTCGGCTTCATGTATCCGCCGGACCTGTCCAAGGCGCTGGCGGAGGGCCTGCCGTTCGACATCGGCGGCGCCGTGTTCTTCCTGCCCGAGGTGATCGACACCCAGGACATGCCCTGGCTGAAGGCCTGGCTGCGCCGCGGCTACCTGTTCCTCGGCGGCACCGGGCTCGACCCGGTGGAGTACTTCCACCTGCCGCCGAACCAGGTCGTCAAGGTCGGGGTGGACCTGGAGCTGTAGCCGCTCAGCCGGCCACCGGCAGGTCGGAGGCGCGCACCTGGCCGTTCTGGCTGCTGAAGCTCAGCTCCTGGGTGCCGCTCTGCTGCTGCGACACGCCGCTGATGCGGTGCTCGCCGCTGTCGTACAGCGTCACGCGGCCGGCCTGCTCCACCGCGACCCGGCGCGCCTCGGGGAAGCAGGCGTAACGCATCCCGTTCTGCGACCCGGTGGCGGAAGGCCGGCCCAGCCCGTCCGGCCACCAGTCGCTGCCGCCGTGCGGCGCTGGCGAGGGCGGGGACGCGGGCGGGGGCTCGCTCGCCGCCTGCTTCGCCAGTGTGCTGCACAGGTCGTTCACCGTGTTCTTCAGCTTGGCGTTGAACATGTCGCCCACCTGCGTCATGCCGCCGGCGGACCATTGGCCCATGCCGCCCAGCTCCGGGTGGCTGAACTGCGCCTGCCGCCCGCCGCCGCGGCGCAGCGCATCCTGCAGCACCCGCACGGCTTCGGGGCTGACGCCGTGCTGCCGGGCCAGGTCCTCCACCGACGCCATCAGGAGCGCTCGCCCGCGTTGGTCTGCTGCGGGCCGCCGTCGCCGGGTTGGGCGCCGGGCTGCGCCGGGGCGGGCTGGTTCTCGAGCGGCTTGTAGTCCTCCGTCGCGTTGTTCTCGCCGAACTGGCCGTGGTTGCCGGGCAGGGCCGGCTTCTCGTCCTTGGATGCGTCCGTTTCGGGCATGGTGCGTCTCCGTTGCCGGGGGCAGACGCGCGAAACCGCCGCCGGGTTCGCTGGGGCGGGACAAAACGGGCGAATTGCGCTATTCATCGTGCATGCCCCGGTCCGCCAGCCTGTCCCGCGCCACCAGCGAAACCGACATCCGCCTGCGGCTGGAGCTGGACGGCACCGGCGTGTCCGAGCTGTCCACCGGGGTCGGCTTCCTGGACCACATGCTGAGCCTGCTGGCCCGCCACGCCCTGTTCGACCTGGAGGTGCAGGCGACCGGCGACCTGCACATCGACGACCACCACACGGTGGAGGACGTGGGCATCGTGCTGGGGCAGGCCTTCGCGCAGGCGGTGGGCGACAAGCGCGGCATCCGGCGCTACGGCCAGGCGCTGGTGCCGATGGACGAGGCGCTGGTGGAGGCCGCGGTGGACATCTCCGGCCGGCCGCTGCTGGCCTGGTCGGTGGTGTTCCAGGTTTCCACCATCGGCACCATGGACACGGAGCTGTTCGAGGAGTTCTTCCGCGCCTTCGCCCACAACGCGCTGCTCACCCTGCACGTGACGGCCAAGGCCGGGCGCAACGCCCACCACATCGCCGAAGGCTGCTTCAAGGCACTGGCCCGGGCGCTGCGCATGGCCGTCGAGGCCGACCTGCGCGCGCCTGGGGCCATCCCGTCCACCAAGGGCTCGCTGTGAGGACCTACACCGCCCACCTGCATCCGGCCCGCCCGCCCGTGCTGGTGCGCGAGGGCTGGAGCTGGGGGGCGCTGCTGTTCGGCCCGCTCTGGCTGGCCCGGCACGCCAGCTGGATCGTGGCCGCGTTGAGCTTGGCCGCCCTATTCCTCGCCTGCCTGCTGCCCCCGCCGCCGCTGCGCCCCGTGCTGGCGTTCGGCGTGTTCCTGTTCGGGGGCGCCCTGGGCAACGACCTGCGCCGCTGGGAGCTGGGGCTGCGCCAGTTCCGCCTGGCCCACGTCGTGGCGGGGCGCAGCCTGGACGAGGCATGGCTGCGGCTGCTGTCGCACCGCGCCGACCTGCTCGGGCTGGCCAGGTGATGCGCGTGGCCGTGGTCGATTACGGCAGCGGCAACCTGACCTCGGCAGCCCGCGCCCTGGCCCGCGCGGCGGACGACGCTGGCTTGCAGGCCGACGTGGCCGTCACCGCCGACCCGGCGGCGGTCGCGGCGGCGGACCGGGTGGTGCTGCCGGGCCAGGGCGCGTTCGCCGACTGCGCCGCCGGGCTGGCCGCGGTGGACGGCATGCGGGAGGCGATCGAGGCTGCAGCAGGGGCCGGGCGGCCGTTCCTCGGCATCTGCGTCGGCATGCAGCTGATGGCGGAGCGCGGGCTGGAGCACGGGCAGACGCCCGGCCTCGGCTGGGTGCATGGCGAGGTGGCCGCCATGGCCGCCCCCGGCCTGCGGCTGCCGCAGATGGGCTGGAACGCGCTGGACTTCGAGCCCGGGCACCCCTTGCTGGACGGTCTGCGGCCCGGCGACCACGCCTACTTCGTGCACAGCTACGCCCTGCGCGGCGCACGCCCGGCCGACGTGCTGGCCACCACCGAGTACGGCGGCCCCGTGCCGGCCATGGTGGCGGTGGGCAACCGCGCCGGCACCCAGTTCCACGTGGAGAAGAGCCAGGCTGTCGGCCTGCGCATCCTGGCCAACTTCCTGCGCTGGCAGCCGTGAGCGAGGACGCGGTCCAGGCGCCCAAGCTGTGGGTGGACCGCGCGACCAGCCTGGCGGACGACGACCTGCACGCCCTGTCGGAGGCGGCGGACGCGGCGATCATCGAGGGCGGCGGCTTCGGCTGGGTGGTGCCGCCGGGCCGCATGGCGCTGGAGCGGTATTTCCGCGGCGTGCTGCTGGTGCCGGAGCGCGAGCTGTTCATCGGCCGGCTGGACGGGGTGATCGTCGGCAGCGCGCAGCTGGTGCGGCCGCCGCGCAACAACGAGGCGCAGGCCTTCGCCGCCACGCTGATGCACAGCTTCGTGGCGCCGTATGCCCGCGGCCACGGCCTGGCCCGGCTGATCACCCGCCGGGTGGAGGAGGCGGCCCGCGCGCTCGGCTACCAGATGCTGAACCTGGACGTGCGCGAGACGCAGCAGGCGGCGATCAAGCTTTACGAGGGCTCCGGCTACCATCGCTGGGGCGAACACCCGGCCTATGCCCGGGTGGACGGCAAGACGGTGCGGGGGTTCTTCTACTGCAAGAAGCTGCGGGATGGGCGAGCTTAGTTCAGCTCACCAGCTGCGCCTGGATGTCTCCGTGGCGCTCGATCACGTTCATCCCCACCTCGTCCCCCACCCGGCTCAGCCGGACGCTGATGCGCGCGCCGTCCAGCGCCAGGTTGAGCAAGGACACCTCCGCCAGGCTGGCGGGCAGGATCGGCCGGTCGAAGCGCACCAGGCGGCGGGCCGGGTCGAAGCTCAGCCCCAGGCAGGCTTGCAGCATCGCCAGCAGGGCGGTCGCGGCCCAGGCTTGCGGGGAGCAGGCGACCGGGTAGCCGGTGGGGGCCTGGGCGCGGCGGCGGGGGAAGCCGCAGAACAGCTCGGGCAGGCGTTGCAGGTCCATCGTGCCGCAGGCCTCGAACATCGCGCCGAACAGCCGGGCCGCCTCCTGGCGGAAGCCGTAGCGCACCAGGCCCATCGCGATCAGCGCGTTGTCGTGCGGCCAGATGGAGCCGTTGTGGTAGCTCATCGGGTTGTAGCGCGGCTCGCCCGCGGCCACGGTGCGCACGCCCCAGCCGCTGAAGAACGGCTGCGACATCAGCTGCGCCGCGACGCGCTGGCCATGCTCCGGCGCCGCGATGCCGGTCAGCAGCAGGTGCCCGGCGTTGGAGGCGCGCACCCGGCAGGGCCGCTTGGCCCCGTCCAACGCCAGCGCGTAGGTGCCGATGTCCTCGCACCAGAACGCCGCCTCGAACGCCTGCTGCAACGCAGCCGCCCGCGCGTCGAGCGCCGCGGCCTCTGCCTCCAGGCCCAGCCTGCGGGCGATGAGGGCTGCGGCACGGCGGGCGGCGTAGGCGTAGCCTTGCACCTCGGCCACCGCGATCGGCCCCGTGGCCAGCGCGCCGTCGGCGTGGAAGATGGAGTCGTAGCTGTCCTTCCAGCCCTGGTTGGGCAGCCCGTCCGCGGTTTGCCGGTGGTATTCGACGAAGCCGTCCCCGTCGGGGTCGCCGTCGGTCTCGATCCAGCGCAGGGCGGCCTGGATGCTGGGCCAGAGCCGCTCCGCCGTCGCCAGGTCGCCGGTGCGCTCGACGTAGGCGCCGGCCAGCATGACGAACAGCGGGGTGCTGTCCACGCTGCCGTAGTAGCGGCGGAACGGCACCTCGCGCAGCTCCGCCATCTCGCCGTGGCGCACCTCGTGCAGAATCTTGCCGGGTTCCGCCTCGGCCGCCGGGTCGGTCTCGGTCGCCTGGTTCTTGGCAAGGTAGGCCAGCACGCCGCGGGTGACCGACGGGTCGAGCCACAGCGTCTGCAGCCCCGTGACCAGCGAGTCGCGGCCGAACGCGGCGCTGAACCAGGGCACGCCGGCATAGGGGAAGGCGCCGGTCTCCTTGTCCGTCACCAGCATGTAGAGGTCGCCGACCGAGCGGCACATCGCCTGGTTGAACACCTCGTTGGAGGTGACGATCGCCGCCGCGCTGCCGCTTTCGCGGCGCATCCGCCGGCGGCACGCCAGCAAGGCGCGGCCGAAGGCGCGGCGCGGCGGCTCGGACGCGGGGGCGGCGTCGCAGGCGATCTCCACGAAGACCAGCTGGGTTTGCCCAGGCGCCATGTCGAAGGCGAAGCGGGCCCAGCCGGCATCGAGCTGCGCGGGCGCTGGGGCGAAGCGCAGCCGGGTCGTGCGTTGGCGGCCGTCCAGCCCAAGGTAGGCCAGCGTCACGCTGTCAGGGCCGCAGGCCGGCGCCAGGTGCTCGCCATGGCGGGGGCGGGCCATGCCACGGGACTCGAACAGGTCGGTGAAGCTGGCCGCGAAGCGCAGGTCGATCTGCACGCGCTGCGGCTGCGGGGCGTAGCTGTGCAGCGACATGCGCTCGTAGCAGGCGCCCTGCCACAGGAAGCGGGAGCGCCGCAGGTGCAGCAACTCGTGTTGCAGCACCAGCCCTCCATCCTGGTGCAGATCCGGGTTGGCCAGGTCGCAGGTCAGCTCGGCGTTGTCGTCGCGCAGGGTGGAGCTGAGCAGCAGCGGGCGCTGGCCGCCGATCAGCAGGTCAAGCTGCGAAAGATGCCGGGTGTCGCGGTGGTAGAGGCCGTCGGCGCCGCCGATCAGGTCGCCGCTCGCGTCGAACACGCCGAAAGTGTCGTCGGCCTTGATCGTGCGGGTGCGGCCGGCCTGCGACGGCGCCACGGCAGGGATGGTAAACTCGCTGGGAGCGCCTTGCTGGGTCATGGACGGGTGGGTGATCCTTGCCGGGGTGACTGGCCGCGCAGTGCAAGCGGGCCAAGCCTTGCCACGACCTGCCCGGGGCTGGGAAGCCTAACGTGGTGCTGCGCTGAGCTGTTGCCTCGGCGCGGGCTCGCCGCGGCGGCCGGCGAGCAGGCGGTAGAACGCCGGCACCAGCAGCAGCGCCAGCACCGTGGCGCCCAGCATGCCGCCGATCACCCCCGTGCCGATCGATCGCCGCGCCCCCGCGCCGGCCCCCTGGCTCAGCGCCAGCGGCAGGCAGCCGAGGATGAACGCGAGCGAGGTCATCACGATCGGGCGGAAGCGCAGGCGCAGCGCCGCCAGCGCCGCCTCCCCGGCAGGCGCGCCCTCGCGTTGCAGGCGGGCGGCGAACTCCACGATCAGCACCGAGTTCTTGGCCGACAGCCCGACCAGCGTGATCAGCCCGGCCTGGAAGTAGATGTCGTCTTCCATGCCGCGCAGCCACACGGCCAGCAACGCGCCGAACAGCGCCAGCGGCACCACCAGCAGCACGGCCAGCGGCAGACTCCAGCGCTCGTACAGCGCCGCCAGGATCAGGAACACCACGACGATCCCCAAGGCCGCCGCGCGCAGCCCGGCGCTGCCGGCCGCTTTCTCCTGGAACGCCGCCCCACCCCAGGCCAGGCCGTAGCCGGGCGGCAGCTCCGTGCGCGCCGCGTCCTCCATCGCCGCGATGGCCTGGCCGGACGAATACCCGGGCGCCGCGCTGCCGCTGATCTGGGCCGATTGGTACACGTCGAACCGCTCGACGAAATCTGTGCCCACGACCCGGCGCAGCGTCAACACGGACGACAGCGGCACCATCTCGCCGCCCGCCGCGCGCACGAACACCTGTCGGATGCCGTCCGGGTCGCGCCGGAACTGGGCGTCCGATTGCAAGTTCACGTGGTAGTTGTGGCCGCCCAAGGTGAAATCGTTGACGTAGAGGCTGCCGAACGTCGCCTGCACCGCGTCGAACACGCTGGAGACCGACACGCCCAGCGCCTTGGCGCGGTCCCGGTCCAGGTCCACCGCATAGCGCGGGGTGTTGGCCTGCAGCGTGGTGCTCAGCTCCGCCAGTTCCGGCCGCTTCGAGGCGGCGGCGATGAACTCCTGCGCCGTCTGCCTCAGCGCCGCCGTGCCCCTGCCCTCCCGGTCGAGCAGATGCGCCTCGAAGCCGCCCACTTGGCCAAGGCCGCTGATGCCCGGCGACGTGAAGGCGAAGAACTCCGCCTCCGGCAGGACGGACAGCGCCGTGCGGATGTCGCTTGCCAGCGTCTGCGCGTCCCGGCCGGGGCCGGTGCGCTGCGACCAGTCGGTCAGCGTGAGGTAGGCGACGCCCGAGTCGGGCCGGGTCGCGTTGGAGAGCAGGTCGTTGCCGGCGAACATCGTGCTGGACTTGACGTAGGGCAGGCGCCCCAGGATGGCGGCAGCCTGCTTCGTCACGGCCGTGGTGCGCGCGAGCGAGGAACCCGGCGGCAGCGACCAGCCGACGAACACGGCCGCCTGATCCTCGTCCGGCACCAGGCCAGCCGGGACCTGCGTGGCCAGCAGCGCGCAGGCGCCGCAGATGCCTGCCAGCGCCAGCCCGGCCAGCCAGCGCCGCCGCACGAACACACCCGCCGCCGCGACCGCCGCGGCCCCGCAAGCGGCGAAGCCGCGGTTGAACCAGCGCAGCGCCCGCGGCGGCTCGGCGTCGCGCGGGCGCAGCACGTTGGCGCACAGCGCGGGCGTGAGCGTCAGCGCGACCACGCCCGAGATGATGACGGAAACGACGATAGCGGCGGCGAACTGGCGGTACAGCTCCCCCGTCAGCCCGCCCAGGAATGCCACCGGCACGAACACCGCGCACAGCACCAGCACGATGGCGATGACCGGTCCGCTCACCTCCTCCATGGCGCGGATCGCGGCCTGGCGGGGGGCGAGGTGCTCGTCGTGCATCAGCCGCTCGATGTTCTCCAGCACCACGATCGCGTCGTCCACCACGATGCCGATGGCGAGGATCAGCCCGAACAGCGTCACCAGGTTGATGGAGAAGCCGAGCAGCTTCAGGCCGGCGAAGCTGCCGATGATCGACACCGGCACGGCGACCAGCGGGATCAGCGTCGCGCGCCAGCTTTGCAGGAACAGGAAGGTGACGGCTGCCACCAGGGCCAGGGCCAGCACGAACGTACGCAGCACCTCAGCGATGGAGGCGCGCACGAAGGTGGTGGTGTCGAACGGAAACGAGAAGCCAATCCCGTCGGGGAACTGCTGCGCCAGCACCGCCATGCGCGCCTGCACGGCCGCCACGACGTCGAGCGCGTTGGCGCCGGGCTTGAGGAAGATGCCGATCGGCACCGCCTTGCGGCCGTTCTCGATCGCGTTGAAGCTGTAATCCTCCGAGCCGAGCTCGACCCGCGCCATATCCCGCAGGCGCAGCGCCGAGCCGTCCGGCATGGCCCGCAGCACCACGTTGCCGAACGCCTCCGCCCCCACCAGCCGGCCGCGGGCCGTCATGCCGTAGGTGAACGGCCCAGCATCGCCCGGCGCGCCGTTGACGCTGCCGGTGGCGAACTCCTGGTTCTGCTCGTTCAGCGCATCGGACACGTCGGACGCGGTCAGGCGGAACTGCGCCAGCTTGTCCGGGCGCAGCCAGACGCGCATGGCGTAGTCCTTCTTGCCGAAGAACTGCGCGTCGCCGACGCCGGGCACGCGCTTCAGCTCGTCGATCACGTTGCGCAGGGCGTAGTTGCTGATCGCCACGTCGTCGTAGCGGTCCGACGTGGCGTACAGCGCCAGGATCGTCACCAACGTGCCCGATTGCTTCTGCACCGTGACGCCCAGCCGCTGCGTCGCCTGCGGCAAGGTGCTGAGCACGCCCTGGACGCGGTTGCTGACGTTGATCGCGTCGATCTCGGGGTCCGTGCCGACGTCGAACGACACGCTCAACTGCATCTGCCCGGCGCTGTTCTGGGATTGCATGTAGATCATGCCATCCACGCCGTTGATCGCGCGCTCCAGCGGCGCCGCCACGCTTTGCGACAGCGTCTCGACGTCGGCGCCGGGGTAGCTCGCCTGGACGGAGATCTGCGGCGGCACGATGTTGGGGTACTGCGCCACCGGCAGCAGCCGCAGGGAGACCAGGCCCACCAGCACCACCAGCAGGGACAGCACCGAGGCCGTGACCGGGCGATCGATAAAGCTGCGGACGATCACGCCCAGGTCACGCGCCAGGTCACGCGCCAGGTCACGCGCCCGGTCACGCGCCCGGTCGCAGCGCAGGAATCACCCGCACCTCGCCTCCCTCATGCACGTGGACCAGCCCGTCCTTGATCACCGCATCGCCGGCGCGCAGCCCCGTCACCACCCAGTCCTCGCCGCTGCTGGGGCCCAGCGTCACGTCGGCCCGGCGGGCGCGGCCGTGCTCTGCCACATAAACGAATGCGCCCACCGCGTCCTGGTCCACCGCCAGCTTGGGCACCGTCAGCGCGCCCCGCAGGGTGACGCCGCCGAGCGTCACGCGCACGAACTGGCCCGGCACCAGCCGCGTGTCGGCGTTGGCGAACAGCGCCCGGCCGCGCACCGTGCCGGTCGCCTGGTCGATGCTGCTGTCGGTGAAATCGACCGCTCCCGTCAGCACTTGGCCCTCGGCGTCCACCTGCGCCGACAAGCGCGCATCCGGCCCGGCCAGCTCGCGAATTTGCACCAAGTCCTCGCTGTCGAACGAGAACGTCACGTAGATCGGATCGGTCTGGGTGATGCGGGTCAGCAAGCTGTTGTCGGACGCCGTGCCGACCAGGCCGCCCTCCGGCAGCGCCTCCAGGCTGGTGGCGCCGCTGAGCGGGGCGGTGACGGTGGTGTAAGACAGGTTCAGCGCCTGGGTGCGCAGGTCGGCCTGCGCGGCGGCCAGCTGCGCCGCCGCCAGCGCCGCGGCGCTCAGCGCGTCGTCGCGCGCCTGCACCGTGCCGGCCTGGCTGGAGACCAGCGCGTCGGCCCGCCTCACATCGCGCTCCGCCTTGTCCTTCTGCGCGACCTGCTGCTGCACCTGGGCGGCGGCACGCGCCACCGCCGCCTCGTATGGCGCGCGGTCGATCTGGAACAGCACCTCGCCGGCGCGCACGCGTGCGCCTTCGACGTAGGTGCGGTGTTCCAGGATGCCGCCGACGCGGGCGCGCACCTCCACCTGGCGGAATGCCGTCACCCGGCCGCCATAGGTGTAGGCCAGGCTCACGTCATGCGGGGTGGTCACCACGACCGTCACCTCCGCGGGCGGCGGGACGGCGGCGGTTTTGGCGGCGGGCTTGCACCCGGCCATCCCGAGCAGGACGAGGAGAAGGATGGCCGGGCGCATAGAGTTGCGCCTTCAGAACATAGGCTGGGCGCTTGGTCCAGTTAACTCGCGGCGGTTCCCGTCAAGGCCGCCAGCAACGCCGCGCCGTTCGGCACGCCGAGGCCGGTGCAGGCGTTCCAGCCAGGGCCGGCGGCGTAGCCGAGCTTGCTGCCGGTCGGCTTGTTGGTGCCGCTGGTGATCTCCCGCACCGCGCCGCTCGCCTTGTAGAGCGTCGGCAGGAAGAAGCCGACCGGCTTGCCCCCTGCGTGGGTCGCTTTCTGGTTGACCAGCGCGGTCAGCCCGGCCCACAGCGGCGCCACGGCGCTGGTGCCGCCGACCACCTCCGTCTGGCCGTTGACCACGATGTCGTAGCCGGTCTCGGGCGCCGCGTTGCCCGCCACGTCCGGCACGCCGCGCCCCGCCTTGCGGGTGCTGACGTTGAGCGGCAGCGTCACCCCAGCTTGGAACGCCGGGATCGGGAACAGCGCGCTGACGCCGCCGCCGGTGCCGGAGCTGCCGTCGTTCCACACCACCTCGCTGCTCACCGCGCCGCCCGCGACGTTGAGCTGCGTGCCGCCGCAGCCGATCGCGTACGGGCTGGCGGCGGGGAAATCGACGTGCACCTTGCCGTCCGCCACCCCGTCGGTGGCGAGGTTGTCGCCGGAGGCCACGAACACCGACACGCCGAGCGTGACCGCGTCCTGCAACGCGCTGTTCATCGCGGCCACCCCCTGCGCGGTCCAGGTCGACTCGGCGCTGCCCCAGGAGATGGACAGCACGCTCGGCTTGTGGGCCGTGTCGTTCACCGCCTGGCTGATCGCGTCGGCGAACCCGGCGTCGGTGTTCGGCGCGAAATACACCGCGATCGCAGCACCCGGCGCCACGCCGCCCGCGACCTGGATGTCCAGCGCCACCTCGCCATCGGCGCCGTCGTCCGGGGTGGGGGTGTTCTGGCCGCCATCCACGGACACGGCGGTGACCTTGGGCGGTGCGAGGCTCATGGCGGCGAATGCCGTGGCGGTGTCGCTCGGCACGAAGCCGCCACCCAGCTCGATCAGGCCAATGCACTGGCCCGCGCCGGTGACGCCGGTGGGAAAATTGTAGAGCTGCCCCACCATGTTGGGCCGGAACGCGGTCCCCTGCGCCCGGCGGCGATGGCTCGTGATGTGCCGGGTCTGCGCCTGGGCGCGGGTGTCCAGCCCGAGCACGGCCTCCACCGCGCCGTGCAGCTCCTGCGGCAGCTGCAGGACGCCCTGGCGGGAGCGGAACTCGTGGGTGCCCTGCCGAGTGCGCGACAGGGTAGTGCGGAAGGCGGCCTCGGCCTGCGCCGCCGTGCCGGACACGCGGACCAGCCGGCGCGCTGGCTCCACGCTCTCGACCGTCAGCCCGGCTTTCGCAGCGAACTCGGTGACCAGCTGGATGGCCGGCGCATAGCTCTTGGCGCGGAGCTGCGCCATGTCCTCGCGGCTGGCGGGCGCTTCGGCTTCGGCAAGCGGCCTCAGGTAGATGCTGACGTGGACGGGCGTCGCGGGATCGACCGGTCCGAGGTTCGTGCCCTCCGCGGCAGGGCGATGGCTCGGCGTGAACGGTGCGTAATGAGAGTAGTCCACCATGGGGTGACCTCGTTGCTAGGCTGTGGCGCTGGATCGGCCGCCGACTTCCCGGTGGTAGTGCAGGAGTAATCGGCAACCAAGGGCAGATTAGCACCAGCTTGGATCATACCGTGAACAAAGTTTGCGTGATTATTGTCTTGCAGATATTGTTTGCTGTAACATAGCTTATGCCCATAACCCTAGGGGCAGATCATGAGGAACGTCATCGCGCTGTCGGCGCACGCGGCTGCCGAGCCGGCGCAGCGCCACCGCAGGCTCCAGTCCCGCAGCCGGGCGCTTGCCGGGGTCGTCACCGTGCTGCTCGGCGCCGTGCTGCTGTTCAACGGCATCATCCTGGCGGCCGGCCTGTCAGACATCCTGTTCGGCAGCACGGTCCTCAGCATGGGGCCGGACTCGTGCTACCTCGGCGTCCCTCTGCCCGACGCGCCCGGCATCGTCCTGATCGGGTCCTTGCCGCTGGCGACGCAGCTTGCTTATGCCGCGACACTGTTGCTGAACACCGCGGCTGCCCTGTTCGCGCTGTTGAACCTGCGTGGCCTGCTGCGGCTCTACGCCGCCGGGGTGGTGTTCGCGGCGGAAAACGGCACGCGCATCAAGCGCATCGGCCTCGCGCTGGCCGCCTACGCGGTGGCGCCCTTCATCGGCCACCAATTGGTCATGCTAGCAGGCCATGGCGTCGATATGAACTGGTTCAGTGCCTCAGAACCGCAGGCGCTGGTGCTCGGCGCCGTCCTGTTCGTGATCGCCCAGGTGATGGAAGTCGGCCAGGAGATCGAGCAGGACCGGAGCGGGTTCGTCTGATGCCGATTCAGGTCAACCTCAACGTCATGCTGGCCCGGCGGCGGATGCGGTCCAAGGACCTGGCCCAGGCTATCGGCATCACGGAAGCGAACCTCTCCCTGCTGAAATCCGGCAAGGTCCGCGGCGTGCGCTTCGCCACGCTGGATGCGATCTGCCGCGCGCTGGATTGCCAGCCGAGCGACCTGCTGGAATGGTTGCCGGACGAGGCGGACGGCAAGCTGCAGCAGGCCAGCTGAGTTACACGTGCGCCGCCGCCGCAAGCAGCTCCCTCGTGTAGGCCTGCGTGGGATGGCCGATCAGCTTGGACGTGGCGGCCAGTTCCACCAGCCGGCCGTCCCGCAGCACGGCGATTCGATCCGCCATGTAGCTGACGCAGGCGAGGTCGTGGCTGATGAACACCATCGTCAGGCCGCGGTCCCGCGCCAGGTCCTTCAGCAGGTTCAGCAGCGTCGCCTGGGTCGAGACGTCCAGGCTGGAGGTGGGCTCGTCCAGCACCAGCACCTCCGGCTCGGCGGCCAGCGCCCGGGCAATGGCCACGCGCTGCGCCTGGCCGCCGGACAGCGAGCCGGGCAGCCGCCGGGCCAGCGCCGGGTCCAGCCCGACCGCCTCCAGCAAGAATGCCACGCGGACGGCGCACAGCTTGGGCGGTTGGCCCGCCAGGCGAAGCGGCTCGGCGATGCAGTCGCCCACCAGCATGCGCGGGTTCAGCGACTCGCGCGGGTCCTGGAACACGACCTGGATGCGGCGGCGGCGCTGCCGCAGCGCCGTGCCGCGCAGCCCGGCGAAGGCCACGCCGTCCAGCGCCACGCCGCCCTCGTAGCCCACCATCTGCAGCACGGCGCGGCCAAGCGTTGACTTGCCGGAGCCGCTCTCCCCCACCACGCCCAGGCACTCGCCGCGGCCGATCTGCAACGACACGGCGTCCACCGCCGGGCGCGGGCCGCCGTAGCGCACGGTGAGGTCCGTGAGGGCGAGCTGCACCGGGCCTGGGCCCTTGGTTTGCGTGTGCCCGCCCAGCGCCAGCTCCTCGACCGCGCCCGATTGCGGGAAGCAGCAGGCGGCCAGCGTGGCGCCGGGGACGAGCGGCGGATAGGCGGCATCGCACACAGGTTCGCGCCGCGGGCAGCGCGGCGCGAACCGGCAGCCTACCGGGCGCAGCTCCGGCTCCGGGATGCCGCCGGGGATGTTGCGCAGCCGCTGCTGGCCGAGCCTTGGGACGGAGGCCATCAGCGCGCGGCTGTATGGATGGCGCGGCCCGGCGAAGAACGGCGCGGCCTGCCCCTGCTCGACGGTGCGGCCGGCATACAGCACGTGCACGCTGTCGGCGTGCGCCTCGATCAGCGACAGGTCGTGGGTGATGAACAGCAGGCCCATGCCCAGCTCGCGCCGCAGCCGGGCGATCAGCGCCATGATCTGCATCGCCACCACGGGGTCGAGCCCGGTCGTGGGCTCGTCGGCGATCAGCAGCTTGGGCCGGCACGCCAGCGCGATGGCGATCATCACCCGCTGCCGCATGCCGCCGGAAAACTGGTGCGGGTAGTCGTCCAGCCGCGCCGCCGGGTCACGGATGCCGACCTCGCCCAGCAGGTCCTTGGCATGGGCGCGGGCGGCGGCGGCGCTGGCGCCCAGGTGGGTGCGGGTGACCTCGGCGATCTGGCTGGCGACGGTGCGCGTCGGGTTGAGCGCGGAGAGCGGGTTCTGGAACACCATGCCCACCTCTTGGCCGCGCACCCGGCGCAGCCTGGCCTCGCTCAGGGCCGTCAGGTCCACCGCGTCCAGCAGGATGCGCCCGCCTAAGCGCGCACCCGGCGGCAGCAGGCGGGTGACGGCGAGCGAGGCGATGGTCTTGCCGGAGCCGGATTCGCCCACCAGCCCCACCATCTCGCCGGGTGCCACGGCGAGGTCGAGATGGTCCAGCACGGGCACCAGCCGCCCCGCCCGCGGCATCGCCACGGATACGTCCTGCATGGCCAGCAGCGCGCTCACCGGCTGCGGGCAGCGCGGGCGAGCAGGCCTTGGCCGATCAGCGAGGTCGCCAGCAGGGCGGCGAAGATCGCCAGGCCCGGCGCCAGGATCAGCCACCACGGGTTCAGCGCCACCAGGTTCAGCCCGTCCTGCAGCAGCTCGCCCCAGCTGGCCCGCGGCGGCTGCACGCCGAGGCCGAGGAAGCTCAGCGCCGACAAGGCAAAGATCGCGTCCCCCACCAAGAAGGTCGCGTTCACCACCAGCAACGGGGCGAGCACGCGCACCAGGTGGACCCGACCCAGGTGCCATATCCCCGCGCCGAACTGGCGGGAGGCGTGCATGAAGTCCCGCCCGCTATGCGCCACCGCCTCGTTGCGCACCAGCCGGGCCAGGCTCGGCCAGGCCAGGAAGCCGATCAGCCCGATGAGGCTCGCCGTGTTCAGGCTGATGAAGGAGGCGGCGAAGATCAGGATCACCAGCGTCGGCAGGGCGAGCAGCGTGTCCAGCAGGCGCATCAGCACCCGGTCCAGCCATTTCGGCCCCAGGGCGGCCGCCAGCCCGTACAGCAGGCCCACGACGAAGGCCAGCAGCGCGCCCGGCAGCGCCACGATCAGCGTCGCGTTGCCGCCGGACAGCAGGCGGGCCAGCTCGTCCCGCCCCAGCTGGTCGGTGCCGAGCGGGAATGCGAGGGAGGGCGCCTGCAAGGCGTGCCGGGGGTTCAGCGCCGCCGGATCGGGCGGCCACAAGGCGCTGCCGGCGGCGCAGCCGAGCACGATGAGGACGGCCAGCGCCACGCCGCCCGGCAGCGTGCCGCGCTCCGTGAGCCGGCCCAGCGCGCGCCGGGGCAGCAGGCCGGGCGCGGCCAGCGCCTCGCTCACCCCGCGCTCCTATTCGTAGCGGGCACGGGGGTCCAGCGCCGTGTTGACCAGGTCCGCCGCCAGGTTGCCCAGGATGGTGAACACGCCGATCAGCAGCACGATGGCGATCAGCACCGGATAGTCGTGGCTCAGCGCCGAGCGCCACAGCAGCCAGCCGAGGCCGGGGTAGCCGAACACCGTCTCCACCACCACGCCGCCGGCGAAGATGGCAGGGAACGACAGGCCCAGGATGGTGACCAGCGGGCGCAGCGCGTTGCGCAGCACGTGGCCGAACAGGATGCGCATCGGCGGCACGCCCTTGGCCGCCGCGGTGCGGACATACTCCTTGCCCAACTCCTCCTGCACTGCCTGGCCGAAGAAGCGCGACAGCCCGGCGGTGGTGAAGATGGTGATGGTGGCGACCGGCAGCACCGCGTGGCGAACGATGTCCCACGCGCCCGGGTGCTCCAGCCGGATGCTGGCCACGCCGGAGGCCGGCAGCACCGGCCAGGCGACCGAGAACCCCAGCACCAGCACCGTCGCGATGAAGAAGCTCGGCAGCGCATAGACCGCCAACTGCAGCCCGCCAATGACGCGCCCGATCCAGCCGGCGGCATGCACGCCCTGCACCAGGCCGATCGCGATGGTGAGCGCCGTGCTGAGCAGGATGGCGGCGACGCTGATGCTGAGCGTGTTGGCCTCGTAGGTGCCGATCAGCCTGCTCACCGGCTGGTTCATCAGGTAGGAGTAGCCGAGATCGCCCCGCAGCAGGTGCAGCCACCAGGTGGCGAACTGGCGCCACAGCGGCACGTCCAGCCCGAGCTTCATGTTGACGGCATCGACCGACACCGGCGTCGCCTTGAGGCCGAGGATGGCGTAGGCCGGACCGCCCGGGGAGAGGTGCGCGACGAAGAAGGTCAGCGTCACCAGCAGCGCCAGGGACAGCAGCCCGCTGCTAAGACGGTTGAGGATCGCGCGCATCGGTGCAGGCCAGGGGGCCGGTCAGGCGGAGGTACTCGGGCTGCCAGGTGTTCAGCGGGCTGATGAAGTCCCCGACGCCTTCGATGCCGTCCCGCACCAGCACGTTGGACTTCGCCGACGGCAGGAAGATCAGCGGCTGCTGCTGCGCCACGTAGTCCTGGAACGCGAACGAGGCGGCATCCCCGGCCTGCGTGTTGATCGCGGCCGTCAGCCGGTCCATCTCCGGGTCGCTGTAGCCGACGTTGTTGTTGACGCCGGTGCTGCTGAACACGCTTTGCCCTTCGGGATAGGGCGAGATGGTCCAGAGCAGGGCGTGGGCGTCCCACCCGAGCGGGTCCCCGGTGATAAGCGCGATGACCTGGCCGAATGCGATCTGGTTGATCTGCATGTCGATGCCGACCGCCTTGAGGTTGCGCTGGATGATCTCGTAGGGAGCATTGTACGACTCCACCGGCAGGATCAGGGTGAAGCGGAACCGCTGCCCGTCCTTCACGCGGATGCCGTCGTCGCCGGGCAGCCAGCCGGCCTCCTGCAGCAGGGCGCGGGCGCGGTCCGGGTCGTAGCCGACCGGGTATCGCCCGGCGCGGGCGTCCGGCGCGAGCATGCTGGCCGGCTCCGGCGGCAACGAGCCATGCATCTCGCTGCCGCTGCCATGGTATAGCAGGCTGATGATGAGCTTCTGGTCGATGGCGTTCGCGATGGCCTGGCGCACCCGCACGTCCTTGAAGCCCGGCGTGTTCGGGTTGCGGAAGTTCAGCCCGATGTAGTTGAACACGGCCGGCGGCGGCAGCTCCTTGCGCTGGAAGCCGGGCAGCTTGAGCGCCGCGTCCCACGTCGAAAAGTCCAGGTTGGCGATGTCCGCCTCGCCCGATTGCAGCGCGCGAAGCCCGTTGATGCCTTCAAGGAAGTTCACCACGATGCGGGCCACGTGCGGCGCTGGCCCGGAATAGGCGGGGTTCGCCTCTAGCGTCAGGAAGCGCGACAGCTCGAAGCGGCCGAGGCGGTAGGGGCCGCTGACCACCTTGAAGAACGCCGGGTCGGTTTGCCGCTGCCACATCTCGTCCGTCGTCGTGCTGCCCCAGGCGTGGCGCGGCAAAGGGTAGAGCAGGGACAGGCCGTTCAGGATGAAGCTCTTCGGGTTGACCTTGCTCGCCAGGGTGATGGTGAAGTCGTACGGGCCATCCACGTGGAAGTCGGCGATGATGGTCGGCATGCCGACCGTGCCGAAGCCGTTCCAGGTCTCGCCCATCTTGCGCAGCAACTCGATGCAGTAAAGCACGTCATCGGCGGTAATGGGCGCGCCGTCCGACCATTGCCAGTGCTTCATGGCCACGTGGAACCCGGCGCCGTCGCCGATCGTGTCCACCCGGTCGGCGATGCTGAGCGCCTGGTCGATCGTATGGTCGGGGGCGATGAGCAGCAGCGGACGGTAGAGGATGCCGGCGACCTGCTGGTTGACGAGGGAGGAGCCCATCAAAGGGTGCAGCCCGGTGATGCCGGCGGACGCACCCGCCCCCACGCCCGGCGGGATGACAAGGGTCCCGCAAGGTGCTTGGGCGCGCGCCGGGGGCGCGCCGGCGGCGAGCAACAGCGCCGCCAGGGCCAGCCTGGCCCATGGGCGCGGGCCGCGGCCACGCATAGGTAAAGCCCTCTCCCCCTGCGGGAGAGGGTTGGGTGAGGGGTGCCGCATGGCGGAACTCTGCCTTCTGGCCCCCCTCACCCCAACCCTCTCCCACAAGGGGAGAGGGAGAAGGTTTCAGACGAAACCATCCTCGGGGCTGCTTGCCGCAGCGCCGTCCTAGAAGCGTGCGGACACGTCGAACACGACCACGGCGGGCGCGCCGGGGATGAAGGTCGAGTATGGCGCGCCGCCATAGACGCCGGCGTAGGAGACGTACTGGTTGTAGAAATACGCCTTGTAGTGGGCATCGAAGATGTTCTGTACGTTCAGTTGGAAGTCGATCTTCTTGACCGGCATATGCTCCACCGGCAGCGAGTAATGGGCGCTGAGGTTGAACAGCGCGTAGGCAGACAGCTTGTAGCCCTGGTTGGTGACGGTGGCCGCTTGCAGCTGCGGGTTGGGCGTGGCCGTCGGGTCCGGGCTGATGTCGTAGGTGGTGTATTGCTGGCCGGTATAGACCATCCAGAACCGGAGGTAGGACTCGTCATTCGCCTTGAAGATGTTCTTCTTGTCGTAATCGACGCCGATGTTCGCGGTGAAGTCCGGCACGCCGGAGATCGGGCTGCCCTTGAAGCCGTAGCCGAACTGGTCCTCGAAAATGGTGGTGAACGCCGCGTAGCTCTGCAGGTATTTGGCCAACAGGTGAGACCCGCTGCCGAAGATACCAATTTCGGGGGTGACCTTGAACTTGAACGAGGCCTCGAAGCCCTTGAACTCCTGGATACCCTGGTTGGCGAAGAAGAAAGTATTGCTGATGTAGTTGGCGAAGAAGCTGAAGGCGCGGGTGACCCGCTGGTTGAAGTAATCGACGTTCAAGTAGAGCCGATCGGTGTTGTACTTGACGCCGGCCTCGACGGCGGTGAGTCGCTCCGGCCCTGAGGCGGCTGTGTTGCCGCCGCTGCTAAGAGCGTAGTCCGATACCGGGGCGAACAGGGCGCTTCGGCCCCAGCTGCCATAGACCGAGGCGTTCTTGAGCGGTCCAGGCAAGTCGTAGCTCGCGCCGATGTAGGGCAGAGCCTCGCGGTCGAAGCGGTTGAGGGTGTAACCCCCGTTGGGGTTCTGGGCCAAGGCTGCACCCCCGTAGGAGTATGGGATTTCGATTCGGGCTAAGACACCCTCATAGGTGAAGCCTGGCTCGATGTGCAAGGTGTTGTTGAAGAGGTCGATTCTGTCCTGGATGTAGCCTTCGTAGAGCTGCCGCTCGTCGTAGCTCTGAGAGAGTTCATTGTAGCCGTTCTGAGCCACAATTGGCAGTGAACCGTAAACGTATGCGCGGTTATCTTGCTGCTCGCGAGCGATCAGCGCACCGACGCGGATATTGTTATACGGCAGGAAAAAGTTGACCTCTGGCTTTATGCCATAAAGGTCAGAGACCTGGAAGGTTTCAAGCGCATTCTCGCCGAAGCCCTGTGGCGCATTGCCTGGCGTTCCATCTGGATTGTTACCCGTTGGATTGCCGAAAATAGCTGGGTTGTAGTTAAAGTATTGGGCATTAAAGAAATGCGAGCCCGTGCCGACCTGACCGTCGTAGAAAAATGGAACCTGGAAGTTGGGCTGAAAGTTCTGGTCAGCGCCAATCAAAGCTGGCGAGACATAGCTTTGTGACTTGTTGTCCGTGCGAATGTAGAAAGCCTTGCCACCGACCTTGATATAGTCGTTGACGTAGGTATCGTCGCTCAGGATGGCGGTCAGGAACGCGTTGTCCTGGCGGAAGAAATCCTGGCTCTTGTCGTAGTTGTTGAACTGGCCGTCCGCCGCCAGCTTCTGAATCTCGATCGGCGAGGCTTGCAGATAGCCGCTGGCGCTGTTGGAAATGAAGGTCAGGCCGACGTTGGACAGGCCGTTGCTGTAGGGCTTGTCGATCGCCAGGTAGATGTCGCGGTACTTCTCCTGCGTGTAGTCGATGTAGCCGCCGGACTCGCCGCGGTCGTAGCGGAACAGCACCTTGAGGTTGTCAGCGTTCTTGATGGTGCCGGAGTTGAACTCCAGGCCGTAATGGTCGGTGCCGAACGAGCCGACGCCGCCGAAGAAGTCGTAGTACTGCTCGTCGGTTGGCCGCTTAGAGTTGTAGGCCAGGGTGCCGCCGACGGTGCCGTAGCCCTGCACGCCGGGCGGCGCGATGCCGGGCTGCACGGTCACGCCGCTGATCTGGTTGATGTCGAATGGCGAGCCGATGTTGTTGGCGAGGAAACTGCCGCTGCCACCGTTCAGCAGGTCCTGCGTGGGAATGCCGTCCAGCGTGGTCGCCAGGTCCGCGCCGCGCACGCCGCGCACTGAGATGACCGGCACGTCCTGCCCCAGGCCCTGCTGATACACGTTGATGGAAGGAGCGGATTGCTGCAGCAAACTCTGCACCGAGGCGGTCTCGCCGACGGATTGGATGTCCCGTTGGCCGATCTCGGTGATGCCGGAGGGCACGTCCTTCTGCTTGAGCAGCAGCTCGCGCTTCTTGATGACCACGTCGGCGATCGGCTCGTCGCCGCCGGCGCCCGTGTTGGCGTTGCCGCCGGTGGGCGAGCTTTGCGAGTTGGCGGACGGGTTCGCGCCGCCGCCGAGGCCGCTGTTCACGTTGGGCACGGCGCCATTGTCGGGACCCCGGCCCACGGGGGAGTTCCGGATGCTGGGCCGTGACGCAGGAGCGCTTTGGGCCAGGCGCACCGGCGCGCTGCCGTTCGCGGCGGGGAGCGGCGTGTCCGCCGGAGCGGCCTGGGCCAGCCGCACCTGGGAGTTGCCGGTGGTGAGCGGCTGGGACAGCGCCGCGTCCGGCGTCGTCGCCGTCTGCGGGGCGGTTTGCGCCCAGGCCGCCGCCAGCGAAAGCCCGCCGACCGTGCCGGAGCAGGCAGTGAAGAGCATCAAGCCCTTGCGAAACGTCATGCAGCACACCCTGACTGAAGAAGACCCAAACGCCTTGGGACCAGCTTTGCACGCGTTGCAAGGCAGATCACCTAGTTGTGCTATCAGCAATGCTTGTGCCGCGAAACTGCCATAATGCCTGCCTCAGGCACCACTGTGACGCATCCGCCACAGATTGCGATTGAGTCAGGGGCATTACCCTATATCTCACGGTGCCGGTGCCGCTGCCTTGCGCTGGACTTCAGCCCCGGCGAGCCAGAATACAGACGTCTTTATGCTTGCCGGCGCAACGGGTTGCGAAACCCTGCGGCACAGCAGTCGCCTCTGAAGGGCAGCCAGGATCAGGTCCGGGCAGGTCAGTGGGTGAGCCGAGGCTTGAGGCGGCCGATTGACGGCCCTGGAGTGCACATCGGCAAAGCCCTCTCCCACGGGGACAGGAGAGGGCGCCGGATATCTGCTTCGCCTGCCGCCGCGGAGGACGTTGCGGCGTTACAACAGCTTAGCTGCTCGATTGCAGTGCAATCGTCCAAAGATGCGCCAATCCCGCCGCCCCGTCCGTCGGCTTGATGGCGCTGAAGGCCTTGAGGGCCTCCGGCTTGCGCCCCAGCTGCGTGTAGGCTTCCCCAAGCATCAGGCTCGCCTGGTCTGGGCGCGCCATGCCGCCTTGCTTGACGCCTTGCTCGATCAGCGGCAGCCCGGCCGCGTCGCCTTGCGTCACCATGTCATAGCCCACCCGCACCAGCGCGCCGCCGTCATGCGAGTCGGCCGCGTCCGCGCGGGCGTGCTCCAGCCCGGTCTGGTCCTGCGCCAGCTGCTTGTCGGCATAGGCCTTGAGCCGCCCTTGCCGGGCCGCGTCCTGGTCCTGGCCGAAGACGTGGCGGCTGTAGGCCTCGGCGATTATCGACTCCGCCTCGCCCGGGAAGCCGCTGCTCAGCACCAGCTGCGCCGCCTCCTCGTACTCCGCCGGCGTCGTCAGCAGGCCGAGCCGGCGCTTGAGGCGGAAGGTATCCAGATTGTAGCGGTTGGCGCCCGGCTGAGCCTGCACCCGCGCCAGCAAGGCAGCGGTGGTGGCCTGGTCCGGATAGCTGGCGGCCAGCGCTTCCAGGGCAGCACCATACCCGGCGTCGTTGCCTGATTTCTGGGCGGCGCTGGCCAGCATCTGCAACTGCGCCTGGGTGGGCTTCTTGCCGGCGCGGGCCTGCGCCTGCACCTGCGCCTGGGTGGCGGCATAGGCGCGGGGGTAGTCGCCCGAGAAATAGGCAGCCTGGGCGATCAGCAGCGGCAACGCCGGGTCAGCGTCGCCGTCATGCACGGCGCGGGCGGCGTAGTCCGCCGACCCGGCATAGTCCTGCTTGCCGAACGCCATGGCCGCCACGCTGTGCTCCATGCGCGCCTTGTCGGCGTTGGACATCTTCTCGGTGGCGAGCAGCTTGCGGAACGCTTCGAGCGCGCCGTCCGTGTCGCCGCTGGCTTGCGCCAGCACGCCGCGGGTTTGCTCGATGGAAAAGGTCTCGTAGGCGCTGTGGTTCCTGACGGCTTCGGCCTTGTCCAGGGCGGCCTTGGCGGCAGGGAAATTCTTCTGCCGGATCGCCGCTTCGGCCGCTTCCAGGGCGTGGCCCACTTCCGGGCGCGCCTCGGCTTCCTGGGCGTGCAGGACAGGGGGCGCCAGCATGGCCGACAGCGTTGCGGCGCATAGCGCACGCGCCAAAAGCGTCATGGTCACCGGCATACTCCTTGCATTCAAACGAGGGTTCAGGCAGCACGTGATGGCTGCTTCGACCCGGCCGCTTATCCTCGCCAGGGAAGTGTCCGTAAAGGATTATTGGTTTCCACCTGAAGGAAATCGGCGGCAGCAAGCCGTTGAGTCCACACCGGGCCGTATTCGGCCCGGCCGATAGTGAGGGTTGCCTAGCGTGGACATGACCGAACGCCCCAACTCCATGGCCCGGATCGGCGGCTTTACTGCCGTCGTGCTGTTTCATGTCGTGCTGATCTATCTGTTGGCCACCGGGCTGGGCAAGCAAGCGGTGCAGATGCTGGCGGCTCCGATTCAGACTCGCATCATTCAGGACGTGCAGCCGCCGCCGCCGCCGCCGCCGCCCCCTCCCCCGCCGCAGCTTACCCTGCCGCCGCCGCCGTTCATCCCGCTGCCGGAGATTCATACCGAGCTGCCGCCGCCGCCCAAGGCGATCACGGTGCCGCAGTCGCCCAAGCCGCCGCCGCAGCAGGAATTCCGTACAAGCACGGCCCCGACGCCGACCGCGCCGGTCGCCGGCCCGCCCGTTGCAGCGCCTTCGGTGCGGACGGGGCCGTCCAAGATCGCGTCCGCCGGCTGCGACGTCCCGGAGAAGCCGGCGATCAGCGACCGGATCGGCGAGAAGGGCACGGTGACGATCGCCGTCGCCATCGGGACAGACGGCCGAGTGACGGAGAGTTCGGTGGCGGGCAGCAGCGGCTTTAAGCGGCTGGACGATGCCGGGCTCGCTGCGATCAGCCTGTGCCACTTCCGTCCCGCCACGGTTGATGGCAAGCCTGAGGCCAGCAGAAGCAGCGTACGCTATCATTTTGAGTAGACCGTCTGGTCGAAGCCAGTAGGAGAGATGACCATGAGACTGACCCGCGTGCGGACCCCCCGAGCCCTTATCCTGGGCGGCTTCCTGTTCCTGGCTTGCGGCACGACCCCGTTGCTGGCGCAGACCCAACCCGACACCGCAGCTCCGGCTGCCCAGTCGGCGCCGGCGCCGGCCGATGCAGGTGCTGCGCCCGCGGCCGATGCAGCCTCGACCACTCAGGTCGATAACCCCTATGGCCTGCAATCGCTGTGGAGAAGCGGCGATGCGGTCGCCCGCACGACGCTGGCGATCCTGGCCATCATGTCGATTGCCACCTGGTACGTGATGATCACCAAGTTCTTCCAGCAGCTTGCGCTCGCCGCCCGCGGCCGCAGCGCGCACAAGAACTTCTGGACGTCGCCGAGCGTCGCGGAAGGGGCGGCCAAGCTGGGCCAGAAGTCGGTCTACGGCTACATCGCCGACGCCGGCGTCAAGGCGGCCAACCACCTGGAAGGCGGCCTGGCCCAGAAGGTGGACGCGGGTACGTGGATCACCCTGTCGCTCGACCGGGCGATGGCAGCGGTGAACAGCCGGCTGCAGGGCGGACTGGCGGTGCTGGCGACGGTGGGCTCGATCGCGCCGTTCGTAGGGCTGTTCGGCACCGTGTGGGGCATCTATCACGCGCTGACCGCCATCGGCATCGCGGGCCAGGCCTCGATCGACAAGGTAGCTGGCCCGGTAGGCGAGGCGCTGATCATGACCGCCATTGGCCTGGCGACCGCGGTGCCGGCCGTGCTGGGCTACAACTTCCTGATCCGCCGCAACAAGGCGATCATGGAGCAGGTGCGCGGCTTCACCGCCGACGTGTACGCGGCCCTGCTGTCCGGCCGCCGCATCGGCGATATGGTGCCCGGCCGCTCGCCCCTGCAAGCCGCCGCGGAGTAACCCGCCATGGCGATGACCGTCGGCTCCGGCGACGACGACGACGAAAGCCTGGTGTCGGCCATCAACACCACGCCGCTGGTGGACGTGATGCTCGTGCTGCTGATCATCTTCCTGATCACCATCCCGGTCGTCACGCACACGATCCCGGTGCGGCTGCCAAAGGAGGTCAGCCAGACCGACAAGATCAAGCCCAAGACGGTGGTGATCGCGGTGACGCAGGATGGCGACACGTACTGGGACACGCAGCTGATGGCGGATGGCCCGGCGCTGCTGGTCAAGCTGAAGCAGGCCTCCGTGCTGGACCCGCAACCCGAGATCGACATCCGCGGCGACCTGGATGCGCGCTACGAGCCGATCGGCCGGGTGGTGCTGGAATGCGAGAAGGCAGGCATCAACCACGTCGCCTTCATCAGCCAACCGCCGCCGCGCGGCTAAGGACCTGACCCCATGGCCATGAACATGCCTTCCAGCGGCGGCGACGACCCGGACGTCGTGGTGGACATCAACACCACGCCGCTGATCGACGTGATGCTGGTGCTGCTCATCATGCTGATCATCACCATCCCATTGCAAACCAACGCCACCAAGATGGACCTGCCGGTCGGCAACCCACCCGCCCAGCATGACCCGCCGCCTTCGGTGAACATCGACGTTGATTTCGACGGCTTGGTTTACTGGAACGGCGAGGTGGTGGCGGACCAGGCGGACCTGGATAGCCGGTTGCGCGCCATCGCGGCCCAGCCGCAGCAGCCGGAGGTCCACCTCAAGCCGAACAAGCTGGTGACGTACAGCCACGTGATCGCCGTGCTGGCGGCGGCTCAACGCTACGGCGTGAACAAGATCGGGCTGGTCGGCAACGAGCAGTTCGTGGACTGACCGCCAGCATGGCTGAGGCTGGCCCGCACCTCGCTGACCTGGCGCTTGCTGCGCCAAGCCGCGAGTCGCTGGCCGCCCGCTATGCTAACATCCAAGCCTTGTTCGAACGCGGCGGCCGGGCACCCGCGTTGGCTGCCTGGGACAAGGCTCGGCGCGACCACGCGGACTGGGCCGTGCTGGCACAAATCCGCTTTCAGCAGGATACGGCGGACGCCGCTGCCAAGGCCAACCGCGAACTGTGCGATGAGCTGGCGCCCGTGGCCCAGGGCCATGACGTGGCGGTCAAGCGCCTCCTGCTCGCCGACCCTAATCGCGCCGGGCTGGAGGCGCAGGCCGGCGCGCACGCGGTGCGGCTGTGGGAAGCGGACATCACTGTTTTCGACCCCATGATCGCGGACCGCCTGGCGCAGGAAGCGGCGCTGGCGGCGCGCTACACGGAGCTGACATCCTCCGCGCGGCTGGCGGTGGAAGGCGCGGTGGTGAACCTGTCCGGCCTGGCGCCCTACACGCAGCACCTCGACCGCGCGGTTCGCTATCACGCGCAGAAGGCGAAGTGGCAGTGGTTCGCACAGCACGGCGCTGAGTTGGATGACGTGTACGGCCAATTGGTCAAGCTGCGCCACGGCATGGCGCGGGACCTCGGCTATGACGACTTCATCCCGCTCGGCTACCAACGGATGCGCCGCACCGACTATGGCCCGGCGGAGGTCGCCGCCTACCGCGACGAGATCGTCGCCCACGTCGTGCCCCTGATGGCCCGGCTGCTGGAGCAGCGCCGGGTTGAGCACGGCTGGGACAGGTTGCATGCCTGGGATTTGCCGTTGATGGACCTGGCAGGCAACCCGAAGCCGGTCGGCACTGGCGAGGAGCTGACGGATGCCGGGCAGCTGATGTTCGACCGTATGGACGCGCGGCTCAGTGGGCTTTACCGCACGATGCGCGAGGGCGGGTTCCTCGACTTGGACACCAGGCCGAGCAAGGCGCCGGGCGGGTTCTGCGACGCGTTCCCCTCCACCGGGATGCCGTTCATCTTCGCCAATTTCACGGGAACGTTCAGCGATATCAGCGTGCTGACGCACGAGATGGGCCATGCTGCGCAGATGTACGAGAGCCGCACGCTGCCGAGCTTCGATTACCTGCAGTCAACCTCCGAGTCAGCCGAGATCAACTCTATGGCCTTGGAGATGCTCTGCTTCCCCCATGCCGGGTTACTGGTGGGAGACGCTGCAGCGGACCGGTTTCGCCGCGTGCACCTGATCCAGGTGCTGAACCTGATGCTGGGCTGCGCTTTGGGCGACCATTTCCAGCATGAAGTCTATGCTTACCCGGATGCCTCCCCGGCGGAGCGCCATGCCATGTGGCATAAGCTTGCCCAGCGCTATACCCCGTGGGTGGATTGGGGCGACCTGGCCTATCCCGCCATGGGGGGCGAATGGCAGGCCGTGCTGCATTTCTACCTCGTTCCGTTCTACTACATCGACTACGCGCTGGCGCAATGCTGCGCCCTGCAACTCTGGACGCGATCGCAGCGGGACCCCCAGGCCGCGCTGGACGAGTACATGGGTTTGTGCGAACGCGGCGGCTCCGCCCCCTTTACCGAGCTGATCCGCTCAGCCCACCTCGCCTCCCCGTTCGCGCCGGGCGCCCTGGCGAAGTCGATGCAGGCCGTGGCCGCAGCACTCGGGATGTGACGGCGCCGGGTCTGCTGCGGCAACGCGACTTCGGCCTGTTCTTCATCGCCACAAGCGTTTCCACGCTCGGCACCGCCGTTGCCCTTATCGGAGTCAGCCTGGCCCTGCTCGTCTTGGGCTACTCCGCATCCACCGTGGGCTTCGTGCTGGCAGCAGAGACCGTGCCGATGCTGCTGCTCATGCCGGCTGGCGGCGTGGCAGGGGACCGCTGGCCGCGCCGCCGGCTGATGGTCGCCGCTGACGTGCTGCGTTGCGCCAGCCAGGCAACGTTGGCCGCCTGCCTCGCCAGCGGGCACCCAGCGCTGCCCGTGCTGATGGGCTTGGCTGCCTGCTGCGGCGTCGGCAATGCCTTCTACGGCCCGGCAGAACGCGGCCTGATTCCGCAAGTGGCCGACGCCGACCGCCTTCAAGGCGCCAACAGCCTGGTCAGCCTGGCCGGGTCGCTGTCCATCGTCATCGGCCCGGCGCTCGGCGGCTTGCTCGTGGGCCTGGGCGGGGGCGCCATTGCGATCGGCCTGGATGCAGCGTCCTACGGCGTCAGCGCAGCACTCCTCTCGCTCGTGCGCCTGCCGCCCCACCTGCCCTCCGCCACCTCCCCCCCCTTCTTCCGCGACCTCCGGCTCGGCTGGGCGGAGTTCCGGCGGCATCGCTGGCTGCAGCTAATGCTGGCGCAGACCGGCCTGCAAAACGCGTTTGTCCTCGGGCTGTTCTTCGTCATCGGCCCAAGCCTGTATGCCGTCCGGCCGGGCGGCGCGCAAAGCTGGGGGCTCGTCACCTCAGGCGTAGGCGTTGGGGGGCTGACGGGTGGGTTGCTTGCCCTGCGGGCATCGTTCCCACGCCCGTTGCTCGTCGTCCAGGCGGGGGTGACCGTCATGACCCTGCCTATCATCCTGCTCGCGCTGGGCGCATCCCTGCCGGCGCTGATCGCGGGAAGCTGCGCATTCGGCGTCGCCATGGCGATCTCGAACATCCTGTTCCAAACGGCGGTCCAGCAGAGCGTTCCCGCTGGCGCCCTGTCCCGGGTCAGCTCGCTCGTCAGCCTGGTGGCCATGTGCCTGACGCCGCTCGGCTATGGCCTCAGCGGCCCGGCGGCCAGCCTGCTGGGCACGGGACGGGCGCTCACCCTGGGAGCGGGGGTCATGCTGGCGAGCGTCGTCGCCATGCTCGCCTGCCGCAGCATCCGCAGCTTTGGGCAGCCGCAGAGCCGGCCGCAACCGGCAGCCACGCCGTAGCGCGCCCGTCAGGCCGCGCGCAGGGCCGTGAGCGAGCCGAGGATGGCGTCAGCCCAACCGGTGTATCGGCCGCCGTGTTCCGCAGCGATCGAGGCGATGCGTTCGGCGGCGGAAATGGCGAGCGGGTCGAGTTGCAGCAGCTCGGCATAGGCGTCCATCGCGGGCTCCGCCTGGTCCAGCATCTCGTGGCACTGGCCGAGGTTGAACAGCGCCACCGCGCTCGCCGGCGGCCCGAGCCGATGCGCCTCGCGATACACCGCGATGGCATGCTCGAACCGGTCGAGCGAGAGCAGGACTTCACCCAGGTGCAGCCAGGCGCGCGGGTTCAGCGGCGCTGCGTCGATCAGGGTGCGGGCACGGCGTTCAGCCAGCGGCAAGTCGCCGAGCGCTTGCGCCTCGCGCACCCGGCTCTCCAGCACCGGCCAGAGGATCTCTGCGGCGGCGTGGCGCTCGGCCTCGGTGTCTGGCACGAGGCTGCGGGCCGTGCGCTCGGCTGAGTCCATATCGTGGACCATGGCGTCCATGTCGCCCGCCAGCATCGGAACAAAGGCCCGCGCGCGGTAGAACCGGCTCCACAGCAGGCCAGCCCTGAACTTGGGCAGCCGCACACAGGCTTGCTCCACCATGCGTTGATGCGTCACCGCGGCTTGCGCCGCACGCGCTGAGTCCGGGTGGGTTTTCGCGTGCTCGATCAGCAGGTGGTAGCTCGCTTCCACTGCTGCGGGGGAGCCTGCCGCCAATGCTGGCCACAACGCTTGAAACAGCATGCCATAGGCGTTTTCGCCGCGGGTCCGGGAAAGGCAGGCGAGGGCGATCGTTCGGGTGACTTGCAACGAGGCCGCCACATCGGAGCCGATCGAAGTGGGTTCAGTGCACGTCAGCCTCGCCACAAGTTCGTGGAAACACAGCCGGTGCAGCAGCCAAACAAGGTTGTCGCGCTGGGAAGGCGACAAGTGCTCATAGGACAGCACAGCGTCGCAGAGTTGCATCCAGCGTGGGCTGCGCTCCGGCAACGGCACTTCGTCTGGCGCGATGATGGCGACGGTCGCTTTGGAAGAACGGGCGACGTCGGCGATCAGCAAACGATAATTCGTCGCGACGATGCTGTTGAATCTCGGGAGGTCATCGCTGCTGACGAAGGCCTGGTAAGCGAGTTCAATGCCCCAGGGCGTCAGATGCCCGTCGCCGGCTGGCTGGGCAAGATCAATCCAGCTTTGGTTCAGCCAGGCTCGGAATGGTAGCGGGGTGGGCAGCCTTTGGGGCTGCCCACCAGTGTTAGTACCTGAACTCGCTGCCATTTCCATCGGCGGCAAGAGTCGTCAGACGCGTGATGGTCTTCTTCATGCGATTGCTCCTTCGCTGCGGTCAATGTGGGATCAACCTTCCGTTGCCAGCATTAGCCAGCATACCGTTTTAATCCCATTGCCGCCGAACAGGCGTCAATAGAGTGTAAAAGTCTTACCTTGGCTTGAGCAACCCGCCTTACCGAGACAGCTCGGTTACCAGCCGGTCGACGCGGTAGATGTGGGCCAGCGCCTCGCGGATCGCGGTGACATCGACCGCCACCGTGCGGTTCTGGCTGGGGTCGTAGCCGAAATCCCCGCCCAGCGACTGGATATTGCCGTCGAACACCAGCCCGATCGCCTCGCCCTGGCGGTCGATCAGCGGCGAGCCAGAGTTGCCGCCAATGATGTCGTTGGTGGTGACCATGTCCAGCCGGGTCGCCCCGTCCAGGCCCGCCCTGGCGCTCATCCAGCTGGGCGGCAGAGCGAAGGGCTCGTTACCAGTGGCGCGGGCGTAAGCGCCGGCGAAGTCGGTGAACGGCGCCACCACCTTGCCGTTCTGGGCATAGCCCTTCACCGTGCCGTAGGAGAGCCGCAGAGAGAAGGTGGCGTCCGGGTAGTCCGCGGTGCCTTCGAGGGCGAACTTGGCCCGTGCGATCGCTGCCGCGTTCTCGGTGACGAGCGCCTTGACGTTGTTCTCGTAGTCGGCCCGCACCGCCCGCGCTGGGCCGTCGAGCCGGCGGACGAACGCCAGCATCGGGTCATCGGAAGCGTTGATGGCGGCCGCGCTGCCCGCCAGCAGGGAGGCCCGCAGCTTCGGGTCGCCAAGCTTCGTGCCATCCACGATCTGCGCCGCGATCTGCTCCGGCGACTGGCTGCCGAGGATCGCGCGCACGTCGGCATCGTCCGTGCCGAGGTACTCGCGCATCTTGGTGAGCCACCAAGCGATCTCGGTGCGGTCCAGTTCCGCATAGACCGGAGCCTCGGCCGTCACGTCCTGCTTGAGGGTCGGGGCGTTGGCGTCCTGGAACTCGGGCAGCCGTTGCGGATCGGGCTTGCCGATCTCGGCGGCATAGCGGTTCAGCAACGTGGCCTGGTGCAGCGTGGGCCCACCGGCGAAGCGCGGCAGCCGCTCCAGCAGGTCGTAGCGTTGGTAGAGGCCCTTGCGGTGCTCGGTCGCCTTGGCGATCGCGTCCCATGCCCCGTCAGCCGCGGCGAGCTTGGGGTCGGCCTGCACCTGGGCGCGCAGCGCGGCCTCGGCCTTCGCCGCGTCCGGGATGATGGAGCCTTCCACCAGGGCCAGCTGGCGGCCCTTCAGGGCCTTGAGGGTGTTCTCGTCGGACCACAAGGGGGTGCGCGAGAAGCGCTGCTGCTCCGGCCCCTTGGTGGCAAGCTCGGTGAATATGCCGCGCCGCTCGGCGTACAGGTCGATGAGGAACGGCTCCTCCTGGTCGCGCACGAACTCGAGTTGCGCCACCGTCGATGTCCGCTCCGTGGCGCCCGGGTTGCCAGAGGTGAAGGCGATGTCCCCAGGCTGCGCGCCGGCCTGGGAGAAGCGCAGGAAGTCCGGCGAGGCCAGCGGCTTGCCGCCGTCGTAAATGCGCACGAACGCCGCATCGAGCGCGAAGCGCGGGTAGTTGAAGTTGTCCGGGTCGCCGCCGAAGTTCGCGATTGCATCCTCCGGCGCCCAGACCAGCCGCAAATCCTGATAGCGCTTGTAGGCGTACAGGTCGTAGCGGCCGCCGTTGTACAGCGTCACCACCTGGCAGCGCACATTCGCCCCGTTGCCGCAGTCGCTCTGGACCTTGGCGATGGCGGCGCGCTCGGCATCGGCAAAGGCTTGGCCCGACTGGCTGGCCGTGGCGTCCTGGATGGCGCGGGTCACGTCCGTGATGGCGGTGAGCTGGTTGGCTTCCAGCGCCGGGCACGGCCGCTCGTCCGCCAATGCTGCGGCGGTGAAGCCGTTGGCCACGTAGTCGTGCTGGGCGTCAGACAGTGCGCCGATGCACCCCCGGGCGCAGTGATGGTTGGTCATCACCAAGCCCTGCGGCGACACCAGGCTGGCCGAGCAGCCCTGCGCCAGGCGGATCGAGGCTAAGCGCACATGGTCCAGCCACGCCTGGTCCGGCGCCCAGCCGTACTGCGCCGCCATCTTGGCCGCCGGGAAGTTGTCGAACGTCCACATGCCCTCATCGGCAAGCGCCGGGCTGCAAGCCAGGGCAAGAGCGGCGGCGAGGGCGGCAGAAGGGGCAACGCGCATGAAGTCTCCAAGTCTGGCGAAGGAGGCTTGTAGCGTGCTTGCCCTGGCAGTGGCCATCGCAGCGGGGCGATTTATCTTCTGGCTTTCCCGCCGCACCCGGGCAAACATTGGAAAAACAGTTCGGAGGAAACGCAATGCCCATCTTGGAAACCCAGACGTCGGCGCTGCCCGCCTCGGCAGGCGACGAAGCCGCCATCGCCGAACTCCACGCGGCGTTCGACGCCCAGCGCGCCGCCTTCGCCGCCGACCGCTATCCGAGCCTGGAGGAGCGCAAGGCGCGCATCGGCAAGCTGGTCGGCATGCTGCTGAGCTACCGCGAGCGCATCTGCATCGCCCTCAACCAGGATTTCGGCTCGCATCCCACCGGCGCCTCTGAGCTGATCGAGGTGCTGGGCCCGGTCGGCCGGGCGCAGTACGTGCTGGGCAAGCTCGAGGAGTGGATGGCCCCCTCCCCGCGCGAGGTCGATCCGGCCTTCCTGGGCACCGCGCACGCTTACACCCAGAGCCAACCGAAGGGCGTGGTCGGCAACATCGTGCCGTGGAACTTCCCGTTCGACCTCTCGGTCGGCCCCATGATCGAGATGCTCGCGGCGGGCAACCGGGTCATCGTGAAGCCTTCCGAGTACACCCCGGCCTGCGCCGAGCTGCTGCGCGAGATGGTGGAAGCGACCTTTGATGCGACCTTGGTCTATGTGGCGATCGGCGGCCTCGGCCTGGCGCGCGCCTTCTCGGACCTGCCGTGGAACCACCTGCTCTACACCGGCAGCCCGGATGTCGGCCGCCAGGTGATGCAGGCGGCCTCGCGCAATCTCACGCCGGTCACGCTGGAGCTGGGCGGCAAGTGCCCGGCGGTGCTGACGCCGGGTTCAGTGACGCAGGCCAACGTCGATTCCATCATCGGCACCAAGACCGTCAAGAACGGCCAGATGTGCATCTCGGTCGATTACTGCCTGGTGCCGCGGGCCGACATGGACAGCTTCGTGGCCAAGTCAAAGGACTTCATGGGCCGCGTGGCGACCGACTACTCGCAGAGCGCCGAGTGCACCGGCATCGTCTCCCTGCGCCACCTGGACCGCTTGTCCGCCATGCTGGAGGAAGCGCGGGAGCGGCAGACCACCCTAGTCGAGCTGGAGCCGAACGGCCGGGTGGACCGCGAGACCCGCCGCATGCCGATCTCGCTCGCCATCGACCCGGCGGCCGACCTGCGCATCATGACGGAGGAGATCTTCGGCCCAATCCTGCCGGTGGTGCCGTATGATAACCTGAACGACGCGGTGGACCAGATCAACGCCGGCGAGCGTCCGCTGGGGGCCTATGTCTTCGGCGATGACAAGGCCACCACGGACCACGTGCTGGAGCAGATCACCTCAGGAGGCGCTGCAGTCAACACCTGCGCCTTGCAGGGGGCGCTGCCCTCGCTCGGGTTCGGCGGCGTCGGCATGAGCGGCATGGGTCGCCACCATGGGCTCGACGGCTTCCGGGAGTTTTCCAACCCGCGGGGCGTGGTGGTGCGGGGACAAGGCGACCAGATCGATGCGTTCTACGCGCCGTACGGCAAGGCGGAGGCGATCGTGAAAATGGTGCTGGGTGGCTAGCGCGGCGCTGGCCTGTTGACGACGTAACGGGTGTCCAGAGGACCCTGTCCTCTGGTGGGGTTCGGGGCAGCGCCCCGACCTACCACACGTAGCCGAGGTCCCGCGCTCCCGAGACGCTCGCCTTGCGCAGCAAGCCCCGCGATACCCGGCGCGCATGGAACACCGTGGCGGCCGTCGGGCCGACCAGCACCAGATCCTCGCCGCGCTCCACCGCGCGCACGATCCGCGCCGCCACCGCCGAGGGATGCACGCCCTTGGCCTTGTACTGCCGGTCCAGCCGGTCGAGCGCCGTGGCGGGCACGCTGTCCGCCACAGCGCGGCGGTTGCGCACGATCGGCGTGTCGATGATGCCGGGGCATACGGCAGTGACGCCGACGCTTGTGTCCCGCAACTCCATGGCCAGAGCGTCAGACAGGCCCAGCACGGCGTGCTTGGAGGCGGAGTAGGCGCTCAGGTTCGGCACGGCATGGATGCCTGCCGCGGAGGACACGTTGACCAGGCGGCGCGCCCCGCCGGCGGCGATCATCCCCGGCAGGAATGCCCGGCTGACGTGCACCACGCCCATCAGGTTCACGCCCATTACCTGGGTCCAGGCGCTCAGCGGCGTGTCCAAAAACGGGCCGAGGAAGCCGACCCCGGCGTTGTTCACCACCACGTCCGGGGCGGCCGCCTCCGTCGTGACCCGGGCGGCCAGCGCCGCGACGGCCGCCGGGTCTGCCACGTCGCACCCGACGGGCAGGCAACGCCGGCCGGCCGCTTGCACCAGCCCGACTGTTTCGGCCAGCCGGGCCTCGTCCAGGTCGGCCGCGATGATGTCGGCTCCCTTGCGGGCGAAGGCGAGCGCCGTCTCGTGGCCGATGCCGGACGCGGCGTCTGTCACCAGCACCCAGCGCCCGTTTAGGTCCATGGCCACTAAGAACCGCCCCACCCGGCGCCGGCGAACACCTTCTGGTCCTTGTTGTCGCGCATCAGCATGGCAAAGCCCGGAATGGCCTCGAACCCCAGGCCGTGCGGCAGGCCGCTTTCTGGCTCGGCCACGATCTTGGCGTAGCTCTCGCCCGCGAACTTCTCCCATTTGCCGGCTGGCTTCTTCACCTCGACGTGCGCCACCGTGGCCTTCAGCACCAGGCGCACGATGGCCTCCTTGCGCGAGGACGGCTTGGTCAGGCTCGGGCACCCGGCGATCATCTGCCAGCCATTGGCCAGCGCCCAGTCGGTCAATTCCTGCTTGGTCACGGCATTCTCCCTAGTTGCGAAGAAGCCTGCAAAATCCCTAAACGTCCAGGTTCGCCACTCTTAAGGCGTTGCCGACGATGAAGTCCCGGCGCGGCTCCACCACGTCGCCCATCAACGTCGAGAAGACCTCAGCCGCATCCTCCACGTCGCCAACCCGCACCTGCAGCAAGGTGCGGACTGTCGGGTCGAGCGTGGTTTTCCAGAGCTGGTCGGGGTTCATCTCGCCCAATCCCTTGAACCGCTGGATGGACAAGCCCTTGCGGCCCTGCTGCAGGATGCGGTCAAACGCGCTCGCCGGGCCGGGGACGCTCACGGTGTCGCGGTCCAGCTTCAGCGCGGCAGGCTGGCCGAACTTCTGCGCCAGCGCCTCGCGCCGGTCGAACAGCCAGCGCGCCTCAGCGCTGCGCAGCGACCCGGCGTCGATGCGGTGCCAGTCGGCCACGCCACGCACTGTGCGCCGCATGGTCAGGCCGCGCTCGTCCGCGTCCACCACCCAGCCACGCTCGGAGGGGGCCGAGATGGCTGCCAAGCGGTCGGCCAGGTCGGCGCGCTCCCCCATCGTGCCGGCGTGGTCCGCCGTCAGCACCCCGGCGATCGCCGCCTGCTCCAGCAGCGCCGTCGGCACGGCGCTCGACAAGCGGCGCAGGTTCAGCCACGCCTCGCGCAGGAACTTGGCCTCGCCCGCCAGTTCATCGCCCTGCAGCGTGTCCTGTCCAGCGTAGGTCAGCACAGCCTCCGCCAGCGCCTTGTCCAGCAAGTAGCCTTCCAGCGACGCCTCGTCCTTGATGTAGCGCTCGTCGCGGCCACGGGTCGCTTTGAACAGCGGCGGCTGGGCGATGTAGAGGTAGCCGCGCTCGATCAGCTCGGGCATCTGGCGGAAGAAGAACGTCAGCAACAGGGTACGGATGTGGCTGCCGTCCACGTCGGCGTCCGTCATGATGACGATGCGGTGGTAGCGCAGCTTGCTGATGTCGAAGCCGCCCTGCTCCGGCTCGCCGCGGCCGATGCCGGTGCCGAGCGCCGTGATCAGCGTGCCGATCTCGGCCGAGCCCAGCATCCGGTCGAACCGGGCGCGCTCGACGTTCAGAATCTTGCCCTTCAGCGGCAGGATCGCCTGGTACTTGCGGTCTCGGCCCTGCTTGGCGGAGCCGCCGGCGCTGTCGCCCTCGACGATGAACATCTCGGCCTTGGCCGCGTCGCGCTCCTGGCAGTCGGCGAGCTTGCCCGGCAGGGTGCTCACGTCCAGCACGCCCTTGCGCCGGGTCAGCTCGCGGGCCCGGCGGGCGGCCTCGCGCGCGCTGGCCGCGTCCATCACCTTCTGCACGATGGACTTGGCCTCGCGCGGATGGGTCTCGAACCAGTGGCTCACCGTGTCCGCCACGGCGGCCTGCACCACTGGCTGCACCTCGGAGCTGACCAGCTTGTCCTTAGTCTGGCTGCTGAACTTGGGGTCCGGCACCTTGACCGACAGCACGGCGGTCATGCCCTCGCGCATGTCCTCGCCGACCAGGGCCACGTCCTTCTTGCCCATGCCCTCGGCATACTTGGTCACCACCCGGGTCAGCGCCTGGCGGAAGCCGGCCAGGTGGCTGCCGCCGTCGCGCTGCGGGATGTTGTTGGTGAAGCACAGCATGGTCTCGTGGAAGCTGTCGTTCCATTCCAGCGCGAACTCGACGCGGATGCCCACCTGGCTCTCCAGCGTCGTGACGCTGATCGGCTCGGCCAGCACGGGCGTCTTGGAGCGGTCGAGGTAGCGGACGAACTCGATCAGCCCACCCTCGTAGTGGAAGTCGGTTTCCTGCACCGGGGCGTGGCGCTCGTCGCACAGGCGAATCTTCATGCCGGAGTTCAGGAACGCCAGCTCGCGCATCCGCTTCTCCAAGATGGCGTACTCGAACTCGGTCTTGGTGAAGGTGGTCGGGCTCGGCTTGAACGTGACCTCCGTGCCGGAATGCTCGGGGCTCGGGCCCACCACCTCCAGCGGGGCCACGGCGTCCCCGTTGGCGAAGCCAATGAAGTGCTCCAGCCCGTTGCGCCAGATGCGGACATGCATCCAGTCGGACAGCGCGTTGACCACGGCGGCGCCCACGCCGTGCAGCCCGCCGGACACCTTGTAGCTGTTCTGGTTGAACTTGCCGCCGGCGTGCAGCCGGGTCAGCACCACCTCGGCGGCGGACACGCCTTCCTCATGGTGGATATCGGTAGGAATGCCGCGACCATCGTCGCGCACCGTCACCGAGCCGTCCGCGTTCAGCGTCAGCGAGCAGCTGGTGGCGAACCCGGCCTGCGCCTCGTCCACCGCGTTGTCGATGATCTCGAACGCCATGTGATGCAGGCCCGAGCCGTCATCCGTATCGCCGATGTACATGCCGGGGCGCTTGCGCACCGCGTCGAGCCCACGCAGGACGGAGATGGAGTCGGCACTGTACTCAGCGCTGCCGGGGGTGGCTTCGGGCGGGGATGCGGCGGGATCGGACATGCCGTGAGGAGACTCCGGGTCAGTCGGGACTGCCATGGAATATAGGCGTTCAGGCCCGCTTTAGACAGCCCTGGGCAGGGGAAAGCTGGCGTCCGGCAGCAGCTGGCCATCCCCGGTTTGCCAGCCCTCAGCCAGGCCCCGGAGCGGCGCGAACGCCTGCGCGTCCGTGCCCGTCAACAGCACCGTTCCGCTGCCAGCTGCCAACGCGTCCAGCAAGTCCCGCCGGCGCACGGCATCCAGGTGGACGGTCGGCTCGTCCAGCAGCAGCACCGGCGGCGCGCCGCGGGTGGCGGCGATGAGGGCGGCATGGCCCAGCACCACGCCCAGCAGCAACGCCTTCTGCTGCCCCGTGCTGGCGAGCGCCGCCGCCCGCCCCGTCGCGGCGTCGGACAGCGCCATGTCCGCCCGGTGCGCCCCCAGGCTGGCGGACCCGGCGGCGGCGTCCGAAGCCCGGGCGTCATGCAGGGCGGCGCGCAGCCAGTCCTCCACCGCAAGCGCCGGGTCAGCGGCGAGCCGGTCGGCGATCCGGTCCAGCAATGTAATGTGGGCGGCTGGGAATGCGCCCGCCGCGCCCGCGTCCAGCGCCGCATTCAGCCGGGCCACCAGGACAGCGCGGGCAGCGGCCGCGGCCACGGCGTGGCGCACCATGCCGTCCTCCAGCCCGGCCAGCCAAGCCGGGTCGGCGCCGCCGGCCACCAGCAGCCGGTTGCGACTGGCCATGGCGGTGTCGTGCGCCGCGATCTCCCGCGCATGGCCCGGCTCCAGCGCCCAGACCAGCCGGTCGAGAAAGCGGCGGCGGCTGGATGCGCCTTCGCCGAACAGCCGGTCCATCTGCGGCGTGAGCCAGACAGCGGCCAGCCGGGCCGCGATGGCGGCCTGGGAGCGCGGCGGCTCGCCGTCCAGGCGGAAGGCGCGGCGGTCCGTGGGACCTTCCGGAGGGGAGCCGGTGCCGATGGCCAACCCGTCCGCGAACTCCGCGGCCACGCCCCAGCGGCTGTCCGCACCCACCCGCGGCAAATCCGCCAGGCGGGCATTGCGCAAGCCGCGGCCGGGCACCAACAGGGAGACGGCTTCCAGCAGGTTGGTCTTGCCGCTGCCGTTCGGCCCGGTGATCACGGCCAAGCGCGCCGCCGGCCGCCAGGTCAGGGCCGGGTAGTTGCGGAACTCGGTGAGGGTCAGGCGGGTGAGGATCACCTGGCTCTTTTAGCCGCCGAACGGCTTGCCGAGGCAATCGCGCGTCGCCGGGCCATGAACCCCGGCCTTCGTAAAAGGATGCCTTGCCAAAACGGCGAAGGAGACAGCCGTGTCGTACCCCCTACGAGGCAGACGCTCCGTGGCGTCGTCTCACAAGCCCAAGGCCGGCCAGGCCGGTTCCCAGCACGGCCAACGTCATCGGTTCCGGCACGGAAACGGCCGGCGCGTCGAAAGACAGGTCATCGAACTCGAACGCATATTGGCTGCTGCTGGCCACAATCGTCGTGAAGGCGACCGAGGAGGTAATGTTTACGTAGGCTGTGCCCGCCGCGGACTGGTCGCCGTTGGCCCCGGCCAGCACGTCAGCCCCGGTGATCACCTCGATCAGCCTCATGCCGTCATAGAACGCCAGGCTGTCGTAGCTGTCCACCGAACCCCAGGCCAAACCGAAATAGGTCTCGGCGGTCGCCAACGTGAACGTGACGGCGGAACCAGCCACGGCGCCGGCGGAGCCGGTGCTGACGTAGCGGCTCGCATCGGCGCCGTCCGCATCGCCGAAGGCGGCGCCATCGCCGTTCGACAGCACGGGAGCCGCGTAATAGTTGGTGCTGGCTCCGGCGACCACCGCGGCGTTGCCAGAGAACGTCACCATCACGCCGGCGCTCGTCATGCCGCCTGCCTGGCCAAGGGCCAACTCGTTCAGGGTCTCGAACACGGTGCCCGCCGGGCCGCCGCCCACCACGCTCGACACCGAAAGCACCGGCGCGGCCTGCACGCTGCCGGCAAAGCAGCTTGCAAGGGCAATGGTGGAGACGAGGCGCTTACAAAACATGGTAATGAGGCCCGAGTGGTAACGCCCGAGCAGATGCAACTAGCTTGCCAGGTTGTAAAAACAACGCTCTAGAGGGTTCACGAATCTCATTTGTAAGATTAGCCGACATGTGTATGTCCAAACGGACCATGGTTCAAACCAGCTTAGCCCGCCTGTACCCCATCATACCCGCATCGGCATCAGCACGTACAACGCGCTGGTGTCTCCTGCGTCCCGCACGACCGTGGGCGCGGCGCCGTCGCTGAACAGAAACTCCACCTCGCCGCCGATCTGGTCGGTGATGTCGTTCAGGTAGCGCGCCTGGAAGCCGATCTCGAGCGGCCCGGCGTCGTACTTCACCCGGTCCCCGTCCAGCTCCTCCGTGGCCGTGCCCTGCTCCGGGCTTGCCGCCGACAACACCAGCAAGTCCCGCGAGAGCGACATCTTCACCGGGCGAGACCGCTCGCTGCTGATCGCCGCGACCCGGCCGACCGCCTCGGCGAAGTCCTTCTTGCCGACGCGCAGAATCTTCTCGTTGTCGCGCGGGATCACCCGCTCGTATTCGGGGAACGTGCCGTCGATCAGCTTGCTGGTCAGCTGCACCGTGCCGACGGTGAACTGAATGCGCGTGTCGGACAGCGCCACCTCCACCTCCCCGCTGGCCTCGTCCAGCAGCTTGCGCAGCTCGGCGACCGTCTTGCGCGGCACGATCACGCCGGGCATGGACCCGGCGCCCTCCGGCAACGGCTCCTCCACCCGGGCCAGCCGATGGCCGTCCGTGGCGGCCGCGCGCAGCACCCGGCCGTCATCGCCGTCCGCCGCATGCAGGAAAATGCCATTGAGGTAGTAGCGAGTCTCCTCGGTGCTGATGGCGAACCGGGTGCGGTCGATCAGCCCACGCAGCGCCAGGGCAGTGAGGTGGAAATGGTGCGGCAGCTGCCCCGCCGTCATGGACGGGAAGTCGTCGGTCGGCAGCGTGACCAGGCTGGTGGCGTAGCGCCCGGCCCGCAGCGCCAGCTGGGCGTCTCCGCCGGTGAAGTCCAGCTCGACTTCCGCCCCGTCCGGCAGCTTGCGCACAATCTCGTACAGCGTGGTGGCCGGGGCCGTGGTGGCGCCGTCCCGGCTGGTGGCGGCGGGCACCTCCTCGACGATGGCGATCTCCATGTCCGTTGCCGTGAGGCTCAGCTTGCCGTCCCGCACTGCGATCAGCACGTTGGCCAGGATCGGAATTGTGTTGCGCTTCTCGGCCACGCTCTGGATATGCGCCAGCCCCTTGATCAGCGTCGCGCGGTCAGCCTTGAGCTTCATGGCAGGTTCTCCGCGCCGACGGATTACGGGGCGCTGCTGGGTCGGACGACCAGCCTAGCAGCCCGGCCGCGCCGCGCAAACGACTGTCAGCTTTCCAGCATGCGGCGCAGCAGCTCCACGTCCTCGGCGAATCCCGCGTCCACGCCCATGATCTCCGCAACCCGGCTGCACGCGTGCATCACCGTGGTGTGGTCGCGGTTGCCGAACTTGCGGCCGATCTCCGGCAGCGAGCGGCTGGTGAGCTGCTTGGCCAGGTACATCGCCACCTGGCGCGGCCGGGCCACGTTGCGGGCGCGCCGGGCGCTGCTCATCTCGCTCAGCCGCAGGTGGTAGTGCTCGGCCACGCGCTTCTGGATCTCCTCGATGGTGACCCGGCGGTCCTGCGCCTTCAGCACGTCGCGCAGCACGTCCTGGGTGGATTCCAGCGTCACCGGGCGGCCGAACAGGCTGGCGTGGGCCAGCAACCGGTTCAGCGCGCCTTCCAGCTCGCGCACGTTGGTGGTGATCTTGTGGGCCAGGAACTCCAGCACCCGGCGCGGCACATCGACGCCGGCGCGCCCGGCCTTGGCCTCCAGGATAGACACCCGCAGCTCGAACGTGGTGGCGTGGATGTCCGCCACCATGCCGCAGCCGAGCCGGGTGCGCAGCCGCTGCTCCACATCCAGTTCGGACGGCGACTTGTCCGAGGAGATCACGATCTGCTTGCCGGATTCCACCAACGCGTTGAAGGTGTGGAAGAACTCCTCCTGCGTGCTGTCCTTGCCGATTAGGAACTGCACGTCGTCCACCATCAGCACATCGACGGAGCGCAGGCTCTCCTTGAACTCCATGGTCGATTGGCTGCGGATGGCGGCGATGAAGCGGTACATGAACTTCTCGGCCGACATGTAGCTGACCGTGGACGGACGGCCGCCCTCGCGCCGGGACAGCTCGAGCCCGACGGCGTGCATCAGGTGGGTCTTGCCCAGGCCGACGCCGCCATACAGGAACAGCGGGTTGAAGCCCTGGCTGGCCGGCTGCTCGGCCACGCGCCGGGCGCAGGCATAGGCGAACTCATTGGGCTTGCCCACGATGAAGGCGTCGAACGAGAACCGGCTGTCCAGCGCGCCGGCCGCCTCCGCCGCGCGCGGCTCAGATCGGTCCTCGGCGCGCAAGACGCTTGGAAGCGCGCCCTCGGCGGACAGGCTCTCGGTCAGCGGGGCGGCCAGGGGCGGCGGCTCGGCCGCTGAGCCGACGCGCAGGTCAACGCGCTGCACGTCTTCGCTTTCCATGCGCCAAAACGCTGCCAGCTTATCCGCGTAGTGGCTGCGCACCCAATCCCGCAGGAAGCGGGTGGGCAGGTGGATGGTCACCTCGTCGCCATCCAGGCTCGCCATCGTCATCTGCCGCAGCCAGGTGCGGTATTCCACCTCACCGACATCGGCTTTGAGGCGGTCGCGCACCCTGTCCCATTGCGCCGTGAGGATGGAGCCGTGGCTCGGAAGGCCAATGCCCTCCGTACGGTCAGCCGGGTCGCCGAATGTGATCATCCCACCTGCCTCAAGCTATACCGGAAGCCCATGCCCCGGCAGCGACGCTCTCGTCTGCGGGATATGAATGCATAATAATGGTTTAGGTCGCGTTGTTACCAAACGCAATTCAAAACGACGACGCTCAAGCAAAAGCTTAGAAGTGTGGCAGGCCTGCAAAAGACAAAGGCCAATCAATCCTAAATGGATTGGTTGGCCTTTATTAGCAGTAAACTCAACGAAGACAGCCCAGGCTATCCAGCCGACAACTTAGGCAGCTGGAGCAGCCAACGCCTTGATGCGCTTGGACAAACGCGACAGCTTGCGGGCAACGGTGTTGGAGTGAATCACGCCCTTGCCGGCTGCACGCTGCATTTCCGGCTGCGCCGCCAGGAACGCAGCCGCGGCGACGGACTTGTCGCCGCCGGCGATCGCCGTCTCGACCTTCTTGACAAAGGTCCTCATGCGGGACTTGCGGGCCTGGTTGCGCTCGGTGCGGCGCGCCGTTTGCCGGATGCGCTTGCGCGCAGAAGCGTTGTTCGCCATTCGATCCTATATCTCAAACAATTATCTGGTCTGGCTAATATCGTCCGACCAGCAGCCTTGCCAATCGCGAGCATTATTTTTAGGTCCGGGATTTTCCCGAGTCAAGGAAGCTGCGCGGCTCTCAGCGCGCAAAGGACGGCGGGCGCTTGCCGACGAACGCGGCCATGCCCTCGGCCTGGTCGGCCGTCCCGAACAGCGACAGGAACAGCCCGCGCTCGGTCGCAACGCCTTGCGTCAGGGTGGTCTCGAACGCCGCGTTCACCGCGCGCTTGGTGAGCAGCGCCGCCACGCGGGATTGGCTGGCGACCTTTGCCGCCAGCTTGACCGTTTCCTCCACCAGCGCCGCCGCCGGGAACACCCGCGCGACCAAGTTGGCCCGCTCCGCCTCAGCCGCGTCCATCATGCGGCCGGTCAGGCACAGGTCCATCGCCTTGGACTTGCCCACCGCCCGGGTGAACCGCTGGGTACCGCCCGCGCCCGGCATGATGCCAAGGTTGATCTCCGGCTGGCCGAATTTGGCGGTGTCGGCGCACACGATCATGTCGCACATCATCGCCAGCTCGCACCCCCCGCCCAGCGCAAACCCGGCCACGGCGGCAATCACCGGCTTCTTGACTCGCAGCACCACTTCCCACTTGGCGATGAAGTCGTCCAGCAACACGCCGGGGTAGCTGCGGGCCTGCATCTCCTTGATATCAGCCCCCGCCGCGAACGCCTTGTCGGACCCGGTGAGCACGAGGGCGCCGACCGCCGGGTCCGCGTCGAACGCGAGCAGTTGGTCGCCAAGTTCGGCCATCAGCTGGTCGCACAGCGCGTTGAGCGCCGCAGGGCGGTTGAGGCGGATGACGCCCACGGCCCCTTGCGTCTCCACCAGGATCATGTCGGGCATCGGTCGTCTCCTATGGTTCCCGCCGCGGAACCGCTAATGTCCGAAGAAGCGGATGGCGGCGAGCGCGCTGAACAGCGCGACCCCCACGCCGACCGTCCAGACCTTCATATTGGCGATCGAGGCTTCGATGCTGCTGCCCAACATGGCCATCCTGGCGTCCACGCCTGCCATCCTGGCGTCAACCCCTGCCAGCTTGGCATCCACACCGGCCAGCTTGGCGTCCACCCCGGCCAGCTTGGCATCCACCCGGGCGTCCATGGCGTCGATCCGCGCCTCCAGCCGGGCGATATCCGCCTTGGTGGCAACCGACTCCTGCACGGCGGTATGGAACGCCTCCGACAGCTTCTCCGCCTGCGGGCGGTTGAACGTGCCCTCGCTTTCCAGGTGGCGCATGAAGCTCAGCTTGTCGAACACCGCAGACATGCGACTTTCCTACCAGATGCCCGCCAGGCCGCGAATTCTAGCGCTGAGTCCGCGGGCAATGGAAGGTGGACCGGGCGGACTGCACCATGCGGGCCACGCCGGGGCAGGCCGGCAAGCCGGGGCAGCGCTCGCACGGCTGGCCTTCCCGCCCATACACCTTCCAGGCGTGCTGGAAGTAGCCCAGCTCGCCATCGGGCTGCACGTAGTCCCGCAGGGACGACCCACCCGCGGCGATCGCCTCCGTCAGCACCGCCTTGATGGCCGCCACCAGGCGGGCCGCCCCGGCGCGCGGGATGGTGGCGGCCTGGCGGTCCGGGGCGATGCGGGCGCGGAACAGCGCCTCGCACACGTAGATGTTGCCCAGGCCCGCCACCAGCCGCTGGTCCAGCAGCGCCGCCTTCACCGGGGTCCGCTTGCCCGCCAGCGCCGCCGCCAGCACGCTGGTGGTGAACGCCGAGTCCAGCGGCTCCGGCCCCAGCCCGACCAGCAGGCGGTGCGCGTCCTCGTCCGCCGTAGCGATCAGATCGACCGAGCCGAAGCGCCGCGGGTCCACGAACCCCACCCGCCATCCCTCGTCGGTCTCCAGCACGATGTGCTCGTGCGCGGTGACGCTGTTGGGGTTGGCTGGCCCCAGCACCATCCGCCCGGACATGCCGAGGTGCAGCAGCACGCTGTCCCCGCCGTCCAGCCGCATCAGGATGTACTTGGCCCGCCGGCGGAATCCTTCCACCCGCGCACCCGCCAGCCGCGCCGCCAGCTGTGGCGGCAGCGCCCAGCGCAGGTCCGCCCGGTGCACCAGGGCGCGCACGATCCGCCGCCCCTCCAGCCGCGCCCGCAGGCCGCGCATCACCGTCTCGACTTCGGGGAGTTCCGGCATGCGCGGCGCACGCTATATCCTGGCGGCATGACGGACAACCCGACCACCGATTTCGGCTACCGCACCGTCCCGCGCGAGGCCAAGAAGCCGATGGTGCGCGCCGTGTTCGACAGCGTCGCCGCACGCTACGACGTGATGAACGACCTCATGTCGCTCGGCATCCACCGCGCCTGGAAGCGCGCCTTCGTCGCAGCCCTGCAGCCCGCCCCCAACCGCACCCTGCTGGACCTCGCCGGCGGCACCGGGGACATCGCCTTCGGCTGGCGCAGCGCCGGCGGTGGCCCGGCGGTGCTGTCCGACATCAACGCCGCCATGCTTGACGTGGGCCGGGAGCGTGCGGCCAGCCGCGGCCAGGCCGCCGGCGTCGCCTTCCTGGTGGCCGACGCGGAAGCGCTGCCCCTGCCCGACCGCTGTGTCGATGTTGTCAGCATCGCGTTCGGCCTGCGCAACGTGACCGACAAGCCGGCCGCCCTGCGGGAGGCGCGCCGGGTGCTGCGGCCGGGCGGACGCTTCGCCTGCCTGGAGTTCTCCCGCGTGCAGGTGGCGGTGCTGGCGCCGGTGTACGACGCGTGGTCGTTCGCCGTGCTGCCCCGGCTCGGCCAGGCGGTGGCGGGGGATGCGGACAGCTACCGCTACCTCGCCGAGAGCATCCGCACCTTCCCCGACCAGGAAGCGCTGGAGGAGCTGATGCAGCAAGCCGGCCTGTCGCAGGTGCGCCACCGCAACCTCACGGGCGGCATCGCGGCCATCCACACCGGCCGCCGCCTTTGAGGGTCTTGCTGATCGTCTCCGGCGGGATCGCCGCCTACAAGGCGCTGGAGCTGGTGCGGCTGCTGCGCCGCGCGGAGCATGGCGTGACCGGCGTGCTGACCGAGGGCGGCGCCCGCTTCGTCACCCCGCTCAGCCTGCAGGCGCTGACCGAAACCAAGGTCTACACCGATTTGTGGTCGCTGACCGACGAAAGCGAGATGGGCCATATCCAGCTCTCCCGCGCCGCCGACCTGCTGGTGGTGGCGCCCGCCAGCGCGGATATCCTGGCCGCCATGGCCGCCGGGCGGTCGCACGACCTGGCCACCACGGTCCTGCTCGCCACCGACAAGCCGGTGCTGGCCGCGCCCGCCATGAACGTGCGGATGTGGCAGCACCCGGCCACCGTCGCCAACGTCGCCACCCTGCGCAGCCGCGGCGTGCATTTCGTGGGCCCGGATGAGGGCGAGATGGCCTGCCACGAGTTCGGCCCCGGCCGCCTGGCGGAGCCCGCCGCCATCCTGGCCGCGATCGAGGCCTTTGCATCGCCGCAGCCGCTGGCCGGCCGCCACGCCCTGGTCACCAGCGGCCCCACCCACGAGCCGATCGACCCGGTGCGCTACATCGCCAACCGCTCCTCCGGGCGCCAAGGGGCGGCCATCGCCGCGGCGCTGCTCCGGCTGGGCGCGCGGGTGACGCTGGTGAGCGGCCCCACGGCGCAGCCCATGCCGCCGGGTGCAACCGTGCGCCAAGTGGAAACAGCGGCGGAGATGCTGGCGGCATGCCAGGCTGCCTTGCCGGCGGACGTGGCGGTGTGCGCCGCGGCGGTCGCGGACTGGCGCGTGGACCCGGCGGAGCACAAGCTGAAGAAGCAGCCCGGCGCCGCTCCGCCCACCCTGACGCTGCGGCCCAACCCGGACATCCTGGCGACCCTGGCCGCCCCCGGCCCGCTGCGCCCCCGCCTCGTGGTGGGCTTTGCCGCCGAGACGCAGGACGTGGCCGCCAACGCCGCGGCCAAGCGGGTGCGCAAGGGCTGCGACTGGATCCTCGCCAACGACGTGCGCCCCGCCACCGGCATCATGGCGGGCGAGGCCAACCAGGTGCGCCTGGTCACGGCGGAGGGTGCCGAGGACTGGCCCATGCTGCCCAAGACCGAGGTGGCCGCCCGCCTGGCCGCCCGCATCGCGGACGCCTTGGCATGAGAGTAGAGATGGTGGTGCTGGACGCCCGCCTGCACGAATGGGGCCTTCCCCGCTACCAGAGCGCCATGGCCGCCGCAATCGACCTGCACGCCTGCCTGGACGCGCCGCTGCGGCTGGCGCCGGGCGGCGCGCCGGCGCTGGTGCCGACCGGGTTTGCGCTGCACCTGGCGGACCCGAACCTGGCGGCGCTGGTGCTGCCGCGCTCGGGGCTGGGGCACGGCAAAGGCCTGGTGCTGGGCAACACGGTGGGGCTGATCGACCCGGACTACACCGGGCCGCTGCTGGTCAGCGCCTGGAACCGCAACCCGGCCGGCGGCGCGGCGATCGAGCTGCAGCCCGGCGAGCGGTTTGCCCAGCTGCTGTTCGTGCCGATCATGCGGCCGGACCTGCACGTCGTGGAGGCGTTCTCGGCCCGCAGCGTGCGCGGCGGCCAGGGATTCGGCTCGACCGGACGGGCCTAGCCTCAGGGGACGCCCACGCACTGCCGGGTCGTCGCCGAGGCCCGAAGCGCCCGTTTGAGCGCCAGCAGCCGGGCGATCATGTCCTGCGAAAGCTTCTGGAACTCGCCTTCGGTAATCGAGCGCTCCGCATCCGCCCGCTTGCCGGTGCGGCACAGGCACAGCGCCACGTAGGCCGCCTGGTGGAACCGCTTGTGGACGTTCTTCAGCGACTGGTACTCCGGCAGCGCGCTGTGCCGCATCCCCTCGGCCCCATAGATCCACACGCCGAACTCGCAGGTCCGGTCCGTCTGGATGCTGCTCGGGTCCACCCCGTGCGGCGCACGAATCGCCGCCTTGAGGCCCGCGCTGATGCGCGCATGGATCGCGAGCGCGTCCTCGATGACGTCCATGGCCGGCTCCTCGTGCAAAACGCATCGTAGGCCGGTGTTGCTTAACGCTTCGTGACCACGCAGCCTTGCCCCGCGTCAGCCGCGTCCGGCGTGACAGCGCCGCGCTGCATCGCTATGGGCAGGCGGAACCCTGGCCGCACCCGGCACTGCGAGGACCGCCCATGTCCGGATCAAGCTTCCCGGCCTTCGCATCGGCCCGCCGCCTGCCCAACCTGTTCGACTTGGCCGCCATCCTGTGCATCGGCGGGCTGCTGTTCGCCGTCGCCACCGGCGCGCGCAACACGGTGGTGCCGCTGGACCAGGTGGCGCAGATCAGCCTCGACCCGGCCTACCTGCCCGGCTACGCGCTGCGCACCACCATGCGGATGTTCGCGGCCGTCGCCTGCTCGCTGCTGTTCACCCTCACCTACGCCACCTGGGCCGCGAAAAGCCGACGGGCGGGCAAGATCCTGGTGCCGATCCTCGACATCCTGCAATCGGTGCCGGTCATCGGCTTCCTCACCTTCACCGTCGTGTTCTTCATGGGGCTGTTTCCCGGCCGCGTGCTGGGGGCGGAGCTGGCGGCCATCTTCGCTATCTTCACCAGCCAGGCCTGGAACATGGCGTTCAGCCTCTACCAATCGCTGAAGACCGTGCCGGCGGACCTGGCCGAGGCCGCCACCGCGTTCCGCCTGTCGCCCTGGCAGAGGTTCTGGCGCATGGAGGTGCCGTTCGCCATGCCCGGCCTGGTGTGGAACACCATGATGTCGATGTCCGGCGGCTGGTTCTTCGTCGTGTACAGCGAGGCGGTCAGCGTGGGGGACACCACCTGGAAGCTGCCCGGCATCGGCTCCTACGTGGCGACCGCGCTGGACCACAAGGACCTGGCCGCCGTGGGCTACGCCATCCTGGCCATGCTGGTGGTGATCCTCGCCTACGACCAGCTGCTGTTCCGCCCCCTGGTCGCCTGGTCGGCCAAGTTCCGTTTCGAGATGACGGCGGGAGCCGTGACCGAAGACCCGTGGGTGCTCAAGCTGCTGCGCCGCACCCGACTGCTGGCCCTTGGGGTGGACGCGCTCGGCGTGGTGTTCGGCACGCTTACCGGGCTGCGGCTGGCCCGCGCCGCCAACCGGCCCGCGCCGCCGCCGCGGGCGCCGTCCCGTGCCGGGGATGCGGCGTTCGCCGTGGTGCTGGCCGCCGTGGCGCTGGCCGCCGTGTGGAAGATCGTGTCCTATGCATCCGCCACCCTGGCGTGGAGCGACCTGGGCACGGCGCTGCTGCTCGGCTGCTACACCATGGCCCGGGTGGTCGTGCTGATGCTCCTGGCGACCGCGTTCTGGGTGCCGGTCGGCGTCTGGCTCGGTCTGCGACCGACCTGGGCGCGGCGGGCGCAGCCGGCGGCGCAGTTCCTGGCGGCGTTCCCGGCCAACCTGTTCTTCCCGATCTTCGTCATCGCCATCGTGCGCTGGCGGCTCAGCCCGGACATCTGGCTGACCCCGCTGATGGTGCTGGGGACCCAGTGGTACATCCTGTTCAACGTCATCGCCGGGACCGCCGCCTTTCCGGGCGACCTGCTGGAGGCGTCCAGCAACTTCCGCATCGGCGGCTGGCTGTGGTGGCGCCGGGTCATCCTGCCGGGCATCTTCTCCTACTATGTCACGGGGGCAATCACCGCGTCCGGCGGCTCCTGGAACGCCGCCATCGTGGCGGAGGTGGCGACCTGGGGCACGGACCACCTGCACGCCCACGGGCTCGGCGCCTACATCGCCGAAGCCACCGCCGACCCGAACGGCACCCCACGCGTCGTGCTGGGAGTCGCCGTGATGAGCGGCTTCGTGCTGCTGTTCAACCGCGCGGTCTGGCGGCCGATGTACGGCTACGCCGCCCGCCGCCTGACCTTCGCGTAGGGGCGCGCCGCCATGGACACCACCCCCGCTCTTGCCATCTCCAACCTGGTGGAGGTGCGCGGCGTCAGGCAATCCTACCACAAGGACAGCACCGCCGACCTGCTGGTGCTGGACGACGTGGACCTCACGCTGCGCCCCGGCGAGATCGTCGGCCTGCTGGGCCGCTCCGGCTCCGGCAAATCGACCTTGCTGCGCATCGTCTCCGGCCTGCTGCGCCCCACCGCCGGGGAGGTGCGCTGGCGCGGCGCGCCCCTGCTCGGCCCGGCGGAGGGCGTGGCCATGGTGTTCCAGTCCTTCGCCCTGTTCCCCTGGCTGACGGTGCAGCAGAACGTGGAGCTGGGCCTGGAGGCGCAGGGCGTGGCGCGGGCCGAGCGCGAGAAGCGGGCGGAGGACGCGATCGACCTGATCGGCCTCGGCGGCTACGAGAGCGCCTACCCCAAGGAGCTGTCCGGCGGCATGCGCCAGCGCGTGGGGCTGGCGCGCGCCCTGGTGGTGCACCCGGACCTGCTGCTGATGGACGAGCCGTTCTCGGCGCTGGACGTGCTGACGGCCGAAACGCTGCGCACCGACCTGATCGACCTGTGGGTGGAGGGCAAGCTGCCGATCCAGTCCGTGCTGATGGTGACGCACAACATCGAGGAGGCGGTGCTGATGTGCGACCGCGTCCTGGTGTTCAGCTCCAACCCCGGCCGGGTCGCGAGCGAGCTGCTCGTCCCGTTCCCGCACCCGCGCGACCGGCTGGACCCGGCGTTCCGCCAGATGGTGGACGACATCTACGCCCTGATGACCCGGCGCGCCCCCACCCGCACCGCGCTCGCCGCCATCACCACGGCCACGGCGCTGCACCCGGTCTCGACCAACATCATGGCCGGCCTGCTGGAGACGCTGGGGGCGGCACCCTATGACGGGCGCGCGGACCTGCCCGCCTTGGCCGCCGCGCTGCAGCTGGAGCTGGACGAGCTGCTGCCGCTCGGCGAGGCGCTGCAGCTGCTGCGGCTGGGCACCCTGGCGGATGGCGACCTGCTGGTGACGGATGCCGGGCGCCAGTTCGTCGCCGCCGACACCGAGCCGCGCAAGGCGCTGTTCGGCGCGGCCCTGCGCGCGCACGTGCCGCTGGTGGCGCAAATCCGTCAGGTGCTGGACGAACGCTGGAACCACCGCGCCTCCGCGGTGCGCTTCCGCGACGAGCTGGAGGACGTGATGAGCCCGGACTACGCGGACGACACCATGCGCGCGGTGATCGCCTGGGGTCGCTACGCCGAGCTCTACAGCTACGACGAGGACGCGGACCAGTTCTACCTGGATGAGGACGGCGAATAGGCCGGCCCTCCGACCGCCGAACCGATTTACCTGGCCGAGGCCGGTTTGGCTGTTGACCTACTAACGCACTTTATATCCAATGATTCATGAACCGGCCATGAACGGCCGGAAACAAACTCACTCACGGCTTGCTGCACTGAGTTCGGTGGCCCCGATGGGCTGCGCACAAGGCGCGCGCTAGCGCGCTGATTGACTATCGATACGCAGTTCAAACCCGTCCGGAGGTCTCGTGCCGAATCGAACCGTGATCAAGTCCATCGTCTGCGGCGCGCTCATCACCGCCGCGTTGCCGGGAGCCGTTGAAGCGGCGGTGCCGGCGGTGCCCGCCGCCACCTCCCTGATCACCGCGCCGCTCGATCCCGCGCACGGGCAATCCCTCGACTACGACGCCCCGCTTGCGATGCACGTCGTATCCGACGCCGGCGTCCTGGCGGCCGGAACGGCGCTTCAGCATCTGCAGCTCGTGCTCAACCGGCCGGCCGAGCGGCAGGCAGCGCTGGACGCACTGGTGAAGCAGCAGCTCGATCCGGCCTCGGCCAACTTCCACAGATGGGTGGAGCCCGCCGAGTTCGGCGCAGCCTTCGGCCCCTCGCAAGCTGACGTGCAGCAGGTCGCCGGCTGGCTGCGCACCGAGGGCTTCGCCGTGGGCCAGATTTCGCCCAACATGATGTCGATCGACTTTTCCGGCACCGCCGGCCAGGTGGCGCACACCTTCCGCACCGAGTTGCACGACGTGATCAACGTCGCCGGCGAGCACCACCTGGCCAACGCCTCGGCCCCCGTCATCCCGGCCGCCCTTAGCGGCGTGGTGCATGGCGTGACCCTCAGCAACTTCTTTCCGAAGCCGGCCCTGAAGCCGGTCGGCGCGGTCCGCAGGAACGGCGCCACCGGGCAGTGGAGCGTCACCCAGCCAGCGCCCGGCTTCACCGTGCCGGACGGTGCGAGGACCTACTTCGCCGTCACCCCGTCCGACTTCGCGACGATCTACAACGTTAATACGGCGCGCAACGGCTCGCCCAACATCTACAACCCCAACACGGGCGCCTCGCACTACAAGCTGACCGGCAAGGGCGTCACGCTGATTGTGGCCGAGCAGACCGACATCAACCCGGCCGACTGGAACACCTTCCGCTCCGGCTTCGGCCTGTCGGGCTTCACCGGCACGTTGCAGAGCGTGCACCCCGGCGGGTGCGCCGACCCCGGCTTCACCGGCGACGAAGGCGAAGCCGCCCTCGATGCCGAGTGGTCGAGCGCGGTGGCGCCCGACGCCACCATCATCGAGGCGAGCTGCGCCGGGACGGACACCACGTTCGGCGTCATGACCACGCTGCAGGGCCTGGTCAACGTCGGGCCACGCGGCTCGGTGATCACCGTCAGCTACGGCGGCTGCGAGATCGGCAACGGCCTCTCGTTCCTGTCGATGTGGACGCAATTGGTCGAGCAAGCGGCCGCCGAGGGCATTTCGGTGTTCGTCTCGACCGGCGACAGCGCCGCCGCCGGGTGCGACAGCCCGAGCGCCAAAGAGGCGACCGGCGGTCTGGCGGTCAACGGCCTTGCCTCCAACCCCTACGTGACGGGCATCGGCGGCACCGATTTCAGCGACACGGTCGACGGCAAGAACAGCACCTACTGGACGACGAGCAACACGGCCAGCGACGGCTCGGCCAAGTCCTACATCCCCGAGATTCCGTGGGATGACAGCTGCGCCAGCTCGGTGATCTGGACGGCTGCGGGAGCCACGGGGGCCATCCCCTACTGCAACCTGCCGAAGCAGTCCTTGCTGAACCTCGTGGGCGGCAGCGGCGGCAAGAGCCTTTACTACACCAAGCCCGACTGGCAATCGACTGGCGTGCTGGGCGTGCCGAACGACCACGTGCGCGGGCTGCCGGACGCCTCGCTGTTCGCCTCCAACGGCATCTGGAACCATTTCTACGTGTTCTGCATGTCCGACACCAGCGAGGGCGGCACGGCCTGCGATTTCACCAACGTCAACGACGTGTTCGGCAACGCGGCCGGCGGCACCTCCTTCTCGGCGCCGATCTTCGGCGGCATCGAGGCGCTGGTGGTGCAGTACAAGGGCGGCAACGTGGGCCTGGCCGCGCCGCGGCTCTACCAGCTGGCTCAGCTGCAGTTCAGCAACCCGACCCTGCTGACCACCTGCAAGTCCAACGAGGGCGCCGCCATCTCCGTGGCGTGCGTGTTCAACGAGATCACGCGCGGAGACAACGCCCTGCCGTGCCAGGCCGGCTCGCCGAACTGCTTCACCAACGCGGCCTCCACGGCCGGCATCGGCGTGCTGTCCACCACGGCCGGCAAGCTGACGCCCGCCTACTCGGAAAGCCTCGGCTGGAACTTCGTGACCGGGCTGGGCAGCGTGAACGTGACTAACCTGCTGATCAACTACTGACGCTGCTCTGACGTCCGCGGTGTCGGGGTCCCGGGCTCGCCAGCCCGGGGCCCCGATCGCGTTTGCGGCCTGCAACCGGCGCCGGACCGTTACGTTCGGCACAGCAGAATGCCGCCCTCTATTCCGCTCGCTCCCCCTGCCCTGCTTGACCAGGTTCACGCGCTCCTCCCCGTCATTCAGGCAAGGGCTGCGGCGCTGGATGCTGCGGCAGCGTTTCCCGCCGAGGACTTCGCCGACCTGCACCAGGCCGGCGTCCTGCAGGCTATCCTGCCCGTCGGCGCAGGGGGCCTGGGACTCGGCACGGAGCCGGCGGGCGCCAAGGCCCTGCTCGCCCTGCTCGTCTTGCTCGGACGCGGCAATCTCGCGCTGGGCCGCCTGCTGGAAGCGCACGTGAATGCCCTGCGCCTCATCGTCCGCTACGGCGACCCGGCGCTGCACGAGCAAGCGGCGCGGGATACCGGGGATGGCCACCTGTTCGGCCTCTGGGTGACCGACCCGCCCGGCAATGGACTGCGCCTGCTGCCCGGCGGCGTGCTGGACGGCAACAAGCAGTTCTGCTCCGGCGCCGGCCACGTCACCCGCGCCGTGGTGACGGCAGAGGACGCCGTCGGCCGCACCCGGCTCGCCTACGCCACCTTGGGCGAAGGCGTCGCCGCCAGCCCGTTACCCGGCGGGCTCGCGGGCATGCGCGCCGCCGCCACGGGGCAGATGCGCTTCCGCCAGGCCCGCGCCACCCCGTTCGGCGCACCCGGCGACTACCTGCGGGAGCCGGACTTCTCCTGCGGCGCCTGGCGCACCTCTGCCGTCACCCTGGGCGGGTTGCAGGCGCTGGCCGAGGAGCTGCGCCGCCAGTTGGTCGCCCGCGGCCGGCAGGACGACCCGCACCAGCAAGCGCGGGTCGGCGATAGCCTGATCGCCGTCGAGACCGCCCGGCTCTGGATGGCCGCCGCCGCCGCCCGGGCCGAAAGCCCGCAGGCCGACGCCGCGGCGGTCGCCTATGTCGGCCTGGCCCGGCTCGCCGTGGAGCGGGCCTGCCTCGATACGATGGAGCTGGCACAGCGCTCCCTGGGCGTCGCCGCCTTGCTGCGCTCCAACCCGGTCGAGCGCCTGTGCCGGGACCTCGCCACCTACCTGCGCCAGCCCGCGGCTGACATGGTGCTGACGGAGGCCGCCATCGCCGCCATGCGCGCGTGACAACAGTGGGGGCACTGCTAGCCAGCGCGTTCCCGTGCGTGCCGGTGCGCGCCATCACCGGGGGGTGCGCGCTGATCCTGGCGCCGCATCCGGACGACGAGAGCCTGGGCTGCGGCGGCCTGATCGCGGCAAGCTGCGCCCGGGGCGAGCCGCCGGTGGTGGCCGTGCTCACGGACGGCGCCGGGTCCCATCCACGGTCCCGCAGCCACCCGGCCGCCGCGTTGCGGGCGCTGCGGGAGGCGGAGACCCTGGCCGCGGTGCAGTGCCTGGGCCTGGCACCGGACCGGGTCGTCTTCCTGCGCCACCCCGACACGCGCGCGCCGGCGGCCGGGCCGGCGTTCGATGCCGCGGTGGACCAGGTGGCCGGCCTGCTCGCCCGCGCCGGCGCACGCGCGCTGCTGGCGAGCTGGCGGACGGACCCGCATTGCGACCACGAGGCGGCGTCGCTGATCGCGGCGGCGGCGGCGGCGCGCGCCGGGGTGCCGCACCGGGCGTATCCTGTCTGGGGCCGCACCCTGCCGCCTGACACCGCAATCGAGCCAGCCCGCGCCGTCCGGCTGGACGTGGCGGCGCACCGCGCGGCCAAGCGCCGCGCCATCCTGAGCCATTGCTCGCAATGGGCCGGGCTGATCACCGACGACCCGGCGGGCTTCCAGATGCGGCCGGACTTCCTCGCCCTGTTCGACACCGCGCATGAACTCTACCTGGAGGCGTCATGAGCCGCCGCACGCAGTCCATCGAGCCAGCCTACTTCGACGCGCTCTATGCCGCCGACCCCGACCCATGGCGCTTCGCCACCAGCGACTATGAGCGGGACAAATACGCCGCGACCCTGGCCGCGCTGCCTCCCCGGCGCTTCGCCGCCGGGCTAGAGGTGGGCTGCTCCATCGGCATCCTCACCCGCCAATTGGCGGCGCGGTGCCAGGCCCTGCTGGCCCTGGACGTGGCGGAGACCGCGTTGGCCAAGGCGCGGGCGCGCTGCCCCGGCGTCACCTTCGAGCGCCGCGCTGTGCCGGGCGACTGGCCGCCGGGGCGCTTCGACCTGATCGTGTTCTCGGAGGTGCTCTACTACCTGGACGAGGCCGGCATTCGGGACACCGTGCGGCGCGCGATGGCGGCGCTGGAGCCGGGCGGCAGCATCCTGGCGGTGCACTACCTGGGCGAGACCGACTACCCCAGCACGGGCGACCAAGCGGCCGAGTGGCTGATCGAAGCCTCCGGCCTCAGTCCAGCCTTTCAGGCGCGAGAGCCTGGCTACCGCATTGACCGCCTCGACCGTCCCGCCGCAACCGCTCCAGGATAGCCAGCGCCGCCGCAGTCTGCGCCGCCAGGTCGGACACCGGAACCAGCCGGCGGCGCAAGGCCGGGGACGCCGCCTCCACCGCTTCCCACGCCGCCCCGAACGCCGCCGTGCGCAGCAGCGGCCACAGGGTGGCGGTCGGCAGGTACAGCCGCGCCGCCAACTCGGCGCCGCTGACGGACGCGTCGGCATAGAACCGCCGCAGAGCGCCACGGCACTCGGCGCGGTGGGCGCAATCGGCCGCAGGCTCCAGCCGGTCGTCGAGATAGGGGTCCTGTTGGGTCATGCGCCGGCGGATGGTGTCCGCCATGCCGCCGGGCGCCCGCCCGACGACCCGGCCCGAAACGGTCACGTGAACCTCGGGGGCGTGCCGGATGCGGGCGTCGATCCGCCGCAGCGCCGCCATCAGCGCCCGGTCCTCGCCGGACGGCACCGCCGGCACCCCGCCGCAGCGCGCGTAGGCCGCCGCGGTGACCGCGATGCTGGCGCCCGAATGCTGCGTGTGCCGGGGCATCGGGTCGTCGGGGTCGGGGTCGAGCCGGGCGTGGATTTCATCGCACAGGGCGTCGTACGCGCACTCCCGCGCGTCGTCCTCGTGCAGGGTGTTGGGGATCATGCCCCACTCGATCGGGTGCAGCTCCACCCAGCCCGCCACCACGTCGGCCCCGGCCTGCAGGGCTGCAAGGTTGGCGGCCAGCCAGTCCGGGTCCACCAGCCCGTCCGCGTCGGTGGTCAGCAACACGCCCTCCGCTCCCGCCAGGGTGGCGGCGGCCTGCATGGCGAGCCGGCGCGCCATGCCGGCATTGGCCTGCTCGGGCGGCAGCGTGCGCTCGATGACGTGGAGTCGGGTGCCAGGGTGCAGCGCCACCGACCGCGCGGCGTCCGCCGTGCCGTCCGTGCTGTTGTTGACGAGGAGCAGGATATGGTCGAGGCGCGCGCCGCACTGGGCGTCCAGCGCCTCCAGGCATGGGACGATCCGGTCGGCTTCGTCACGGGCAGGAATGGCGGCGATGGCCGGCGCGAAGCGCTTCACGCCCGAATGACGTGTTGCAGCTTTGTAAGTTGCGTCGCTTCGGGTCAGAAAATCGAAAGGCCCCGGCATGTGCTGCCGAGGCCCTTCCATTGCCGGACGGTCACGCCGTCAGACGAGAGGTGCTTACGCCCCGCGCATCGGCAGGACGGGCATCCAGGTCACGGCGGCGGACTGAGCGATCTGACAATGAGACACTGGATCACCTCCTTTCGTTGAGTTTCGGAAGTCATCGACATGGGCCACCGCACCGCGTTCGGCAAGGGGCGGCGATGGACGCCGCCGCCGCGGCGGGCGATGCTGCGGCAGCAACGCCCCGGGGGCCGCATGCAATTCGATTTCGACGCGCTCTCCGCCAAGGACCGCTACAAGCTCATCACCTCCACGGTCGTTCCCCGCCCGATCGCCTGGGTGGTGACGCAATCCGCCGCCGGGGTGGTGAACGCCGCGCCGTACTCGTTCTTCAACGCGGTCAGCAACGACCCGCCCCTGCTGTCGGTCAGCATGGGATCCCCCAGGCCCGGCGCCGACAAGGACAGCGCGGCCAACATCCGCGAGGGCGGCCAGTTCGTGGTCAACCTGGTCAACGAGGCGAGCACCGCCGCCATGGTCGTCACCGCCATCGAGTTCGGCCCGGAAACCAGCGAGGTCGCGCAAGCCGGGCTGGCCACCGTGCCTTCCCTGCGGGTGGCGCCGCCGCGCATCGCCGGCAGCCCCGTCGCCTTCGAGTGCGAGCGCTACCAGGTCATTGACCTGCCCAACGGCAGCCTGGTGCTCGGCCGCATCCTGTGCCTGCACGTGGCCGACGAGGCGGTGCTCGACGCCGACCGCTGCTACATCGACACGCCCAAGCTCGACCTGGTGGGCCGGATGCACGGTGGCGGCTGGTATGCCCGCATCCGAGACCAGTTCGAGATACCGCGCCTTTCGGTGGCGGAGTGGGAGGCCAGGCCTACTGGAACGGCAGGTAGCGCAAGCTGAACAGCACGATGTTGTTGTCCGTGAAGTTGTTGCCCGAGCCGCTCGCCGCCGCCACGCCCTTGAAGATGTCACGGCGGGTGTAGGAGTACTGGAGTCCGCTCTGCACCGTGCCGAAGTTGCCCTTCAGGAACCGCCACCATGCGCCAAGCGTGCCCTGGGTCAGGCCGGAGGTGTTGCCGGTGCAGGTGGCGGCGCTCAGCTCGACGTCGCACCCTGCGTTGGAATAGAGCGGGTTGCCGTAGCCGAAATGCCCGGCGCCGATGTTGAAGAACTTACGGCCCACCCGCTCGGTGCCGATATACGAGTAAAGGTCAACGGTGGAGACCGGGTGGCCGGTCAGCCCGATCAGGGCCTGCACCTCCGGCAGCAGGTCGGGCGCGCCGCTCGGCCCGATCGTCGCGTCGGGCAACTGCCCCGAGCCGTACCGGCCGACGCCGTAGCCCGCCAGGGCACTGGCTTGGAACGTCAGGTTGTTGCCGATGATCGGCAGGATCGTGCCTCCGCCCACGCCGCCGCCGAGGCGGGTGTTGTTGGTCCCGGTGCCGAGGAAGGACACCCGGTCCTGGGCGAACTTCGCGATCCCGAACACCTCGTAATGGCCATAGCCCGGGTCGGCGGCCGCCTTGACGATCACGTCGGGCGCGATGTCGGTGCTGTAGTTGGCGCTGGGGTCGAGCTGGGAGACGCCGGCGTTGGTGTAGTTGACCGTCCCGCGGTTGCCGGTGGTGTTGGTGGTGGTGCCGAGCGAATAGACGGTCTGCGGGGTCTCGAACGACGCCGCCAGCCAGTACTTGCCGCCGAAATCCTTGGCGACGCGGAATTGCGGCTGGCGCGCCCAGGTGAAGCCGGGCACGTACTGCGCGTCGATCGTATAGGGCACGTTCTCCTGGTGCGGCGTGACGCCCGTCTTGTACAGCGTGGCCAGGCTCCAGCTCTGGCCCGCCAGGGCGTGGAGGCCGATGTCGTCGTTGTCGTAGCTGGCGTAGAACAGGCGCAGGCGAAGATTGTAGCTGTTGCTCTCGTTGCTGTTGGCCGTCGGCGCAGCGCCCAGGAAATCCGTCTCGACATAGCCCTCGACGTGCTCGGTCGGGCTGATGTCGCCGTGCGCCAGCATCGAGAGGCGGCTTTGCTGCGCGGTCTCGCGGAACTCTGGTTCGTGATTGGTCTGGCTTTGCACGAACGGGATCGCGTTGTAGTTGGTGCCGATGCTCGTGCTCTCGTTGCGGGACCGGAAAACGCCCTCCGCCGCGACGAACCCGCCAAGCTGCAAAGTGAGGCCGCCGATATGGACGGTGCCGGCGGTGCCGGTGTCGCCGGCGTTCTGCGCGCTGGCCGAGACGCCGGTCAGGTTCGTGTTGGTCCAGTCCGTCTTCGGCGAGGGGTACTCCGGATGCGCAGGGCCGATGCCGACGCCGAAGTCCAGCTTGCCTGGCCGGCCGTCGCCAGGCTTGAAGCCGCTCGGGAGGGGCAGGCTGGCCACCGCCGCCTGGGTCTGCTCCGCCGTGGCGCGCGCCTTGGCGGCGTCCTGCTGCGCGGCGCGCACCGCCGCGTCCTTGGCCGCCATGTCGCGGCGCACGCGGCTCAGCTCGGCGTTCAGGGCGCGGATTTGCGCCTGAATGCTGTCGATCTGGTTCGCGGACTGCGCCAGCGCCGGGCTCGCACCAAGCAGCGCCGTCGCGGCCAGCAGGGCCGCGCGCAAGGATTGAGGCCGCATAGGTCAGGTCTCCGTCGTTCGTGCGGTGCTCCGTTAACCCGGCAGCAATTGAGCTTTGGTGGCACTTCCATGACGCCGCGATGACACCCCGGCGTTGTGGCGCGAAGGCGACAACCCTGGTGAAACGGCCCCGCCGCCCCTAACATTCCCCACCATGGACCTCGCCCTCGCCGACCACCCCACCGATGACCCGGGCACGGCCGAGCTGCTGGCGGACCGGCCCATGCTGCGGATGCACGCGATGGACGGCCTGCTGCTGGAGGGCGTGCCGCTGCTCGCGGTCGCCGCCGCGGTGGGCACGCCCTGCTGGGTGATGTCCGCCGGCGCCCTGCGCGCCCGGCTGGCGCGGCTGCGCGCGGCGACCGACCCGGCGGGCATCCACGTTCACTACGCCGTGAAGGCCAACGACCACCTGGCCGTGCTGCGCCTGATGGCCGCCGGCGGTGCCGGCGCGGACGTGGTGAGCGGCGGCGAGCTGCAGCGTGCCCTGCTGGCCGGGATGCCGCCCGGGCGGATCGTGTTCTCCGGCGTCGGCAAGCAGCCGGCCGAGCTGCTGGCGGCGGCGCAGGCCGGCATCGCCCAGGTGAACGTGGAGAGTGCCGCCGAGCTGGACATGGTCTCGGCCGCCGCGTCGGCCGCCGGGTGCACGGTGCCGGTGGCGCTGCGGGTGAACCCGGACGTGGCGGCGGGCGGCCACGCCAAGATCACCACCGGGCGGGCGGGCGACAAGTTCGGCGTGGCGCTGGCCGACGTGCCCGCGCTGTATGCCCGCGCCGCCGGCTTGCCCGGGGTGCGCCCGGTCGGCCTGGCGCTGCACATCGGCAGCCAGATCGCGGCCATGGCGCCCTACCGCGAAGCCTATGCGCGGGCGGCGGAGTTGGTGCGCGCCCTGCGCGCCGACGGCCATGCGGTGGCGCGGATGGATTGCGGCGGCGGCCTCGGCGTGCGCTACCGCGACGAGCCGGAAGGCTCCCCCGCCGCGCTGGCCGCCACCATCGCGGCAGCGTTCGGCGGCATGGACCTGGACCTGATGATCGAGCCGGGGCGCTGGCTGGCCGGGCCGTCCGGCGTGCTGCTGGCCTCCGTCGTGCTGGCCAAGGCCGCCGGCCGCCGCTTCACCGTGCTCGACGCGGCGATGAACGACCTGATCCGGCCGGCGCTCTATGACTCCTGGCACGGCATCGTCCCGCTGGACGCCGCGGACGCGCTGGCCCCCGCCACGCCGACGGACGTGGTGGGGCCGGTCTGCGAGACCGGGGACACCTTTGCGCGACGCCGCGCGCTGCCTCCGCTGGAAGCCGGCGCGCGGGTAGCGATTCTGGATGCCGGTGCCTATGGTTCGGTGATGAGCTCCACCTACAACGCGCGCCCGCTGGCCGCCCAGGTGATGACCTGTGGCGGACGCTGGGCCGTGATCCGCCCGCGCCAGCCGGTGCAAGCCCTCTGGGCGGACGAGGCGGTGCCGGCATGGCTGTGACGGGGTTGCAGGCCCGGCTCGCCGGCCGCCGCGCGCAGGCCCGCCGCGTGCTGTGGTTCGAGCGGGTGTGGCCCGCGCTGTGGCCCGCCTTCGCCCTGGTCGGCGCCTGGATCGCGGCGGCGCTGTTCGACCTGCCCGCCCTGCTGCCCCCCGTGGGCCGCCTGCTGCTGCTGGCCGCCGCGCTGGCGGGGCTGGGCTGGCTGCTGTGGCGGGGCGTGCGCCCGCTGCGCAGCCCGACCGACGCCGAGGTGGATCGCCGGCTGGAGCGCGCCTCCGGCCTGCGCCACCGCCCGCTGACGGTGCTGGCGGACCGCCCCGCCGCGACCGACGCCGCCGGGTCCGCGCTGTGGCAGGCGCACATGGACCGCGCGACGGCGCAGGTGGCCCGGCTGCGCGTCGGCTGGCCGCGCCCCGGCCTGCCGCAGCGGGACGTGCGCGCCATCCGGGCGGCGTTGGCGGTGCTGCTGGTGGCCGGCCTCGCGGTGGCGGGGCCGGACGCGCCGGGGCGGCTGCTGCGCTCCGTCTGGCCCGGCCTGCCGCAGGGCACGCCCACGCCGGAGCCGCAGCTGCAAGCCTGGCTGACGCCGCCCTCCTACACCGCCATGCCGCCGGTGTTCCTCCACCCGGACGCCCCCGTGGTCAGCGTTCCCGCCGGCTCCCACCTGACCGTCAGCCTGACCGGCGGGTCGAGCGCGCCCAGCATGGACTTCGCCGGCGCCGCCCTGCCGTTCGCCGCCCTGGACGCAGCCAGCTGGCAGGGCGAGGCCGACATCAAGGGCGATGGCGACCTGGTGATCCGCCGCCGTGGGCGGGAGCTGGGCCGCTGGTCGCTGACCGCCATCCCGGACGCGCCGCCGACGGTCGCCTGGGCGTCCCCGCCGGGCCAGCAGCGCGGGCAGCAGAGATTGCAGACCCGGCTGCCCTGGACCGCGACGGACGACTACGGCGTCGCCTCCGTGCAGGCCGAGCTGCGGCTGAAGGACCGGCCCGCCGCGCCGCCGCTGGTGGTGGCGATCCCGCTGCCCGGCGGTGCGCCGAAGCAGGCGCACGGGGCGTCGTCGCAGGACCTCACCGCCAATCCCTGGGCCGGGCTGCCCGTGGTGGCGGCGCTGGTGGCGAAGGATGCGCCGGGGCAGCGCACGGCCAGCGCGGAGGCGGAGTTCACCCTGCCGGAGCGCAGCTTCAAGAACCCGCTGGCCCGCGCGGTGATCGACATCCGCAAGCGGCTGAGCTTGGCGCCGGAGGAGCACGGCCAGGCCGCCTCCGACCTGGACGCCCTGGCCCAGGCGCCCGAGGCGTTCGACAACAACACCGGCACCTATCTCGCGCTGAGCAGCACGGCGGGCCTGCTGGCCCGCAGCGGCGACACGGCCGACATCGCCGAGGCGCAGGGCCGGCTGTGGGCGCTGGCGCTGCAGTTGGAGAACGACTCCGTCGCCCGCACCGCGCAGGCGGTGCAGGCGGCGCGCGAGGCCCTCAAGCAGAGCCTGAAGAGGGGCGACAAGACCGACATGGACCGCAAGGCGGAGGCGCTGCGCCGCGAGATTCAGCGCCACCTGCAAGCCCTGGCGGAAAAGGCCCGCCGCGACGGCACCCTGCTGCCGTTCGACCCAACGGCGCGCACCCTGAACCAGCAGGACTTCGACAAGCTGACCCAGGAGATGAAGGACGCTGCCAAGGCCGGCCGCACCGACGAGGCGCAGCAGAAGATGCAGCAGCTGGAGCAGATGCTGGAGCAGCTGAAGCAGGCCGAGGCCAACCCGAGCGGCGACCGCCAGCAGGCGCAGCAGCAGCGCAAGCGTGGCCAGCAGCAGATGGGTGCCGCCGAGGACATGGTGCAGCGCGAAGGCGCCATGAAGCAGCGCGCCGCCGGCCGCGACGGCCAGTCCGCTCCGGCCGACGACCCGGCGGGCCGCGACCTGGACGCCAGGCAGCAGCGCGCCCTGCGCCGGGCGCTGGGCGACATGATGCAGAACTTCGGCGACCTGACCGGCAAGGTGCCCGACGCGCTGGGCCAGGCGGACATCGCCATGAACCAGGCCGGCCAGGCGCTCGCCGCCCGCCAGGACAAGCAGGCCGGCGCCGCCCAGCAACGCGCGATCGACGCCTTGCAGAAGGGCGAGCAGCAGATGAGCCAGCAGATGTCCCAGTCGCTCGGCGTCTCAGTGCAGCCCGGCGAGGGCGAGAGCCAGGGCGGACCCGGCGACCAGTTGGCGCAGGATGACGGCCAGGGCGACGACCCGGGCCAGGGCCGCGGCGACCGCGACGCCGAAGCCGGCGACGGCCAGCCCGGCGACCAGGAGACGGACGCGCAGCGCGACCCGCTGGGCCGCTCGACCAAGGACGGCACCTCCGGCCGCGCCGATGGCGACGGCGTGCACGTGCCTGACCAGATGGAGCAGGCCCGCACTCGGGAAATCCAGGCCGAGCTGCGCCGCCGCGAGGGGGAGCGGACACGGCCGCAGGGGGAGCTGGATTATATTGACCGGCTTCTGAAGGCTTACTAAACGCCTGTTCTAGAATTGAAGATTCTCACCTAGATCAATTATTGACTTGTCCCATATTAATAAGTTAATTCTACAGTCATATACAACTCACAATAATATAGTCTAAAATAATGTTAGAAGTTTGTTCGTATCTGCACCATGAGGAGGGCTATACATCCCAATTGAAGGCGGAGAGTAAACACCCTGTACAGCTCTTACTAAACTAACTGGATAATCCAGCTGAGAATAACGTCCATTGTAAGAGAAAGATTCAATTTTCAAACACACGGTCCCTTGCGCAGTCGACTGCGGTAGGTCCGAGGGCGAAAACATTGGAAAATCTATTGGAATACTCAAAATATGTTGAGCATCTACTACTCTGGCTTCCTCTATAAGCTTAGAGCCAACACCAAATAATATTTTTGCAGGCGGCTGAGACCTACAAGGTGGTGTTATGTCTACATGCGTAAGAGTTTCATAATCGCCAGGCTGCAAGTACAAAACTACCTTATTGATTGATATAGGTCTATTACCAACGTTAAATATCGTTAGGTTTATACCCCCAGAAACGTCTACTACCGTATCACTTGCAACTTTCTCAGGGCTTACATTGTAGGATAGCTTCTGCTGTAAAACGAACTCTGTTGTTTTCAAAACAGTGGCGGTGTGGTCAGCATATTGATAGTTGAACGTACACGCAGAAAGTGTGAATGCGCAAAACGAAACAGCAACGGCGATGGCCGTAAGAACATTTCGTATCGCATCGTTGCTAGGCAATTTCACTATTGATTACAGCCTTTTATGTCGCTGCAACAAGAATTCAGTGTTATGCTAAAGCTCGCCCAGCCACCGCATCCAACTTGGCCATCAGCACCGGGTTGCGCGCCTCGGGCGGGGTGACGACGGCAAAATCCAGCGCCCGATCGCACCCGGCGGGGCAGGGGCCGCGGGGGGCGCCCAGCACGGGCACCACGGTTTGCACCAGCGCCCGGGCGGCAGCGGCGTTGCCCGCCATCACCTTGGTCACCTGGTCCACCGTGACATGGCCGTGGTCCGGGTGCCAGCAGTCGAAATCCGTCACCATGGCGACCGTCGCGTAGCAAAGCTCGGCCTCGCGGGCGAGCTTGGCCTCTGGCATGTTGGTCATGCCGATCACGCTGCACCCCCAGCTGCGATACAGCTCGCTCTCGGCGCGGGTGGAGAATTGCGGCCCCTCCATTACGAGGTAGCTGCCGCCGCGCGTCACCGGCAGGTCCAGCCCCCGGGCAGAGGCCTCCAGCGCGTCGCCCAGCCGGGGGCAGACCGGGTGCGCCACGCTGACATGCGCCACGCAGCCATCGCCGAAGAAGCTCTTCTCCCGGGCGAAGCTGCGGTCGATGAACTGGTCCACGATGACGAAGTGGCCCGGCGGATACTCGCCCTTTAAGCTGCCCACCGCGGACAACGACAGCACGTCGGTCACGCCGGAACGCTTCAGCGCGTCGATGTTGGCGCGGTAGTTGAGATGGCTCGGCGACAAGCGGTGGCCGCGGCCGTGGCGGGGCAGGAACACGCATCGCACCCCGCCCAGCCGGCCGAACAGCATCGCATCGGAGGGCTCGCCCCACGGCGTGGGGACATGCCGCCACTCCTTATCCTCAAGCCCCTCAATGTCGTACAGGCCGGAGCCGCCGATGATGCCGATCACCGGCTGGATGCTGTCCATGCTCCGCTCCTCGCCCAGGCTAGTGAACGTCAGCCCAGATCTTGCGCTTGACCGCGTAGGTCACGGCGGTCATGCCGGCCAGGAACAGCACGATACGCACGCCCATCCGCTTGCGCTGCTCCAGCTCCGGGTTCGCCATGTAGGTCAGGAACATCGCCACGTCGTGCGATTCCTGCTCTACGGTGGCCTTGGTGCCGTCAGCATACGTCACCTGGTCGTCGTGCAGGGGCTGCGCCATCGCGATCTGGCGGCCGGGGAAGTAGACGTTGTAGTTCATCCCGTCCGACATCTTCATGGTGGCCGGCGGGTCCTGGTAGCCGAGCAGCAAGTCCTGCACGTAGGTCGCCCCGCCCTCGCGCGCCTTCTCGATCAGCGAGTGGTCCGGCGGCAGCGCGCCATTGTTGGCGGCCCGGGCCGCCTTGTCGTTCGGCCAGGGGGAGCGGAAATGGTCCGACGGCAGCGCCGGGCGATCGACCGGCTGGCCCTGGTCGTCCGTGCCGCCGGGCACGGTGATGGTGGAAGCGAACGCCTTGACCTGCTCCGCCGTCAGCCCGATGCCCTGCAGGTTGCGGTAATAGGCCTCCTTCATGGAGTGGCAGTTGGAGCAAACCTCCTGCCATACCTGCAGCCCACGCTGCTCGGAGGCGCGGTCGAACGTGCCGAACGGGCCGTCGAACGACCAGTTGACCTTGGGCAGCGCCTCCGGCTCGGCCTGTGCCGCCGCCAGGCCGGGTGTCGCCAGGACGGCCAGGACGGCCAGGGACGCCAGCCGCATCACGACTTGTCCATCGGCTTGGCCGCGGCACCCTGCGGCAGCGGCCCGCCGCCGCCGCCGGGGTTGCGGGGATTGCGCGGCGCCAGCACCGGCCGGCTGATGCTTTCCGGCAGCGGCAGCGGCCGCTCCAGCTTGCCCAGCACCGGCAACAGCACCAGGAAGTGCAGGAAGTAGTAGGCGGTCGCGACCCGGCCCAGCACCACCCAGATGCCCTCCGGACGGTGCGCGCCCACTTCGCCGAGCACGAACAGCGACACCACCAGCACGATCACCAACTGGCGGTAGATCGGGCGGAAGCGCGCCGAGCGGACCGGCGAGGTGTCGAGCCAGGGCAGCAGGAACAGCACCGCGATGGCGCCGAACATCAGCGACACGCCACCGAGCTTGGACGGCACGGCGCGCAGGATGGCGTAGAACGGCAGGAAGTACCACTCGGGCACGATCTCCGCCGGGGTGACCAGCGGGTTGGCCGGGATGTAGTTGTCGGCGTGGCCCAGCAGGTTTGGCGCGAAGAAAACCAGCAAGGCGAACACCAGCAGGAACACGCAGATGCCCACGCTGTCCTTGACGGTATAGTACGGGTGGAACGGGATGGTGTCCTGCGGGCTCTTCACGTCGATGCCCAGCGGGTTGTTGGACCCGGTGATGTGCAGCGCCACGATGTGCAGGAACACCACGCCGGTGATCATGAACGGCATAAGGTAATGCAGCGCGAAGAAGCGGTTCAGCGTCGGGTTATCGACCGAGAAGCCGCCCCACAGCCAGGTCACCACGCTCTCGCCCACCAGCGGGATGGCGGAGAACAGGTTGGTGATGACGGTGGCGCCCCAGTAGCTCATCTGGCCCCAGGGCAGCACGTAGCCCATGAAGGCGGTCGCCATCATCAGCAGCAGGATGACCACGCCCAGCATGAACAGCAGCTCGCGCGGCGCCTTGTAGGACCCGTAATACAGCGCGCGGAAGATGTGGACATAGACCACGATGAAGAACATCGAGGCGCCATTGGCGTGCACGTAGCGCAGCAGCCAGCCGTAGTTCACGTCCCGCATGATGCGCTCGACGCTGTCGAACGCCATGGTGGTGTTGGCGGTGTAGTTCATCGCCAGGAACACGCCGGAGGCGATCATGATCGCCAGCGTAATCATCGCCAGCGCGCCGAAGTTCCAGAAGTAGTTGAAGTTCTTCGGTGTCGGGAACGTGCCGTACTCCTTCTGCATCATCGTGATGAGCGGCAGGCGGGTGTCGATCCAGTTCAGGACTGGATTTTGAATGTCGCTCTTGTGCAATCCGGCCATGGTCGTCTCCCTCAGCCAATTTTTACTTTGGTGTCGCTCAGGAACGCGTACGGCGGCAGCGCCAGGTTCGCCGGCGCCGGCCCGTGCCGCACCCGGCCTGACACGTCATACTGGCTGCCGTGGCAGGGGCAGAACCAGCCGCCGTACTCGCCCCGCGGGTCAGTCGGCTTGTTGCCCAGCGGCACGCAGCCCAGGTGCGTGCAGATGCCGATCAGCACGATCCACTGGGCGTGGCCTTCCTTGATGCGGGACTGGTCGGACGCCGGTTCGATCAGCACGTTCAGCGGCACCGCCTCGACCGTCTTGACCTCCTCGGCGGTGCGGTGGCGCAGGAAGATCGGCTTGCCGCGCCAGACGGCGGTGATGCCCATGCCCTCGCTGATGCTGGCCAGGTCCACCTCGACGGCGGACAGCGCCAGCACGTCGCCCGCCGGGTTCATGCTGTCGATGAACGGCCACACGATGGCGCCGAGGCCGACCACGGCGCCAGCGCCGGCAACCAGCTTGAGGAAGTCGCGTTTGCCGACTTGGGTCTCGCCGACATGGCCAAGCGTGTCGCGCATCCCGGCGGGTGATGTGGTGGACATGGCGTGACGACCCTTCTCAAGCGCGGCGCCGCCGTTCTAAGGGAGGTGGGCGGCCCCTGCAACTCGGCGTGTGCTGCTGCAACCTATCTTGGATGTGTTTCCCATGTTGCAATCGCCCGCCCATGCCGCCCTGCGCGCCCGCGCCGCCGAATGGTTCGCCGCCCTGCGGGACCGGCTGTGCGAGGCGTTCGAGGCCATCGAGGACGCGGGCGGCGTGTTGCGCGAGCGCGCCCCCGGCCGCTTCGCCCGCTCGCCCTGGAGCCGGCCGGAGCTGGAGGGCGGCGGCACCATCGGGCTGATGCACGGCCGGGTGTTCGAGAAGGTGGGCGTCAACGTCTCCGTCGTGTCCGGCGAGTTCAGCCCGGAGTTCCGCAGCTCCATCCCGGGGGCGGCGGAGGACCCGCGGTTCTGGGCCGGCGGCATCAGCGTGGTGGCGCACCCGCAAAGCCCGCGCGTGCCGGCCGCGCACATGAACACCCGCATGATCGTCACCACCCGCGGCTGGTTCGGCGGCGGCGGCGACATCACGCCCATGCGCCCCGACTCCGCCGAGGCGCAGCAGGACGCCGCCGCCTTCCACGCCGCCTTCCAGCACGCCTGCGACCAGCACGACCCGGCCTACTACCCCGAGTTCAAGGCCTGGTGCGACCGCTACTTCCACCTGCCGCACCGCAACGAGCCGCGCGGCCTGGGCGGCATCTTCTACGACCACCTGGACCGCCGCGGCGCCGAGGACGACTTCGCCTTCACCCGCGACGTGGGCAGCGCCTTCCTCGCGGCCTACCCCGCCATCGTCCGCCGCCGCATGGACGAGCCCTGGACGGCCGCCGAGCGCGACCACCAATTGGTCCGCCGCGGCCGCTACGTGGAGTTTAACCTGCTGCACGACCGCGGCACGCTGTTCGGCCTGCGCACCGGCGGCAACGTGGAGGCCATCCTGATGAGCCTGCCGCCCGAGGTGCGCTGGCCCTGACGGCCCCGTCGTGCCACACCCGGATCGAACGCGGAGACCTGCCATGACGCTGCGCCTGCTTGCCCTGCTGGCGTGCCTGCTCGCCTGGCCCGGCCTGGCGCCGGCTCAGGCGCCCGCACCCTCCGCCGCCGCGCCGGCCCGGCCCGGCGCCCCGATCAACCGCCACCCCGCCACCGCCGTCCCGGCCGGCCCCATGCTGATCGATATCAACTCGGCCGACGAGAAGGCGTTGGACGCGCTGCCCGGCGTGGGCCCCACGCGCGCCAAGGCAATCGTGGCCAACCGGCCGTACACCGAGAAGCAGCAGCTGCTGGACCGCAAGGTGGTGCCGGCGAACGTCTATGCCGACATCGAGACCCTGGTGGCGCTGGTCAACGTGAACACCGCGCCGGCCGCCGACATGGCGCATATCCTGCCCAACGTTGGCCCGGTGCGGGCGCAGCAGATCGTGGACCGCCGCCCCTACGCGGTCCCGCAGGAGCTGGTGGCCAAGGGCGCGCTGACGGCAGGCATCTTCGCCGGCATCCGCAACCTTGTGACGACCGGGCCCTGACCGCGGCCGTGGACGTGGCCGCCATCCTGGCGCTGAACAACGCCCACGCCGCCGCCACCTCCTGGCTCTCGCCCGCCAAGCTGGACGCGATGCTGGCCGCGGCGCTGCACGTTGGCCTGGCGGATGGCGGCCGGGCCGGCTTCCTGCTCGCCTTCGGCCAGGACGCAGCCTACGACAGCGCGAACTTCCTCTGGTTCCGCGCCCGCCGCCGCCGCTTCGCCTACATCGACCGCGTGGTTGTGGCCCCCGCCGTACAGCGCCGCGGCCGGGGCCGGGCGCTGTACGCCGGGCTGATCGACGCCGCCGGCGACGCCCCCGTGTGCTGCGAGGTGAACCGCGTGCCGCCCAATCCCGGCTCGGACGCGTTCCACGCCGCCCTCGGGTTCGAGGAGGTCGGGCGGGCGCAGCACCCGGGCGGTAAGGTGGTGCGCTACCTGGAGCGGCCGTTCAATGCGCCGCCCCGCCCCCCTTGGCCGTGACGTTGGAGAACAGGAAGGCGAACGGCACCACGCAGAACGCGCCAACGGCGCAGAACAGGAACACGTCCGAATAGGCCAGCACCTGCGACTGCGTGCGCAGCATCTGGTACACCTGGCCCGTGGCGGTGCCCATGGTCGTGGCCGCGGCATGGCCGGTGGACAACAGGGTCTGCTGATAGTTCTGGATGGTCTGGTTGTACCCTTTGTCGAACGTGCTGAGGTGGTCCACCAGGTAGGCCTGGCGAATCTGCGTCCGCTGCGTCACCTCCGCCGTGGACAGGCTGATGCCGATGGACCCGGCGACGTTGCGGAACATGGTGTACAGCGCCGCCGCGTCGCCATTCAGCTCCTTGGGCAGCGTCACGTAGGAGATCGTGCTGATCGGCACGAACAGCAGGGCGATGCCGGCCGATTGCGCGGCCCGCATCAAGGTCAGCGTGCCGTAGTCGATGGTCGGGAACAGCCGCGTCGAATAGACCAGCCCGCTGCCGATCACCATGAAGCCCACGGCGATGATCACCTTGGTCGGCACCACCTTCATGACCTGTTGGACGATCGGGATCACGAAGATCACCAGCACCGCACCGGGCGCCAGCACCAGGCCGGCCAGGGTCGAGTTGTAGTTCAGCACCGACTGCGACAGCTGCGGCAGCAGCACGGCCGACGAATACACGATGGCGAACAGCGCGAAGGTGCAGAAGCAGCCGAGCGCGAAGTTACGGTCCCCCATCACCCGCAGGCTCACGATCGGCTTCTTGGTCGTCAGCAGCCAGCCGATGGCGCCCAGCAAGCCCACGGCCGCGGCGATCGACATGCCGACGATGAAGTTGGAGCCGAACCAGTCATCGTCCTCGCCCCGGTCCATCACGACCTGCAGGCAGCCCAGGCCAAGCGCGATCAGCCCGAGCCCGATGGTGTCGATCCGCCGCTTGGGCTGGTTGGCGATCCAGGGCGGGTCCTCCACCAGGGCGGCCACTGCGAAGAAGGTCAGCGCCGCTACGGGGATGTTGATGAAGAAGATCCAGCGCCATGTGTAGTTGTCGGTGATCCAGCCGCCCAGCACCGGCCCCAGCACCGGCGCCACAATGGTGGCCACGGCGGTGATGGAGAACGCCGCTCCCCGCTTCTCCGGCGGGAAGGTGTCGAGGATGATGGCCTGCTGGTTCGGCTGCAGCCCGCCGCCAAAGAAGCCCTGCGCCAGGCGGAACAGGATCAGCTGCGGCAGGCTGGTGGCGATGCCGCACAGGAAGGAGAACACGCCGAACATGGCGATGCAGATCAGGAAGTAGCGCTTGCGCCCCAGCCGGTTGCCGAAGAAGCCCGAGATCGGCAGCACGATGCCGTTCGCCACCAGGTAGGAGGTCAGCGTCCAGGTCGCCTCGTCGTTGGAGGACGACAGCGCGCCGGCGATGTGCGGCAGCGCCACGTTGACGATGGTGGTGTCCAGGATTTCCATGAACGCCGCCAGCGTCACCACCAGCGCGATCAGCCACGGGTTGCTCTTCGGCTGCCAGTCCTGCGCGCCGCTCATCTCAGTGGCCCCCTCCGACTGCGCCCTTGGAGGTGCGCGCCTCGAACAGGAAGATCAGCGGCACCATGCAGAACGCACCCATCGCGCAGTACGAGAACACGTCCCGGTAGGCCAGGATGGCGGCCTGCTGGTTCAGCACCTGCAACGCCTGCCCCATCGCCTGCCCGCCCGCCTCGCCGGCCGAGCGCCCCATGCCGATCAGCGCCTGCTGCGTGCGCGCCAGGTAGTCTGTGAACGCCGGGTTGAACGTGCTCAGGTGCCCGGCGAGATAGGATTGCTGCACCTGGGTGCGCTGCACGATGCCCGCGGTCGCCAGGGAGATGCCGATCGACCCGGCGACGTTGCGCAGCATGACGTACAGCGAGCTGGCATCCCCGTTCAGCGCCCGCGGCACCGTCGCGTAGCTGATGGTGCTGGTGGGCACGAACAGGAAGGCCAGCCCCAGCGTCTGGCTCGCGCGCATCAGCTCCAGCGTGCCGAAGGTGACGTCCGGCGTCACCCCATGGGCATAGACATAGGCCCAGCCGAGCGTGAAGAAGCCGAGGCCCACCAGGTAGCGCGTCTGCACCAGCGGCAGGATGCGGATGATGAGCGGGATCATCAGCAGGATGACCAGCCCGCCCGGCGACAGCACCAGCCCCGCCAGGGTCGCGGTGTAGCCGAGCCGCTGCTGCGCCAGCTGCGGGATCAGCACGCCGCCGGAGTACAGCACGGCGCCGAGGGCGAAGATCATGACCGAACCCACGGCGAAGTTGCGGTTGGCGAACACGCGCAGGTTCACCACCGGCTTCTTGGACGTCAGCAGCCACCCGGTGGCGCCCAGGATGCCGACGGCGGCCAGGATGGCGAAGGCGACGATGAACGGCGAGCTGAACCAGTCGTCGTCTTCGCCGCGGTCCAGCATAATCTGCAGGCTGCCCAGGCCCAGCGCGATCAGGCTGATCCCGATGTAGTCGAAATCCAGGATGCTGGCGCGGGCGCGCTTGACCCAGGGCGGGTCCTCCACCAGGGCCGCCACCGCGAAAAAGGCGAACAGCCCCACCGGCACGTTGATGAAGAAGATCCAGCGCCAGGAATAGTTGTCGGTGATCCAGCCCCCCAGCGTCGGGCCGATGATGGGCGCGAAGATCACCGCCACCGACACCACGCCGAACGCCTTGCCGCGCTGCGCCGGCTCGAACGTGTCCAGGATGATGGATTGCTGGTTCGGCTGCAGCCCGCCGCCGAAAAAGCCTTGCAGCAGGCGAAAGCAGATCAGCTCGCCGAGGCTGGTGCTGGTGCCGCACAAAAAGGAGGTCACCGTGAACATGGCAATGCAGATCAGGAAGTAGCGCTTGCGCCCGATCAGCCGGCCTAGGAAGCCCGAGATCGGCAGCACGATGCCGTTGGCCACCAGGTAGGAGGTCAGCGCCCAGGTCGCGTCGTCGTACGAGGCGGACACCGAGCCTGCAATGTGCGGCAGGCTGACGTTGACGATGGTGGTGTCCAGAATTTCCATGAACGCCGCCGTGGTGACCACGATGGCGATCAGCCACGGGTTGGCGCGCGGCTTCCATTGCGCATCCGAGGCCGGGGCGGCGGTTGCGGTGGCGCTCAACGGGCTACTTCAGCGTCACGGTCGGCACCACGGACAGGCCGAGCGGCAGCGGCAGCGCCGGGTCCATGCCGCGGTCGATCACCAGCTTGACCGGCACGCGCTGCACGATCTTGACGAAGTTGCCGGTGGCGTTCTCCGGCGGGAAGGCGGTGAACTTGGAGCCGGAGCCGAGCTGCACGCTGTCCACGTGGCCTTCGAGCTTGAGGCCCGGGTAGGCGTCCACCGCGATGGCAACCTTCTGGCCCGGCCGCATGTGGTTCAGCTGGCTTTCCTTGAAGTTCGCCGTGATCCAGACCTGCGGCGTCACGATGGAGAAGATGGTGGCGCCGACCTGGAGGTAGTTGCCCACCTCGATGTTGCGCTTGGTGATCCAGCCATCCTGCGGCGCGGTGATGGTGGTGTAGCTGAGGTTCAGCTCCGCCTGCTCCAGCGAGATTTGCGCCTGCTTGCCCTGGCCGCCGATCTGGGCGATCTGCTGGTCCGCGGTGCCGATGTTCTGCTGCACCGGCTCGGCCTGCTGCACCGCCGCCTGCGCCGCCGCCACCTGGCCCTGCGCCTGCTGCAGCGCGGCGGTGGACTGGTCCACGCTCTGCTGCGACGTGGCCTCCCGCGTGATGGCGTGCTGGCGCTTGTAGTCGGTCTGCGCCTGGAACAGCTGGCCCTGCGCCTGCAGCAGCTGGCCCTGCGCCTGCAGCAGCCGGGCCGGGAAGTTCTTGCGGGCGATCTCGGCGTTGAGCTTGGCCGATTCCTCCTGCGCCTTGCTCACGATCAGGTTGGCGCGCGCGTTGTCCCGCGCCACGATGTAGTCCCGCGGGTCGATGCGGGCGAGTACCTGGCCGGCCTTGACCGGCTGGTTGTCGTCCACCAGCAGCTCGGTCACGTAGCCGGCGACCTTGGGCGAGATGGTGAGCGCGCGGCCGTCAGTGTAGGCGTCGTCGGTGGACTCGGAGTCCTGCGTGGAGAAGTAGTAGTACGCACCGCCGGCCACCGCGAGCAGCACGACCCCGGCGCCGATGACCTTGACCCAGGGCGAGGCCTTCTTGGCGCTCTCCTCCTGCTGCTTCTCCTCTTTCTTGTCCTGCTTCGCGTCGTCCTTGGCGGAGGATGTCTTGTCGTCCTGCTGGCCGCCCCCCTTGTCAGGGCGGCTGCGCTCAGGCGACTGCTCCTCGGCCCTCGGCGCGGACGCTGGCGAAGGATGGGCATGGTCGTGCTGGGGGAGGGTCTCTTCGTCCAGGCTCACAGGTCAAACTCCCGATCGCGGCCGGCCGACGCCCGGCTGACCGATCGGTCATCGCACACCGGACCCTATCTCGCAAAGGCCTGCGTGCGCACCAGCCGGGCGTACAGGCCGTCCCGGCGCATCAGTTCCGCGTGCGTTCCCTGCTCGACCGCCACGCCGTCCGCCATCGCCACCACCAGGTCGGCGTCCCGCACGGTGGACAGGCGGTGCGCCACCACCACCGTGGTGCGCCCGGCACGCAGCCGGCCGAGCGCCTCCTGCACCGCCGCCTCGCTCTGCGCGTCCAGCGCCGAGGTCGCCTCGTCCAGCAGCAGCACCCGCGGGTCGCGCAGCAGGGCGCGGGCCAGCGCCACGCGCTGCCGCTGCCCGCCGGACAGCCGGCCGCCGCCGGTGCCCACCATCATGCCGAACCCGTCCGGCAGGTCCTCGATGAACCCGGCCGCCGCCGCGTCCGCCGCCGCCGCGATGGCCGCCGCATCCGCGCCGGGCCGGCCGAGCGCGATGTTGGCGCCCACCGTGTCGTCGAACAGCAGCGTGTCCTGCGCCACGTAGGCAATGGCGTCGCGCAGGCTGTCCAGCGTGACCTGCCGCACGTCCGCCCCGTCCACCGTGATGCGCCCGCCGCTCACCTCGTGCAGCCGGGGGATCAGCGCCAGCGCGGTCGACTTGCCGGCGCCGGATGCGCCCACCAGGGCCACGGTGGCGCCGGGCTCCGCCGTGAAGGAAAGGCCGCGCAGCCCTTCCCGCCCGTCCGGATAGGCGAAGCACACCTCCTCGAACACCACCCGGCCGGCTCCCGCCGGCAGCGCCAGCGCGCCGGGCCGTTCGGTGATGCCGGGCGGCTCGTCAATGACGGAGAACACCCGCACCAGCCCGGCCAGCCCTTCCTGGATCGCGGCGTTCAGCGACCCGAGCGCCCGCAGCGGCTGCGAGGCGATCAGCAGGGCGGCGACGAAGCCGGTGAAGTTGCCCACCGTGCTGGCGCCGTTGGCCGCGCGCCAGCCGGCAAATCCCATGACGGCGGCGACCGCCGCCCCGCCCAGCACCTCCAGCATCGGGTCCACGCCCGAGCGGGTGCGGGTCATGCGCATCAGGGCGCGGTTGAGCTGCCCGAACGCCTCGCTGGCCCGCGCCGTCTCGCTGGCCTCCAGCCGGTAGGCGCGCACGGTGCGGGCCTGGGTGAAGCTCTCGGTCAGCAGGCTCGCCGTCTCGCCCATGCGCTCCTGCATCCCGCCCGAGGCCCGGCGGACGCGCTTGCCGATGCGCTGGATGGGCAGGGCGGCGAGGGGATACAGGCAGGCCGCGATCAGGCTCAGCACCCAGTCCAGCCACAGCATGGAGGCGATCAACCCCAGCACCGTGATGCCGTTGGCGATGCCGCCGACCGCCCGGGTCAGCGCCTCGCGGATGGTGGCGGCGTCCGTGGTGAAGCGGGCGGCGAGCTTGGCCGGAGACTCCCGCTCCACCCGGGCCAGGTCGGCGAAGGTCAGGTGGGCGAACATGCGGCCTTGCAGCTCGCGGATGGTGCGCAGCACCAGGTTCTGCGTCAGCACCGTCTGCCCGTAGGTGGCGGCGGCCTTGGCGGCGGTGATGACCACGACCAGCGCCGGCACCTGGTACAGGATGCGCCGGTCCTTGGCGGCGAACATGGAAAACGCGTGGTCGATCACCACGGGGTACAGCGCCGTCAGCCCGGCCATGACGGCGGTCAGCACCAGCAGGCCAAGCACCCGGCCGCGATGGCGGCGCAGGTGCTCGCGCCAGAGCCGCCGCAGCAGCGTGGCGCTGCCGGCTTCCCCGGCGCGGAGGGCCGGGCTTGGCGTGATAAGGGTTTCCAAAGGACGCCCCGCCTCAAGGGGGTTGGCCTTTGGCGAATCCAGGCCGAGGCCCTGGCCTAGCTGACGAGACACGCCGCCTCTTAACAGGCAGAGGCCTGCCGAGCCAACTCCGCCCGGCACGCCGCGGCATCGGCCCGGCAGCCGCCCTCCAGCCACCAGCCCCGCACCGCGCGCAGCAGCGCCCCCACCGCCGGCCCCGGCGGCAGCCCGCTCGCCAGCGCGTCGCGGCCTTCCAGCGGAAACACCGGGCGCGGCAGGGCGGCCAGCCGGGCACGCACCGCCTCCGGCTGGCCGGCCAGCAGCGAGCGCCCGGCCAGCACGTCGGGCGGCGCGTCGGCGAGCTGGCGGCGCAGGTCGTCGTCGCTGCCCCCCGGCGGCGGGCCGCGCAGCGCCACTAGCCGCGCGGCCTCGGCGCCGGACAGCTTGAGGCGGGCGGCGAAGCGGCCAGGGTCCCCGGTCAGCAGCGCCGCCAGGCGCAGCACCGGGTCGGGCGGCAGGCCGGCGGGGCCGGCAGGGTCGGCGCCCTCGGGGATGGCGGCGGCCAGCACGCCGGTGCGTTGCATCAGGGCCAGGCTGGCGCCGGGGTCGGGGGCTTGCAGGATGCGCTTCAGCTCGCTCCACACCCGCTCCGCCGAGAGCCGGGCGAGGCCGGGCAGGCCACCCTGGATGGCCGCCAGCGCCGCCGGATCGGGCGGCTCGGCGCCGTAGCGGGCATGGAAGCGGAAGAAGCGCAGGATGCGCAGGTAATCCTCGGCCACCCGCGCCGCGGCCTCCCCCACGAAGCGCACCCGGCGCGCCGCCAGGTCCGCCGCGCCGCCGAAATAGTCGTGCAGCGTGCCGTCGGGGCCGAGCGACAGGGCGTTGATGGTGAAGTCCCGCCGGGCCGCGTCCTCCTGCCAGTCCTGCGTCCAGGCGACGGCGGCGTGGCGGCCATCGGTCAGCACGTCGCGCCGCAGCGTGGTGATCTCGAACGGACGGCCGCCGAGCCGGGCGGTCAGCGTGCCGTGGGCGAGCCCGGTGGGGTAGGTCGCCACCCCCGCCGCCGCCAGCGCCGCCGCCACGCGCTCGGGCGGCAGCGGCGTGGCGGCGTCGATGTCCGTGGCGGGCAGGTCCAGCAAGGCGTCCCGCACGCAGCCGCCGACCAGGCGCGCGCCGGGCAGCAGCGCCAGCAGGCGGCGCACGTCCGGGTCGTCGAGCAGGCGGGCCAGCCCCGGAAGGACGCTAGTTGCCATGGCCTTCCAGGACCGCCCCGTCGTGCAGCCTGGCCGGCACGTAGGCCTCGTGCGGGCGCAGGCCTTCGGTGCCCTGCCATATCAGGCTCAGGGCGAACCCCGCCTCCACCACCGCGATCAGCAGCACCGCCCGGCGGCTCGGCAGCCGCCGGTAGGCGATGCCGTACAGCAACGCGGCCGCCAGCAGGGGGGCCACGGCCAGGAACGCCTCGCCGGCGCGGAACATCAGCCGGAAGCCGCGGCGCGCAGGCGGTGGGCCAGGTGGACCAGGATGGCCGCGGTGGCGCCCCAGATGGTGTGCCGGGCGTGCGGCCAGACCCAGTAGGTGCGCTGGCGGCCCTTCCACTCGGCGTGGCGCTGCTGCGGCGCCGCCGGGTCCAGCAGGACGGAGAGCGGCAGCTCGAACACCTCCTCCACCTCCGCCGCCGACGGCACGGGGCGGAAGCCGGGGGCCAGCAGGCCGACCACCGGCGTGATGCGGAAGCCGGACCCGGTGGCGTAGTCCGGCAGGCACCCGCTGACCTCCACCAGGCCCGGCGGCAGCCCCACCTCCTCCTCCGCCTCGCGCAGCGCCGCCGCCACGGCGGCCTCGCCCGGGTCCATGCGGCCGCCGGGAAAGGCCACCTGGCCCGGGTGGGAGGATAGCGTGCCGGTGCGCTTGGTCAGCAGGATGCCGGGTCGGCCGCCATGGATGATGGCCACTAGCACGGCGGCGGGGATGAGCGGAGTGTCCGACGGGTCGATGTCGTCGCTGGTGACGGGAGTGGCGAGCGCGTCGGCCGGAACGGCGGGCACGGTGCCGTCACGCTCCGCCAAGCGGGCGCGCAGCTCCGCCAGGTCCAACGGCTAGCCCTCGTCGATGGGCAGGTCGCCCAAAGGCTCGGCGGGCAGGTCGCCCAAAGGCTCGGCGGGCAGGTCGCCCAAAGGCTCGGCGGGCAGGTCGCTCAAAAGCTCGGCGGGCAGGTCGCCCAACGAGAAGAAGCAGCCGCAGCTCCACACGCCCAGCACCCGGCGGCCCCGCAGCATGCCGGGCACGGCCAGGGCCACCAGCTCGTAGTACACCGCCCGGTTGATGCGCGCCTCCACCGGCATCGCGCCCACGCCGGGGCGGACGAGCAGGTAGGGCGTCGGCTCGCAGGTCAGCATGTCGTGCGCCACGCGGATCGGGTGCTCCGGCCCGGCGGTCACCATCTGGTCGGTGTTGGTGCGGAAGCTGAGCGCCTGGTCGCTGCCATGCCCGGTCCAGCCCAGCTCCACCGCCACGAATGGGGCGTCCTCGACCTCGATGCGGCCGCGCTCGGCCGGCGTCTCAAGCCAGTAGGAACCGTCCGCCTCGCGCTTGAGCACGCTGGCGAACAGGCACACCAACTCCTTGCGGTTGATGGAGGTGCCGCGATACAGCCAGGTCCCGTCGCGCTTGATGAGGAACGGCAGGTCGCCGATCTCGGCGCGCTGCCGTTGCGGCTTCGGCGCGTCGGTGGCCGGCAGGGCGGGGCCGGCAGCGCCGCGGGCGCTGCCATCGGGGGAGCGGGCATATGAGCAGGCTGTATCAGGCATGGCATCGTTCACAACCTGCTCCCCGACCTCCGCCGATGCTTCCGTTGGCCCGCGATATAGGTAGCATCCCCCTCACGATGAAAGCCCTGCCCGCCATATCGGATGGCTCGCGCGCCTTGAAGGATTGATGGCAGCATGTCGGTGACGGTGGGTGACGGCCTGGTGGCGAGCGTGGAAGCGCTAGGGGCGCGGGCGGCTGCGGCGCGGGCCGAGGTGGGCCGCATCATCTTCGGCCAGGACGAGGTGGTGGACCAGGTGCTGGTCTGCCTGCTGTCCGGCGGCCACGTGCTGCTGGTGGGCGTGCCGGGCCTCGGCAAGACCCTGCTGGTCGAGACGCTGGGCACCGTGCTGGGCCTCGCCCCCAAGCGGGTGCAGTTCACCCCCGACCTGATGCCGGCCGACATCACCGGCTCCGAGGTGCTGGACGAGGATGCCGGCGGCCGCCGCTCCTTCCGCTTCCTGCCCGGCCCGGTGTTCTGCCAGCTGCTGATGGCCGACGAGATCAACCGCGCCAGCCCGCGCACCCAGTCCGCCCTGCTGCAGGCCATGGCGGAGGGCAAGGTGGCGGTCGCCGGCGCGGACCACCCGCTGCCCCGCCCGTTCCACGTGCTGGCGACGCAGAACCCGATCGAGCAGGAAGGCACCTACCCGCTGCCGGAGGCGCAGCTCGACCGCTTCCTGCTGCAGGTGGACGTGAGCTACCCGGACCTGGCCAACGAGCGCACCATGCTGCTGGCCACCACGGGGGCCGAGCGCGCCCAGGCCCGCCCGGTGCTGACCGGCGAGCAGCTGCTGGCCGCCCAGGCGCTGATCCGCCAGGTGCCGGTGGGCGAGAGCGTGGTCGAGGCCATCCTGGCCCTGGTGCGCGGCGCGCGGCCGGACACCGCCGCCAACGACACGGTGCGCCACCACGTCGCCTGGGGGCCGGGCCCCCGCGCGGCGCAAGCGCTGATGCTGGCCACCCGGGCGCGCGCGCTGCTGGACGGCCGCCTGTCCCCCTCGCTGGACGACGTGGCCGCGCTCGCCCACCCCGTGCTGCGCCACCGCATGGCGCTGAACTTCGCGGCCAGGGCGGAAGGCATCGAGCTGCGGGACGTGATCACCGCCCTGGTGCAGCGGCTTTGAAGCCTGCCGTCCTGCGCGCCGAGGCCCTCGGTGCCACCCTGCCGCCGCTGCTGGTGGCCGCCGAGCGGGTGGCGGCCACGGTGGCGCAGGGCGTGCACGGCCGCCGCCGGGTCGGCCAGGGCGACAGCTTCTGGCAGTTCCGCCCCTACCAGCAGGGCGACGCGCCGGGCCGCATCGACTGGCGGCAATCCGCCAAGTCCGCCCGCACCTACGTGCGCGAGACCGAGTGGGAAGCCGCCCAGACCGTGCACTTGTGGCGGGACGGCTCCGCCTCCATGCGCTGGCGCTCCACCCCGGCGATGCCGGAGAAGATCGAGCGCGCGGAGCTGCTGCTGCTGGCCGCCGCCTCCCTGCTGCTGCGCGGCGGGGAGCGGGTGCGGCTGCTGGGCCAGCGCTCCGGCGGCTCGCTGGAAGCCATGGCGGCGGCGCTCGGGTCGGGCGCCGAGAGCCTGCCGGGCGTGAGCGCGCTGCCGGCGCATGGCCGGGTGGTGCTGATCGGCGACTTCCTGCAACCGCTTGACGACGTGCGCGCCACCGTGGCCCGCCTCGCCGGCATCCCCGTGCGCGGCCACCTGCTGCAAGTGCTTGACCCGGCGGAGGCGCTGCTGCCCTACGCCGGCCGCGTGCGCTTCCGCGGCGTCGAGGCGGACGGCGACATGCTGGTGCCCCAGGTCGAGGGCGTCCGCGCCGCCTACGCCGAGGCGCTGGCCGCGCAGCAGGCCGGGCTGGCCGCGCTGTGCCGCGCCGCCGGCTGGGGCTTCGCCACCCACCGCACGGACGCCCCTCCCGGTGCCGCGCTGCTGGCGCTCTACACCGCCCTGTCCGGAATCGCATGACCCTCGCCGCCGCATGATCTTCGCAACGCCCTGGGTGCTGCTGGCGCTGGCCGCGCTGCCGGCGCTGTGGTGGCTGCTGCGCGTCACCCCGCCCGCCCCGCGCACGCAGGACTTCCCGGCCATCCGGCTGCTGCTCGGCCTGCGCGCCCGGGAGGAGACGGCGGCCCGCACCCCCTGGTGGCTGCTGCTGCTGCGCGTTGCTGCGGCGGCGCTGCTTATCGTGGGCCTGGCCCGCCCGGTGCTGGACGCGGCGCGCGCGCTGCCCGGCGCCGGCCCGCTGCTGCTGGTGATCGACGACGGCTGGGCCGCCGCCACCGACTGGCCGGCCCGCCTCGCCGCCGCCAACGCGGCACTGGACCGGGCGGAGCGCGCCGGCCGTCCCGCCGCCTTGCTGACCACGGCGCGCTCCGGCCAGGATGCCGCCCCCGCGCTGTCCCCCGCCATGCCGGTCGCGGAGCTTCGGCCCCGCGTGGCCGCGCTGCACCCGCTGCCCTGGCCGCCCGACCGCGCCGCCGCCGCGGAGGCGCTGCGTGGCGCATCCGGCACCGTGCTCTACATCGCCGACGGCCTGGCCGCCCCGCACGACGACGCCTTCGCCGCCGCCCTGTCCGCCGCCGGCCCGGTGACGGAGGCCGCGCCCGCCGCGCCGTCCGCCCGCATGCTGCTGGCCCCCCGCGCGGAGCCGGACCGGCTGGTGGCCCGCGTGGCGCTGCTGCCGCAGCCCGTGCCCACCGACCTCGCCGTGCTGGCCCAAGGCGGCGACGGCCGCACCCTGGCCCGCGCCACCGCCCACGCCGCCGCCGGCGCCACGGAGGCCGAGCTGCCCGTGGCGCTGCCGCCCGAGCTGCGCAACCGGCTGACCCGGCTGGTGCTGGAAGGCCCCGCCTCCGCCGGCGCGTCCCTGCTGCTGGACGAGGGCATCCGCCGCCGCCCCGTGGGCCTGGTCACGGCGGAAGCCGGGTCCGGCACGCCGCTGGTCGGCTCGCTGTATTACCTGGAGAAGGCGCTCAGCCCGTTCGCGGAGGTGCGGGAAGGCGACCTGCACGCCCTGCTGCAACGCGAGATCGCGGTGATCGTGCTGGCCGACCGCCCGCTGACCCCGGCCGAGACGCCGGAGCTGGAGCGCTGGGTGCAGGGCGGCGGCCTGCTGCTGCGCTTCGCCGGCCCCCGCAGCGCGGACAACGCGCCCGACCTCGGCAACGACCTGACGCAGCCAGGGTCAGGCCAGCCGGGGCCGCCCGACCCGCTGATGCCGGAGCGGCTGCTGGCGGAGGACCGCCAATTGGGCGGCGCGCTGTCCTGGAGCCAGCCGGCCAAGCTCGCGGCGTTCCCCGCCGCCTCGCCCTTCGCCGGCCTGCCGATCCCGCCGGACGTGACGGTCAGCCGCCAGGTGCTGGCCGAGCCGTCCGCCCAGCTGAACGACCACACCTGGGCGCGGCTGGCGGACGGCACCCCCCTGGTGACGGAGGCGGCGCGCGGCTCCGGCCGGGTGGTGCTGTTCCACGTCACCGCCAACGCCGACTGGTCCAACCTGCCGCTGTCCGGCCTGTTCCCAGACATGTTGCGGCGGCTGGTGGCGCTGTCCGCCGGCGTGTCCGCAGCCCCCGACGCCGCCCCGCTCAGCCCGGTCGAGACGCTGGACGGGTTCGGCGTGCTCGGCCCGCCGCCGCCGGCCGCCACGGGGCTGCCCGGCACCGCCTTCGCCACCGCCGCCGTCTCGCCGCAGCACCCGCCGGGGCTGTACGGCCCGGAAGCGAGCCGCCGCGCGCTGAACCTGTCCAACGCCATGGGGCCGCTGGCCGCCGCCGCCGCCGTGCCCGGCGCCGCCGAGCAGGCGCTGGGCTCCGGCGTGCGGGAGCGGGCGGTCGGCCCCTGGCTGGTGGCGGCCGGGCTGGCGCTGCTGGCGCTGGACCTGCTGCTCGCGCTTCGGCTGCGCGGGCTGCTGCGCCCGGCCCTGCCAAGGCTGGGCTTGCCAGGGCTGGCCCTGCTCGCCATCCCGTTGGCTATCCCCTCGGCCTGGGCCCAGCTTCCCTCGCCGCCGTGGCGGGCCGCCTTGGAAACCCGGCTGGCCTACGTCGTCTCCGGCGACCCCGCCATCGACTCCACCTCGCACGCCGGCCTGCTTGGGCTGTCGGGCTACGTGAACGCCCGCACCGCCGCCCACCTGGCCGAGCCCTCCGGCGTGCAGCCCGGCGCCGACGACCTCAGCTTCTACCCGCTGCTCTACTGGCCAATCGCCTCCGCCCAGCCGCTGCCCAGCCCCGCCGTGACCGCGCTCAACGCCTATATGCGCGACGGCGGCATCGTCGTCATCGACAGCCGCGGCGACCCGGCGGCCCTGCGCGCCGCGGTGGCCGGGCTCGCCATCCCGCCGCTCACCCCGCTCACCACCGAGCACGTGCTGGCGCGCGCCTTCTACCTGCTGAGCGACTACCCCGGCCGCACCGACGGCGACACCGTGTGGGTGCAGCGCCAGGGCGACCGCAGCAACGACGACGTGAGCCCCGTGGTGATCGGCGCCAACGACTGGGCCGCCGCCTGGGCGGTGAGCGCCGACGGCCAGAGCCTGGCCGCCCTGGACGGCGGCCCGCGCCAGCGCACCCTGGCCTACCGCTTCGGCGTCAACCTCGTGATGTACGCGCTGACCGGCAACTACAAAGGCGACCAGGTCCACGTGCCGCACATCCTCGAACGCCTCGGGCAATAGAGTGGGATAGCCGTAGTTGGTTTCCACTTAACTGCATGCAGCCACGGGCGGGCGTGCTAGGCCCAACCAGGAGATCGTGATGGACGAAGACAAGGTGATGGCCGCGATCGGCGAGCTGCGCACGGAGATGGCGGCTCGCTTCGAGGCCGTGGACGACAAGCTTGCTGGGCTGGACCGGCTGCGCGGCGACATGATGGCCCGCTTTGAGCGGGTCGAGGACCGGCTGACCAGCATGGCCGAGGATATCACGGTGACGATGATGGCGACGCAGGCCGAGGACAGGCGCCGTCTCGCCGACCGCAACGAGTTGCTCGCCATGTCCGAACTGCTGACCGCCATGCAGCGCCAGACCATGCGGCTGCGCACCGACGTGGACCAGCTTAACGCGAGCCGGCCGCCGGCCGAGTAGCTGCGCCTAATTGCAGGCGCGTCGCTTTCAGCGCGCAGGCCGCCGCCCCTAGACGAGAGTGGACCTCATAGATGCAGGCGATCAGCGCCATCCGCTTCGTGCCCACCTTGCCGCCCTGGCTGCTGGCCGTGCTGGCCGCACTGTGCGTGCTGGCCGTGGCCCCGGCGCTGTGGCGGCGGGCGCGGGGCGGCGCGCTGCGGCTGCTCTGCTTCGCCGTCGTGCTGCTGTGGCTCGCCGGGCCGCGGCTGGTGCAGGAAACCCAGGACGCCCTGGGCGACATCGCCGTCCTGGTGGTGGACCGCAGCGCCTCCATGGCGGTGGGCGACCGCGCCGCCCTGGCCGACGCCGCCGCCGCCCGGCTGCAAGCCGAGGCCGCGCAGCTGCCCGGCCTGCAGCTGCGCACCGTCACCGTGCCGGAAGCCGGCCATGACGGCACCCGCCTGTTCGCCGCCCTGGACCGCGCCCTGGCCGACGTGCCGCGCTCCCGCCTCGCCGGCGTGGTGATGCTGACCGACGGCGAGGTGCACGACATCCCCGCCGCCACCCCGCCGGTGCCGCTGCACGTGCTGCTGCCCGCCGCCGCGGAGCAGACCGACCGGCGCGTCCGCATCGTGGAGGCGCCCAGCTACGGCATCGTCGGCAAGTCCGTGGTCCTGCGCGTCGCCGTGGACGACCTCGGCGTGGACGGCCGCGGCGCCACGGCGGCGCTCACCCTGCGCCGCGACGGCGAGCCGCCCCGCACCGTATCCGTGCCGGTGGGCGAGGTGGAGCCGATCGAGATTCCCATCACCCGCGCCGGCCCCACCGTGGTGGAACTGACCGCCGCCCCGCTGCCGGGCGAGGTGAGCGACCTCAACAACCACGCCGTGGTGTCCATCAACGGCGTGCGCGACCGGCTGCGCGTGCTGCTGGTCAGCGGCGAGCCGCACGTCGGCGAGCGCACCTGGCGACGCCTGCTCAAGGCCGACCCGGCGGTTGACCTGGTGCACTTCACCATCCTGCGCCCGCCCGAGAAGGACGACCTGACGCCGCTGAACGAGTTGGCGCTGATCGCCTTCCCGACCCGCGAGCTGTTCCAGGTCAAGATCAAGGACTTCGACCTGATCATCCTGGACCGCTTCGCCAACCGCGGCATCCTGCCCGCGCCCTACCTGCGCAACATCGCCGACTACGTGCGCGACGGCGGGGCGCTGCTGCTGTCGGTGGGGCCGGAGTTCAGCGGCCCGTCCTCGCTGGCCTACACCCCGCTCGCCTCCGTGCTGCCCGCCGAGCCGCTGAGCGGCAGCGCCGGCGTGGTGGACGGCCCGTTCCGCCCCCGGGTGACCGCCCTGGGCGAGCGCCACCCCGTCACCGCCGGGCTGCCCGGCGACCACCCCGGCGGCGTGCCCGGCTGGGGCGACTGGTACCGCCGCCTGCAGCCGGGCGCCTCGCACGGCCAGGTGGTGATGGGCGGCCAGGACGGCGCGCCGCTGCTGGTGCTGGACCGGGTGGGGCAGGGCCGCGCCGCCCTGCTGCTGTCCGACCAGATCTGGCTGTGGTCGCGCGACCACGAGGGCGGCGGCCCGCAGGCCGAGCTGCTGCGCCGGGTCGCGCACTGGCTGATGAAGGAGCCGGCGTTGGAAGAGGAGGCCCTCACCGCCACGGTGGACGCCGGCACGCTGACCGTGGAGCGCCGCAGCACGCAGGACGCGCCGCCCCCGCCGGTGACGGTGACCGCACCCGGCGGCCAGGCGACCCCGCTGGCGCTGCGCCCCACCGCCCCGGGGCGCGCCAGCGGCACGATGCCGGCCGCCGACCCCGGCGTGTGGCAGGCGTCCGACGGCGTGCGCTCCGCCTTTGCCGCCGCGGGCACCGCCAACCCGCTGGAGATGGCGGACTTGCGCGCCACGGCGGAGCATCTCGGCCCGGTCGCCCGCGCCTCCGGCGGCAGCGTGCACTGGCTGCAGCCGTCCGGCGCGCCCGAGCTGCGCTTCGTCGAACCCGGCCGGGTGGCGGCGGGCGGCGGCTGGATCGGGCTGCGCCGCAACCACGACCACGTGGTGACGGGGGTGAACGCCATCCCGCTGCTGCCCGCCTGGCTGGCGCTGCCACTGCTGCTGGGCCTGGCCTTCGCGGTCTGGCGGCGGGAGAGCGCCTAGCCAGGTCGGGGCGCTGCCCCGAACCCCGCCAGAGGACGAAGTCCTCTGGACACCTGGTGCTTCACCCGAGGTGGTCTTGCAGGCTAGACTGCGGCCATGCGCATGAGACCCCTCGCTACCGCCCTGTTGGCCCTCACCCTTTCCACGCTCGCGCACGCAGCCATGGCGCAGGGCGCGGCCGGCCTTGGCGGCGGCGGCCGCAGCGGCCGTGACCCGACCGGCGGCGCGCCGAAATCCCAGCCCCAGGCCGCGCCCACGCCGCCGCCGGTCGCCGTGCCCGGCGCGGTGCCCCGCCCGGACAGCGTGGCGCCTGCCGACCGCGGCGCCGCCGACCTGCCGCCGACGGAGGCGCTGTTCGACGCCATCAACCGCGGCGACATCGTCTCCGCGCGTGACGCGATCTCCCGTGGCGCGGACCTGGACGGCACCAACCTGCTCGGCCTGACCCCGCTGGAGCTGTCGGTGGACCTCGGCCGCAACGACCTGTCCTTTCTGCTGCTGTCGCTGCGCGGCACCGGCGGCGGCCTGCGCGGCCCCCCGCCGGCGACCGAGGCCAGCACCACCCCCCGCACCCCGGCCGAACGCCGCCGCGAGACGGCCGAAGCCGCCGCGGCCGCCCGGCAGGCGCGCGCCCAGACGGCGGCGGATGCGCGGCAGGCCCGGGGCGCAGCGCCTCAGTCCCCCGCGCTGTTCGCCGGCAATGGCGGGGCGGCGGTGCCGTCAGCCGGGTTCCTGGGGTTTGATCCGCACCGGTAATCAGACTGCCGGCTTTGGGATCGCCGGGTTCACGGGACTCCTATCCTGCACCCGCAAGGGGATGGGGTCTGCTTGACCCCTGGCAACGACAGCAGGAGCCTCAGCCCGAAGTCCGCCACTGATCCGTCATCGTCGGCGGACCATCCGAGTTCCGAGGGGCCGAGACTGCGGTCGGTATTTGGTGGAAAGCTGCCTGTCCGCTTCAGGGAGAGAGACCGAGCTAGCCGACATTCCGAGTGGCGTAGGCGGGTCAGGATTCTCTTTTTGTCCTTCCTCATGTAGAACCGGCGGATGGACCCAACCTACAACGTCAACGGTAGCCTCAAGCCGACGCTCAAACGCTTCGCTGACCTTGACGGCCCGGACTTCTATCCAACTCCGGCTTGGGCGACTTTTGCGCTCGCCGACAATGAGCGCTTTGAAGGACGGATCTGGGAACCGGCCTGCGGCGACGGGTCCATGGTTCGCGTGCTTCTCGAGAGCGGTCAGCCAGTGGACGCAAGCGACCTCTATGATCGAGGTTATGGAGACACCGGCGTCGATTTCCTGAAATCTGCCAGAGTCGTCGAGAACATCGTCACCAATCCGCCTTACAACAGTGCGGAAGGATTCGTTGAGGCCGGGCTGCGGCAAACGACACAAAAGCTCTGCCTCCTGCTGCGCTTGGCCTTCCTTGAGGGCGCCAATCGTCAGCGCACGATTTTTGCAAAGACGCCTCCCGCCCGCGTGTGGGCTTTCAGCGAGCGCATCACCTTTTATCCGGCCGGTGCCGTCGTTAAAGGGACCGGCACGACTGCCTATGCCTGGTTCGTCTGGGACAAGCAGAGCAACAATGCAGGAACAGAGCTGAAGTGGCTGCCATTAGGTTACAAGACTCGCTATTCGTCGATTGGCACCTCGGGTTTTTCGACATCCAAGAACCCGATGCTGTTCAAATAGGCGACTCCAAGTGTCGTGACCTTGAGACCATTCGGAATCTTCTCCGCCCATCCCTGGGCGAATATCGTCCGCGTGCCAGTCGTGTGAGACGACATCGTATTACGCACGACAATCTGCCATAGCGCCTCGTTATTGCGCGACGGCGACTGTTTCTTATCAATGGGCGAGAGATCGAAGAATTTTGGGACTTCCTCGCGCAGCTTGCTAAGGGTAGCCGACCGCTTTGGCTGGCTGGCTGCGATCTTGAGGATTAGAATGCGAGCTTCGCTTTCCTTCAGCCGGTCTTCAGGCAAACGCTCAAGGTTTCCAAACTGAAACTTCACGCCGCGCCGCCAAGCGACGGCTGAAATTGGAATCTCCATCTCCTTGATGACGATCGACACCGTCTCAGCGATTTGTTTTTCGTCCCGGATTTCCTCCGGAAGATACAGCGTGACTGTCACTTCGGGGTGGATATGGCCTTTGTAGACCCGGAGATCAAAGCGAATATCATTGCCGATTACAAAGCTGGCGCCTTTATATTGGTCAAGGTCATCCTGCCCGTCTCGAACGACAAGCGTGCAGTAACGAAGCGAGCGCCAGATAATCGCATGCGGGACAACTTCTTCTTCGTTGTCGTATTGGAGAATGCGGACGGTCATGGCTGACAGTTCTTGAAAGTAGTAACTGGAATACAGGCGAAATCGTCGCCATCTTTCTGCCTTAGTTGCACGTCAGGACACCACTCCCAATACCATCTAGCCTCGTTAGGTGCGCTTCCTCTTCCAGGCTCGACGTTAGTCGTGAATTCAACGCCCCGCAGGGGTGGCAATGGTCCTGGATATGCCTTAACCGAGGGTTGGCCGCTTCCCCGCGCTGGTCGCCCCCAGATTTCCATAGATTGTTCCTGTAGTAAGGCGACTTCTTTGGGCTGGGATGGTGTCTCCTTCCGATGGAACGGGTCTTTTGGCACTTGTAAAAGCCTTCCCCCTGTTGCCCGGCCTAAACGGCCCTGTTCCGTATTTGTGTCAAACTTCCTTCAATTATGCTAGGCAGAGACACAGTCGCTCAAACCGTCAGTGCTGACATGGAAGCTGGCTGCGCCGTTGGTGGGCTAATCCCGCATGTCTGCTTTGAGGCATGTCTGATCGGACCATGACCGTCCGAAGTGGGGTCAAAACCGGCCAAGCAGACTTAGCTAAATTCCGAATCGAGACACAACCAGGTGTCCAGAGGACCCCGTCCTCTGGCGGGGCGTGGGGCAGCGCCCCAGCCTTGCCTGCCGAAGCGCCGGGCTGGGTCCGCCATGCTCATTGACAGCCGCCCCGGCTGCCCCGGCATAACGCTTCATGCGCCGCCCCATCCTCATCCTCTGGCTGATCCTGGTCTGGCCCAGCCTGGCCTGGCCTGGCCTGGCGTGGGCCGCCGACCGCTTCTTCGCCACCAGCGACGGGGTGCGGCTGCATTACACCGAAACCGGGCCGAGCTTCGCCCCCACCCTCGTCTTCGTCCCCGGCTGGACCATGCCGGCCTGGATCTTCCAGGGCCAGATCGACTTCTTCTCGCGCGACTACCACGTGATCGCGCTCGACCCGCGCGGCCAGGGCCAGAGCGACATCCCGCTGGCCGGCTACGAACCCTACCGCCGCGGCGCCGACATCGCCGACCTGCTGCGCACCCTGGGCCGGCGCGTGGTGCTGGTGGGCTGGTCGCTCGGCGTGCTGGACAGCCTGGCCTACGTCCACGAGGCCGGCGACGGCCAGCTGCTCGGCATGGTGCTGATCGACAACTCGGTCGGCGAGGACCCGGCGCCGGTGCCCCTGCGCGGCCCGCCCCGCCCGGCGCCGCGCGTGCCGCGGGAGGTGGCGATGGCGCGCTTCGTCCGCAGCATGTTCCACCATCCGCCAAGCGAGGCGTATCTGGACCAGTTGGCCGAGACCGCGCTGCGCACCCCGCCCGACGCGGCGGCGGCGCTGCTGGCCTACCCGGTGCCGCGCAGCTTCTGGCGGGATGCGATCTACAGCGTCCGCAAGCCGATCCTCTACATCGTGCGGCCCCACCTGGCGGGCCAGGCCGAAAACCTGCTGGCCCGCCACCCCGGCGTGCAGTGCGACATCTACGACGACGCCGGGCACGCCCTGTTCGTGGACGATGGCAGCCGCTTCAACGCCGAGATGCTGGGCTTCCTGCGCTCCCAGGTAGCCGGCCAGTGACCAAGTCCCGCCTGCTGCCGCTGTTCCTGGTGTCCGGCGCGGCAGTGGGGCTGGAGACGGCGCTGACGCGGTACTTCGCCGTCGCGAAATGGTCGGAATACGGCTACTGGGTCATCTCCATCGTCATGGTCGGCTTCGCGCTCAGCGGCGTCACGGTGGCGCTGGCGCGGGCGGCGGTGCTGCGGCATGCCGGGTGGCTGCTGTCCTGGCTGCCGGTGCTGCTGGTGGCGACGGCGGCGGGCGGCTACTGGGCGGTGACGGCCAACCCGTTCAACCCGCTGCAGCTGCAGAACGCCGCCACCTATGCGCCTCAGCTGGGCAACATCGCGCTGTACTACGCCGCCCTGCTGCCGTTCTTCTTCCTCACGGGCCTGTACATCAGCCTGTGCTTCGTGCTGAACGCCGACCGGGTGGCGCGGGTGTACGGCGCGGACCTGCTGGGCGCGGGCGCCGGGTCGGCGCTGGTGCTGGGGCTGATGTTCCTCGTGCATCCCTTCCTGCTGGTGCCGGTGCTGCTGCTGCCGCTGGCCGCCGCCTGCTGGTGCAGCCCTCCCGGTCGGTGGGGCCGCGCCGCCGGGTTCGCGGGCCTGGCGGTGCTGGCGGCCTGCGAGGCGGGGCTGCTGACGAGCGGGCAGGCCGCCTACAACGACTTCAAGGCGATCTACGCCCCGCTGCACGTCCCGGACAGCCGGGTGGTGTCGCAGGTGCGTTCGCCCCGCGGGCTGTACGCGCTGCTGGATGACTTCACCGAGCGCCTCGACGCCGACGTGTCCAACAACCTCGACCTGCTGGGGCTGCCCGGTCCGCCCGCCACCTTCGGCCTGTACCGGGACGGCAACCGCATCGCCGCCCTGCCCAAGCCGGGCCGGCTGGACGTGCGCTACGCCCCCGCCACCCTGGCTGCCCTGCCCTACGCCCTGCGCCCCGGCGCCCGGGTGCTGCTGGCCGGCTCTTCCGGCGGCTTCCGGGTGGCGGAGGCGCTGGCGCTCGGCGCCCGGCAGGTGGACGCGCTGGAGCCGGACCCGGTGGTGATGGCCGCCCTGCGCACCCGGCCCGCCGACCCCCGGGTGCAGCTCTCCGCCGCCAGCCCGCTCGCCGCCGCGCGCGCCGGGTCGGATTACGGCGTCATCGACCTGTCGGGGGACTTCCTGGACGCGGCGGAGGCCAACAGCACCGCCTTCACCGCCGAGGCGCTCGCCGCCGACCTGGGCGCCCTGGCGCCGGACGGCATCGTGTCGATCCCCGTCTCCATCCGCGAGTTCCCGGTCTATGCCCTGCGCGTGCTGGCGACGGCGCGCCAGGCCCTGCTGGCCTCGGGTGTGGCGGACCCGGCGCAGCACGCCGTGGTGTATCGCTCCGCCTGGAACGTCCGGGTCCTGCTCTCGCCGCGGCCCTGGAGCGCCGCCGACGTCGCCGCCATCCGCCGCTGGTGCGACGAGCGCTCGTTCGACGTGTCGTACCACCCCGGCATGGACGTGGCCGCCGCCCGCGCCGCCCTCTACAACGACCTGCCCGCCGTCAACTTCGACGACGGCGACGTGACCTCCGGCGGCCCGGCCGACGCCATCGCGGACGAGGCGGGCGCGATGCTGGCGGGCGAGGCCACCGCCTCCGGCGACGCATTCTCCCTGGCCCCGGCCACGCTGGACCGCCCCGCCTACTACGACGTGCTGCGCCTGGACCACCTCGGCACCGTGCTGCGCCGGCTGGAGGTGCTGCCGCAGGCGGAGATCGGCCAGCTGGTCAACCTGGCCGTGCTGGCGCAGGCGGCGGTGATCGCGCTGGGCGTGCTGCTGGTGCCGGTGCTGGCCGGCCGGCGGCTGCGCGAGGCGGGTGGCGCGATGCTGCGCCCCGTGGCGTATTTCGCCGCCCTCGGCCTCGGCTTCCTGTTCATCGAGATCGCCATGATCGAGCGGGCCAGCCTGTTCCTGAACGACCGCACCGCCGCCTTCGCCATCGTGCTGACGGCCATGCTGGTGTTCTCCGGCCTCGGCAGCCTGCTGGCGGAGCGGGCGGGGCGCGGCGGCATCGCGCTGTCCGCCGCCGTCATCGCCGCCTGGTGCGTCGCGGCCTATGCCGGGGTGCTGCCGGCCATGCTGGCGACGCTCGGCTGGCCCTGGCTGCTGCGCGCGGCGCTGGTGGTGCTGGCGCTGGCGCCGGTGTCGGTGGCGCTCGGCATGCCGTTCCCGCTCGGGCTGCAGCGGGTGGGCGCCGGCGCCATGCTGCCGTTCGCCTGGGCGGTCAACGGCGCGTTCAGTGTGGTCGCCACGCCACTGGCCAACCTGATTGCAACACAAGCCGGGCTGCACTGGCTGTTTCTGGCAGCGGCACTGCTCTATGGGGTGTGCTTTGCGGCCTACCCATCCTTTCGAAAGACATTGCAGTGGCAGCCCTCCCTCCCCTGACGCGCCGCTTCCTGCTCGCCGCCGCTGGCAGCGCCGCCCTGGCGCCCGGGGCCTTCGCCGCCGGCGCGCCGGGCTGGACCCACGACGCGTTCGAGGAGGCGATGCGCCGCTCCGGCCGCCCGGTGGATCTGACGCAGGCGCAGTTTGACGCCATCCAGGCCCGCAAGCCCGCCGCCATGGCCCGCATCCAGTCCTACCTGAAGGACCGCCTCGGCTCAGCCGACCCGGCGGTGCTCGCCGCCTTCCAGGCCGTGCCGCGCGAGTACTACCACTACAACTACGCCGAGCGCCGCGCCCTGCCCGGCGAGGCCTACGAGGACGACCCGAAGCCCTGGGCGCTCGGCTACGGCTCCGCGCTGTCCGACTACCTGGGCCAGGCCTACATGACCCAGGTGTGCAAGCCGCAGCCAGGGGACATCACGCTGGAGATCGGCACCGGCAGCGGCTTCCAGTCCTCCCTGCTGTCGCGCATCGTCAAGCGCGCCTACTCGATCGAGATCATCGAGCCGCTCGGCCACGCGGTGGCCAAGCTGTGGGCGCCGCTGGGCTATGACAACATCGAGAGCCGCGTCGGCGACGGCTACTTCGGCTGGCCCGAGGTGCACGGCGGCTTTGACATCATCATCGTCACCTGCGCCGCGCAGTACGCCCCGCCGGAGCTGTTCAAGCAGCTCAAGCCCGGAGGCCGCATGATCATCCCGATCGGCCAGCCGTTCAAGCGCGGCCAGGTGCTTTACATCTACACCAAGGACGAGGACGGCAAGGTCCACTCCAAGCGCGACGTCGGCGTGTTCTTCATCCCGATGACCGGCGCCATGATGAACCGCCCGCACCCGGCGCCCGAGCCCGCAGCACCGGTGCCGACCCCGGCGGCCAGCATTGCGGAGCCCGCGCCGCCGCAGTAGTCATCGCGGCCGGCTGGCCCCGCCGCCGCAACCCAGGAGCGCCCATGTTCGCATGCCACGGCTTCGCGGCAGACTCCGCAACCGCCCCGCTCGCCCCGTTCTCCTTCGAGCGGCGCGAGCCCGGCGCGGACGACGTCCAGATCGACATCCTGTTCTGCGGCATCTGCCACTCCGACATCCACACGGTGCGCGGCGAATGGGGTGGCTCGGCCTGGCCGGTGCTGCCCGGCCACGAGATCGTCGGCCGGGTGGCCGCGGTCGGCGCCAACGTGTCGGGCTTCAAGCCGGGGGACCTCGCCGGGGTCGGCTGCATGGTCGATTCCTGCCGCAGCTGCCCGAGCTGCCAGGAGGGCCTGGAGCAGTATTGCGAGAACGGCTTCACCGGCACCTACAACGATCCGGACAAGCGCACGCCGGGGCTGCGCACCTTCGGCGGCTACTCCAACGCCATCGTCGTTGACCAGCATTTCGTGCTGCGCATCCCCGAATCCCTGGAGCTCGCCGCGGTCGCCCCGCTGCTCTGCGCCGGCATCACCACCTACTCGCCGCTGCGCCACTGGAAGGTCGGGCCGGGCCAGAAGGTCGGCATCGTCGGCCTGGGCGGCCTCGGCCACATGGGGCTGAAGTTGGCGCACGCGATGGGCGCCGAGGTGACGCTGTTCACCACCAGCCCGGGCAAGGCCGCCGACGCCAAGCGCCTGGGCGCCAGCCGCGTCGTGGTGTCCAAGGACGCGGACGCCATGGCCGCCGAGCTGCGCTCGTTCGACTTCATCCTGGACTGCGTCGCGGCCCAGCACGACATCAACGCCTACCTCGCCCTGCTGAAGCGGGACGGCGCCCTGGTCCAGGTCGGCGCGCCGCCCGAGCCGCTGCCGGTGAAGGTGTTCTCCATCATCAACCCGCGCCGCACCTTCGCCGGCTCGCTGATCGGCGGCATCGCCGAGACGCAGGAGATGCTGGACTTCTGCGCCGAGCACGGCATCGTCTCGGACATCGAGGTCATCCGCATGGACCAGGTCAACGACGCCTATGAGCGGGTCGTCGCCAGCGACGTGAAGTACCGCTTCGTCATCGACATGGCGACCCTACCGGCTGCGTAGCAGCTCGGTGCCGGCTGCGTAGCGGCCCGCCGGCGGGCCGCAGCGCTCGCCGGGGAAATGCGACCGCACCTGAACTAACCGTTGTAACTCCCTCGTACAACGCGCTATGTGGCGTCTCCGTGAGGAGATCGCCGCCATGATTCGTTCCGGCCTCGCCATGGCCTTTGCCGCCGCCCTCGCCGCCGCCCCGCTCGCCGCCCACGCCCAGGCCGAGCAGCAGGAGCTGGTGGACCGCGCCACCCTGGCCGCGCAGGACATGCTGAACGACCGTGACGGCCATGACGCGCAGGGCGTGCTGCGCCAGGCGCGCGCCACCATGATCTGCCCGCAGGTGCTGCGCGCCGGCTTCCTGTTCGGCGGCCAGGGCGGCAACTGCGTGCTGGTGGCGCGCGACGGCGCCGGGTCCTGGTCCTCGCCCGCGTTCTACACCCTCGGCTCCGGCTCGTTCGGCTTCCAGGCCGGCATCCAGGACAGCGAGATCATGCTGATGATCCTCACCGAGCGCGGCCTGCGCGCCGTGATGGACGACCAGTTCAAGCTTGGCGGCGACGCCGGCGCCGTGTTCATCCAGTGGGGCGGCGGCGTGGAGGGCGACACCACGGCGGCGGTCGGCGCGGACATCGTGGGCTTCACCCGCTCCCGCGGCCTGTATGCCGGCATCTCGCTGTCCGGCAGCGTCATGGCGAGCAAGAGCCTGTGGAACCGCGCCTATTACGGGCGCGAGGAGGCGGCGCAGCAGATCGTGCTGTCCATGGACGCCAACAACCCGGGCGCCTCGCCGCTGCGCGAGGTGCTGGGCCGCTTCGGCACCAACGTCACCGCGTCCGGGCCGCGCGGCGCGTTCCCGGTGGCCTCGGCGCCGTCGCAGCCGATCACCGCCGCGCCGGCCTACGCCCCCATCCGCCAGCAGCCCTTGCCGCCGCCGCCGCGCTACTGAGCCGCATCAGCCTTCCGGCACCTCCTCGTGCCCGGGCGGGAGGCCGGCGTTGGCGGCCGCCAGTTGCCGGCGCAGGCTCTCCACCTCCCGCTGCAGGTCGGTCAGCGCGTCGGGCGGGCTTCCGCTCGGCAAGTCCGGCGGACTCCCGCTCAGCGCATCCGGCGGGTCTTCGCCTGGCGCGTCCGGCTTACCCCCTGCGCCGCCGGGTCGGTAAAAGGCGGAGAACAGCCCTATGGCCTGCTCCATCATCGCCATGTTCTGCCGCCCGATGTCCTGCATGCCGGGGAACAGCGTGCCCATGCCCTGCTGCACCGCCGTGCGCACCTGCTCCTGCTGGCTGGCGAAGCTCGTCATCGCCTGCTCCAGGTAGCTGGGCACCAGCTGCTGCAGATGGCCGCCGTAGAAGCCGATGATCTGGCGCAGGAAGGCCGTCGGCAGCATGGCCTGCCCCTTGCTCTCCTCCTCCACGATAATCTGCGTCAGCACGCCGCGGGTGATGTCCTCCCCGCTCCGCGCGTCGTACACCACGAAGTCGCGGCTCTTGCGCACCAGCACCGCCAGGTCGTCGAGCGTGATGTAGCTGGAGCTTTCGGTGTTGTACAGGCGGCGGTTGGCGTATTTCTTCACCACGACCGGCGGCTGTTCGGCCTTCGCCTCCGCGGGCGGCATGTTCTCGGTCATTGACGTGGGCTCCTCCCTGCGGTGCAGCCTAGCACGCCGCCGCCGGGCCGGCGTAGCCGCGCGTGCGCCAAGGAGCTTGGATGCAACCCTGCCCCCCTGTCGATGCCGCCTTGGAGGCGGATTGGATCACGCTGTGGCAAAGCGAGCTGGCCGCCCTCGCCGTGGACCGCGAGGCGCAGGAGCAGGCCGTCGCCGCCCTGCGCGCCTGGTCGGCGCCGCATGACGGGCCCGCCGGACAGCATGAGCCGCCGCCCGGACGCCCCGGCGCCGATGCGCCGCCGCGGCCCGCGCCCGCTGCTGCTGCACCTGAGTCTCTCGGCCAGGAGCTCGACCGCCTCCGCCGCCGCATCGCCGAGCTCGAACGCGCCGCCCCACCCGCCTGACTCGGCCCTGATCCGCGGCATCGCCGCCTACCGCCGCCACCCCTACCAGCGCGACCTGCCCGACCCCCCCGTGCTGTGGGCCGAAGGCGGCAGCCGCCTGCTGGATTACGGCGCCCCCGGGGGCGCCGCAGGCCCCCCCGTCCTCGTGGTGCCGAGCCTGGTCAACCGCGCCTACGTGCTGGACCTCGCCCCCGGCCGCTCCCTGCTGCGCCACTGGGCCGCCGGCGGCGTGCGCCCGCTGCTGCTGGACTGGGGCTGGCCCGGCGAGGCGGAGCGCCGCTTCACCCTCGCCGACTACTGCGCCGGGCGGCTGGAACGCGCCCTGGCCGCCATCCCCGGCGCCGTGACCCTGGCGGGCTACTGCATGGGCGGCCTGCTCGCCCTCGCCGCCGCCCTGCGCCGCCCGCAGCAGGTGCGCGCCCTGCTGCTGCTCGCCACCCCCTGGGACTTCCACGCCGCCCCTGGCGCCGGGCTGCCCGGCCCATCCGCCCTGGCCCATTCTACCCTGGCCCATTCTACCCTGGCCCATGCCGCGCTCGCCCAGGCTATGCCCGCGCTCGCCGCCGGCACGCTGCCGGTGGACGCGCTGCAAGCCATGTTCGCCTTGCAGGACCCGGAGGGCGTGGCCGCGAAGTACCGCAGCTTCCCGACCCTCGACCCGAGCAGCGAGCGCGCCCGCATGTTCGTCGCCATCGAGGATTGGCTGGCCGACGGCATCCCGCTCGCCGCCCCCGTCGCCGCCGAATGCCTCGCCGGCTGGTACGGCGAAAACACGCCGGGCCTCGGCCGCTGGCAGGTCGCCGGCCAAGCCGTCGATCCCGCGGCGCTGCGCTGCCCCGCCCTGGTGGCGCTGCCGGCGCAGGATCGCATCGTGCCGCCGGAGAGCGCCGCCGCCCTGGCCCGGCTGATCCCGGGCGCGGCCGTGCTGCGCCCCGCCGCCGGCCATGTCGGCATGGTGGCCGGCGCGCGGGCGCAGACCGAGCTGTGGGACCCGGCGCTGCACTGGTTGCGCGCCCGCTGAGCGCCTATGTCTGGGGGGAAAACCCCGGGAGTTTTCTCGCCATGTCCGCCACCAGAAGCGACGACATCGTCATCGTGGCCGCCGTCCGCACCCCGGTCGGCTCCTTCAACGGCGTGTTCGGCAGCGTCCCCGCCCACGTGCTCGGCACCGCCGCCCTGCAAGCCGCCATGGAGCGCGCCGCCCTGGAGCCGGGCGAGGTGGACGAGGTGATCCTCGGCCAGATTCTCACCGCCGGGCAGGGCCAGAACCCGGCGCGCCAGGCCGCCATCGCCGCCGGCATCCCGGCCGGCAAGACCGCGTTCGGCATCAACCAGGTGTGCGGCTCGGGGCTGCGCGCCGTCGCCCTGGCCGCGCAGCAGGTCCGCACCGGCGAGAGCGCTGTGGTGGTGGCCGGCGGCCAGGAGAGCATGAGCCTCGCCCCGCACGCCGCCTACCTGCGCGCCGGGCAGAAGATGGGCGACCTGTCCATGGTGGACACCATGATGAAGGACGGCCTGATCGACGCCTTCCAGGGCTACGCCATGGGCGTCACCGCGGAGAACGTCGCCAAGCACTACCAGATCACCCGCGAGCAGCAGGACGCCTTCGCCGACCAGTCGCAGAAGAAGGCCTCCGCCGCGCAAAAGGCTGGCCGCTTCAAGGACGAGATCGTCCCCGTCACCGTGAAGGGCCGCAAGGCCGACACGGTGGTGAGCGAGGACGAGTACATCCGCCACGATTCCAGCCCGGAGATGATGGCCAAGCTGCGCCCCGCCTTCGCCAAGGACGGCACCGTCACCGCCGGCAACGCCAGCGGCATCAACGACGGCGCCGCCGCCCTGGTGGTGATGAGCGGCGCCGAGGCTGCCCGCCGCGGCCTCACCCCGCTCGCCCGCATCGCCAGCTTCGCCACCGCAGGCGTGGACCCGGCGGTGATGGGCACGGGGCCCATCCCCGCCAGCCGCAAGGCGCTGGAGCGCGCCGGCTGGCAGCCCGCCCAGCTGGACCTGGTGGAAGCCAACGAGGCGTTCGCCGCCCAAGCCTGCGCGGTGAACCAGGACCTCGGCTGGGACACCGCCAAGGTCAACGTGAACGGCGGCGCCATCGCCATCGGCCACCCGATCGGCGCGTCCGGCGCCCGCGTGCTGGTGACGCTGCTGCACGAGATGGGCCGCCGCGACGCCCGCAAGGGCCTGGCCACGCTGTGCATCGGCGGCGGCATGGGCGTCGCCATGTGCCTGGAGCGCTGACCGGCCCCACCCTGCAAACCGCCCGGCTGCCGCTTCGTCCCCTGGTCGAGGCGTGCCTGGCCGGCGGTCGGCGTGCTGGAATGAACGAAGCCGGTGCACGCATCCGGCGGGGCCCAAAACTCTAAAAAGCGCGCCATTTGCGTTAGACTTGCAAACAAAAGCTTGCGACCGTCCGCATCGCGTGTTCTTATTCCGTTCGTGACCAGCCCGCATC
>CAXSAX010000008.1:0-102591 GCA_964235495.1 uncultured Acetobacteraceae bacterium | reverse complement strand
GGCGCAGCACGATCTCCTTCTCCAGCTTGAAGCCGGGGATGCCGTAGATCATCAGCCCGCCGACCCGGTCATGCCGGTCGTACACGTGCACCTGGTAACCTTTGGCGCGCAGCATCTCGGCCGCCGCCAGCCCGCCGGGGCCGGCGCCGACGATGCCGACCGATTGCGGCCGCTCCTGGCGGGGGCGCAGCGGCTTGACCCAGCCCTCGGCGAAGGCGGTATCGGTGATGTGGCGCTCGACCGCGCCGATGGTGACGCTCTCGAAATCCTTCTCGATGACGCAGTTGCCCTCGCACAGGCGATCCTGCGGGCAAATGCGGCCGCAAATCTCCGGGAAGTTGTTGGTGGCGGAGCTGACCTCGTAGGCCTCCTGCAACCGCCCCTCGGCGGTGAGCTTCAGCCAGTCCGGGATATTGTTGGAGAGCGGGCAGTGGATGGAGCAGAACGGGATGCCGCACTGGCTGCACCGGCTGGCCTGGGCGCTGGCCGCCGCCGGGTCGAACCGGCGGTAGATCTCGGCGAAATCCTCGCGGCGTTCCGGCGCAGTCCGCTTTTGCGGGGTCTCTTGCGGCAGGCGAACGAACTGCAACATGCGGTCGGCCACGGTTTCGTCCCCAGCTTATGTCTGTCGGCACGCGATATAATTGAGGCCGATCGCGATGGCGAGAGGAAAAACAACGCGTAAGGTAGCTATGTTGACCTTTATCGCGTCATTTGCATCCTGGGTCGCAAGGCGCAGAGCCAACCGTGTCTTATAATAGGCCGGAATGGCCCTAATCAGGTCGGAACACGCTCCAGCTTGCCGCCGCCGGGCCGGTAGCGGTCCAAGTACTCGGGAACCACCAGCTCGACCGGGGTGGCCGCGATGCCCAGCTCCGGCAGGCCCGGCGTGCCCGGCGAGACCACGTTGTCGCGCGACAGCAGCAGCAGCTGGTCCCGGGTGAAGGGCCGGGTGGGCAGCTTCTCGGCAAGCGAGGCTTGCAGCCGCGCCAGCCCCATCGGGATGTTCACCAGGGGCCGGCGACGCCGGGTTTCCTGGAGGATGTAGGCCAGGATTTCGCGGAACGTCCACACGGCGGGGCCGCCCAGCTCGTAGGTGCGGCCGGCCGTGTCCAGCCCGGTCAGCCCGGCCAGCACCGCGTCCGCCACGTCGCCCACATAGACGGGCTGCATCCTGGTGTCCCCGGCGATGACCGGCATGATGGGCGAGAACTGCGCCAGGGCGGCGAAGCGATTGAAGAACTTGTCCTCCGCGCCGAACACCAGGGAGGGCCGCATGATGGCGGCGGCCGGCAGGGCCGCCTTCACCGCCGCCTCGCCCGCGGCCTTGGTGCGGGCGTACAGGCTTGGGCTGTTCGCGTCGGCGCCGATGGCCGACACGTGCACCATGCGCGCGACGCCGGCCGCGGCGGCCTTGGCGGCGATGCGGCCCGCGCCCTCGGCCTGGATGCGGTTGAAGTCGCCGGCGCGGCGCTCGGCCAGCATGCCGACCAGGTTGACCACCACCTCCGCGCCGTCCACCGCCTGGGCCACCGTGGCGTCCTGGCCCAGGGAGGCGAACATCGGCACGATCTGCCCCACCCGGCCCATCGGACGCAGGAACATGGCGCTTTCCGGGTCCCGCACCGCCACCCGGGTGATGTAGCCGGCCGAGGCCAGGCGCTGGACGACGTAGCGGCCCAGGAAGCCCGATCCGCCGAACACGGTCGCCACGTTGCGCACTGCCATAAGAAGCCCTCTCGATCGTCCCCCTCCCATATGCGGCGGACCGGCGGACCTCAAGCCGCATGGGAGCATTGACGTCCCATGCCGTGCCCGCTACATCGCCGCTCCACCGCACGCCGAGTGCATGCCCAGGTGGCGGAATTGGTAGACGCGCAGGTTTCAGGTACCTGTGTCCGAAAGGACGTGAAAGTTCGAGTCTTTTCCTGGGCACCACCCGCCATTCGGTCCACCCCGCCGAAGGCGCCCCCGACGTGACGACGCAATTCCAGGCCAACGTGACCATCCACCTGCACAAGGGCGACCTGCCGGACGGGCTTGACCTCGGCCCGGTCGTCGCCGTGGACACGGAGGCGATGGGGCTGAACTGGCACCGCGACCGGCTCTGCCTGGTGCAGCTATCCGCCGGGGATGGCGCCGCCCACCTGGTGCAGATCGTCCCGCCCTCGCTCGGCGGCACGGGCGCCCACTGCCCCAACCTCAAGCGCCTGCTGTCGGACCCGGCGGTGGTCAAGCTGATGCACTTCGCCCGCTTCGACGTGGGGCTGCTGCAGCATGCCTTGCACATCCCAGTCGGCCCGGTGCGCTGCACCAAGATCGCGGCCAAGCTGGTCCGCACCTTCACCGACCGCCACGGCCTGCGCGACCTGTGCCGCGAGCTGCTGGGCGTGGAGATCAGCAAGCAGCAGCAGACCTCCGACTGGGGCGCCGTTGAGCTGACCTCCGAGCAGCTGGCCTACGCCGCGTCCGACGTGCTGCACCTCCATGCGCTGTGGGCCAAGCTGGAGGCGCTGCTGGTGCGGGAGAACCGGCTGGCGCTGGCGGAGGCGTGCTTCGGCTTCCTGCCCGCCCGCACGCTGCTCGATGCACTGGGATATGAAGAGCCGGACATCTTCTCGCATTAAACTTGGCACAGTTTTTGAACGAACTGTCGGCTTCTCCTCACGGCTTCATTGACCCGGCCCGGCCGCCTGGCCATACCATGGGCACCATGAGCGTCGCTGTCTCCATCACCGACGACCTCGCCGTCGCCCGCTCCGTGCTCGGCATCGAGGCGGCCGGGCTGCGGGCGCTGGCCGCCGCGCTGGACGCCTCGTTCAACCGCGCCGTGGCGCTGCTGGCGGGCTGCCGGGGCCGCATCGTGGTGTCGGGCATGGGCAAGTCGGGCCACGTCGCGCGCAAGGTCGCCGCCACGCTTGCCTCCACCGGCAACCCCGCCCTGTTCGTGCACCCGGCGGAGGCGTCGCATGGCGACCTCGGCATGGTGCAGCCGGGCGACGCGCTGCTGCTGCTGTCCAACAGCGGCGAGACGACGGAGCTGGCGGACCTGGTGGCCCATGCGCGGCGGTTCGGCCTGCCGTTGGTCGCCGTCACGGGGCGCGCCAGGTCCACCCTGGCGGTCGCCGCGGACGTGGTGCTGCTGCTGCCGGGTGCGCCGGAGGCCTGCGCCGTCACCTCCGCGCCGACCACCAGCACGGCCATGCAGATGGCCCTGGGCGACGCGCTGGCCGTGGCGCTGCTGACCCGGCGCGGCTTTACCGCCACCGACTTCCACGCCTACCACCCCGGCGGCCGGCTCGGCGCGCAGCTGCGCCGGGTGCGGGAGCTGATGCACGAGGGCGACGCGGTGCCGCTCGCCGGCCCGGCCATGCCGATGCGCCAGGCGCTGCTGCTGATGACCGGCAAGGGATTCGGCTGCGTCGGCGTGGTGGAGGGCGGCCGGCTGGCCGGTATCGTCACCGACGGCGACCTGCGCCGCGCCATGGGGCCGGACCTGCTGGACCAGCCGGTGCGGGCGGTGATGACCGCCAACCCGCGCACCATCCGCCCGGACGCGCTGGCCGCCGACGCGCTACGGGCGATGAACGGGGAGGACCGGCGCATCACCAGCCTGTTCGTGACCGACGCCGGCGGCGCGCCGCTCGGCATCCTGCACGTGCACGACCTGCTGCGCGCCGGTGCGGCATGAGGGGCAAGGCATGACGGTCGCTCCCCTGCCGCAGCCGCGCGCCGACCGGCTGGCCACCGCCGCCCATGCCCGCCCGGCGCCGACCCGGCGCAGCCTGTCCGTCCGCCGCCGGGTGCGCTGGGCCAAGCGGCTGCTGCCGGTGTTCGCGCTGCTGCTGCTGTCCAGCGTGGCGCTGTGGCCGGAGATCGCCCGCCAACTCGCCCAGGTGCGTGTTGGCATCCACCAGGGCGGGTTCTCGGCGGACATGGAGACCGGCAAGCTGCTCAACGTGCGCTACCACGGGGTGGACGCGCGCAACCGGCCCTACACCGTGACGGCGGACGAAGCGGCGCAGGTCGGGCCGGAACGGATCAACCTGGTGCAGCCGAAGGGCGACATGGTGAGCGAGGCCGGCTCCTGGACGTTCGGGGAGGCGGAGCGCGGCGTGTACATGCAGCACACCGGCGAGATGGACCTGTCGGGCAACGTGACGCTGTACCGGGACAGCGGCGTCACCTTGCACACCGCCGTCGCGTCCATGGATCTGAAAACAGGGGCGGGGGCGGGCGACGCGCCGACCCACACGGAGGGGCCGTTCGGCACGCTGGATTCGCAGGGCTTCGCGCTGATCGACAAGGGCGCGGTCATCCAGTTTTACGGCCGCTCGCGCCTGCTGCTGAACGAGCAGCATCCATGAGGCGGCTCCTGCTGGCGCTGCTGGCGCCGCTGGCGGCCCACGCGCAGGGCATCGACATGACCAAGGGCGGCCCGGTCGAGGTCACGTCCGACAACGGCATGGAGCTGCGGCAGAACGAGCAGACCATCATCGCCAAGGGCAACGCCAAGGCGGTCCGCGGCACCGTGACGGTCACCGCCGATTCGCTGGTCGCGCACTACCGCAAGAAGCCGCCCGCCCCCGGCGCGCCTGCCCCGGCCGCGCCCCCGGCCAACCCTGGCGCCGCCCCGGTCACCGGTCCGGATGCGGACACGGGCAGCAACGAGGTTTACCGGCTCGAAGCCGAGGGGCATGTCCATATCTACACCGCGACCGACCAGGCGTTCGGCGACCATGCGGTGTACGACATCGACCAGGCCGTGCTGGTGATGACCGGGCGCGACCTGCACATCGTGACGCCGCAGCAGACCCTGTCCGCCCGCGACACCATGGAATACTGGTCGCAGAAGCACATGGCAGTCGGCCGCGGCAACGCCGTGGTGAACACCAGCGACGGCCGCCGCCTCAGCGCGGACGTGCTGGTGGGCTACACCGAGGACCCGAATGCCCCTCCCACCCCCGGGAAGGCCCCCGTGCAGAAGGTGGCCGCAGCCCCGGCCAAGCCTGGCGCGGACCCGGCGGCGGACTCCGGCAAGCTGAAGCGGGTCGATGCATTCGGCCATGTCGAGGTGCGGACCGCGACGGAGATCATCCACGCCGACAAGGGCGTCTATGTGCCGGACACCGGCATCGCCCGGCTGGCCGGCAACGTGCGCCTGACGCGCGGGCAGAACGAGCTGAACGGCGACGAGGGCGTGGTCAACCTGCACACCGGCATCTCCACCGTGACCCGCAACCCGGGCAGCCGGGTCGAGGGGCTGGTGGTGCCGACGCAGGCCGCGCCGGCCTCCGGCCCAGGCGACAAGCAAGGCGGCAAGCCGGGAGACAAGGTAAAGTGAGCGGCCCATTGCGCGTGATCGACGGCGGCGGCGGCCTGATGGCGAACGGGGTCGGCAAGACCTATAAAAAGCGCCCGGTGGTGCGCAACGTGTCCATCAACGTGCGCCGCGGCGAGGCGGTGGGGCTGCTGGGGCCGAACGGCGCGGGCAAGACCACCACCTTCTACATGATCACCGGCCTGGTGCGGCCGGACACTGGCTCCATCAGCCTGGACGGCCATGACATCACCGGGCTGCCGATGTACCGGCGCGCCCGGCTCGGCATCGGCTACCTGCCGCAGGAGGCCAGCGTGTTCCGCGGGCTGACGGTGGAGGGCAACATCATGGCGGCGCTGGAGGTGGTGGAGCCGGACCGCGACCGGCGGGACACCATGCTGGACGAGCTGCTGGCCGAGTTCGGCATCGGCCACCTGCGGCGCACCCCGGCGCTGGCGCTCTCTGGCGGCGAGCGGCGCCGGGTGGAGATCGCCCGCGCCCTGGCCACCCAGCCCGGCTACATCCTGCTGGACGAGCCGCTGGCCGGCATCGACCCGATCGCGGTGGGCGAGATCCGCGACCTGGTGGGCCACCTGAAGCACCGCGGCATCGGCGTGCTGATCACCGACCACAACGTGCGCGAGACGCTGGAGATCATCGACCGCGCCTACATCATGCACGACGGCAAGCTGCTGATGGAGGGCCGCCCGCAGGAGGTGGTGCAGCACGAAGACGTGCGCCGCGTGTACCTGGGAGAAAGGTTCAGCCTGTAGGCTGGCAGCATGGCATTCGGTCCCCGGCTGGAGTTCAGGCAGTCCCAATCCCTCGTGATGACCCCGCAGCTGCGGCAGGCCATCAAGTTGCTGCAGTTCACCAACATGGAGGTGACGGCCTACGTCGAGGAGGAGCTGGAGCGCAACCCGCTGCTGGAGCGCGACGAGCGGACGGAGGCGCAGCCGGAGCACGCCGCCCCCGACCAGGGCGCCGAATCCCTCGTGCAGCTAGACGCGTGCGACCTGCTGCGGCGGGAGAAGCTGCCGGAAGCGGTGGAGGCGGACCACGCCAACAGCTTCGACGCCGGCAGCCTGGGGGACGGCGCGCCCGCCTTCAGCCGGGACGGCGGCAGCGGCCGCTTCGACGGCGGCGAGCGCGAGCCGGCCGACCTGGCCGAAGCGCCGCGCTCCCTGCGCGACTATCTGGGCGAGCAGCTGCGGCTGAGCTTCGACGACCGGGTGGACCGGCTGATCGGCGCGCACCTGATCTCCCTGCTGGATCCGGCGGGCCGGGTGCCGATCGCCAGCGCCGCCCTGGGCGACGCGCTCGGCATCGAGCCCGCCCGGGTGGAAAAGGTGCGCGAGCAGATGCAGCGGTTCGACCCGCCCGGCCTGTTCGCGCAGGATTTGCGGGAGTGCCTCGCCGCCCAGCTGGCCGACCGCAACCGCCTGGACCCGGCGATGCAGGCGCTGCTCGACAACCTGGACCTGCTCGCCCGGCGCGACCTGCGCAGCCTGCGCGAGCTGTGCGACGTGGACGCGGGCGACCTGGCGGACATGATTGCTGAAATCCGCGCGCTCGACCCCAAGCCGGGCGCGTCCTACGACATCGCGCCTGCCAGCGCCGTGTTGCCGGACGTGCTGATGCGGCGCGCGCCGATCCAGACGGAGGACGGGCTGGAGTGGCTGCTGGAGCTGAACCCGGAGACCATGCCGCGCGTGCTGGTCAACCAGGGCTTCCATGCCCGCATCCTGACCCGGGCCAAGCGCGAGGAGCGCGCCTTCCTGGGGGAGCAGCTCTCCTCGGCCAACTGGCTGGTCAAGTCCTTGCAGCAGCGGGCGCAGACCATCCTGAAGGTCTCGGCCGAGATCGTCCGGCGGCAGGACGCGTTCTTCCAGCACGGGGTGGCGCACCTGCGCCCGCTGATCCTGCGCGACATCGCCGAGGCGGTGGAGATGCACGAGAGCACCGTCAGCCGGGTGACCGCCAACAAGTACATCGCCACACCCCGCGGCACCTTCGAGCTGAAGTACTTCTTCACCACGGCGATCGCCGGGACCGACGGGGACAGCCACAGCGCGGAGGCGGTGCGCCAACGCATCCGGCGCATGGTGGATGCCGAGCGCCCGGAGGATGTGCTGTCGGACGACGCCATCGTGGCGGCACTGCGGCGGGAAGGCGTGGACATCGCACGCCGGACGGTCGCTAAATACCGCGACGCGCTGCGGATACCCAGTTCGGTGCAGCGCAAGCGGGAGAAGGCGCTGTCCTGACCGGCTGCGCGCTCCCACCACCATGGGAGTCATGCCGATGCAGATCACGGTTTCCGGCAAGCAGGTTGACCTGTCGGACGCGCTGCGGACCCGGGTGTCCGATGGGTTGGACACCATCGCGGGCAAATATTTCGATCATGCGCTGGAGGCCAACGTCACGTTCAGCCGGGCGCGGTCCTTCTTCACCTGCGACATCAACGTCCATGCCGGACGCGGGCTGACGGTGCGCGGCGAGGGCGAGGCGGCCGACGCCAACGGCGCGTTCGACGATGCGGCGGAACACATCGCCAAGCGGCTGCGCCGGTATCGCCGCCGGGTCAACGAGCATGCGCGGGATGCGGCGCAACGCGAGCGGCCGCAGCCGGCGCGGCAATACGTGCTGCGCCAGGAGGACGAGGCGTCACCGACGGTTCTGGAGGGCCAGACGCGGGCATTCGCCACCGTGATTGCCGAGACGGCGACCAGCATCGACCAGCTGAGCGTCAGCGAGGCGGTCATGCGGCTCGACCTGGCGGACCACCAAGTGCTGATGTTCCACAACGGCACCACGGGAGAGCTGAACGTGGTTTATCGGCGCACGGACGGCCACATCGGCTGGATCGACCCGGCGGCGCGCGGCGCGTAGCCTCGCCGCGCGCCCGCGTGGGTGCGCTTGAGCCTTAGGGCTGCCATCCAGCCTCGGGACCGCTCGGCACCTCGTGGAGCCCCAAGGCGGCCCGCCGTCAGTGAACCAGCGTCGCGATCATCTCGTGCTCGACGATCGCGGCCAGGGCCAGGTTGCGGTCCTCGGCGACGGCCATCGGCGCGCCGTCCGCGGCGTGGATGGCGAACATGGCGGTGCCGTTCATCATTACCGGCTTCACATAGGCCAGCTGGGACATGCCAAGCTGCTGCAGCTGGTCGGGCGTGATGTGCCGCACGTCGATGCGGGTCTCGGTGGTGTCAGTCGCGTTGATCATGATGTGCTCCTCACACCGGCCCCCGGTTCGGCAGGCCACGGTGGTTCACGTTTAGCGTCCGGGTGCGGATGCAAGCCCCGGACGAAGTTCGGGCCGAAGATGTCAGCCCTTGTCGGCCTTGAACGGGTCGGCCTTGGCCTGCACGAAGCGCTGCTCGGCATCGACGACGCGCGAGCCGCCGGAGCGGGTGATCGGGATGGACTTCACCCTGATCTCGGGCTGCGGGCGGGCCAGGTCGATGTGCAGCAAGCCGTTGTCGAGCAGGGCGCCGGTCACCTCGATCCCCTCCGCCATCACAAAGGCGCGCTGGAACTGGCGCGCCGCGATGCCGCGGTGGAGAAAGACGCGGCCCTGCGTATCGTCAGTCTGGCGGCCGCGGATGACCAACTGGTTATCTTCCTGCGTGATTTGCAGGTCGTCCATGCTGAACCCGGCCACAGCGAGCGTGATGCGCAGCGTGGCGCTGCTCAACTGCTCGATGTTGTACGGCGGGTAGCCGTCGGTCGAGGTCTTGGAGGCGCGCTCGATCATCTGTTCGAGCTGGTCGAAGCCGACGAAGAGCGGCGACGCGAAGACGCGGGTGGACGACATGCAGCCTCCTCCTGGGAGCGAGACGGGCGGTGGAACCCGGACAGGCGTTCCGATGCGCTTGACTTTGGCTCGCGGCCCCGCCGATGCAAGGCCATGTTGATAGGCTCCCGCCGCGAGGCTACATGCGGCCGGTGATGCCCGACACAGCCCCTCTCCTGCCCATCCTGATCGCCCCGCACGCCTCCCTGCGCACCAAGGCCCGCCCGGTCACGCCCGCCGACGCCGCCGCCGTGCAGGCGCTGGCGCCGCGCATGTTCAAGGCGATGTACGACGCGCCGGGCATCGGCCTGGCCGCGCCGCAGGTGGGCGTGGGGCTGCGCCTGGTGGTGATCGACCTGATGGCGGACAACGCGCCCCACCCCGTCACCCTGGTGAACCCGAAGGTCGTGGCGGTGAGCGACGCGTGGGCGACCCGGGAGGAAGGCTGCCTGTCCGTGCCGAACCAATACGCCGACGTGTCGCGCCCGGCCTGGGTGACGGTGCGCTACCATGACCTGGACGGCGCGCAGCAGCAGATCGAGGCGGACGGGCTGCTCGCCGCCTGCCTGCAGCACGAGCTGGACCATCTGGACGGCGTGCTGTTCGTGGACCACCTCTCGGCGCTGAAACGCAACATGCTGCTGCGCAAGCTGGCCAAAGAGGTGAAGCTCAAGGCGGCCGGCTGATGCGCCTCGCCTTCATGGGCAGCCCGGCCTTCTCGGTGCCGGCGTTGCAGGCGCTGCACGCCGCCGGGCACCAGATCGCTGCCGTCTACACCCAGCCGCCCCGCCCCGCCGGGCGCGGCCAGAGCGTGGCGCGCTGCCCGGTGCACGCGGCGGCCGAGGCGATCGGGCTGCCGGTGCGCCACCCGGCCTCCCTGAAGCGGGACCCGGCGGAGCAGGCGGCGTTCGCGGCCCTGGCGCTGGATGCGGCGGTGGTGGCGGCCTACGGGCTGATCCTGCCGCAGGCCATGCTGGACGCCCCGCGCCGCGGCTGCCTCAACATCCACGCCAGCCTGCTGCCGCGCTGGCGGGGTGCTGCGCCCATCCAGGCGGCGATCCTGGCCGGGGACGCCGAGACCGGCCTCACCATCATGCAGATGGAGTCCGGGCTCGACACCGGCCCGGCCCTGCTGCGCGAAGCGGTGGCGATCGGACCGCGCGAGACGGCTTCCAGCCTGCATGACGCCCTGGCTGCGATGGCCGGCCCGCTCGTGCTGCGCGCCCTGGCCGAGAACCCGGCGCCGCAGCCGCAGCCGGCCGAGGGCGTCACCTACGCGGCCAAGCTGGGCCGGGCGGACGGGGCGCTCGACTGGCGGCGCAGCGCGGCCGAGCTGGACCGGCAGGTGCGGGCGCTCAACCCGTGGCCGGGCGCCTGGTGCCGGCTGGGAGACGAGGCGCTGAAGGTGCTGGAAGCGCAGCCGGCGGAGGGGGCGGGCGCGCCCGGCACGGTGCTGGGCGGCTTGGTGGTCGCCTGCGGGACGGGGGCGCTGCGGCTGGCCCGGGTGCAGCGCGCCGGCCGCGCGCCCCTGGCGGCGGACGCCTTCCTGCGCGGCACGCCGGTGGCCGTCGGCACGATCCTAGGCTGAGCGGGCCAGCTCCTTGAGGCTGTCGCGGATCACCACGTCCAGCCCCGCCGCCTCGCCCAGCCGCTCCCGCACCCGCAGCACGATGGGGTGCGCCTCCATGCGGCGGTAGCCGAGATTGCCCAGCGCGGACAGCGCGTCCGCCTCCACGCCCGCCGGGGCGGCCATGGACGGCATCGTCGTGCCGGTGGGCATGGCGCCGACCTTGGCTGCCAGCTCGGACAGCAGCCGCACCGCGAGCTTGGCGCCGACGCCGGGCGCTCGGGTCAGGCTGGCGCGGTCCCCGGCGGCGACGGCGGCGACCAGGTCGCGCGGGGACAGGGCGGAGAGCAGGCCCAGCGCCACCTTGGCGCCGACCCCCTGCACCGTCAGCAGCAGCCGGAACCAGTCCCGCTCCGCGGCCTCGGCGAAGCCGTACAGGGTGATTGCGTCCTCGCGCACCTGCGTCTCCACCAGCACGCGGGCCGTGGCGGGCGGGGTGGGCAGGGCGGCGAGGGTGCGGGAGGAGGCCTGCACCAGGTAGCCGACGCCGGACACGTCGATGATGCAGCGGCCATCCTCCAGGCCGGACACCTGGCCGGTGAGCTGGGCGATCATCCGGAAGGGGCAGTCACGCCATCACCGTGCCGCTCGCGGCGCGCAGCCGGCTGGAGCGGTGGTGGGCGTGGCAGATCGCCACCGCCAGGGCGTCCGACGCGTCCGCCCGGCGCAGGGTGGCGCCGGGCAGCAGGCGGCGCACCATCATGGCGACCTGCTCCTTGCTCGCGCCACCGGTGCCCACCACCGCCTGCTTCACCGCCATGGCGCCGTATTCCAGCACCGGGATGCCGATCAGGGCCGGGGCGAGCAGGGCCACGCCGCGGGCGTAGCCGAGCTTCAGCGTCGCCGTGCCGTTGCGGTTGACGTAGGTCTCCTCCACCGCCGCCTCGTGCGGGCGGTGCTCGCCGAACAGCGCCGTCAGCGCGTCATGGATGCATTTCAGCCGGTCCGGCACGCTGGCGTCCCCGTCGGTCGCGATCACCCCGTCGGCCAGGTGGCACAGCCGGTTGCCGTCCACGGCGATCACGCCCCAGCCGGTGAAACGCAGCCCCGGGTCGATGCCCATCAGGCGGATCACGCCGCCAGCTGCTCCATGATCCCGTCCGGGATTTCGGCGTTGGAGTACACGGTCTGCACGTCGTCGTTGTCCTCCAGCGCGTCCAGCAGCCGCATCAGGGCCGCCGCGCGGTCCGGGTCGTCCAGGGTCACGCTCACACTCGGCCGCCAGTCGAACTTGGCCGACTCAGGGGCGCCGAAGCGGGCCTCCAGCGCGTCCCGCACCGCGAACAGCGCCTCGGTGGCGCAGGTGACTTCGTGGCCCTCCGCATCGCTCTCCACATCGTCCGCCCCCGCCTCGATGGCGCCCTCCATCATGGCATCCGCGCTGGCGGCGCCTGGGGGATACTGGACCGCGCCCACCCGGCTGAACTGGAACGCCACGGAGTTGCTCTCGCCCAGGGTGCCGCCGTTCTTGTTGAAGGCGGTGCGCAGGTCGGAGGCAGTGCGGTTGCGGTTGTCGGTCAGCGCCTCCACGATCACGGCGACGCCGGCCGGGCCGTAGCCCTCGTAGCGCACCTCCACGTAGTCGCTGCCGGTGCCGGCGTCGGAGGCCTTGCGGATGGCGCGGTCGATCGTGTCCTTCGGCATGTTCATCACCCGGGCGGCGGCCACGGCGGCGCGCAGGCGGGGGTTGGCCGCCGGGTCAGGCAGGCCCTGCTTGGCGGAGACGGTGATCTCGCGGATCACCTTGGCGAACTGGCGCGCCTTGCGGGCGTCCTGCGCACCCTTGCGGTGCATGATGTTCTTGGAATGGGAATGGCCGGCCATGGCCTGCTGTCTCGTGCGCTGTTGCGGGGAGCCGCCCTTGTATCAGGCCGGGGCGGGCCGCGCCAAACGGCCCGGCCGGCCGCGTCACGCCAGCTCGCGCATCCGGGTCGGCGCGCGCCACTGCTCGGTCGGGACCAGGCAGGTCGGCAGGGCGCCGTTGCCGCCGCGCGGCGGGGTGGGTGACGGCTCCGGCGGGGGGCGGCGGCCGTCATCGTCGCCGCCGCGGTTGCGCCGGATTGCCCGCCATTCGTGCAACGCCACCAATAGGGGCACGCCGAGGCTGAGCCCGCCGGACACCGCCACCTGAACCGCCGATTGCATCACCGACATCGCCCGCTCCCCTCCTATGGCATCGCCTGCGACAAGCGGCCGCCACTTCGCACCGGTTCGGCCCGCAGCGCCAGGCCCGTCGCATCGTCCGTTTCCACGAACAGGCCACACACGGTGGCCGGGCCTTCCGCCGGCGCCAGCCGCTCGCCAGGAACCTTACGCACGAAACGGGCCGCGGACCCTTCTTTCGTCATGCCGATCACGCTGTCGTAATCGCCGCACATCCCGGCGTCGGACTGGAACGCCGTGCCGCCCGCCAGGACCTGGTGATCCGCCGTCGGCACGTGGGTGTGGGTGCCGACCACCAGGGAGAGCTGGCCGTCGAAATAATGCGCGAAGGCCAGCTTCTCGCTGGTGGCCTCGGCGTGGAAGTCGACCATGGCGGCCTGCACGGTGCCGCCCAGCCGGTAGCGGGACAGAATTTCGGTGGTGCCGCGGAACGGGCAGTCCAGCGGGTCCATGAACAGCCGGCCCATCGCGTTCATCACCAGCGCCCGTCGGCCCCCCGGCACCTCCACCACCACGGAGCCGGAACCCGGCGTGCCCGGCGGGAAGTTGAGCGGGCGCAGCAGGCGGGGCTGCTGGGCGATGTAGGGAATCACCTCCTTGCGGTCCCAGGCGTGGTTGCCGAGCGTGATCACGTCCGCCCCGGCGGCGAACAGCGCCGCCGCCATGTCCGGCGCCAGGCCGAAGCCGTGGCTGGCGTTCTCCGCGTTCACCACCGCCAGGTCGATGCGCAGCCGCTCGCGCAGCACCGGCAGGGCTGCCGCCGCCCCCTCCCGCCCGCTGCGGCCCACGGTGTCGCCCAGGAACAGGATGCGCATGTCAGGCCTTGCTGGTATGGATGATGCCGCGCTCGGTGGCGATCACGTGGAGTCGCACGTCGGTCGGCCCGGCGGGAACGCAAGGCACTTGCTGGGCGGCGAAGGCGCAGCCGATGGCCAGCACGCCGGGCATCGCGGCCAAGGTGCGGTCGTAGTAGCCGCCGCCGTAGCCGAGCCGATGGCCGGCCGCGTCGAACGCGAGCATCGGCACCAGCACCACATCGGGCGTCACGGCCGGGCCGGCCGAATGGGCGGTGCCGAAGCTGCCCGGCAGCAAGGGGTCACCGGGCGACCAAGCGTGAAAGGCCAGGGGCTGGCCAAGGGGCGGCGTGCGGGGCAAGGCCAGGGGCTGGCCGCGGCCGTGGAGGGCGGCAAGCAGCGGGCGCAGGTCAATCTCGTCCGGCAACGGCCAGAAGCCGGCCATGGTGCGGCCGGGCGGGATCAGCGCGGCTGCCATCACGTGGGCCGCCAGGGCGGACCCGGCGGTTGGGTCGCCGCTGCGACGCAGCAGCCTGGCGGCGGCGCGAGCAGTCCGCTTGCGGGCGTCCAGGTCTGAAGGAGTGTGCGGAGCCGCCCTGGCCGTTGGAATATGTCATGCTCCCGAGCCTGCTTGTGCAGGTGGGAACCAGATACCATGACCAGGATCACAGCAGCGCCAGTCCCCGAGGAGAATGCTTATCGGCCCGAGGCATGAGCGACCTGACGAACCGGGCAGCCCCGCACGCCCTATCTAGGGCTGGTCGAGCCCCGCCGCAATGTCCTCCGCCTTGCGCGCCAGCCGGGCGATGCGCTTGACGGACTTCGCGTCGAGCGCCTCGGCCTCCGCGCCGGGTGCGGCGCCTGCCCCGCCCGGCGCCAGGCTCAACTGGCGGCGCAGGCCGGCCATCTCGGCCGTCAAGTCGTGCAGCTCGTCGGCCATCAGCAAGGCAGCCAGCACCAGCGCCCTGCCCTCGCCGGCCGCGCCGCCGATCGGCCGGTTGGCCTCGATGCGCGCCTCGACCTCGCGCGCCATCTCCTGCAGGTGAGTCTCCTGGCCGTTCTCGCAGGCCAGCGTGTAGGCGTAGCCGTTGATCTTGAGCGTCAGCTGCGCCACCAGCTCAGCCCTCGGCCGCGAGGGCGTCGCGCACCTGGTCGATCAGCCCGTCCAGGCGGCTGGCCAAGGCGGCAACGTCGATCGGCGCCGACTTGGGGGCTTGGGCGGCGATGCGGTCCAGGGCCGCTTCCAGCCGCGCCAGGCTGTCCGCCGCGTCCGCTTCCTCGCCTGCCATCCAAACACTCCCAGACCCTTACGGTTGACCATGAAGCGCCAGACCGCTTGAAGGTCAAGTATGACGCCCCCTCCGGCCGTGGTGGTGCACGGCCTGCCGCACCTGCTGGCCGCCACCGCGCCGGGCCGCCCGGTGACGCTGCTGTCCGGCCCGGGGGCGGCGATCTACGCCGGGTGCGGCTGGTGGCGGGCGCTGATGGCGCTGGGACCGGCGGGCCACCCCGACATCCTGGACTGCGCCGACGCGCCGGGGCGCGCCATGGAGGCGCTGCGGGCCGGCTGCCGCCTGCTGGTGCTGGACCCGGCGGTGCCGGCCTGGCCGCTGGTGGCCTCCCGTGCGGCGGCGGCCGGGGCACGGCTGCTGGCGGAGCGGCCGGCGGCGCTGGACCTGGCGCGGCGCGGGGCGGAGCGCCGGCTACCGGCCTGGCTTGAAGGTGACAGCCTGGCAACGCTCGGGTAAGCCCGTATCACCGCACCGCCGCCACAGTGCCTTTGGGAGACCGACCGATGCAAGTGACAGAGCGCGTCAAGACGATCCTCAACAACTACGAGAGCGACAACCCCGGCACCAAGACGAACCTCGCCCGCATCCTGATGGCGGGCAAGCTGGGCGGCACCGGCAAGATGGTCATCCTGCCGGTGGACCAGGGCTTCGAGCACGGCCCGGCGCGCTCCTTCGCGGCCAATCCACCGGCGTATGATCCGCACTACCACTTCCAGCTGGCGATCGACGCCGGGCTCAACGCCTTTGCCACCCCGCTCGGCATGATGGAGTGCGGGGCGGACACGTTCGCCGGCGCCATCCCCACCATCCTCAAGGTCAACAGCTCCAACTCGCTGGCCACCGAGAAGGACCAGGCGATCACCGGCGGCGTGCAGGACGCGCTGCGGCTGGGCTGCGCCGCCATCGGGTTCACCATCTACCCCGGCAGCGAATACGCCTTCGACCAGATGAACGACCTGCGCGAGCTGACGCTGGAGGCCAAGTCCGCCGGGCTGGCCGTGGTGGTGTGGAGCTACCCGCGCGGCCCGGGCCTGGACAAGGCGGCGGAGACGGCGTTCGACATCTGCGCCTACGCCGCCCACATGGCGGCGCTGATGGGGGCGCACATCATCAAGGTGAAGCCGCCGAGCGAGGTGCTCAGCCTGCCCGCCGCCAAGAAGGTGTACGAGGAGCAGCGTATTGACAGCTCCACCATGGCCAAGCGGGTGGCGCACGTGGTGCAGTGCTGCTTCGCCGGGCGCCGGCTGGTGATCTTCTCCGGCGGCGAGCACGCCGACACCGAGGGGCTGCTGCACATCATCCGCGGGCTGAACGAGGGCGGCGCCAACGGCTCCATCATCGGCCGCAACACCTTCCAGCGGCCGCGCGAGGAGGCGCTGGCGTTGCTGGGCCAGGTGATCGACATCTTCGGCGGCCATGGCTGAGGATGGCGGCTGCCAGCTTTACCTGGTGACGCCGCCCGCGCTCGCCCCCGCCCGGTTCCGCGACACCCTCGCCGCCGCCCTGGACGCAGGCCCGGTGGCGGCGGTGCAGCTGCGGCTGAAGAACTGGACGGAGGACGACCTGCTGCGCGCGATCGACCTGCTGCGCCCGGTGGCGCAGGAGCGTGACGTGGCGTTCCTGCTCAACGACCGGCCGGACCTCGCCGCCCGCTCCGGCTGCGATGGGGCGCATATCGGGCAGACCGACATGGCCGTGGCGGAGGCCCGGCGCGTGCTGAAGGATGGCATGCTCGGCGTGACCTGCCATGGCAGCCGCGACCTGGCGATGGTCGCAGGCGAGGCGGGGGCGGACTACGTGGCGTTCGGCGCGTTCCACCCGAGCGCCACCAAGGAGCCGCCAGAGATGGCGGACCCGGATATCCTGCGCTGGTGGTCGGAGATGATGGAGGTGCCGTGCGTCGCCATCGGCGGCATCACGGCGACGAACTGCGGCCCGCTGGTCGAGGCGGGGGCCGACTTCATCGCCGTTTCGGCGGCCGTGTGGGGCCATCCGGACGGGCCTGCGGCGGCGATAGTCGAACTTTTAAGCGTTATTTCCTGAACGTGCCTTTTTACCTTTATTGTCCATGTCACTTCTAAGCTCGTGTTAGATGGCATTAAAAACGAGAAAGCTGCCAGTAGTCGCCTACAGGTCTTGTATACGTTTTCCGTGAGCTTGGCATGCTGATCATACATGCCCTTTATCCTCACTTAATCACAAGATTTACAGGCGGCGTAATCACAGCAATTTTCGGTACTTTCACTGCTTTGAATATTGTAATAGTTTTCCTCCTCAAGAGCCTAAATAAGTCTGGTTTTACCAAGAAAAACTGGACAAGGCTTATAGGATCAATCGAAGCTTTCAGCGTGCTCCTATGGATGTTTCTTAACACACTTCTGTCTTTTTCAGATATACATGCAGATATGTATGTAGAAATACTCAAGTTAAAAACTACAATAAATACTCAAGCAAATATTATACAGGATTATAGTAATCCCGGAGTTAACCTATCAACGATAAACCCCACAGCTTCGCCAGTTGTTGGCTCGCAAGGAAGCTTCGGTCTACCAGAAAACTTTTTTCCTATGTCGTACAGTTACACACTTCTAATTGTAAATAACAGTGGAAAGCCCAATATTATTGTCAATATCAACCATAAAATGATCAGTCTTGAGTCAAATTTGAGCTTACAAAGTCCTACGAAAATAGAATTTGAACTTAAAAAGCTTCCACCATGCGAAGATAGCTTCGACAATAAATTCAAGCTTGCTGGAATAAGCTCAGTTCGTGACCCTGTATCAGGTAACGACACAGACCAAGTCCGACTCAGGATAGAAGCATATGAGAGAACACCGAAAACACCTGAGCAAATCATTTCACCCAATCAGGTGATAAAGTTGCCTATCTCAGGCGTAGGGACGCTTGCAGGCCTGCCTAACAACAATGAACATCAAGTGGCTCTTCTATGCTCTCGTGTAACATACTTGAATGGACTTGGGGAACAATCACAGAAAGATATTTACAACGCGATGATTGATCTTGGCTTACACAAGGGCGGGCATGGAAATTATAAGTATCAATGGGGAAGAATGTATGTCACACCAATAAGCTTTAGCCAAAGCCTTAAATAAATCAAATAAATTGGCAAAATGTATCTTCTATATATGATCTTTTTTACTAGATGTTTCTAACAATTATTGGTAACTGTGGCGTTAATATGGATTGCCGCTGTGGGATCGGCAATCACGATGGCAACTTCGCATGCACCTTTTTATCTAGCCGCCATTTCCCTGCGAGAGGCGGCCGGGGCCGCCGCCTACGTCCTGTTGCAGCCGCAAAGCCGGCGCGGTATTCGGGTTGTCGCATCCCGCCAGCGCCACGGCGAGCCACAGCAGGAGCACGGCGCGGACGATCGTCATAGCAGCCCCTCCTTGCGAAAGCTCAGGCAATGGCCGTTGCCGACGATGACGTGGTCGTGCAGCACCACGCCGAGCGCCGCCACCGCCTGCTTGATCTCGCCCGTCATCTCGAGGTCGGCGTGGGAGGGCGCCGGGTCGCCGCTCGGGTGGTTGTGCACCAGGATCAGCGCGGTCGCGTGCAGCTCCAGCGCGCGCTTGGCCACCTCGCGCGGGTAGACCGGCGTGTGGTTCACCGTGCCGCGGGCCTGCGCCTCGTCGGCCAGCAGGCGGTTCCTGCTGTCCAGGAACAGGATGCGGAACTGCTCCACCCGCTCGCGCGACAGCTGGGCGGTCAGGTAGTCCATCAGCGTGGTCCAGCTGGACAGCACGGGGCCGCTGCGCAGCTCCGGCCGGATCAGCCGCAGAGCGGCGGCCTGCACCGTCTTGAGCGCGGCCGACCCGGCGTCGCCCATGCCCTCCACCGACCGCAGCTCCTGCAACGGGGCGGCGATGGCGTTGGCGAAGGAGCCAAAGCGGGCCAGCAGGGCGCGGGCGATCGGCTTGGTGTCCCGCCGCGGCAGCGCCAGGAACAGCACCAGCTCCAGCAGCTCGTGGTCCGCCACGCTGTCCGGCCCCGCCGTCAGCAGGCGGGCGCGCAGGCGGTGCCGGTGGCCCTCGGCGCTGACCGGGGAGGGCGGCGCACGATCGGCGAGCGGCAGCGCATCAGGGTCGGCCATGCAGGTCAGGCGCCCGGCAAGGTCCAGGGGGCGAAGCGGGCACGCACGCCTGGGTCCAGCGGCACCGCGCGCCGGGTTTCCCGGTCGATCAGGGCAATGACGGAGACGCCCTCCGCCGTCACCACGCCGCCCTTGGCAATGCGCTGGCGGATGTCGAACGACTTGGCGCCGAAGCGGCTGACGGCGCTGCTGATGGTGACCTCGCCGGGCCAGGACATCTCCCGCCTAAAGTCGATCTCCAGCCGCACGATCACGGCGGAAAGCGGGCCGCCCCGCTCGAACAAGGCGGCTGCGTCCATCAGCTCCGTGCGGCCTGCCTCGAACATCACGGCATACACCGCGTTGTTGACGTGGCCCACGGAGTCGTTGTCGCTGAACCGCAGGCGGTGCACCGTTTCGTGCCACGGCCCGGCCGGTTCAGGCATAGGGCGGCTTGGCGTAGCCGGCGGGCGAGTGGGTGAACACCTCGCAGCCCTCCTCCGTCACGCCGACCATGTGCTCGAACTGCGCGGACAGGCTGCGGTCCCGCGTCACGGCGGTCCAGCCATCCTCCAGCACCTTCACCTCCGGCCGACCGGCGTTGACCATGGGCTCCACGGTGAAGAACATGCCGGGGCGCAGCACCACGCCCTCGCCGGCCCGTCCGAAGTGCAGCACGTTCGGCGCCTCGTGGAAGCGGCGGCCAATGCCGTGGCCGCAGAAGTCCCGCACCACGCTGAAGCGCTGCTTTTCCACGTAGCTCTGGATGGCGAACCCCACGTCGCCCAGCGTGGCGCCGGGCCGGATGGCGGCGATGCCGCGCATCATGGCCTCGTAGGTCACGTCCAGCAGCATGCGGGCGCGGGTGCCGGGCTGGCCGACTGCGTACATGCGGCTGGTGTCGCCGTGCCAGCCGTCCAGCACCACCGTCACGTCGATGTTGAGCGTGTCGCCTTCCATCAGCCGGCGGTCCCCCGGGATGCCGTGGCAGACGACGTGGTTGATGGAGGTGCAGGTGGATTTCGGATAGCCGCGGTAGTTCAGCGTCGCGGGGATGGAGCCGTGCGAGACCATGAAGTCGTGGCACAGCACGTCGAGCTGGCCCGTGGTGACGCCGGGTTTCACGTGGGCGGTGATCATGTCCAGGGTTTCGGCCGCGAGCCGTCCGGCCGCCCGCATCCCTGCAAAGTCGTCCTGCCCGTGGATGATGATCCTGCGCCCGTCGGTCCCGCCGTCCATCACCGCCCCGCTGCCTTCAAGACGCTAGAAAATGCGCAAGGCGGTGGCCCGGCGCAAGGCCGTGGCAGCCATTGAGGCAGGACGGGTCAGCCGTGGACGCGCTGGGCCGCTCCGCCGGCCGGCTGATGCCGGTAAGCCGATGGGCGCACCACGGCGTGAGCCGGCGTCGGCTCGGCCCTTGCACGGCCATGCAGCACGTGAGGGGCATCCTGAAACGGCCGCTCGAACCGCGGCGCGGAGCGCCAGGAGGTGCGCGCCAGGCTGCGCCAAGCCGGCCGCAGGGCCAGGGTGGATTGCGGCAGGGTGGCGGCGGACGCGGCGGCGACCAGGAGCGGCTCGCGCAGCCGCGGCTCGCCACGGCTGACCGGCACGCCCATCCGGTCGAACCCGGCATCCAGCAAGGCCGCCATGTGGGTGTCCCGCTCGTAGCCGTTGGACGCGCCCATCACCACGCCGACCAGGCGCACGTCCCCGCGCACCGCCGAGGTGACCAGGTTGCAGCCCGAGGCGTCAATGTAGCCGGTCTTGAGCCCGTCCGCGCCCGGATAGGTTTGCAGCATGCGGTCATGGTTCGGGATGACCCGGCCATGGAACACGAAGGACGGCACGCTGAAGTAGCGGTACTCGTCCGGATAATCCTGGATCAGGTGGCGCGCCAGCACGGCCAGGTCCCGCGCCGTGGTCACCTGGTCCGGGTCGGGCCAGCCGGAGGCGTTGCGGAACGTGGTGTGGCTCATCCCCAGGGCACGGGCCCGCAGGGTCATCATCTGGGCGAAGCGCGCCTCGTCGCCGCCGAGCAGCTCGCCCAAGGCTGCAGCGGCGTCGTTAGCGGATTTGGTGACCAGCCCGAGCAGCGCCTGCTGCACCGTCAGCGTGGTTCCCGGCAGCAGGCCGAGCTTGGATGGCGGCATGGCGGCGGCGTGGGCGGACACGGGCACGGCGTCGTTCAGGCTGACCCGGCGGTCCCGCATCGCCTCGAACAGCATGTAGATGGTCATCATCTTGGTCAGACTGGCGGGATAGCGCGGCTCATCCGGGTTCGCGGCGGACAGCACCTGGCCGGAGGCCGGGTCCATGACGAAGGAGGCGTAGCGCTCCGAGCCGACTTGCGCAGCGACGGGGCGAGCGCCCGCCGCGAGCGCCAGCAGCCCCATGAGCATCAGCCGCCCTATGCTTCGCAGCCAGCCCATCGTGCCCCACAATCCCGCGTCAGCATCGTACCCTAGTGCTCCGCAATACCTCATGTCCACTTACAACACGTTAAAATAGACGTATTCTGAGCAGGTTATCCTGCGACTCTAGCGTGACGGCGCACGTGTGCGGCAGAATTGCATGCTGCGCCGCACAAATTATGTTGACCGTTCGCCGCATGCTTTTGTAATGGGGTCGCGCTGCACCGCAGCAATTCGCATGTGCCGCGTGCCTTCAAAACGCAGCCGTGGGACGGCGAACACCTCGACAAGAAGGAACGGCGTTGATGAGCAGCGACACGATGGGCGACTTGCAGGATGCCGCGAAGGACAATATCGACCGCACGGTTTCCAGCTTGAAGGATGGCATGGAGCAGAGCCGGTCCGCCTCGCGCGACGGCATGCAGAAGGCCCTGAAAACCGCCGAGCAGATGGCTGCCTTCGCGCACGGCAACATGGAAGCCATGGCCCGCTCCAGCCAGATCATGGCTGCCGGGGCGCAGGATATGGGCCAAAGCCTGGCCGCCGCCGCCCGTGCGGCCACGGACGACATGATGGCCGCGTTCAAGGCGATGACCTCGGTGAGGTCGATCAAGGACGCGATGGACCTGCAATCCAGCCTGCTACGCACCAGCCTGGATAAGGCGGTGTCGCAGGCCAGCCAGATGACGGACAGCGGCATGAAGCTGTCCGAGCAGGCCTTTGCCCCCATCACGGCACGCCTCGCCGTGGCGGCCGAGACGTTCAGCCGCATCGGCTGACATCCTAAAGGGCCTGGGCAGTTGCCCGGGCCCTTGCTGTTTAGAGACGGCCATCGGCGGCGCGTGTTTGCGCAAGGGCCTTTTCCGGGCTGCCGCTGATCCGATATGCTGCCGCCATGAATAGTCATGCGGCCCGGACCACCTTTTGATGAGCGATACGGACAAGCGCGGCGGCGAAGGCCCTGGCATCGGCGTCGTCACCAAGGTGCGGCCCAAAACCCGCAAGCCGGCCATGTACAAAGTATTGATGCTGAACGACGACTACACGCCCATGGAGTTCGTCGTTCACGTGCTGCAACGATACTTCCAGAAGAACCAGGAAGAGGCGACGCGCATCATGCTGCACGTCCACCGCCGCGGCGTCGGCGTGTGCGGGGTGTTCACCTACGAGGTGGCGGAAACCAAGGTCACGCAGGTGATGGACCTGGCGCGACAGAACCAGCATCCGCTGCAGTGCACGATCGAGAAAGAATGAGGGCTGCAAACTCCCTGCGATGGTCCCATCTCAGATCAGACGAAGTTAATGCCACCGGCGTTCCGGGCCTCGACAAGCGCGCCCAATCGGCGTGACGTAGGTGCCGGATACCGGATAGAGGAGCAGCGAACCCCCATGCTGTCACGCAACCTAGAGCAGACGCTGCACCGCGCCCTGTCTTTCGCCAGCGAGCGCCGCCATGAGTATGCCACGCTGGAGCACCTGTTGCTCGGCCTGGCCGACGACACCGATGCTGCCACCGTGTTACGCGCCTGCGGCGTGGACCTGGACAAGCTGAGGCAGGAGCTGGGCGAGTTCCTCGACAAGGATCTGCCGGGCCTCGCCACCGAGCGGCCCGGCGACCCAAAACCGACCGCCGGGTTCCAGCGCGTGGTGCAGCGCGCCGCCATCCACGTGCAAAGCTCCGGCCGTGACGAGGTGACCGGCGCCAACGTTCTGGTCGCCCTGTTCAGCGAGCGGGAGAGCCACGCGGTGTATTTCCTGCAGCTGCAGGACATGACCCGACTCGACGCCGTCAATTTCATCAGCCACGGCATCGCCAAGGCGCCCGGCCGGCCCGGCGCGCGGCCGACCACCGCCGAGAAGTCCGGTGACGGCTCGGGCGGCGGCAGCGGCGGGGGCGGCGAGAACGAGCGGGAGGAAAAGCCCAGCCGCCGCAACCAGGACGCGCTGTCCACCTATTGCGTGAACCTGAACAAGAAGGCAGTGGCCGGCAAGATCGACCCGCTGATCGGCCGCGAGACCGAGATTGAGCGGACCATCCAGATCCTGTGCCGCCGCACCAAGAACAATCCGCTTTACGTGGGTGATCCCGGCGTCGGCAAGACGGCGATCGCTGAAGGCCTGGCCAAGCGCATCGTCGAGGGCGATGTGCCGGAGGTGTTGCTGAAGAGCATCATCTTCTCGCTCGACATGGGCGCGTTGCTGGCGGGTACCCGCTACCGCGGTGATTTCGAGGAGCGGCTGAAGGCGGTGGTGACCGAGCTGGAGGCGCAGCCGAACGCGGTGCTGTTCATCGACGAGATTCACACGGTGATCGGCGCCGGCGCCACCAGCGGCGGGGCGATGGATGCTTCCAACCTGCTGAAGCCCGCTCTGGCCAGCGGCACGATGCGCTGCATCGGCTCGACCACCTACAAGGAATACCGCAACTACTTCGAAAAGGACCGCGCCCTGGTGCGCCGGTTCCAGAAAATCGACGTGAACGAGCCCTCGGTCGAGGACGCGGTGAAGATCCTTCGCGGGCTCAAGACCAACTACGAGAAGCACCACAAGGTGCGCTACACCGAGGAGGCGATCCGCGCCGCCGTGGAGCTGTCGGCCAAGTACATCAACGACCGCAAGCTGCCGGACAAGGCGATTGACGTGATCGACGAGGTGGGCGCCAGCCGCATGCTGTTGCCGGAAGGCAAGCGCCGCAAGACGGTGACGTTGCGCGATGTGGAGGAAATCGTGGCCAAGATCGCCCGCATCCCGCCCAAGAGCGTCTCCGCCGACGACAAGGAGACGCTGCGCAACTTGGAGCGCGACCTCAAGGCGATGGTGTTCGGCCAGGACAACGCCATCGACCAGCTTTCCGCCGCCATCAAGCTCAGCCGCGCCGGCCTGCGGGACGGGGAGAAGCCGATCGGCAACTACCTGTTCAGCGGCCCGACCGGCGTCGGCAAGACAGAGGTGGCTCGCCAGCTCGCCTCGACGCTGGGGATCGAGCTGATCCGCTTCGACATGAGCGAGTACATGGAGCGGCACAGCGTCTCCCGCCTGATCGGCGCGCCGCCGGGCTACGTGGGCTTCGACCAGGGCGGGTTGCTAACCGACGGCATCGACCAGCATCCGCACTGCGTGCTGCTGCTGGACGAGATCGAGAAGGCGCACCAGGACCTCTACAACATCCTGTTGCAGGTCATGGACCATGGCAAGCTGACCGACCACAACGGCAAGTCGGTGGATTTCCGCAACGTCATCCTGATCATGACGACCAACGCCGGCGCGTCCGACATGGCGAAGGAAGCGATCGGGTTCGGCCGCACGGAGCGGGAAGGCGAGGACGAAGAGGCGATCAAGCGCCTGTTCACGCCGGAGTTCCGCAACCGGCTGGATGCGATCATCCAGTTCGCGGCGCTGTCCCCCGAGATCGTCAGCCGCGTGGTAGAGAAGTTCATCATGCAGCTTGAGGCGCAGCTGGCGGACCGCAACGTCACCATCGAGTGCTCGTCGGCGGCCAAGGAGTGGCTGTCCGAGCGCGGCTATGACCGACTGTACGGCGCGCGCCCGCTCGGCCGGGTCATCCAGGAACACATCAAGAAGCCGCTCGCCGAGGAGCTGCTGTTCGGCAAGCTGGTCAAGGGTGGCTCGGTCAAGGTGAACCTCGTGGAAGGCAAGCTGACCTTCGATATCACCGAGGCCACGCCGCAATCCGTCCCGAAGCCGGAAATCGACGGCGACGAGGGCGGCATGGAGCGTGAGCCGGAGTCGGTGGAATGAAGGCAAGCTGGAACGGCGTCACCATTGCCGAGAGCAGCGACATCGTCACAGTTGAGGGCAACGCCTACTTTCCCTTCTCGGCCGTGGCGAAGGGCGTGCTCAAGCCGAGCAGCCACACGTCGATGTGTCCCTGGAAGGGCACGGCGCATTACTACTCGCTGGACGTGGGCGGCGAGCAGAATGCCAACGCGGTTTGGTATTATCCGGAGCCGAAGGACGCGGCCAAGGATATCAAGGACCGGGTCGCGTTCTGGAAGGGCGTCCAGGTTTCCGCTTAGCCTTGCCAAGAGGCCCTTTCCCTCGGGAAAGGGCCTCAAAGCTATCTCGCACGCACGATCCAGCAGCTTTGCCCCACCATGCGCCTCCGCAACGTTCCATCGACCGGTCCCCGCTATTGGACTGGAATATCGATCGCGAGTGTATTCGGCGCGAATCTTGGCGACTTCGTCTCGCACGACCTGCACATGCGCCACGCAAGCGGGCTTCCCGTCCTGGCGCTGGCGCTAATCGCCACTCTGGTCGCGGAAAGGCGGTCGCATAAACCGTCCGAAGCCTATTACTGGCTCGCCATTGTTGTCGTGCGGACCGCTGCCACAAACCTGGCCGACCTGGCGACCCACGACGCTCAGCTGAGCTATCCCGTGACGGCGGTCACCTTGGCGGTCCTATTGCTCGCCTTGCTTGCTGGATTGCCAGCGGGCGGCGACCGAAGAGCCTTGCCGGCAACGGGTATACGTTACTGGGCTTCGATGCTTGCCGCGGGGACGCTCGGCACGGTGCTCGGCGACGGGCTGACCGACGGCGCCGGGTTCGGCCTCGGCCCCGCCTCGCTCGCGCTCGCCGCCGTGTTCGCCGCGATTCTGGGACTGCGCAGCTTGCCCAACCTCGCCTTGCCGACCTACTGGCCAGCCATCGTGGCGGTAAGGACAGCCGGCACCACTGCCGGAGATTGGACGGCGCACTCCGCCGGCCTGGATGCCAGCACTGCTGTCAGCGGATTGCTGCTGGTCGCGGCCCTCGCTTGGCGACCGCACGACGCGGGTCGCCCGGCGGAAACAGCGGGCGAGTAGGCCAGCCCAACGCGCACGGCAGCGCCGCCGGGCCCCTGAGGGAACGGTTGCAGAAGTTCACTCTCCGTTCAGCGACTGATAGGCTCGTCCGATGGACCCCACCCTGCCTGAACGCCAACTCGCCGTGCGGCGCGCCGTTGGGTCGTTGTGCCACCAACTGGCGTGGGCGGCGCTGCACGAGTTCCCGTTGCCCAATAGCCGCCGCGCCGACCTGCTGGCCCTGTGCCCGGATGGCAGCTTCGCTTGCATCGAGGTGAAGTCCGGCCCGCGCGACTTCCTGACCGACGAGAAATGGCCGGATTACCGCGAGTTCTGCGATACGCTCTACTTCGCGGTCGATGACGCCTTTCCGCTGGATCTGTTGCCGGACAGCACGGGGCTTATCGTGGTGAGCGGGCGGGAGGCGGAGGTGATCCGCGCGGCACCCGTTCATTCCCTCTCGGCGGCCCGGCGGCGGGCGCTCACCCACCGCTTCGCCACCGCTGCCGCCGCCCGGCTCGCGGCCCTGGAGGACCCGGCCATCACCGCGTCGTGGCGAGCGGCCTTGCGGGTGGAGTGATCGCCTGCCCGTTCGCCGCCAGCAACGCGCGCAGGTCGCGGATGGGGGGAAACACTTCCTGGTTCCAGTCCCCGCCCTGGGCGTCGTGCGCCGCCTGCTCCGCCTCCACGATCTCGCGGTCCTCGCGGAAGATGCGCTCGGTGAACCAGACCAGCACGGGCCAGGCCGCGTCCAGCAGGCCAGGAATTTTCGGCCGGCGGACGGAGAGCAGGCCGAAGGTGCGGTTCTGCCGCTGCTCGGCGTCCACAGGCGTGTAGCAAATCCACAGCGACATCACCGGCTCGTCGCCCGTGGTCCAGATGCGCAGCGTCTGGTAGGGGTACTGGGTGCGGATGGTCATGAGGTCCTTGTGGCCCACATTGTTCGCCGCTCCCCGGCGCTTGCCCAGGATGGCGGCCTCGCCCAGCGGCTGCTTCCCGCCGGTGCGGGCGAAGGTGTAGTCCACCTCCAGCCAGTCCTCGCCGACCCGGCGGCCCAGGTAGCGCGGCGCGATCTGGCCCATCTGGCGGCGGTGCAGGAACTGATGGTTCATGTCCATCAGGTTCTCGTGCATGAACGAGTAGTGGCAGCGCACCGGCTTGCCGAAGCGCCGGGTCTTGTAGGCCGGGTCCGCCGCTGCGCCGAGGGGGGCCAGGTCGGTGGCGTTGGCCGGGTTGCCGGGCCAGATCAGGATCAGCCCATCCTGCTCGCGGCACGGAAACGAGCGCACGCCGTTCACCAGCTTGCCCTTGCCGAGGTACGGCACATCGACGCACTGGCCGGAGGCGTCATAGGTCCAGCCATGGTAGCCGCAGCGCACGGCGCAGCCGGACACCAGCCCTTTGGACAACGGCACCTGGCGGTGGGCGCAGCGATCCTCCAGCGCAAACACCGGGCCGCTCTCCGGCCGCACCAGCACCACTGGCTGGCCGGCGAACTGCGCGGCATACGTCTTGCCGACCTTCAGCTCCTTCGACCAGGCGAGCGGGTACCAGTGGTCCGGATGGGAGCCGACCCGGCGCAGGTCGGTCGGCTGGTCGCGCAGGATGAAATCGGGGACGTCGGGCATGGGGCATCCTCGGGGCTGCGACTTGCTTTAAAGGCTGCCCGCCGCCTGCGTCAAACGCTGCGCAGCCGCTGAACCGTGGCCGTGGTGGAGAAGCCGGGCAGCAGCTCCGCCAGCATCACCTCGCCGCCGTAGCCCTGCACGAACTCGGCGCCCACCACGGTGCCGAGCGTGTAGTCGGCGCCTTTCACCAGCAGCTCCGGGCGCAGCGCGCGCAGGGTCTCCTCCGGGGTGTCCTCGTCGTAGATGCAGACCAGATCGACGGCGGCCACGCTGCCCAGCACGGCGGCCCGCGCCGCCTCGGACTGCACGGGCCGGCTGGCGCCCTTCAGCCGCCGCACGCTGGCGTCCGAGTTCAGCCCGACCACCAGCCGGTCGCAGCGGCTGCGCGCCTGCTCCAGCAGGTGGACGTGGCCGGGGTGCAGCAGGTCGAAGCAGCCGTTGGTGAAGCCGGTGCGCCAGCCGCGCTGCCGCCAGCGCTCCAGCTGCTCGGCCGCCTGCTCGCGCGTCACCACCTTGCGCAGCGCGCCGCCCTGGGGGGAGAACGCGGCCAGGATGTCACTCTCCCGCGCCACGGCGGTGCCGACCTTGCCCACCACGACCCCGGCGGCGATGTTGGCCAGACGCACCGCGACCGGCAGGTCCAGCCCCGCCGCCAGGCCAGCCGCCAGCGTCGCCACTACCGTGTCCCCGGCGCCGGACACGTCGAACACCTCGGCCGCCTCGGCGGGGAAGTGCTGCGGCTCGCCGTCGGCCACCAGGGTCATGCCGTCCTCCGCCCGGGTGACCAGCACCGCGCCGAAGCCGTGCGCGTCCCGCAGGGAGCGGGCGGCGGCCACCAGGGCGGGCTCGGTGTTCACCGCCATGCCGGTGGCTTCGGCCAGCTCGCGGCGGTTGGGGGTGATCACGTCCGCCCCGGCATAACGGCCGTAGTCGCGGCCCTTGGGATCGACCACCACCCGGCGGCCGGTGGTGCGCGCGGCGGCGATGATGCGGGCCGGCACGTCCCCAGACAGCACGCCCTTGGCGTAGTCCGACAGCACGGTGACGGTGGTGGCGGCCAGCGCGTCCTGGGTGATGCGCACCAGGCGCTCGGCCAGCTTCGGGTGGATGGGGGCGGCGATCTCGTGGTCCGCGCGCAGCAGCTGCTGGCCCTGGGCGATGTAGCGGGTCTTGGTGGTGGTGGTGCGCCCGCCCTGCACCAGCAGCCACGGCTCCACGTTCGGCTGCCCGCCGATCAGCCCGGTGAGGTCCGAGCCGGCCTGGTCGTCCCCCACCACGGAGACGAAGGCGACGGCGGAGCCGAGGGCGGTCAGGTTGCGCACCACGTTGCCGGCGCCGCCGGGCATGGCGACGTCGCGCTCCACGGACAGGATAGGGATCGGCGCCTCGGGCGACACGCGGTTGACCGCGCCGTAGACGTAGCGGTCCAGCATGACGTCTCCCACCACCAGCACGCTGGTCCGGGCGAGCCGGCGCACGGCGTCCGCCAAGTCGGCCGTTGAAGCTGATGTCGGCGCGGGCGCCTGTGTCACCATCCGTAACCCGCTATACAAGGGGCATCTGCTTGGCAAGCGCGCCGCCAGCTCCAAGGCCCGTCAACTTGACCCGTTTTCCGCTTTCCGTCACACACCCCCGGCTCCGCAGCGGCGGGTGCCGGCGCTGCCGTTGATCTGATCGCAGAAGCGGAGAGCTATCCCATGCGGGATTCGGGCGAGTACCTGTTCACCTCGGAGTCCGTCTCCGAAGGCCACCCGGACAAGGTCGCCGACCGGCTGAGCGACACGGTGCTGGACGCCTTCCTGCACGCCGACCCCTATGCCCGCGTCGCCTGCGAGACGCTCGTCACCACGAACCGCGTGGTGCTGGCCGGCGAGGTCCGCGGGCCGGAGACGGTGACGCCGGACTACCTGGCGCACTTGGTCCGCATGGCGATCCACGATATCGGCTACGACCAGGCCGGGTTCTCTTGGCGCAACGCCACGGTCGAGTGTCACCTGCATGCCCAGAGCGCCGACATCGCTGTGGGCGTGGACAGTGCCGGCAATAAGGACGAGGGCGCCGGCGACCAGGGCATCATGTTCGGCTACGCCTGCACCGAGACGGAGGCGCTGATGCCGGCGCCGATCTTCTACTCCCACCTGATCCTGCGCCGCATCTCCGAGCTGCGCCGCAGCCACGACCATTCGGTGGCCGGGCTGCTGCCGGACGCCAAGAGCCAGGTGACGCTGCGCTACGTGGACGGCAAGCCGGTCGGCGCCACCAGCGTGGTGGTGTCCACCCAGCACGAGGCGGGGGTGGAGCAGCCGGCGATTAAGCGGATGCTGCTGCCGCTGATCGAGACCTCGCTGCCGAAGGGCTGGATGCCGCACGAGAGCGAGATCTACATCAACCCGACCGGCAATTTCGTGATCGGCGGCCCGGACGGGGATTGCGGCCTCACTGGGCGCAAGATCATCGTCGATACCTACGGGGGTGCTGCCCCGCACGGCGGCGGCGCGTTCAGCGGCAAGGACCCGACCAAGGTGGACCGCTCCGCCGCCTACATGTGCCGCTACCTTGCCAAGAACGTGGTGGCCGCCGGGTTGGCGGAGCGGTGCACCATCCAGATCAGCTACGCGATCGGCGTGTCGCACCCGCTCTCGGTCTATGTGGACCTTGGCGGCACCGGGCGGGATGTGGACGAGGGCAAGCTGGAGCGGACGCTGCGCGAGATGGTCAACCTCAGCCCGCGCGGCATCCGCGAGCACCTGCATCTGAACCGCCCGATCTACGCCGTCACCAGCGCTTACGGCCATTTCGGCCGCACGCCGGACCCGGAGCTGGGCACCTTCACCTGGGAAAAGACCGATCTGGCGCCCGCGCTGCGGAGCGCGTTCGGCAGGTAATGCTCAAGCCCGCTGCGGAGCGGCTGTATGGCCGCACCCGCGGCAGCACGCTGCGCCCACGCCAGCAATTGCTGCTGGACGTTTGCCTACCCAGGCTCCGCCTGTTGCCGGCCCAGGCCACCGACCCGGCCGCCGCCTTCCCCCGCCCGCCTCGCGAGCTATGGCTGGAAGTGGGCTTCGGCGGCGGCGAGCACGCCCGGGCGCAAGCCGCCGCCCACCCGGAGGCGGGGCTGGTCGCCTGCGAGGTGTACGCCAACGGCATCTGCTCCCTGCTGTCCGCCCTGGTGCCGGAGGGTGGCGAGGCGGTTGCCCCGCTGCCGCCCAATCTGCTGGTGTGGGACCAGGATGCGCGGCTGCTGCTGCGCCAACTGCCCGCCGGGTCGCTTAGCCGCCTGTTCCTGATGTTCCCCGACCCCTGGCCCAAGGCGCGGCACGCCAAGCGTCGCTTCGTGCATCCGGACACCGTGGCGCTGGTGGCCCGCGCCATGCGGCCGGGCGGCGAGTGGCGCATCGCCACCGACGACCCGACCTACCAGGCCTGGACGGCGGCGGTGCTGGCGGGCCAGGCGCTGTTTGCCGCCGGGTCTCCGGCCGGCGAGCGGCCAGAGGGTTGGCCGCCGACACGCTACGAGCAAAAGGCGCTGCGGGCCGGACGGGGCGCGCTGTATTGGGCTGTGACCCGCACCGAGATGCCGGCCGCATGAGGGCCAGCGCCGCCCGGCGCTGGCCCTCCGTCCTGGTGGCTTGCCTGGCCGGCAGCGCCCTGCTGTCCGAATGGCTTGGCCAGGATGGCAACTATGACCTGACGAACTACCATCTCTACAACGGCGCCAGCCTGCTGCGAGGCTGGTTCAGCCGCGACCTGATCGCGGCGGGGATGCAAAGCTATTTTAACCCACTGCTCGACTGGGTGTACGCCGCCTTGGCCTTGGGTCCGCTGCAAGCCTGGCCGCGGCTGCTCGCGGCGTGCATGGGATTATGGGCCGGCCTTGGCGCCTTCGCCGCCTGGCTGCTGGCAGGCCGGCTGTACCCGGGACGGCCCGGCCTCGCGTTGCTGGCCACCGGGCTTGGCGTTTCGGGCGTGGCGTTCGCGTCGGAGATCGGCACCACATTCAACGACATCCCGGTGGCGGATGTCATGCTTGTTGGACTGCTGGCGGCCCTCTCCGCTCCGTGGCGCAGGCGCCAGGCCGCGGGGGCGGGAGCCTGCTTCGGGGTCGCTGCCGGGCTGAAGCTCACCGCCATCGTGTATGCGCCGGCCGGGTTGCTCGCCGCGGCCGTCATGGCGGGACGCCGACGGCTTGGCGCGACGGTCGGGCTGTTCGCCGCCGCCTGGCTGGGAGGCTGGGCCGCCACGGACGGGTGGTGGGCGCTCAAGATCTGGCGCCGGTTCGACAGCCCGGTGTTCCCCCTGCTGAACGGCGTGTTCCGCTCGCCCTGGTATCCCCCGGCCAACTTCGTGGATGCGCGGTTCCTTCCAGCCGGCCCGCTGCAGGCCCTGAGCTACCCGCTTCGTTGGGCTTTCGAGAGCACCTCCGTCGTGGGCGAGCTGCCGATGCATGACCCGCGCGGCGGACTGGTCCTCGTGCTCGGCGCAGCGGCGGCGCTGGCTGCCTTGCTGCCGCACCAGCGCCCCCTGCCCGCCCACCATCGCGGCGTGCTGGCCTTTCTCGGGATGGGCTACGCCGCCTGGGTCTGCACCACCGGCATCCTGCGTTACGCGATCGTGCTGGAGGTGCTATCCGGGCTGTGCATCCCTCTGCTGCTGGCCCGGTTGCTGGCCGGCCGGGCGCTGGCGGCAGGGCTTGCCGCGACCCTGCTGCTGACGGTGGCGGCCACCCGCCACGGCAGCAACGGCCGGGTGCCCTACGGCAGCCAGGTGTTCCAGGCCGACACCAGCTGGGTCCGGCCGGGCAGCCTGATCGTGGTGACGCTGCGCACCCCAGCGGCCCACTTGGTCGCGCTGCTGCCGCATCCCAAGCAGGTCAGCGTCGTCGGGTTGGATTTCGCCGTACTCGATGCCCGTGGCTGGCGGCTGCACGACGAGGCGCTGCGGCGGGTGCAGGCCCATACCGGCCCGATCACCGTGCTGACCGGCCTCGACGAGAGCGGTCGCTACGCCGAGCTGGGCGAGATCGGGCTCGATCCGGCGGTGACGAACTGCCGGGCTGTCGCCACCAGCCTCGTGCCGCTTGGCCCGCAGGGGCTTTACGCCTGCGATGCGAGCCGGCTCGACCCGGCGCGCATGCCAAGCCCGTTTTGGCCGCAAGCAGCGGGGCGCTACCGGACCGTGATGCAGCCGCAGCGGACCGGCGACCCGCTGATCGGGGCCGCCTACCTGCGCGCCGCCGGACCTGCGGCCCGCGGCACGCGCTTCCTCGACTGGACGGACCTGCTGTGGAACGGCGTCGGCCACAGCCACGACCAATTACCGGACCGGCTGGATCCCACGACGCTCTATGTGCTCGCCGCCGGGTCCGTGGCGGCCATGCGGAGCCGGATGGACCCGGCGCGATGCATTGGGGACGGTGGACGGGCTGACGGTGCTCGCCCCCGGCTGGCTGGCCTGCGCGGCCTGCACCGCCGCCCTGGCACCACCGCCGGATTAGGAGCACCCGGGCGTCAGGCGGCGATGTGGCGGAACATCGCCCGCCGCGCCTCCTCGTCGAACTCCGCCTTGAAGGCATGGCGGTCTTTGATCGCCACCGCTCGCACGGCCGCGGGCCGGGCGTTGATCGCGTCCACCAGGCGTTTCAGGTTCGGCAGCGCCGCCCAGGGCGCCGGGTCGGTGGGGGAGTCGCCGAGCACGAACGGCATCATGCGCGCCCAGCCCCACACGGCCATGTCCACGATCGTGTAGGCGTCCCCCAGCATCCATTCCTGCCGGGCCAGGCGCTCGTCCAGCAGGCCGAAGTGCCGCTTGGCCTCGAACAGGTAGCGCTTGACGGCGTATTCCTTCGGGTCCGGCGCGAAGTGGCGGAAGTGGACGCACTGGCCGGAGTAGGGGCCGACGCCGGTGGCAACGAACATCAGCCAGGACAGCAGCTCGGCCCGCGCGGCCGGCGTGTCGGGCGGCATGAACCGGCCGGTCTTCTCGCCGAGGTAGAGCAGGATGGCGTTGCTGTCGAACACGGTGGCGTCGCCGTCCACCAGGACCGGCACCTTGCCATTCGGGTTCAACGCGGTGAAGCCCGGCGCCAGTTGCTCACCCTTGCGGGTGTCCACGGGGACCGGCTCGTACTCCAGCCCGGCTTCCTCCAGGAACAGCGCCACCTTCATCGGGTTGGGCGCCAGGCTGTAGTGGAACTGCATCATGGGCGTGCTCCTTCAGGCGCCGGTGAATCGCGGCGCACGTTTTTCCAGCCATGCCGCCCGACCCTCGGCCAGGTCGGCCGAGCGGCGGCTGCGGGCCTGGTTGGCGGCGATCAGCGCGAGGTCGGGCTCGCCGCGGGCGATGTCGTTCAGCGCCCGCTTCATGCCCTGCACCGCAATCGGCGCGTTGGCCGCCAGCGTGGCCGCAAGCTCGGCCACCCGCGGCATGAGCTGGGCCGGCGGCACCGCCTCGTCCAGGTAGCCGATGCGCACCAGCTCGGCCGTGTCCGCCTGCGCCGCCACCAGGAACAGCCGCTTGGCCGCCCCCAGCCCGAGCCGCGCCACGGCGCGCCGCAGCCCGCCCGCGTAGTAGTGCAGCCCAAGCCGGGCCGCGGGCATGACCAGCGCCATGCCCTGCACGCCGATGCGGAAGTCGCAGGCGAGCGCCAGGTCGGTCGAGCCGCCATAGACGCTGCCGTTCAGCGCGCAGATGGTGGGCAAGCAGAACCGCTCCATCCGGTCCGCCGCCCGGTCGAACGCGGCGTCGCCGCCCGCCTCGCCAGCCGCGCCGTCCAGCTTGCCGATGTTGAAGCCGGAGGAGAACGAACGCCCAGACGCGGTGAGCACCAGCACGCGGGCCGCCGAATCGGCGGCCACGGCGGACATCAGCCGGTCCAGTTCAGCCAGGTCCTCCAGTTCGACGCGGTTGTGCACGGCGGGGCGGTTCAGCCGGATCGTGGCGATTCCGGCCTCGACGGCGAGCGTGGGGAGGCCTTCGCGCCGTTCGGTCCCCTCGTCAGCCATCGTCCGCCTCCCGGCGCACCCTAGCTGGGGCCGGGGGGAGTTCAAGCCTGCACTGCGTTGCCGACGGCGGCGGCGGCGCGTTATAGCGGACGATGCCTACCGTCCGACAGACGTATGTCCAGGAACAAGCAAAGCAACGCACGCATGAACACAGGCGCCCCCGACCCGCTCAGCAAGCCTGGCGCCGTGTGCTGCTACACCAGCTTCACGTACAGCTATCTGGCGCGCGCGCGCATTCTGGTGCGCTCGCTGCGGCTGGCGCATCCGGACTGGGCGATCCATGCGGTGATGGTGGACAAGCCGCCGCCGGGCCTAGAGGCGGACGCGGCCCTGCTCGCGGCGCTGGCCGAGTTCGACCGCGTGGTGGAGGCCGACCATCTGCGCATCCCGCGCTTCAACGCCTGGATGTTCAAGCACGACGTGGTGGAGGCGTGCACGGCGGTGAAGGGCCAGATGCTGGTCGAGCTGCTGGAGGCCGGATGGCCAAAGGTGATCTACCTGGACCCGGACATCGCCGTGTTCCACCCGCTGGATGCGGTCGCGGCGCGGCTGGACACCGCCTCCGTCGTGCTCACGCCGCACCAGTGCGAGCCGAACGAGGCGGCGCAGGCGATGCTGGACAACGAGCGGACCTCGTTGCAGTACGGCATTTACAACCTCGGCTTCGTCGCGGTGCGCAATGACGGCGTAGGCCGCGCCTTCGCCGCCTGGTGGGCCAGCCAGCTGCACCGGGCCTGCTACGACGACGTCGCAGCCGGGTTGTTCACCGACCAGAAATACTGCGACCTGGTGCCGGGCCTGTTCGAGCGGGTGCACGTCGAGCGGGACCCGGGCTGCAACGTGGCGAGCTGGAACCTCAGCCGCCGCACCCTGCGGTTCAGCGGCGGCGACATCCTGGTCAACGGCTCGCCGCTGAAATTCTATCACTTCACCAAGATCGGCGCCGCCGGGGACGTGATGACGGAGCGCTATGCCGGTGGCTCGGAGGTGTTCGAGGTGTGGCAGTGGTATAAGCGCGAGCTGGCGCGCCTCGCGCTGCCGGGCATCCCGCGGCATCACTGGGCCTACGCCCAGTTTTCCAACGAGCAGCCGGTCGCCACCGCCACCCGCCGCTTCTACCGCAGCCGTCCGGACTTGGCAGCGTTCTTCGACGACCCCTTTCAGGTCGAGGGCAACAGCCTCTACCATTGGCTGGAGCGCGAGGCGCCGGACGCGCTCGCGGGGTGATCGGGAACAATCATGGACCATGCTGCCCCGCCCCCTGGCGCCGTGATCCTGCACCCGGCGCACAGCTATCGCCGGGCACCCCCGGCCCTGGCCGGGTGCTGGTGCCCGGATCCTGACCTGCTGGCGTATTTCTACAACGTGATCCGCCAGCGGGAGGCGGCGTGCCCGGCGGAGTACCTGCTTCGGCTCGACCGGGCGCACGTGTTCGAGGGCCAGTTCGTGCTGACCGCGGACGGCGCGTGGCTTGCCCCCTCCGTGGTGGACTGGCCGGGCGCGGATGCGGCGCTGGCCACGCTGCTGCAACGCGTGCGGGACGCAGACGTGGCGCAGCTGCCCCCCAGCAGCCGGCCGACGATGGTGATCGGCAAGGCGGGGGCGCAGAACTATGGCCACACGGTTGTGGAAATCCTGCCCAAGCTGGTCAATCTGGGCCGCTCCGGCCTGCAGGATGTGCGGCTGCTGCTGCCGGAGGGCATGGCCGCCTTCACGCCCCTCATCACCCTGCTGCTGGAGCGTCTCGGCCTCCGCGCCGAGCTGGCGTTCGACCTGCGGCACCAGCTGACCGAGGTGCGGGACCTGGTGTACATCGGCCCGGTTTCCCAGCACAACACACGCAAGTCCGCGACGCTGCTGGCGTGGCGGGACCTGGTGCGGTCCTGCCTAGGGGTGACGCCGCAGCCCAGCCGGCGCCTCTACGTCGAGCGGCCCGGCACCGACCACCGCAGCCTCGACAACGCCGCGGAGGCGCGGGGCGTGCTGGAGGCGCACGGCTTCGAGACGGTGCATCCCGGCACCATGGGGTTCGCCGACCAGGTGGCCTTGTTCGCCCAGGCCAGCCACATCGCCGGCCCGCTGGGGGCGGGGCTGACCAACATGCTGTTCGCCCCGGCGGAGTGCCGGGTGACGATGATCGACCCGGGGCTGGCGGACTACTTCTTCTGGGACTTGGCGACGCTGGCCGGCCAGCCCTTCACCTGGCTGTTCACCGGCCCCGTGTCGCATTACTCGTGGGACCTTGCCGCCGGGCACTACACGGTCGATCCGAACGCGCTGCGCTACGTGCTGGACCGATTTAACCCATGACCCCGGGGCGGGACGTAAAATAGAGTTACGGCGGCATGGCAGGCCCGCCTCGTGGCTTGGCGTCGGGGCGCAGGAAGCCCATTCGTTCAGGAGCAGCATCAGGACGGCCCTCGCTTGACCACCACCCGCGACAGCATCGCCGACACATGGGGCGGCCGCACCCCGTTCCAGGGTGAAGGCCAATGGCCCGCCCGCACCGACGAGCGCACGCTGGACGAGCCGGACCGCTGGGTGCAGTCGGCCTGCGTGCTCTGCTCCAACGCCTGCGCGCTAGACGTCGGGGTCAAGGATGGGCGGATGGTGGGGGTGCGCGGCCGCGCGGCCGACCGGACCAACCGCGGCCGCCTCGGCCCCAAGGGGCTGCACGGCTGGGTGGCGAACGCCAGCCCGGACCGCCTGCTCCGCCCGCTGATCCGCGACGGCGGCGCGATGCGCGAGGCGAGCTGGGACGAGGCGATGGGCCTGATCGTGCGGCGGACGCGCGAGGTGCGGGACCGGTTCACCAGCAGCGCCATTGGGTTCTACAGCAGCGGGCAGCTGCTGCTGGAGGAGTACTACACGCTGGCGCTGATCGGGAAGGCCGGCCTCGGCACGCCGCACATGGACGGCAACATCCGGCTGTGCACCGCGACCGCCTCGGCCGCGCTGAAGGAGAGCTTCGGCGCCGATGGCCAGCCAGGCAGCGTGGAGGACATCGACAGCACCGCCTGCCTGTTCCACGTCGGCCACAACGTGGCGCTGACCGACACGGTGATGTGGATGCGGGTGCTGGACCGCCGCCGCGGCCCGAACCCGCCCAAGCTGGTGGTGATGGACCCGCGGCGCACGCCCACGGCGGCCGAAGCGGATGTCTGGCTGGCGCCGCGTCCCGGCACCAACGTGGCGTTGCTGAACGGGCTGCTGAACCTGATCGTCCAGGACGGCCGCACCGACCCGGACTTCATCGGCCAGCACACGCTCGGCTTCGACGGGTTGCGCGCGGTCGTCGCGGAGTATCCGCCCGCGCGCGTGCAGCAGCTTACCGGGGTGCCGGAGGCCGACCTGCGCGAGGCGGCCCGGCTGCTGGGCGAGGCGCCCACGCTCGTCTCCACCTGCCTGCAAGGCGTCTATCAAAGCAACGGAGCGACGGCGGCGGCCTGCCAGGTCAACAACATCCACCTCGTGCGCGGGCTGATCGGACGGCCGGGCTGCGGCATCCTGCAGATGAACGGCCAGCCCAGCGCGCAGAACACCCGCGAGTGCGGCGTGTACGAGGATCTGAGCGGCTTCCGCAACCGGCAAAACCCGGCGCAGGTGGCCGAGCTGGCGCGGCTGTGGAACGTGCCGGCGCCGCAAATCCCGCACTGGCAGCCGGGCACGGACGCGCTGGATATCTTCCACCACGCCGAGGCGGGCACGCTGCAGATGCTGTGGGTGCAGGGCACCAACCCGGCTGTGTCCCTGCCCGATCTCGCCCGCAGCCGCGCTATCCTCGGCAAGCCCGACCTGTTCCTGGTGGTGCAGGACGCCTTCATGACGGAGACCGCGCGGCTGGCCGACGTGGTGCTGCCGGCGGCGATCTGGGCGGAGAAAACCGGCACGTTCACCAACTTCGACCGCACCGTCCACCTCAGCAACCAGGCGGTCGAGCCGCCGGGCGAGGCGCGGTCCGACTTCGACATCTTCCTGGACTACGCGCGGCGGATGGACTTCCGCGACCAGGACGGCGCGCCGCTCGTCAAGTGGCGCACGCCGGAAGAGGCGTTCGAGGCGTGGAAGGAATGCTCACGCGGCCGCCCGTGCGACTACACGGGGCTGTCCTACGCCAAGCTGGCGGAGGGCTCCGGCGTCCCCTGGCCCTGCAACGCGGAACACCCGGACGGGACCGTGCGGCTGTACGAGGATCACGTGTTCCGGACCGCCCCCGATCTCTGCTCCTCGTTCGGCCACGACCTGCTGACCGGCGCCGAGGTCACGCTGGAGGAGTACCACGCGCTCGACCCGGCTGGCCGCGCGCTCATCAAGGCGGCGCACCACCAGCCGCCGCTCGAGCCGCCAGACGAAGCCTATCCGCTCCGGCTGACCACGGGCCGGGTGCTGCACCAGTTCCACACCCGCACCAAGACCGGCCGCTCGCCCGAGCTCAACGCCGCCGACCCAGCCGTGTACGTCGAGATCTCGCTGTTCGACGCGCTGCGGCTTTGGGTGGTGGACGGCGACAGGCTGCGGGTGACCTCGCGGCGCGGCGCGCTGGAAGCCCCGGCGCGGATCACCGACATCGAGGCTGGCCAGGTCTTTATCCCGTTCCACTACGGCTACTGGGACAAACCGGATCACGCGCAGGCCGCCAACGAACTCACGCTGTTCGCCTGCGATCCGGTCAGCAAGCAACCGATCGCCAAGTCCGCGGCGGTCAAGCTGGAAAGGGCGACGATGCCGGTTCCCCCACCCAATGCCACGGCCCAGACGCGCCAGGGCGTGTTCGCCGCCGCTGCCGCCAGGAAGGCCACGGCCGCTGCGCCACGGCCGCACGTCGGCGACTACATCGGCCTGCTGCGCGCCAATGAGGAGCAGCTGGCGCACGCCTTCGGGCAGGCGGCCTCCAACCATCCGGGGCTGCCCGACATGGGGCGGGCGTGCGCCCTGTTCGCCGGCTGGTCGCGCGATACGGCGGCTGGCCTCGGCCCGTTCGCCGGGCGCTACGGCCAGCAGCAGGCGGGCGACCCGAACCGGCTGGGCAAGCTGGTGCGCCGCCGCCCCACCTCCACCGGCTTCGGCCAGTTGCGTGACTTGCAGGCTCTGCTGGTGCTGGTGGGCGAGAGCCAGTCCTCGCTGGTCATCCTGCGCCAAGCCGCGGCCGCGCTGCGCGACGCGGGTTTCGTGGCCGTCCTCGCCGACATGGCGGCCAAGAACGGGCGTCAGCATCAATGGCTGCAAAGCCAGATTCTCCAGGCGGCGTCGCAGGCGCTGGTGGTGCCGGCCTAGCGCGGCGCAGAGTCAGGGCTGGCCAGGAAATCCGTAGAGGAGGCTCGGGTTGTCCACCAGCACCGCCTGGCGCTGCGCCGGGTCAGGCGCCCAATCGGCCAGCAGATCGAGCAAGTCGCCCACGTTCGGCATCGGCCCATACGTCGCAACGTGCGGCCAGTCCGACCCCCACACGCAACGCCCTGGACCGGCCGCGAGCAAGGCCCGCGCAAACGGCGTGGTGTCCTGGCAGGGGAGCCCGGCTTGCGACATGCGATACGCGCCGGACAGCTTCACCCAGCACGCGCCCCCCTGCATCAAGGACAGCAGCGCCTGGAACCCGGGCTCGTGCAGCCCCGCCGAGACCGGGATGTGGCCCATGTGGTCGATGACGTAAGGCACGGGCAGCCGGCCCAGGCGGGGCGCCAGCTCCGGCAGCGCGCGGGCGTCCAACAGGAATTGCAGGTGCCAGCCCAGCTCGCGGCACAGCGCGCCATACTCCTCGATCCGGGCCAGCCCGATGCCGCCGCCGAACAGCACGTTCAGCCGCAGGCCGACGACCCCGGCTTCCTGCAGGGCGGCATAGGCCCGGTCCGGCAGGCCGAGCGGCGCCACGGCGATGCCGCGCAGGCGCGCCGGGCAGGCGCGCAGGGCCTGCACCAGCAAGCGGTTGTCCGTGCCGTGCACGCTCACCTGCACCAGCACGCCATGGCTCATTCCCACGGCGTCCAGCATGTGCAGGTAGGCGTCGAGCGGGGCGGCGGGCGGGGTGTAGCTGCGCGCCGGGTCGAACGAATGGCCAGGCGGCGCGCCGATGACGTGGGCGTGGGTGTCCACGGCGCCCGGCGGCAGGGTGAAGCGGGCCGGGCGGCGCGGCTGCGGGTCCGGGCCGGGACAGTCCGGGATATCAGGCATCGGCCACCAGCACCCGGCCGCGCGTCTCGGGCAGCAGCAGCGCGGCAACGAAGAACAGCCCGTAGGCCGCGGCGGCGAACAGGCCCATGGCGTCGGCCAGCGGCATGGCTTGCGACAGGTAGCCCACCAGCGCCGGGAACAGCGCGCCCATGCCGCGGCCGAAATTGTAGCAGAACCCCTGCCCCGAGCCGCGCACGGCGGTGGGGTAGATCTCGGTCAGGAACGGCCCCATGCCGGAGAAGTAGCCGCTGGCGAAGAAGCCGAGCGGGAAGCCGAGCGCCAGCATCGCGCCATTGCCGATGTTGAGCTGGGTGTAAGCCAGCACCAGCGCCACGGCGCCGGCGGAGAAGATCATGAACAGCGGCCGCCGCCCGATCCGGTCCGCGAGCCACGCGCCGGTGAGGTAGCCCGCGAAGCTGCCGCTGATCAGCACGGCGAGGTAGCCGGTCGAGTTCAGCACCGTCAGCCCCCGGGTGGTGCGAAGGAACTGCGGCAGCCAGGTGGTGATGGCGTAGTAGCCGCCCTGCGCGCCCATGCTGAGCAGCGAGGCGAGCAGCGTCGTGCGCAGCAGACCGGGCGCGAAGATGCGGCCCAGGCCGGGGCTGGCGCCGCTGCGGGCCAGCTCCGCGCGGGCGGCGGCGGCGATCTCGGGCTCTTGCACGTAGCGCCGGAGATAGAACACCAGCAGCGCCGGCAGGCAGCCGAGCGCGAACATCGCCCGCCAGGCCAGCTCGGGCGGCAGCACGGAGATCATGACCGCCTGGCCCAGCACCGCCACGGCCCAGCCCACCGCCCAGGCCGACTGCACGCATCCCACGGCCCGGCCGCGGTACTGCGCGCGGATGGTCTCGCCCATCAGCACCGCGCCGGCCGCCCACTCGCCGCCGAAGCCAAAGCCGAGCAGGGCGCGCAGCACGATCAACTGGCCGAAGGTCTGGGCGAAGGCGCAGAGCAGGCTGAACAGGGAGAACCAGACCACCGTGACCTGCAAGGTCCGCACCCGGCCGACCCGGTCGGCCAGGAGCCCGGCGCCCCAGCCGCCCACCGCTGACGCCAGCAGGGTCGCCGTGGCGGCCAGCCCCGCCTGCCCCGGCTCCACCGACCACTGGCGCATGATGGCGCCGATGACCAGCGGGTAGATCATGAAGTCCATGCCGTCGAGCGCCCAGCCGGCGGCGCACGCCCAGAAGGTGCGCCGCTCCGGCAGGCTCATGCCGGCATAGAAGGCGACCAGGCTGGCGTCCTGCGCGGGGTGCGGCCCTGGCCGTGTCGCGGTCTGCATGGCACCTCCCAGCCGCCCGGGCCTGGCCGACCATGGCAGACGCCGGGCGGCCAGGGCAACCGGCTACCCTGGCGCGCCAGGGTTGGAGTGACTAGGTGGGCTAGGCATGTCCGGGCCGGGCATCGTCGCGCCATCCATCGCAGCCGGAGTTGAGCCATGAGCGATCCGTCCGATTACACGCCGCCGGAGGTCTGGACCTGGAAGCAGGGGACGGGCGGCCGGTTCGCCTCCACCAACCGCCCGGTCGCCGGCGCCACGCACGACAAGGAGCTGCCGGTCGGCCGGCATCCCTTGCAGCTCTACTCGCTGGCCACGCCGAACGGGGTGAAGGTCACGGTGATGCTGGAGGAGCTGCTGGAGCTCGGCCGCCGCGGCGCGGAGTACGACGCCTGGCTGATCCGCATCGACGGCGAGCAGTTCGGCAGCGGCTTCGTGGCGGTGAACCCTAACTCGAAGATTCCCGCGTTGATGGACCGCAGCGGGCCGACACCGATCCGGGTATTCGAGTCGGGCGCGATCTTGCTGCACCTGGCCGAGAAGTTCGGCGCCTTCTTGCCGGCGGACCCGGCGGGGCGCGCCGAATGCCTGTCCTGGCTGTTCTGGCAGATGGGCAGCGCGCCCTATCTCGGCGGCGGCTTTGGGCATTTCTACGCCTACGCCCCCACCAAGATCGAATACGCCATCGACCGGTTCGCGATGGAGGCGAAACGCCAGCTCGACGTGCTGAACCGGCGGCTGGCGGACCACGCGTACCTGGCCGGGCAGGACTACACGATCGCCGACATCGCGGTGTGGCCCTGGTACGGCGGCCTCGCCAAGGGGCTGCTCTACGGCGCTTCGGGCACCTTCCTGCAAGTGCAGGATTATGCAAACGTGCAGCGCTGGGCGGAGGGGATCGCGGCGCGCCCGGCGGTGCAGCGCGGCCGCATGGTCAACCGCATCTCCGGCGAGCCGTCCAGCCAATTGCACGAGCGCCATGACGCCGGAGACTTCGCCACCCGGACGCAGGACAAGCTGGCGCCCAAGGGCTGAGGCAGGTCCAAGCTCCCGGCCAGCGGAGAACTTCGCCATGATTGGAACATGGACGCCAAGGAGCCTGCGTTTGCGGCCGTTGGGCCGCTGGGTCGCCGTAGCCGCCATGCTCGCAGCCGGCGCTCACGCTCAAGCACCCGGGCCCTCCGGCACCCCGGCGATGGACCCTGCCGTTGCGCCGGCTCCCGTCTTCCTAAACCATCCGACCGTGATCGACACCGCTCACCTCAAGGGCGGCGACACGGGCGTTACGCTGTTCGGCATCAAGGGATGGGCCGGCGACCCTGCACGCGGATTGCAGTCGTTCCTCACCGACAACGGGGACCGCGTGACCTGCAAGCCGCACGACGGCGGCACGTATGCGTGCCTGATGCCGACGGGGCTCGATGTGGCGGAGACAGCGCTGGCGAACGGCGCTGCGGAGACGCTCGCCGACGCGCCGGCCAGCTACCGCGAGCAGGAAGCCGCGGCGCAGGCGGCCCATATCGGCATCTGGGCCGGCCTGCCACCCGCCTCCGTGATCGTGCAGGCGCCCACGGTGCGGACCACCGCGGAACTTCTGGGCGACGGCCGGGTGTTCCTGCTGAGCGGATTGATTGGCTTCGACGCGCAGTACTATACCCTGCAACTGCAAAACGAGATCGTCTCCCACGGCAACCGCCTGAGCTGCCAGCAGCAGGACGAGGGCGGCCACTACGTCTGCGTGCTGCCCGACGGGACGGACATCGCCACCGTGGCGTTGCTCGAAGGCCTGGCCCGGGCCGGCCCGGATGCCACGGCGGAATATCGGAGGGACCAGGCCCAGGCGATGGCCGCCAAGAGCGGATACTGGCTCGACCCGCCGCAACAAGTGCTGGGCCAGCTGCCGTTGGCGCAATTCGCTCCGCCTTGCTGCAGCTATGCTCCGGGCGATGCCGGGGATGGCCTCAGCTACGAGGGCGGCGTTCCAGTGGCGCTGATCGACGGCGAGCCGGTGTTCTTCTTCTACGATGCCGTGCTGGGCTTCGGCTTCCTTGATCGGCTGCACCGCTGGCATGCCGCGCCGGAGCGCTTCCGCAGCCACCTTGACCGGTTCCATCCCGCGGGAAGCGGGCTGCGGGGGCTGCCGCACGGCGAGGCCCTCCGACAGGTGGCGGAGTTCCATCCACCCGGCCTTCCTGGCCCGGAAGCGTCGCGCGGGCCGCGCGTGTTCAACGGACCGGCGGGTTCCGGCAGCCCCGCGGCGTTCCATGCTTCGGCTGCCCTTGGCGGCCCGGTGGGGCCGCGTGCGCCGGAGGTGTTCACCCAGGCGGTGGTCCCGCGCCCCGACCTCAACGGCGCGCGGTCCCGCTTCATGCCAGGCGTCGTGCCGTTTCACCGCGCGTTCGTGATGCCGCCGGGATTGGCGCGGCCGGGCCCAGCGGTGTCGGGCGGCTTGCGTCCTGGCGTCGTACTCGCGCCCCGCATGGCTGCGCCGGCGGGTGGATTCATCGGCCGGCACTAGCCCCTCATCGCTGACCCTCGCCTTTTCAGGGAGGTGGCAGGGCCCCGAACTCGCTCGTCACGTCAATTCCGTCACCTGCATCGCACCCAGCCGCACCGCCTCCGTTCCCTGCACGACAAGCTGGTCAGGGGGCGTTGCGAAGAAGTGCAGGACCGTGCCGGACGATTCCCCGTCGAAGCCGATCACCTCCAGCGTGCAGCGGTCCAGCACCAGGTGCAGGTCCACCTCCCGCGTGCCCGGGGGGCGGGCCGCCGTGAAGCTATCGGTGAAGTGCTGGTGCTTGAAGCCGCGCGTGCCGCCCCGCGCGATGCTGAGCCGTCCGCTGCCCTGGTCGAACCCGACCGTCAGCGCCTCGCCCGCGCCGTTGCGGAACGCCAGGGTGGCGCCGCCAGCGTCCACGGTCAGCCGCACCCGGACCTCCACCGCCGCTCCCGGCGGCAGGGTGGCCGTGGCGAGGCCGCCCTCCCCCAGACGGACGGGGATGGCGGCTCCACGCACGGCCTCCAAGGGTGCGAACGCCTGCACGAGGCGGCAGCCATCCGCGGCCTGGCGCAGCGACAGCCGCCGCGGCAACGTCATGGCGCCGCGCCACGCGCCGGTCGGCAGGTCGTTGCAGTATTGCCAGCAGCCGGCCCAGGCCATCGCCACCGGGCGGTCACCCGGCGCATCCGCGAACACCTGCATCGCATAGAAGTCCTTGCCGAAATCGACGTAGCGCGTCGCCGGGTCGTCCGCCATGAAGCGCTGCCCGTCGAACGTGCCGACGAAATACTGCACGGGACTGTCCTTCTCCGGGCCTGTGCTGATGGACACGAACAACACCCATTTCAGCCCGCCGCCCTCGACTGGCATGAGTACGAGGTTCGGGCACTCGTACTCCACGCCCTCAATGCCGGGCTGGCTGAAGCTGCCGACCTCCTGCCACTGGGTCAGGTTGGCGGAGGCATAGAACAGCACCCGGTGCTCGCGGGCCGCGACCACCGCCATGATCCAGCGCCGTGTCGGCTCATGCCAGAACACCTTGGGGTCACGGAAGGAGTTGCTGCCGCGCTCCAGCACCGGGTTGCCATCATACAAGGCGAAGCTGCGTCCGCGGTCGATGCTGCAGGCGATGTCCTGGCGTTGGTATTCCGGCGTGGCGCGGGTGAAAACGGCCACCAGGCCAGGATCTCCTGCCGGGAACAGGCGGCTGGTGTTGCCGGCGTCGAACACGGCGCTGCCGCTGAACGGCTCCCCCGCCTCCGTGTCGCCAAGCGCAGGCGGCAGCTCCTGCCAGTGCAGCAGGTCGGGGCTGACCGCATGGCCCCAGTGCACGTGCGCGCTGCGGGTGCCGAACGGGTTGTACTGGTAGTACAGGTGCCATTCGCCGTCATGGTGAATCAGCCCATTCGGGTCGTTCATGAATCCCACGCGAGGAGTGTAATGCACCCGGGGCCGGTAACGCTCCGACGCATCGACCGCCGGCTCGCCCCGAGCCGCCACGCTGGCCAGCGTGGCGGCCGCAGCACCCAGGCCGAGCGCCCGGCGCGTCAGGTCCAGCTTGTCGCCCGTCATGAGAGTGTCCTTTCCATGGTCCGGCCCATGGCCCGGCGCTGAGTGTCTTCCGGCATTTCAGGCTGCGACGCCATCCTGCCCGGCCGAGCAAAGCTTCCTCGCTGGACAGGCGAAAACATGTCTGTTATTCTCGATATGTGGATAATCCATCCGCCATCCTCGCTCTCGGATCGCTCGCGCAAGGCACCCGCCTGGACTCGTTCCGGCTGCTGGTCCGCCACGAACCGGAGGGGCTGCCGGCCGGCGAGATCGCCCGCCAGCTCGACGTGCCGCAGAACACCCTGTCAACGCACCTCGCGATCCTGGCCCGCGCCGGCCTGGTGCGGTCCGAGCGACGCGGCCGCACCGTCGTCTATCGGGCCGACCTGGGCCAATTGCGCGCGATGATGCTGTTCCTGGCCAAGGATTGCTGCGATGGCCGTCCCGAGCTGTGCGCCCCGCTCATCGCTGCCCTGATGCCCTGTTGCCCGCCTGGGAAGGCCCTGCCATGACCGAAGCCATCGACGTGGTCGGCCATCACAATCCCGCATGCGGCCGGTCGGAGGCGATGCTGCACATCGTGCCGACCCCGCTCGCCGGCTTCGTCAAAGGAGGTCCGGCATGAGCCCGGACCCGATGCCGGCGCTGCGTCCTAACTTGCTGGCGCCGCCGGACGCCGCCCGGCTGGAACCGGTCATGCGGGCGCAGCACCCGCCCCGCATCCTGCTGCTCTATGGCTCGCTGCGGACGCGTTCCTACAGCCGATTGCTGGTCGAGGAGGCCGATCGGCTGCTGCGCGCCATGGGCGCCGAGACTCGCACCTTTGACCCGCGCGAGCTGCCGCTGGCCAACAGCGTGCCCAAGGACCACCCTAAGGCACGGGAGCTTCGCGCCTTGTCGCTGTGGTCCGAAGGCCAGGTCTGGTGCTCCCCGGAAGTTCACGGCGCGGTGACGGGCGTGTTCAAGAACCAGATCGACTGGCTGCCCTTGGAGGAGGGTTCGGTGCGCCCGACTCAGGGGCGCGCCCTGGCCGTGATGCAGGTGTCGGGCGGGTCGCAGAGCTTCAACGCGGTGAACACGCTGCGGCTGCTCGGGCGCTGGATGCGGATGATCGCCATCCCGAACCAGTCAAGCGTGCCGCGCGCCTACGAGCATTTTGACGAAGCAGGGCGCATGAGGCCGTCCGCCAACTACGACCGCGTGGTGGACGTGATGGAGGAGCTGCTGCGGTTCACGCTGCTGGTGCGGGACCGGGCGGACTACCTCGTGGACCGCTACAGCGAGCGCAAGAGCGCCCACAAGCTGCCGGACGCGCCCTGACCCTCGGTCTCGCCGCGCTCGATGGCATAGGGGCCACCCCTATGCTACAGAACGGCGCGGCTGTTCGCGCCGAGCTGAGGTGAGAGACTGACATGGACGGCATATTCGCTTCCGCCACCACGTCGGATCACAGCCACGTCTTCCTGGGCGCAGGACACGAGGAGTCCGAGCAGCGGACTTGGTGGGTCATTGGCTTGTGCGGTGCAATGATGGTGCTGGAGATCGTGGGCGGCCTCGCCTTCGGGTCCATCGCCCTGGTCGCGGATGGGCTGCACATGAGCACCCACGCCGGCGCGCTGCTGCTGGCGGCGCTGGCCTACCGCTACGCCCGCCGCTACGCGCACGATCCCCGGTTCAGCTTCGGCACCGGCAAGCTGGGCGACCTGACCGGCTTCACCAGCGCGGTCGTGCTGGCGATGATCGCGCTGCTGATCGGCTGCGAGGCGGTCAGCCGGCTGTTCGCTCCCGTGCCGATCCGGTTCAACGAGGCCATCCCGATCGCAACCCTCGGGCTGGCCGTGAACGTGGCCAGCGTTTGGCTGCTCGGCGGCGGCCACCACCATGGGCACGGCCATGGGCATGGGGACCACGACGCGGCGCAGAGTATCGCGACGCCGGACGGCCCCCTGGCCTTGCGCGTGTTCGAGGACGGCGTGCCCCCGGTGTTCCAGCTGCGTCCGCAGCCGGGCGGCACGATCCGCGCCACCGCAACCATCGAGACGGTGCGGGCGGACGGCGCGCGCCAGGTGTTCGCCATGCGGGACCGGGGCGGTTGGCTGGAAAGCGCCGAGACGATCCCCGAGCCGCATCAGTTCATGGCGCATCTGCACCTCGGCGGCGACGACTATCCCGTGGCGTTCGAGGAGCACGGGCACGGCCATCACGGGAACCACGCCGCGCACCGCGACAACAACATGCGGGCGGCGGTCGTCCACGTCGTGGCGGATGCCGCCGTGTCGGTGCTGGTCATCATCGGGCTGGTGCTGGCGCGCGGCTTCGGCTGGCTGTGGATGGACCCGCTCGCCGGCCTGGTCGGCGCCTGCGTGATCGCGAGTTGGTCCTACGGGCTGGTCCGCGACACCGGCGCCATCCTGCTCGACATGGTGCCGGACCCGCATGCCGCCGACTCCGTGCGACAGGCCGTGGAGGCGGAGGGCGGCCGGGTGACCGACCTGCATCTGTGGCGCTTGGGGCCAGGCCATCTCGGGGCGATCCTCGCCGTCGCCACGACCGATGGCGCGCGGGGGCCTGAGTATTACCGCCATCTGCTCGCGCGCTTCCCCGCCCTGTCGCACGTCACGGTCGAGGTGCGCCGGCCGGGGTAACGGCGCGCTCTCCCATGCGGCGCCAAGGCGCTCGATTGCGGTAAATCGGCGTAATCCCGGCGTGGCAGGCGGGCGGACGCGATCGTGGCGGTTGGATACGCCCTCCATCGTGTCGTATGGTGTCCGACCCCGGAGAACAAACCATGATCTTTCGCAGGTTGCCTGCCGTGACCGCCTTTCTGCTGACCGCCTTGCCGGCTTGGGCGCAACTGGGTCCGGTTCCGCTCGGCGGCTTGAGCGTGCAGCCCACGGGAGCCACGGTGGCGCGCTCGCTGACTGCCAAGCTATCCGACCAGCTTTCCGTGCTGGATTTCGGCGCTGCGTGCGACGGCGTGAGCGACGACAGCGCCGCCGTGGCCGCCGCCGCCGCCAGCGGCCGCCACGTCGCCATCCCGGACGGACGGGTCTGCAACGCGCCCGCCGCGGCCCTGCCGCTGGCGCCGTTCGGCACGTTCACCGGGCCGGGCAAGGTCATGGACTCCAGCGGCACGCCGCGCGGCCCGATGGCCTCCGGCGTCACGACCAACCCGAACCCGGCCAGTTGGAACGTCGCCACCAACCAGAACGACCCGTGCACCGCCAGCTTCCAGTGCTGGGGCAAGTGGAACTACGCGCACGTGTTCGGCGCGGAGGAGTTCTTCATCGCCGACAGCAACGGCGGCCACACGCTGGGCCAGCCGGCGCACGGCTACCAGTACATGCCCGGCGCCATCCCGCACCAGGCGTTCTTCAACAACAGCAGCGGCTGGAACCAGTCCGCCACCGCCAACGACGGACGCACCGGCGCCGCCTACAACCGCATCGTGGCGCAGCAGAACGGCCAGGGCGACATGATCCTGAACGAAGGCGAGCTGCTGTGCGCGGGCGTGCCCACCGCGGCGGGCGGGGCGGCCACCACCGACTGGCTGGCCAACCCCGGCTGCTCCTGGGAGGCGGGCGACCTCACGGCGCTGGCGCCCAACCAGTATCTGCAACACAGCGAGTGGCACTTCAGCGACGGCGGCAACGACGTGGCGGCGGTCGGCCGCACCATGGGCTACTCGCGCAACACGAGCTTTGCCGCCATCGGCAGCTTCCAGGGTTCCACTACCGCCGGGTCCACCGTCGTCGCCGTGCCCGTCGGCACGCTGGCCAAGCTGGTGGCGGGGCAGAGCGTGGCCGGTGCGGGCATCCCGGCCGGGACCACCATCGCGTCGCTGAACAGCCAGTACAGCGCCGTCATCCTGTCGGCGGCGGCCACCGCTACCGCGTCCAACATCCCGCTGCACCTGACGTTCATCGGCAGCACCACCGCCGGGTCGGCCAGCCTGGCCGCGTCCAGCGTGACGGGCCTTGCTGCAGGGCAGACCATCACCGGGCCGGGCATCCCGGCAGGCGTCACCATTGCGGCCCTCAGCGGCACCACGCTCACGCTCAGCAGCGCCGCCACGGCCACGGCCAGCGGCGCGGTGTTCACCTATGCGCAGGACAGCAACAACCACTGGGTCAACGACTTCGTCACCTGCAACGGCTCCGTCCCGTGCGACGCCGCCTACGAGGTGATGGGCAAGTGGCGCATCGGGCTTGACCTGACGGAGATCGCCACCAGCATCGACGCGGCGGTGGCGATGCAGGCGGGGCAGAAGATCTACCTCAATGGCAGCTGGGGCGACGGCGAGGGCAACCCGGGCAAGACCCATCTGGGGGCTGACTGGCTGACCTATGACGCGGGCAGCAGCACGATCCAGTTCGCCGACCGCGGCAGCCCGGTGCTGGAGCTGAGCAACCCGGCCAACGCAGCCGACTTCCTGGAGATCACCGGCGCGCCCAGCGGCGGCTACATCGCGATGAACTCGGTTGGGTCCGACAGCGCCATCGGCCTGCTGATGCAAGACAAAGGCGGCAGCGGGCTGATCGGCATCTCCAACGGGGCGCTGGTGACCAAGCAGGTGGCGCCCGCCAACGCCAGCGGCTACCTGCAGCTCAGCCCCGGCACGGCCGGCCAGCCCTACAGCGTGCAGGTGCTGAACGGCGCCGCCACTGACCTCAACCTCGCAGGCGCCGTCGGCGGCGCGGTGCATCCGCAGGGCATCTTCCGCATCGACATGGCGACGCCGGCCAGCAGCAGCGCGCCCTGCACCGCCGGGCAGACGACGTTCGACGCGAACTACCACTATGACTGCGTGGCCGCCAACACCTGGAAGCGCGCCGCGCTATCCAGCTGGTAGCCGCCGCAGGCTGGCTGCCGGCTCTGGCCAAAGCTAAGATTGGCCAGGGCTAGGATTGGCCGCGTCAACCGAGGGGAGGGCAGGATGGAGCGCACCGCATTGGTCACCGGCGCCGGCGGCGGCATCGGCCGGGCGTGCGCCCTGGCGCTGGCCCGGGACGGCTTCACGGTGGCGCTGGCCGGGCGGCGGCGGGAGGCGCTGGAGGAAACTGCGGCCCTGGCCGACGCCGCGGCCCTGGTCGTGCCGACGGACGTGGCGGACCCGGCTTCCGTGACGGCGCTGTTCGCCACGCTCGCCCAGGCATGGGGCCGGCTAGACGTGCTGTTCAACAACGCCGGCGGCAACGCGCCCGCGACCAATTTCGGCGACTTGACGGACGAGCAGTGGGACGGCGTGGTGGCGGTGAACCTGTCCGGCGCGTTTCGCGTGGCGCGCGGCGCATTCCGCATGATGCGGGACCAGCGGCCGCAGGGCGGGCGGATCATCAACAACGGCTCCATCTCCGCCCACGCGCCGCGGCCGGGGTCGGCGCCTTACACGGCGACCAAGCACGGCGTGTCCGGGCTGACCAAGACGATCGCGCTGGACGGCCGGGCCTACGGCATCGCCTGCGGCCAGGTGGACGTCGGCAACGCGGGCACAGCCATGACGGCGCGGATGGCCGCGGGTGTTGCGCAGGCGAACGGCGCCATGGCGGCGGAGCCGGTGATGGACGTGGCCAACGTGGCCCGCTCAGTGGCGCTGATGGCCTCCCTGCCGCTAGATGCCAACATCCTGACGCTCACGGTGATGGCGACGGAGATGCCGTTCGTGGGGCGCGGCTGAACGGGCCTCAGGCCGCCTTCGCCAACGTCACGCCGCAGGCATCGAACGCCGCAAACAGCTTGGCCCGTGCCGCCTCGCCGAGCGGCAGATGCGGGGGTCGCATCACGTTCCACCCGGTATCGCCGGTATGCCGCGCCACCAGCGCCTTCAGCCCAGGGATCAACGCGGCCGAGCTGACCGCCTGGCGGATGGCGGACAGCGTGACCTGCGCCTGCCGCCCGGCTTCGTCGTCCCAATGGGCATACACTTGGCCGCCCAGCGCGCAGCCCACGTTGGACGCCGCCGTGATGCACCCGGCGCCACCCGCCTGCAGCAGGCCGTGCAGCGCGCCGTCGTCGCCGCAGTACACTTCGAACCCGTCGGCGGCGAAGTGGTCCACGTAGCTGCGGGTGTTGGCGAAATCGCCGCTGCTGTCCTTGAGGCCGCGCACCGCGCCGGGGTAGGCCCGCAGCAGCCGGGCGATCAGCGGCACCGTGATCGGCACCGCGGAATGGGCAGGAAAATGGTAGAGGTAGAGCTGCGTCGCGCCGCCGAGGCGCTGGACCACCTCGGAGAAGTAGGCGAACAGCCCGTCCTCGCTGGGGTCCTTGTAGAAGAACGGCGGCAGCACCAGCACGCCGGGGCAGCCCAGGCCGGCGGCGTGGCGGGACAGCGCCACCGTGTCGGTCAGCGCCGAGGTGCCGGTGCCGGGCAGCAGCCGGAGCGGCGGCAGGCCGCGGGCGACCAGGCCTTCCATCAGCTCCATCCGCTCGGAGACGCCGACGCTGTTGGCCTCGCCCGTGGTGCCAAGCACGGCCAGGCCGTTGCAGCCGTTGGCCAGCAGCCAGCGCCCGTGCGCGGCGGTGCGGTCCAGGTCGGGCGAGAGATCCGGGTGCATGGCCGTCAGCACCGCCGCGTTCACGCCGCCGTAGGTTGCGTCCTTCATCATCGCCTTTGCCCTCCCCTGCCCGGCTTGTGCATAAACGCGGGCAGGCAGGGGAGGATGCGCCGGTGGCGAGCGGATTGCGCAAGGGCCTGACCAGCTACGGCGATGACGGGTTCAGCCTGTTCCTGCGCCGGGCCTTCATCAAGGCGATGGGCTACTCGGACGACGCGCTGGACCGCCCGATCGTGGGCATCGTCGACACCTCCAGCGCCTACAACGCCTGCCATGGGACCATGCCGCAGATGGTGGAGGCGGCCAAGCGCGGCATCCTGCTGGCCGGCGGGCTGCCGATGCCGTTCCCGACGATCTCGATCCACGAAAGCTTCGCCCATCCCACCAGCATGTTCCTGCGCAACCTGGCCGCCATGGACACGGAGGAGATGTGCCGTGCGCAGCCGATGGACGCCGTGCTGATGATGGGCGGCTGCGACAAGACCGTGCCCGCCCAGCTGATGGCCGCCGCCAGCCTGGACATCCCCGTGGTGCAGCTGGTGACCGGCCCGATGCTGGTCGGCCACTACCAGGGCGAGTTGCTGGGCGCCTGCACCGACTGCCGCCGCTTCTGGGCGCGGCACCGCGCCGGGGAGCTCTCCGAAGCCGAGATGGACGCCATCAACGGCCGCCTGGCGCCGACGCCGGGCACCTGCATGGTGATGGGCACCGCCAGCACCATGGCCTGCCTGGCCGAGGCGCTGGGCATGGCCCTGCCAGGCTCCGCCACCATTCCCGCCACCCACGCCGACCGCCTGCGCTGCGCCGAGCAGTCGGGCGCCGCCGCCGTCGCCGCCATCGGGGCCGAGGGCCGCCGCCCGGCCGACATCCTGACTTCGGCCGCGTTCCGCAACGCGCAGGTGGTGCTGCAAGCGATCGGCGGCAGCACCAACGGCCTGATCCATCTCTGCGCCATCGCCGGGCGGCGCGGCCTCACGCTCGACCTGGATGCGTTCGATCGGCTGGGCCGCACCGTGCCGGTGCTAATCGACCTGAAGCCCACCGGCGAGCACTACATGGAGGATTTCCACTGGGCCGGCGGCCTGCCCCGGCTGATGCGCGAGCTGGGCGGGTTGCTGGACGGCAGCGCCCGGCTGGTGACGGGCGGCACGGTGCAAGACACGATGGACGCCGCGGAGGACGTGCCCGGCCAGAGGGTGATCCGCCCCCGCGCGGCGCCGGTGTTCCCGGTGGGCGGCCTGGCGGTGCTGCGCGGCAACCTCGCCCCTGGCAGCGCCGTGATCAAGTTCGGCGCGGCCACCCCAGGGCTGCTGCAGCACACCGGCCGCGCCATGGTGTTCGACGGCGTGGCGGACCTGGCCGCCCGCATCGACGACCCGGCGCTCGACGTGGACGCAGATAGCGTGCTGGTGCTGCGCTACGCCGGGCCGAAGGGCGCGCCGGGCATGCCGGAAGCCGGCTACCTGCCGATCCCGAAGAAACTGGCGCGGGCGGGGGTGAAGGACATGGTGCGCGTGTCCGACGCGCGGATGAGCGGCACGGCGTTCGGCACGGTGGTGCTGCATGTCGTGCCGGAGGCGGCGGTGGGCGGGCCGTTGGCCTTGGTGCGGACGGGAGACCTGGTGCGGCTGGACGTGGCAGGGCGGCGGGTGGACGTGCTGGTGGACGAGGCGGAGCTGGCGCAGCGGCGGCGGGAGTGGGCGGCGCCGGCGGGGGTGGCTGGAGGGGAGCGGGGGTATTTGCGGTTGTATCTGGACGCGGTGACGCAGGCGGATGCGGGGTGTGATTTTGGGTTTCAGGTTCCGTAAGCGTTCGACCTAAGGCGGAAGCTGCTGTCTCCCTAACGCCACCTGCCCCACCCATATCCACCCATGGCCGACTCCCTCGCCCTCTACATCCACTGGCCGTTCTGCCTTGCCAAGTGCCCCTATTGCGACTTCAACAGCCACGTCCGCGACGCCATCCCGCAGGCCCGCTTCGCCGCCGCCCTGCGCGCCGAACTCGCCTGGGAAGCCGCCCGGCTCGGACGCCGCCCGCTCGGCTCCATCTTCTTCGGCGGCGGCACTCCCAGCCTCATGGAGCCCGGCACCGCCGCCGCCCTCATCGACGACGCGCGCCGCCTGTTCGACCCGGCGCCGAACCTCGAAATTACCCTCGAAGCCAACCCCACCAGCGTGGAGGCGGGGCGGCTCGGCGCGTTCCGGGACGCAGGCGTCAACCGAGCCTCGCTCGGCGTGCAAAGCCTGGAGGACGAGTCGCTGCGCCGCCTGGGTCGGCAGCACTCGGCAGGGCAGGCCATCGCGGCGCTGGAGACGGCGCGTCGCATCTTCCCCCGCCTGTCGTTCGACCTAATCTACGCGCGGCCCGGGCAAGGCCTTGCCGCCTGGCAGGCGGAGCTGGACGCCGCGCTGGCGCTGGCGGCAGACCACCTCTCGCTCTACCAGCTCACCATTGAGCCCGGCACCGCGTTCGAGGCGCAGCACCGCCGCGGCGAGCTGGCCCTGCCGGACGAGGACACCGCCGCGGCGCTGTACGAGGCCACCGCCGAAGCCGCTGCCGCGCATGGGTTGCAGCAATACGAGGTGTCCAACTACGCAGCGCCGGGTTCGGAGAGCCGGCACAACCTCGCCTACTGGCGCTATGGCGACTACGCGGGCATCGGACCCGGCGCGCATGGCCGCCTGGCGTTCGGCCAGCAGCTGATCGCCACCCGACGCCACCGTGCGCCGGAGCCGTGGGCCGAGCGGGTGGAACGCCACGGCCACGGCAGCACGGCCGAGGAGGTCATCACCCCCGCCGACCGCGCCCGGGAAATGCTGCTGATGGGCTTGCGCCTGCACGAGGGCATCGACGCCGCCCGCTTCGCCCGCCGCACCGGCCTCGCCCTCGCGGATGCGCTGGATGCGGAGGTGCTGGCCCAGGCGGTGGCGGCAGGCTACGTGGTGCACACGCCGGGCCGCCTCACCGCCACGGCGGAAGGGCGGCTGCGACTGGACGCGCTGCTGCCCGCCCTGGTCCTGTAGCCTCCCGGAGCCCCGCCCATGACCCGCCTGCTGCTCGCCGCCCTGCTGGCGCTTCCCATGGCTGCGAACGCGGACCCGGTGCGCATCTCCACGGAGGACAGCGCCGGGGAGCCTTTGCAGCTATCCCTGGCCGATTTGCAGGCCCTCCCCGCCGGGTCCGCGGTGACGCTCGCGGCCGAGCACGGAGCGGCAATGCAGATGCGCGGCCCGGCGCTGTGGGACGTGTTGCAGAAGGCGGGCGCGATCGACGCCGATTTCCACCACCGCGTCGGCCAGGTGGTCACCATCATCGGCAAGGATGGCTATACCGCCACGCTGGCCCTGGGGGAGATCGACCCGGAGTTCGAGGGCAAGGCGGTGATCCTCGCCACCGAGGGGAACGGCGCGGCGCTGGACCAGCCCCGCCTCGCCATCCCGGGCGACAAGCGGCTGGGGCGGGACGTGCGGGATGTCGTCAGCATCAACGTGCGCTGACCCTCACTCCTGGCTCAGCTCCAGCGCCCTCGCATAGACCACGCGCCGGGGCAGCCCGGTGGAGCCGGCCACCAACGCCGCCGCGTCCTTGACGCTGCTGGACGCCAATGCGGCACGCAACTGGGCGTCCAACGCCTCGGCATCCTCCGACTCCGGCGGGGCCGGGCCGACCGCCACCGTGATCTCGCCGCGGGCGGGCTGGGCAGCGTAGTATGCGGCCAGCGCCGCCAGGCCGTTCCGCCGCACCTCCTCGAACCGCTTGGTCAGCTCCCGCGCCACCGCGGCCGGGCGGTCGCCGAACGCGGCGTGCAGGTCGGCCAGCATCTCGGCCAGGCGGTGCGGGGCTTCGTGCCACAGCAGCGTGGCGTCCAGCCCAGCCCGCTCGGCGGCGCGCAGGCGGCCGAACGCGGCGGCGCGGGCGGCCGAGCGGGGCGGCGGGAAGCCCAGGAACAGGAAGGGCTGCGGCGGCAGGCCGCTCAGCACCAGGGCGGTGACGGCCGCGTTGGCGCCGGGCACCGCCCCCACCGGCAGCCCCGCCGCGAGGGCCGCGCGCACCAGGCGGAAGCCGGGGTCGCTCACCAGGGGGGTGCCCGCGTCCGACACCAGCACCACCCGCTTGCCGCCGCGCACCGCGTCCAGCAGCGCCGGGATGCGGCCCTCCTCGTTATGGTCGTGCAACGGGGAGGCGGCGGCGTGGATGCCGTAGGCCGACAGCAGCCGCGCCGTGACCCGGGTGTCCTCGCATAGCAGCAGATCGGCCGCCCGCAGCGCGTCCAGCGCCCGCTGGCTGATGTCGCCGAGGTTGCCGATCGGCGTGGAAACCAGCACAAGCTGGCCCCGTGTCGAGTCGGGCGGCAGGCTGGCCTGCTCCCCGGGCGGGTCCTCCGTCATATCCATCGGAGTGCCCACCGCAATGCGCCACGCTGTTCCACTGCTGCTCCTTGGTCCCTGGCTGGCCGGCTGCGTCCAGCCGGGGCCTGCGCCGGTGAGCGCGGCGATCCCGGCCGCCGCGCCGCCCGTCAAGATCGCCGCCCTGCTGCCGCTGACCGGGCCGAACGCCGCACTCGGGCGCGACCTGCTGAACGCGGTGCAGCTTGCGCTCGGCCCGGACGGCCCGCAACCGGATGTGCGGGACACGCTGGGCACGCCCGCCGGCGCCACGGCCGCGGCGCAGGGGGCGGTGGCGGCCGGGGACACGCTCATCATCGGGCCGTTGACCGCGCCGGAGACCGCCGCGGTGGCCGCCGCCGCACCGGGCCTGCCGATCCTGGCCTTCACCTCGGACCAGGGGCAGGGCCGCCCCGGCGTATGGGCGCTCGGCATCACGCCGCAGCAGCAGGCGGCCCGGCTGGTGCAGGCGCTTACAGCGGCCGGCAAGGTCCGCGTGGCCGCCGTGCTGCCGGACAACGCGTTCGGCAACGCCCTGGCCAACGGGCTGACCGCGGCCGCGACGGCCGCCGGCGACCCGGCGCCCAGCATCAAGCGCTACCCGAACGGCCGCTTGTCGCAGTTCGACAGGGCCCTGAAAAGCGTGTCCGACTATGCCGCCCGGCAAGCCTCGGCCGCCGACCAGGCCGTGCCGGACCCCGATCCGGCCGCCCCGCCCGCACCCGCCGCCCCGCTGGCGCCGCCGCCCTTCGACAGCCTGCTGCTGGCGGAGAGCGGCCCGGGCCTGCGCACCGCCGCCGCCAGCCTGGCGAAGTACGGCGTCGCGCCGCCGGATGTGCAGGTGGTCGGCCCGGCGACCTGGGCGCGGGAGGCGGCCAACCTCGGCGGACTGACCGGCGCATGGTACGCGGCGCCTGACCCGGCGGCGCGCGCCGGGTTCGGGCAGGCCTACGCCGCCCGCTTCGGCTCGGCCCCGCCCGGCATCGCCGACATCGCCTACGATGCCGCCCAATTGGCCCGCACCGCCGCCGGCAACCCGGCGATGCTGACCCAGCCCAGCGGCTTCCGCGGCGCGGACGGCCCGTTCGCGCTGCGGCCGGACGGACAGGTGGTGCGCGGCCTGGCGATCTTTTCCGTGCAGCCCGGCGGCGCGCGCCTTGCGGAGCCCGCGCCCAGCGCCGCAGCGCCCAACAGCTGACGGCCCGCCCCGTGCTGCTGACGGCGGCGCTGGCGGCGGTTCCGCTGCTAGGGCTGCTGGGACTGCTGGCAGCCGGGGAGCTGGCGCTGGCGCCGGCGCTGGCGGCAGCGGCGCTGGACATCGTGGCCGCCGTCTGGTTCGCCCGGCGCTGGGCAGGCGAGCAGCGGCACGTGGCCGAGGCACTGCGCCGGGCCACGGACGGGCACAGCTCCGAGCTTGGAGCGAACGGGGATATCGACCGCATCGTCCGTCAGCTCGGGCAGCGCTCGGCTGAGTTGGCCGGGCAGTTGGAAACCGAGCAGGCGATCCTGGAAACCCTTCCGGACCCGCTGATCGTGCTGAGCCCTGGACGCGTCGTGCTGCGGGCCAACGCCGCCGCCCACGCGGCGTTCGGCGCCGAGATGCCGGCCGTGCTGCGCCATCCGGAGCTGCGCGCCGCCATGGACCGGCTCGGCGCGCACGGCACGGCGCAGCAGGCGGATTTGTCCCTGCCCGTCCCGGTCGCGCGGGATGTGCATGCCAACGTGTTCCGCCTGGCGGGGGGCGGCATGGCGGCCGTGCTGTCCGATCGCACGCAAGAACGTGCGCTGGACCGGATGCGCGCCGATTTCGTCGCCAATGCCAGCCACGAGCTGCGCACGCCGCTCGCCAGCCTGATCGGCTTCATCGAGACGCTGCGCGGCCCGGCGGCGGACGACCCGCCGGCGCAAACCCGCTTCCTGCAGATCATGGCGGAGCAGGCGGCCCGGATGAACCGGCTGATCGACGACCTGCTCAGCCTGTCCCGCATCGAGCTGACCGAGCATCGCCCGCCCACCGGTCAAGTCGCGCTGGCCGAGCTGCTGCGCTTCACCGCCGCCTCGTTCGAGCCACGGGTGAAGGCGCGCGGCATCCGGATGCATCTGGCGGTGCCGCCCGACCTGCCCGCCGTGCTGGGCGACGAGGACCAGCTGGGCCAGGTGCTGCAGAACCTGCTGGACAACGCCATGAAATACGGGCGGGAAGGCGGTGAGGTGTGGATCACGGCCGCGGTGGTGCTGGACGGGGGGCGTTGGCCGGCGCGGCCTGGCGTAGTCGTGGGAGTGGCCGATGACGGCGCCGGCATCCCGCGCGAACACCTGCCCCGGCTGACCGAGCGGTTCTACCGGGTGGACCGCGGCCGCTCGCGCGCCGTGGGCGGCACCGGGCTGGGCTTGGCCATCGTGAAGCACATCGTCAACCGCCACCGCGGTCAATTGGCGATCGACAGCGTCGAGGGCCGGGGCGCCACGTTCACGGTGTGGTTGCCGCAACTGGGGCGCTGAACGCGGCGGCCATCAGCGCGCGGGTGTATGGCTCGCGCGGGGCGGCGAACAGCGCGTCCGCCGGGCCCTGCTCTACCACCCGGCCGGCGCGCAGCACCACGACCTGGTGGGCCAGGGCGCGCACCACCGCCAGGTCGTGGCTGATGAACAGGTACGCCAGGCCGTGCCGCCGCTGCAAATCCCGCAGCAGCGCCACGATCTGCGCCTGCACCGAGCGGTCAAGCGCGGAGGTGGGCTCGTCCAGCACCAGCAGGCGGGGCTGCAGCACCAAGGCGCGGGCGATGGCGATGCGCTGGCGCTGCCCGCCGCTGAACTCGTGCGGATACCGCTCCGCCGAGTCCGCCGGCAGCCCCACCTCCGCCAGCGCGGCCGCGACCCTGGCGGCGCGGGCGGCGGGCGCCAGGCGCTCGTGCACCCGCAAGCCCTCCGCCACCAGCTCGCCCGCCGCCATGCGGGGCGAGAGGCTGCCGTACGGGTCCTGGAACACCACCTGCATCTGCGCCCGCTGCCGACGCAGGGCGGCAGGCGTCAACGACTGCAAATCCGCGCCCGCGAACGCCACCCGGCCGGACGCGGGCACGAGGCGCAGCAACGCCAGGCCCATGGTCGACTTGCCGGACCCGCTCTCCCCCACCAGCCCGACCGTCTCGCCCTGCCGGATGGCGATGGAGACGCCGTCCACCGCCCGCACCGTGGCCGCCGCGCGGCGGAACAGGCCGCGGCGGCCAGCGAAGGCGACGCGGATGTCGGTCGCCTGCGCCAGGAGGGGGGACGCGGCGGGCAGCGGGTCCGGCCGGCCGCCGGGTTCGGCGTCCAGCAACATGCGCGTGTAGGGGTGGCTGGGGCGGGCGAACACGGCGGGGGCGCGGCCCTGCTCGACGATGCGGCCGTCCTTCATCACGCAGACCCGGTCGGCATGGCGGCGCACCACGCCCAGGTCATGGCTGATCAGCAGCAGGGCGAGGCCGCGCCGGGCCTTCTGCTCGGCCAGCAGGTCCAGGATTTGCGCCTGGATGGTCACATCCAGCGCCGTGGTCGGCTCGTCCGCGATCAGCAGGGCGGGGTCGTTGGCAAGCGCCATGGCGATCATCACGCGCTGGCGCTGCCCGCCGGAGAGCTGGTGCGGCAGCGCGCCCAGCCGCCGCACCGCGTCCGGGAAGCCGCAGGAGTCCAGCAGCGCCACGACGGCGGCGCGGCTGGGGCGGCGGCCGTGCAGCGCCATCGCCTCGCCCACCTGGCGGCCGATGCGATGCAGCGGGTTGAGGCTGGTCATCGGCTCCTGGAACACCATCCCGGCGGTGCGCCCGCGCATGGCCCGCAGCCGCTCCGGCGATGCCGCCATCATGTCGGCGCCGTCGAGCGCGATGGCGCCCGTGGCGAGCGCGCCCGGCGGCAGCAGGCGCAGGATGGCCAGCGCAGTGAGCGACTTGCCGGAGCCGCTCTCGCCGACCAGGGACACGGTCTCGCCGCGGGCAACGGTGAAGCTGGCGCGGTCCACGACGGCGGCCGTGCCGAAGCGGATGGTGAGGCCCTCGACGGCGAGCAGGCTCACCGCGGCTGCTTGCGCGGGTCGAACGCGTCGCGCACCGCCTCGCCGATAAAGATCAGCAGCACTAGGATGCCGCCCAGCACCACGAAGGCGGTGATGCCGAGCCACGGCGCTTGCAGGTTGTTCTTGCCCTGGTTCACCAGCTCGCCCAGCGACGGCGAACCCGGCGGCAGGCCGAAGCCCAGGAAGTCCAGGCTGGCCAGCACGGTGACCGAGCCGGACAGGATGAACGGCAGGAAGGTGAGCGTGGCCACCAGGGCGTTGGGCAGGATGTGCCGCGCCATGATGGCAGCGTTGCCCACGCCCAGCGCCCGGGCGGCGCGCACGTAGTCCAGGTTGCGGCCGCGCAGGAACTCCGCCCGCACCACGCCGGTCAGCCCCATCCAGGAGAACACCAGCAGAAAGGCCAGCAGCACCCAGAAGGTGGGCGTGATGACGGAGGCCAGGATGATAAGCATGAACAATTGCGGCATCCCCGACCAGACCTCGATGAAGCGCTGGAATAGCAGGTCCGTCAGGCCGCCATAGAACCCCTGCACCGCCCCGGCGGCGATGCCGACCACCGAGGAGACGATGGTGAGGGTGAAGCCGAACAGCACGGAGATGCGGAAGCCATAGATCACCCGCGCCAGCACGTCGCGCGACTGGTCGTCCGTGCCCAGCAGGTTGCGCCAGGAGGGCGGCGTGGGCGGCGAGGAGAGCAGGCCCTTGACGATGCTGCCGTATGAGAACGGCACGGCGGGCCAGAGCATCCAGCCCCGCGCGTTGATCGCCTTGGCGAGGTCGGGGTCGGTGTAGTCGGCTTCCAGCGGCAGGAAGTCGGGGCCGAACGCGTCCTCGCTGTAGTCGCGCAGCACGGGGACGAACCAGTGGCCGTCGTAGCGGACCAGCAGGGGGCGGTCGTTGGCGACGAACTCGGCGGCAGCGCACAGGGCGAACAGGGTTAGGAAAATCCACAGGGACCACCAGCCGCGGCGGTGCCCGCGGAAGATGGCGAGGCGGCGCTGGTTGAGCGGGGTCACTCCCGCCGCTCGAAGTCGATCCGCGGATCGACCAGGGTGTACATCATGTCCCCCACGATCTGCATCACCAGCCCGAGCAGGGTGAACAGGTAGAGCGTGCCGAACATCACCGGGTAGTCGCGCCGGATCGCGCTGTCGAAGCCCAGCAGCCCGAGCCCGTCCAGCGAGAAGATGATCTCTACCAGCAGCGCCGAGGAGAACAGGATGCCGATGAACGCCGCCGGGAACCCGGCCACGATCAGCAGCATCGCGTTGCGGAACACGTGGCCGTACAGCACCCGGCCCTCGCCCGCGCCCTTCGCCCGCGCGGTCAGCACGTACTGCTTGCCGATCTCGTCCATGAAGCAGTTCTTGGTCAGGATGGTGAGGCTGGCGAACCCGCCCGCGACCAGCGCCACCGTGGGCAGCACCATGTGCCAGGCGTAGTCTGCGGCCCGCTGCGGCCAGGGCCAGGCGGCGCTTCCCTGGCTAGTCAGCCCGCGCAGCGGAAACCAGTCCACGAACGAGCCGCCGGCGAACAGCACCACCAGCAGGATGGCGAACAGGAAGCCCGGCACCGCATAGCCCACCAGCACCGCCGCCGAGGTCGCGACGTCGAACCGGCTGCCGTCGCGCACCGCCTTGGCGATGCCGAGCGGGATGGACACGGCGTAGATCAGCAGGGTGGACCACAGCCCGATCGACACGCTCACCGGCAGACGCTGCAACACCAGGTGCAGCACCGTGTCGCCACGGAAGAAGGAGCGGCCGAAATCGAACCGCAGGTAGGAACCGATCATCTCCAGGTATCGCGTGAGCGGCGGCTTGTCGAAGCCGAACTGGTGGCGGATCTGCGCCACCGTCTGCGGGTCCAGCCCACGCCGGCCGCGGTAGCCGCCGCTGGCCTGGTCGCCGGCGGGCTGCATCACGTCCGAGCCGCCGCCGGTCACCCGGCTCAGCGCGTCGGTCTGGCCGCGCAGGTCGGCCAGCATCTGCTCCACCGGGCCGCCCGGCGCCAGCTGCACCACGGCGAAGTTGATGGTGATGGTGCCGAACAGCGTCGGCAACACCAGCAACAGGCGGCGCAGCAGGTAGCCGCCCATCAGTGACTCCGCGCGGCGTCCGTGGCGGCGGCGAGCGCCGGGTCCACCCACCAGGCGGCGAAGTCGAGCCCGGTGCGGACCGGCTGGCTGGGGTGGCCGAAGCGGTTCCAATATGCGACGTGCAGTTCCTGCACGTGCCATTGCGACACCATGTACCAGCCCCACAGCAGCACCCGGTCCAGCGCGTGCGCCGCCGTGATCAGGTCGGTGCGGTCGGCGGCCTGCAGCAGCTTGGCCACCATCGCGTCCACCACGGGGCTGCACACGCCGGCGACGTTGCGGGTGCCGGGCAGGTTGGCGCTGCGGCAAGTCCAGTAATCCACCTGCTCGTTGCCCAGCGACTCCGTCTCCGGAATGCTTGCCACGGCCATGTCGAAATCCAGCTCGTCCATGCGCTTCTCGTACTGCGCCGGGTCCACGGTGCGCAGCCGCACGTCGATGCCGAGGCGGCCGAGCCACTGCACGTAGGGCAGGCCTATGCGCTCGAACGCCGGCTGGTCCAGCAGAATCTCGAAGCTCATCTGCTGCCCGGCGGCGTTGACCAGCTTGCGGTCACGCACCGTCCAGCCTGCCTGCTCTAGCAGGGCCAGCGCCCGGCGCAGGCCGTCGCGGTTATTGCCGGAGCCATCGGTCACCGGCAGGGCGAAGGGCGTGGTGAACAGCTCAGGCGGCAGCTGGGCGCGATATGGCTCCAGCAGTGCCAGCTCGGCGCCTTGCGGCACGCCGGAGGAGGCGAACTCGCTGCTGCTGAAGTAGCTCTCGGTGCGGGTGTAGCTGCCGTAGAACAGATTCTTGTTCATCCACTGAAAGTCGAACACCTCGTCCATCGCCTGGCGGACGCGGATGTCGCTGAACACGGGGCGGCGGGTGTTCATGGCGAAGGCCTGCATCCCGGTCGGCAGCCGTTCGGGCAACGATTCCAGCTTCACCAGCCCCTTCCCCACGGCGGGGAAATTGTAGCTGGTGGCCCAGTTCTTGGCGACGTTCTCCACCCGGAAATCCACCTGGCCGGCCTTGAACGCCTCGAACGCCACCGTCGGGTCGCGGAAATACTCGGTGCGGATGGTGTCGAAGTTGTTAAGGCCGCGCCCGGTGGGCAGGGCGGCGGCCCACCAATCCGGCACGCGCTCATACTCGATGGTCCTGCCGAACTCGACCCGGCCCACCCGGTAGGGGCCGCTGCCGACCGGCGGGTCGGTCAGCGGAGCGGAGAAGTCGCGGCCCTTCCACCAGTGCTCCGGCAGCACCGGCAACTGCCCCACGATCAGCGGCAGCTCGCGGTTGCCGTCGGTCTTGAAGTGGAACACCACCGTGCGCGCATCTGTCGCCTGCACGTCCGCCACGTCGGCCCAGTAGGTGCGCCAGAACGGCTGGCCCTGCTCCCGCAGCGTGTTGAACGACCACACCACGTCCGACGCCAGCACGGGCGTGCCGTCATTGAAATGCGCCTCCGGCCGCAGCACGAAGGTGACGGAGCGGCGGTCGGTCGCCACCTCGACCGATTGGGCCAGGTGGACGTAGGCGCCGGTGGAGAGCGGCTGGTCCGGGTCGTCCACCATCAGCGTGTCCCACACCCGGCCCACCCCGCTGGCGGGCGAGCCGCGGATGATGAACGGGTTGAGGCTGTCGAAGCTGCCCACCGCCGCCAGCGACACGGTGCCACCCTTGAGCGCGTCCGGATCGGCGTCGGGGAAGTGGGTGTAGTCCGGCGGCAGCTGCAGCGCGCCGAGCAGCGAGAGGCCGTAGGTCGGCTCGGCCACCGCGGGGGCCGCGGCCAGCATCATGGCCAGCAACGCGATCAGGCGCATGAGGATTCTCCCAAGGCGGCCAAGGCGGCAGGCAGCAGCGCCGGGTCGCCCAGCGCCAGCACGGTGCCGTCGCCGCCCGGGCGGAGCGGCTGGCCGGCCCAGTCGGTGATGCTGCCGCCGGCGCCCGTCACCACGGGGACCAGCGCCGCCCAGTCCCATGGCTGCATCGTCGCCTCCGCCACCACGTCGATCTGCCCCAGCGCCAGCAGCCCGTAGGCGTAGCAGTCGCCGCCCCAGGACACCCGGCGCACGCACCCGGCCAGCCGTTGCCACCGCGCCGTCTCGGAAGGGCGAAAGATCGCGGGCGAGGTGCAGCTCAGCTCCGCCTGCGCCAAGTCCGCGCAGCGCCGGCAACCGGCGCGGCCATACGCGCCGCGGAACCGGGTGGGCCGGCCCGGGACGCCGAGCCAACGCTCCCCGGTGATGGGCTGGTCGATCAGGCCGAGCACAGGGGCATCGCCGTCCAGCAGCGCCACCAGCGTGCCGAACTGGGGGCGCCCGGTGATGAAGGCGCGGGTGCCGTCGATCGGGTCCAGCACCCAGCGGAACCGCGCGCCCGCACGGTCCTCACCGGCTTCCTCGCCCAGGATGGCATGGTCGGGAAAGCGGCCCGTCAGCACCGCCCGCATGGCCGCCTCGGCTTCCCGGTCGGCGGCGGTGACGGGGCTGTTGTCGCTTTTCAGCTCCGCGGCCGTCCCGGCGCGGAACCAGGGGCGGATCGCAGCGCCCGCCGCGTCCGCAGCCGCCTCCGCCGCCGCGATGGCCGCGTAGAAGACTACCGCGACAGCTCCGGCATCGGGTTCGGCATCTTCTGCGAGTCCGAGGTGGGCGGCAGCACGGTCACGCCCGGCGGCTGCTGCGAGTTGTTGGTCTGCATCTGGGACTGATTCTCGTTGGCCGACGGCTGGCCTACCTGCTGGCCTTGCGCGCCGCCCTGCCCCATGGCGCCCTGGGTGCTCCCAGGCATAGACTTCAGCGTGCCCGGCGAGGCGCCCGGCTGCTGCGCCACCGCCACTGCGGGCGCCAAGGCCAGCAGCATCACGCCCATCAACCGTACCATGCACCGGCACTCCCGTCCGTTCGGCGCAGTTTGCGCCCGACCGGGGGCATACCTAATCTGCGCTGCCACCCTTGCCAACACGCCGAGCACCCGTTGAACCCGATCGTCATCATTCCCGCCCGCATGGCCTCCACCCGCCTGCCGGGCAAGCCGCTCGCGCTGATCGCCGGGCTGCCCATGGTCGTCCACGTGCTGCGCCGGGCAGAGGCCGCCGACATCGGCCCGGTGGCCGTCGCCTGCGCGGACGCCGCCATCGCGGAGGCGGTGCGCGACGCTGGCGGCACCGCCGTGCTCACCGACCCGGCGCTGCCCTCCGGCTCCGACCGGGTGCACGCCGCCCTGGCCCTGCTGGACCCGGACGGGCGGCACGATGCCGTGGTGAACGTGCAGGGTGACACCCCCACCCTGGACCCGGCGGCGCTGCGGGCGGTGCTCGCCCCATTGGCGGACCCGGCCATCGACATCGCCACCCTCGTCACCCCCATCACGGATGCCGGGGAGGCGGCCAACCCGTCATTCGTCAAGGCGGCCTGCGCCTTCGAGGCCGGGGCGGCGATGGCGCGCGCGCTATATTTCTCCCGCGCGCCGGTGCCGTCCGGCGATGGCCCGCTCTGGCACCACATCGGCCTCTACGCCTTCCGCCGCGACGCCCTGGCCCGGTTCGTGGCGCTTCCGCCGAGCGCGCTGGAACGGCGGGAAGGCCTCGAACAGCTGCGCGCGCTGGAAGGGGGGATGCGGATCGCCTGCACCCGGGTGCCGCACGGCCCGTTCGGCGTGGACACCCCGGCCGACCTCGAACGCGCCCGGGCGTTGCTGGCATGACCGTCTCGTTCCAGGGCCGCCCCGGCGCTTACTCGGACCTGGCCTGCCGCGCCGCCCTGCCCGGCCGGCCCACGCTGCCGTGCGACACCTTCGAGGCCGCGATGGATGCCGTGCGCTCCGGTGCGGCCGAGTTGGCCATGCTGCCGTGCGAGAACAGCCTGGCCGGCCGGGTGCCGGACATCCACGCGATGCTGCCCGGCAGCGGCCTGCACATCGTGGGCGAGCACTTCCAGCGCGTGGAGCACTGCCTGCTGGGCGTGCTAGGCGCCACGCTGGCGGGGGTGCGCCGGGTGCACAGCCACGCGGTGGCGCTGGGCCAGGTGCGCCGCATCGTCCGCGAGCTGGGCGCGCAGGCGGTGGTGGAGGCGGACACCGCCGGGTCCGCGCAGATGGTGGCCCAACGAGGCGACCCGGCGGACGCGGCGATCGCGTCGGCGCTGGCGGCGGAGCTGTATGGGCTGGCGGTGCTGCGGGCCAACGTGGAGGATTCGGCGCACAACACCACGCGATTCTACATCGCCGCCGCCCAGCCGCGGCGCCCCTTGCCGGACGCTGCGAACACGCTGACCACCTTTGTCTTCCGCGTCCGCAACGTGCCGGCTGCGCTGTACAAGGGGCTGGGCGGGTTCGCCACCAACGGGGTGAACCTGACCAAGCTGGAAAGCTACATGCTGGCCGGTGAATTCACTGCGACGCAGTTCCTGTGCGACGTGGAAGGCCACCCGGAGCACTCGAACCTGGCGCTGGCCTTGGAGGAACTGGGCTTCTTCTCGCAGGAAATCCGGGTGCTGGGGGTCTATCCGGGGGCGGCCCGGCGGCTGGAGGACGGCCGCAAGGCCTGAGTCATGGCCAGTCCGCCGCGCAAGCCCGGGCTGCTGGCACGGCTGCTGCCATTCGGGGCGTACCCGGATAGCAACCGGGCGGACACCTCCGGGACGGAGGCGATGCTGCTGGAGGAGCTCGGCGCCGTCGCGCAGCGTCGCGTGGATGCGGACGCATGCGGGGATGGCGCCGCCGCTGAGCGCGCGGACCGGCTGCGGCTTACGGCGCTTTGCCTGTCGGGTGGGGGCATCCGCAGCGCCGCCTTCTGCCTCGGCGTGGTGCAATCCCTGGCGGAGCGGCGGCTGCTCAACGCGTTCGATTACCTGTCCACCGTGTCCGGCGGCGGATACATCGCCGGCTGGCTGCACACGGCGGCTGCCGAGGCTGCGCCGGGCGGGATGGACGCGTTTCAGGATAAGCTGGCGGCGTCCGGCTTCGAGCCGTTGCGGCGGCTGCGGGCGTATACGAACTACCTTGTCCCGCAAGCCGGCCCGCTCTCGTTCGACGCCTGGGCCGCCGTGGCGCTCTACGTACGCAACCTGATCCTGAACTGGATGGTGTTCACCCCGCTGTTCCTGTTGCTGGCGCTCCTGCCAGTGATCGACCGGACGGCTATCGCCGCGGCCCAGGACAGCATCGAGGCGGACATTGCCTGCCTGGCGGCCGGGGGACTTGCGCTGTTCCTGGCAGCCTGGCGCGGCTGCACGCTGCTGCCGAGCCAGCGCGCCGGCCCACCGCCGGAGTTTGCGACGCCCTGCCGCATCGGCTGGCAGGTGGTTGTTCCGGCAGTGGCCTGGTCGCTGCTGATTCCGGTCTCGGCAGGGTATGGATTTCGGCAGCACGCAGCACCTTCCGGCCAGGCCAGCGCGCTGGCGCTTGAGGAGTGGGTGATCCCGGGGCTTTACGCCATGGCGGTGGCGGCAGGATACGGCCTAGCCTGGGCCTTGAGCGCAAGCGGGACGCTGCGGGCGCCGTACCGGGCGAATTTCCTGCGCTGGTGCGCCGCAACGCTTTGCACGGCGGCGCTGACCTGGTTCGGGCTGCGGCTTGCAGCGCCCGGCGGCTCGCTCCACTCATCCGCCGCACGGCTGCTGCCGGATGCCGCGACGGGGCTGGCGCTGCTCCCGCTCGGCCTGCTTGTCCTGCACGTGCTGCAAACGACGTTCTTTGTCGGTTTCCGCCGCGAGGCGCTGCTGGCGGACCTGGATCGGGAATGGCTCGCCCGGGTCAGCGGCATCCTGCTGCAGGTCGGCATGATCTGGACGGCGCTGGCGCTGTGCTGCCTGGAGTTCCCGCCGCTGTTCGGCTTGCTGGTGCAGCCGCGAACGGCGGCGAGCGGGTCGCTGCAAGGCTCGCCCCTGCTGCTGGCCACCGCCGGCACGACGCTGCTGGGGGGCGCGGTCGCGTGGCTCGGCAAGGTGCTGTCCGCGCAGGTCGAGGCGCTGGTGGCGCGCGCGCTGACCTGGCGGACGGCCGTGCTGGACGGGCTCTGCGCGGCCTTCGCGGCCGGGCTGTTCGCCGTGGCCGGCAGCCTGCTGCAAACCGGCCTGGGCCAGATCCAGGCCCATACGGTGGGAGCCGGCACGCCCCAGGCTCGGGTGCTGGGCCTGCAAGCCGTCCTGGCTACGGCACTCGTGGCGCTGGTGGCGCTGTTCGGCGGCATCAACGTCAACCGCTTCTCGCTGCACGCCTTCTACCGCAACCGGCTGACCCGGGCATTCCTTGGCTCCGCCCGGGGCCGCCGCGATCCTGACCCCTTCACCGGGTTCGACCCGGCGGACAATCCGCCGCTCAAGCTGCTGCGCGCGGCTGCCGCCGGGCAGCGCCTGTTCCCGGTGATCAACATGACGCTCAACGTGACCTCGACCAGCAACACCGCCTGGTCCGAGCGCAAGGCCGAGAGCTTCACCGCGACGCCGCTGCGATGCGGCGCAGCCTCGCTGCGCAAGCCGGGAGCCGGGAGGCAGGACGCGGCCGGACCGCTCGGCGCCTTCGTAAGCACCGAGGACTATGCCGGAATGGAAAACAGCTTCGACATCGGCCGAAGCCGCGAGGGCGTGCATCTCGGCAACATGCTGACGGTGTCGGGTGCCGCGGCCAGCCCCAACTAGGGCTACCACTCCTCGCGGCTGACGGCGTTCGTGATGACGCTATTCAACGTCCGCCTCGGCGTCTGGCTGCCCAACCCGGCCACCGCCACCGCCGGGCAAATCCGCCTCGCCAAGCCGGACAACTCCATCCTGGCCATCCTCAACGAGCTGGTGGGCACGTCCAGCGATGCGCGGCAGGCGGTGTACCTGTCGGATGGCGGGCATTTCGAGAACCTCGGCCTGTACGAGATGCTGCGCCGCCGCTGCCGCCAGATCGTGCTGGTGGACGCGGGCGAGGATGGCGACTGCGCGTTCTTCGACCTGGGCAACGCCATCCGCAAGGCCCGGATCGACCTTGGCGCAGAAGTGGCAATGCGGCCGATGCGCATCTTCTCCCGCGCCGCCCTCGCCCAGGACCCGGCGCAAGCCGCCGGCGCGCTGGGCTTCGCCATGGGAGACATCACCTACCCGGCGGCCTGCGGCGGGACCGGAGAACCGGCCCGTGGGGTGCTGATCTACCTCAAGCCGAGCTTCCTGCCCGGCATCCCGGCCGACGTGCGCGCCTATGGCTTGTCGGATGCGGGCTTTCCGCACAACAGCACGCTTGAGCAATGGTTCACGGAAAGCCGTTTCGAGAGCTACCGCAAGCTGGGGCGCTGGCAGATGGACCAAGTGGCGGGCGGCCTGGCGACGGGGCTGGATGGGCTGTTCACCGAGGCGGAGCGGCAGGCGGTCAGGCCGGACCCGCCACCGGCTTGCGCGAGGTGAGCCGGGTCTGCATGAGCACGACGGCCAGCAGGAACAGGCCGCGGATGACCGACTGCCAGTAGGCCGACAGGCTGATCCAGCCACGCCCGTTCTCGAAGTTCAGGATGTTGAGGATCAGTCCCAGCAGCAGCGCGCCCGCCAGCGTGGTGGCGACCGAGCCTTCGCCGCCGGTCAGCAGCGTGCCGCCGACCACCACGGCCGAGATGGCGAACAGCTCCCAGCCGGCCCCCTCCACCGGCTGCCCGGCGCCGAACTGGGCCGCCAGGATCACGCCCGCCAGCCCGGCCAGCGCGCCGCTGCCGGCGTAGGCTGCCAGCTTCACCCGATCCGCCGGCAGGCCCATCAGACGCGTCGCGTCCTCGTTGCCGCCGACCGCGAGCACGGTGCGGCCGAACGCGGTCAGGTTCAGCAGCACCGACCCGGCCAGGAACGCTCCGAGCGCGATCCAGGCCGGCACCGGCAGGCCGCCCAGGTCGTTCTGCCCGATCTCGGTGAACGCCGTGTCGTACGACACCGGGACCGACTGGTTGCTCGCCAGCAGCAGCGCCGTCCCGCGCGCCGCCAGCATGGTGGCCAGGGTCGCGATGAACGGGACGATTTCCAGCCGCATGATCAGCAGGCCGTTCAGCAGTCCCACGGCCAGCCCCGCCGCCAGGCCCGCGGCCAATCCGGCGCCCAGCCCGTAAGGCGAGGCGAGGGCGGCGGTCACGCTGCCGAGGGCGGCCACGGCGCCCACCGACAGGTCGATGCCGCCCGTCATGATGACAAACGCCATGCCGAGCGACACCAGCGCGAACATCGCGTTGTAGCGCAGGAAGCTCGCCACGTTGAACAGGCCGAGGAAATGGTCGTAGCGCAACGCGCCGAACAGCGTCAGCAGCGCCAGCGCGGCCACGACCCCGTAGCGGGCCACGCTCAAGCCCCTGTTGCGCGGCGCGGGCGTCACGCGCGGCGGCCCTGCCGCTGCAACCCCACCGCCACGATGATCAGCCCCGCCTTAGCCACCATGGCGGCCGCGTCCGGCACGCCGTTGGCCAGCAGCATGTAGCGCACCAGCTGGATGATCAGCGCGCCGATCACCGTGCCGACGATGGAAGCCCGGCCGCCGCTGAGCAGGGTGCCGCCGACCGCGACGGCGGCGATGGCGTCCAGCTCCATGCCCAGGCCCACGGCGTTCGAGTCCGAGGACGAGTTGATCGCGATGACGATCAGCCCCGCCAGGCCGGCGCACAGCCCGCTCGCGGCATAGACGGTGCGCTTCACCCGGCCGACCGGGATGCCGGCCAGGCGCGACGCCCGCTCGTTGCCGCCCACCGCGAGCACGTGGCGGCCGAATACCGTGCGCCGCATCGTCCAGGCCGCCGCCGCGGCGATGGCCAGCATCAGCAGCGCCTGCACGGGCACGCCCGCGACCTGGCCCAGGCCGATGACCTGGAACGACGGCACGGAAAAGGTCTGCAACTGGCCGTTGGTCATCACCTGCGCCAGCCCGCGGCCGGCGATGAACAGGATCAGCGTCGCCACGATCGGCTGCACCGCAAAGCGCGTCACCAGCAGCCCGTTGCACCAGCCAAGCGCCCCCGTGACGGCGACCGGCAGCGCCAGCGCGAGCGGCACGGCGGCCCAGGCGGGCAGCGCCAGGAGCTTGCCCAGGAAGATCGCCGGCGCCAGCACTCCGGCGATCGCCATCAGGGAGCCAACCGACAGGTCGATGCCGCCGGTGGCGATCACCAGCGTCATGCCGATGGCCACGATGATGGTGGTGGTCACCTGCGTCAGGTTCACGTTCAGGGTCTGCCACGCGATGAAGTGCGGGGTGAGGACGACATTGACCGCCAGCAACGCCAGCAGCGCCGCCAGGGAAGCATGCCGCGCCAGCAGTGCCACGCCACGCCCCAGGGCGCCTCCCGGCTCCAGCCGGGTCCGCAGGCGGAGCACCAGGTCAGGCATTGGCGGCTTCGAGCCCGCCATGCGCCATGGCGTCGAGCACTGCATCCTCGTTGAGCGCCGCCCCGGCCAGCTCGGCGGCGATGCGGCCATCGCGCATGACGTAGGCGCGGTCGGAGCCTTCGGTGATCTCCTCCACTTCCGAGGAGACCATCAGCACGGCAAGGCCGCCATCGGCCAGCCCGCGGATCACCGCCTGGATTTCCGCCTTGGCGCCCACGTCGATGCCGCGGGTCGGCTCATCCAGGATCAGCAGCTGCGGGTCCATGCACAGCCAGCGCGCCAGCAGCACCTTTTGCTGGTTGCCGCCGGAGAGCTGGCGGATCGGCTGCTCCGGCCCGGCGCAGCGTATGCCGAGCTGGGCGATGTAGCGCGCGACGATCTCGGCCTGCGCCTTCTCGTCCACGATTCCGGCCCGGCTCAGCGCGGGCAGAAGGGCGAGCGTCAGGTTTTCCCGCACCGACAAGTCCGGCACGATCCCCTCCAGCTTGCGGTCCTCGGTGACGAAGCCGATGCCGGCGGCGATGGCGGCGTGCGGGCCGGCCGGCTGGTAAGGCTGGGCGCCGAGCGTCATGACGCCGGACGCCGCCGGGTCCGCGCCGGCGATGACGCGGGCGGTTTCCGTCCGCCCGGCGCCCAGCAGGCCGGCCAGCCCGACGATCTCGCCCTTGCGCACCTGCAGATCGACGCGGCCCACGCGCGGCGGCGCGGCCAGGCCCGCCACGCTCAGCAGAGGCGGCCCGGCATCGGCCCCCTTGCGACCGAACCCGGTGGCGCCCTGGCGCTCGACGGACTGCGCGTTGCGGCCCAGCATGTGGGCCACCAGGTCGATCTTCGGCAACTCGGCCAGCTTGGCGGCCAGCACGGTGCGGCCGTCCCGCATGATCGTGACGCGGTCGCAGACGGCGTACAGCTCGTCCAGCTTGTGGCTCACGAACACGACCGCCACTCCCTCGCCCCTCAACTGGCGGATGACGCCGAACAGCGTTTCCACCTCGCGCTCGGTCAGCGAGGAGGTCGGTTCGTCCATGATGACGAGCTTGGCCTGGAAGCCGATGGCACGGGCGATGGCGACCATCTGCTGCGTCGCCGTGGAGAGCCGGGCGAGCGGCTGGCGCACGTCGATGGCGATGCCGAAGCGGGCGAGCAACGCCGCCGCTTCCGCGTGCATGCGTCGCCAGTCGAGCAGCCCGAAGCGCCGCGAGGTCCGCCCGAGGCAGATGTTCTCGGTGACGGAGCGCAGCCCGACCAGGTTGATTTCCTGGTAGATCGTGCTGATCCCAGCCGCCTGCGCCGCCTGCGGGCTCGCCGCCTCGAACGGCTGCCCGGCGAACGCCACCTCGCCCGCGTCGCGCCGGTGGTAGCCGGTCAGGATCTTGATCAGCGTCGATTTGCCGGCGCCGTTCTGGCCGATCAGCGCGTGCACCTCACCGGCCTCGACGGCGAAGTCCGCCCCGCTCAGGGCAGGCACGCCGCCGAAGCGTTTGCCGATGCCGCGCATCGCGAGCAGTGGGGCTGGCATGGCGTGGGCTAGAACGCCGTGCCGAGCAGCCCGGCGGCGCTGTCCTTGTCGTAGAACTGGTCCTTGTTGGTGATCCGCGGCGGCACGGCCTCGCCGGCGAAGTACTGCGCGGCGGTGGCGAAAGCGACCGGGCCGAAATCCGGGCTGCACTGGCAGATCGCGCCGATCTTGCCATCAACGACGTCCTGCACCGCGTCCTTCTCGCCGTCGATCGAGCAGATGATGATGTCCTTGCCCGGCACCTTGCCCGCCGCCTGCACCGCGGTGAGGGCGCCCAGCGCCATCTCGTCATTGTGGGCGTAGATGACGTTTGCGTCCGGGTGGGCCTGCAACAGCGTCTGGGTGACTTGGCGGCCGGTGTCGCGGACGAAGTCGCCGGACTGGCTGGCCAGGATGACCATGCCGGGATGGGATTTCAGCGCCTCGTCGAAGCCCTTCTTGCGGTCGTTGGCCGGGGATGCGCCGACGCTGCCCTCAAGCTCAAGAATCTTGGCGTTGCCGCCGGTCTGGGCGACCAGCCAGTCGGCGACCCGGTGGCCCTCCTCCACGAAATCGGACCCGATGAAGGTGAGGTAGTCCACGCCGGGCTTGGCGAGCGCCGGGTCAACGCTGCGGTCGATCAGGATGACCGGAATGCCGGCCCCCTTGGCGGCGCGCACGGCGGGGATCAGCGGGCGCTCCTCGCGCGGCACCAGGAAGATGAGATCCACGCCCTGCGCGATCATGCTGTTGACGTCCGAGACCTGCTTGGCGGCCGAGCTGGCGGCGTCGGTGTAGACCAGCTGCCAGCCGCGCTTCTTGGCCTCGGCTTCCATGCTGTTGGTTTCGGCGATGCGCCACTGGTTGTTGCTTTCGCTCTGCGCGAAGCCAACCTTGTAGGTGGGCTTGCGGGCCGGCGGCGGGATGTACGCCGGTTGGGCACGGGCACGAGGGCCCACGAGGCCCGCCAGCGTGACGCCGGCGGTGATCTTGACGAGGTCGCGTCGCAGCATGGTCAATCTCCCAATTGTACGCCGGCCTCTACGGGCAGCGCTTTCTTATGCCATCCACCCAATCCAGCAGCCTCGGTGGGCGGCCTGTCAATATGCGGGGCCATCCGGGCCACGGCGAGCCGGGAACACCGCGTCATAAGCCTGCACCGCCGCATCGGCCCGCTGCCGCAGCTCGGCGACCCCGAACCCGGGCTGGTACAGGCTCGTGCCCAAGCCGAACGCGGTGACGCCCACGGCGGCGTAGGCGGCGAAGGAGGCGTCCGACACGCCACCGACCGCGCCCAGCACCACGCCCGCCGGCAGCACCGCGCGCATGGCGCCGATGCCCGCCGCGCCCAGCACGCCGGCCGGAAAGAACTTCAGCCCCGACGCGCCGGCGGCCAGGGCGGCGAACGCCTCGGTCGGCGTAAACACGCCGGGCAGGCTGACCATGCCGAGCCGGCCAGCCTCGCGCACCACCTCCGCGTCGAAATTCGGCGACACGATCAGCCGCCCACCCGCCGCATGGACTGTGGCCACCCGCTCCGCCGTCAGCACCGTTCCTGCGCCGAGCAGCACGTGCGGCGGCAGATTCGCCACCAGGCGGGCAAGCGTGTCGAGCGGGTCGGGCGAGTTGAGCGGCACCTCGATGGCGTCGAAGCCGCTCTCCACCAGCGCCTGCGCAAGCGGCAAGGCCTCGCCGGGTTTGACGCCGCGCAGGATGGCGATGAGGTTGCGCCGCAGGCCCGGCCACGCGACGGCGCTCATGCGGCGCGTCCCGGCCAGAGAAGCTGCGCCGCGAGCAGCAGTCCGCGCCGCACGGCCGCCCCTGAGTCCACGATCCGGGCAGCGTGCCCGGCGAGGCCCAGGGCGCGGGCATACAAGGCCGCCAGGCTGCCGTCCGCCAGCAGGGTCACTGCGGCGCCCGGCGGCGCGCCAGCACCGGCGATCTCCGCGCCGATCAACAGCCCCGAGAGCCTGTCCGCCGCTTGGGCGCCCGTGACGCCGCGCAGCAGGCTCGCCGCCCGCAGGCCGAACAACGCCGCCAGCAGGCGCTGCGGTTCGGCAAGGCCCTGGGCCACGCCTTGCAGGAAAGCCGGCGAGTCCGGATCGCCGCTCGCCCCGGCGCCCTCCAGGCTGTGGCGCAGCACCGAATGCTGGCCGAGGACCGCGAACATCTCACCCGTCATCGCCGTGGTGAAGCCGAGAATCTCGCCCGTGTCCAGCCGCACCCATTTCGAATGGGTCCCTGGCAGGCACGCCAGGCCGCTGAACAACGGTTCGGCCTGCAAGAGGCCGAGCAGCTGGGTCTCCTCGCCGCGCATCACGTCGCTGCGGCCGTCCTGCCGATCCGCCACCCCCGGCAGGATGCGCACGTCGAGCCCTGCTGGGGAGAGTGCCAGGGCATGGTCGCAGAGCGCCCCAAGCCGCGTCGGCGCGTCGACGTAGCCAGCCTCACGCCAGCCCTGCCGCGCGCCCACCATGCCGCACAGCACGACCCGTTGCGGCGCAGCCTGCGTCGGCAGGCCAAGTGCGGCCAGGTGGCGGCGGAGCACCGGCTCGAACTCGTCGGGGTGCAGCCGCGACATCCCTTCGCCGGAGTGCCGCTCCGCCAGTACGGCGCCGGATGCCGACAACGCCCACACACGCAAGCTGCTCGTGCCCCAATCCGCCGCGACCAGGGCCGCGGTGCTGGCCGGGGCCGCGTCCTCGACCTGAGCTGCACCTGCCATCAGCACGTCCTTCGATATGTCATCCGGCATGGTCGGACCTATCGTGCGACCGACCGGTCGGGCCATGTCAGCATGTTAACGCCCTCACCATCATTCGGATAAGCCAGATTCACTAAGGTCTGACATAATGCGGGGCATCTTGCAGGCCAGCACAACTTCAGGCCTGTTTCCAGCGCCTGACCGCTCGATCGCCAACAATCCGCTCGTCCGCACCAGGGAGGCGTCCACCATGTGCATGCCGCATCCAGGACCTCGGCGGGCTGGCCCGGCCATCGGGCTGCCCTCCCCGCGATTGGTGCGCATGGTCATGGCAGCCCTTCTGCTGAGTGGCGCGGCGCTGGCGCAGCCCTCCGCGCCCTCGGGCGCCAGCCTGGCCAAGGAGGCGGCGCAGCGGTTTCCGCAGCCCGTGCGCGTCGGTGACCTGATCGACCGGACGGTGCTGCGGCCGGTGGAAAGTCAGGTGGTGCTGGGGCATGTGACGCGTGTCGTGCGCTCCGGCGACGGGACCGTGCTGGTCGTGGTCGCGCTTGGCGGGCTGTTCGGCTTCGGCGCCCGGCCGGTCGCGGTGCCGATCGATGCCGTCGCCCTGCTCGGCGCGGAGCTGGAGATCGTAGGCTTCACGCCGGCCCAGCTTCGGGGTTTGCCGACCTTCAACGCCGCCGGGTCGGTTCCCGTCGCACCGGACGACACGATCCGCGTGGGCCTCACTCGGCCCTCGCACTGATGCAGCCGTCTCATTTCATTTCAGGAGGCACCATGAGCACCGACGTTTTGGACAAGGCGCCTGTCGCAGCGCCCAGCGGCCGCCGGATGCATCCGGCGGCCGTGCGGATCATGCACTGGACCAACGCGGTGGCGATGGTCGCCATGATCCTGTCCGGGTGGGGCATCTACGATGACGACGTCATCATCAACGGCCTGCATTTCAGCCATGCGATTCGGCTGGGCAGCTGGGCGGCGCAAAGCCTGCTCTGGCATTTCGCCGCCATGTGGCTGCTTATGCTCAACGGGCTGGCCTACCTGGCCTACGGCGCCATCACCGGGCGGCTGCGCGACCGGCTGCTGCCGATCCCCGTCCGCGACGTGATCAAGACGGTGCGCGACACGCTGCGCTTCCACGTCGATCACAGCGACCTCACTACCTACAACGCTGTGCAGAAAATCCTCTACATCGTCGTCATCCTGGCCGGGGTGTCGCAAGTCGTCACCGGCCTGGCGATCTGGAAGCCAGTGCAGTTCTCCGGCCTGGTCGGGCTGCTCGGCGGCTTCCAGGGCGCCCGGCTGGTGCACTTCCTCGGCATGTCGGCGATCGTGGGCTTCCTCGCCATCCATGTTGCACTCTCGCTGCTGGTGCCGAGCACGCTGTGGGCCATGCTGTTCGGCGGCCCCCGGCTGGCCAAAGGGCGGCCAAGCTGATGCGCTCGCCGTTCCGTCCGGCCAAACTGCCGGACCCGGCGGTCCTGGACGACCACCGCCCGCTGATCCGCTCGCTGGAGCGCCGCGGCCTGATCCGGGGTGGCCTCTCGCTCGGCGCGCTGGCGATGCTGACCGGATGCGACGTGAGCACGTCCGGCGCAGTGGAGCAGGGCTTGCGCGCGATCTCGGCGTTCAACGACGATATCCAGGCCTTGCTGTTCGACCCGGCCCACCTGGCGCCCACCTATCCCGCCTCGCTGGTGCTCAAGCCGCCGAAGTTCAACGCGTATTTCGATATCCAAGACCTCCATCCGGTGAACGCGGCGGACTGGAAGCTGGAGCTGTCCGGGCTGATCGCCGACAAGCGCCCCTGGACGGTGCAGCAGATTGCCGCCCTGCCGCAAACGGACATGGTCATCCGCCACGTCTGCGTCGAAGGCTGGGACTACATCGGGCAATGGTCCGGCCCCACGCTGCGCAGCTTCCTGGAACGCGTGGGCGCGGACACGCGGGCCAAGTATGTCGCCTTCAAGACAGCCGATGACTACCCGAGCAGCATCGACATGGCGACCGCGCTGCACCCGCAGACGCTGCTGGCGACCCAATACGCCGGTGAGACGTTGGCCGACCCGTTCGGCTTCCCGCTGCGGCTGCGCATGGCCACCAAGCTTGGCTACAAGAACCCGAAATGGATCACCGCCATCGAGGTGACCAACACGTACCCGGGGGGATATTGGGAAAGCCAGGGGTTCAACTGGTTCGCGGGAATCTGAACCGGATCGCCAACCCCGGGCCTCTCCCGCTGGCGAAAGAGGCCCGGGGTGAAGGCGGCATCCATGCCCGTGGCCGCGTCAGGTCGAACGGGCCATTTGCCCGCACCAGGCGCAGCGTGGCGGTCGAGTGGGCGCGCAGCAGGTCGTCCAGCGACGCTGCGCCCTCGAACGCCGGGCCCATGCTGGGCGGTAAGCCGCGCACGCCCAGCGGCGCCACCGGTTCCGGCGCGGCCGGGGTGCGCCGCGGCACGTCCGCCTCGCCGCGCTCCCGCCCCGGCGCGGTCAGCAGGATCGGGCTGCGCGCCCGCACCCTTGCTGACCTCCTTGCCCGCGGTGAGGTCGCCGCTCAGACTCACGACCAACGGGTCGGAGCCAGATGCCATCGGCAGAACGCAGGATGGGAAGATATCGGCCTTGTCGGAACAGGAGCCGCTTCGCGCCAGCAGGGCGACCTCCAGAAGCCGGAAGCGACTCAGCGCCGGCTTTTAGGCGGACGGCCAGTTGAGTTCGACCCGGCCGGTAGCCGCATCGCCGGGTTCGGTGGCGAACTCATTCTTGGCTGAATAGCGCCCGTCCTGACTGGTGGCGCGCACATAGATTAGCGGAGCAGTGGCGGCAAGCGGGCTGGGTAAGGCCACATTGTCACGCTGCAGGTCCTGGCCCGTGGGCGCCGGCACACGCTCGGTCAGGCGCTCGATGAACGGGCTGCTGACCGGCCCGAGCACCGTCTGCGCATCAACGCTAACGGCGGTCAGCAAGCCTATTGCCAGGACAATGCGCGTTGGGAAATCGCCCGTTTTGGGTTCGGGCCGCCGGGACAGCTTCACCGCTTTTTTACGTTTCAGCCATAGCGTCAAGCCAGTTGGCCAAGGAAGCCCATGGCATGTCTGACCCATTGATCCAGAATGACGTTCACGCAGAACTCGTCGCGGAGGACCGGCGCAGGCCAGGCCGCACCGATGCAGACCCGGCTCTCGTGCCGTTGCTGCGGCAGGTCAGCGCCGAATTGGACTGGCAGAAGCAATGGCCCGATGAGTCCACTGACGATTGGCAGGAGCGCCTGGACGAAAGGGACCAGGATGCCCTTGGCAGCGCCCGTGGCATCGCGCTTGGCGTGGTGCTGTCCATGCCGGCCTGGTTGCTGCTCGGCTACCTAGCCGTCCGCTAGGCCGTTCGCCTTGCCGCTTCAAAGCCACGCTCTCGCACTTGCCGCCTGGCTGTGCCTGGCAGCCCCGGGCCTGGCGCAGCCGGCGATGCCTCGCTGCGGACAGGCGCTGGATGGCCAGCCCTGGTCCAACTGCACGTGCGGCTATGACCATGGCGGCCTCCTTGCGAGGCACGGCCCCGGCTGGCGCTGGACATGCGACTTGCTGCGTGGGCCAGGCCCTGCCCCGCCGGTGCAGAGCGCTGGGGACCCCGCGCCCGGCCTGCCCGGCGGTTTCACTTACGCGCCGCAAATGGGCGCAGCCCAGACGAATGCGCCGCAGATGGGTGCCCCTAACGGATACACAGGCGGAGCACCCATGGCGCTCCGCCCTCCCGTCCGCTGAGGCCGGCCCGCCAAGGCTGGGCTGCATGGCGCAACATGCCTACTCTAGCTCCCAGAGATTGGAGGAGTGGGTAAATGATCGTGCGTTTGGCTGTGCTTGTCGCAGGTCTTGGTCTGCTGTGCGGCTGTGGCGGGCCGAACGTGCTCAAAACCGAGCCCCTGCCGGGAGAGCTTGGCAACGGCAAGGTTGTGCTCGTCGATGACGGCCAGTGCCCGAAGGGGCAAGTCCGCCGCGTGGTCGGGCCGGCCTCGCTCACCTCATCCCGGACGTACTCCTGTGTCGCAAAGCCCTGATCCCTGCGGTTCAGGGCGGATTACCCCGCTGCCCGCACTTGGCGCAGCAGCCACAGCCCGAGCAGGCCGGACAACAGGAACAGCGTCGTAGCCAGCCCCAACTGGGCGGTGTGGCCCACCCGCACGCCGCTGCCCAACAAGGCGAACACCAAGGTTTGCGGCACGTAGCCGGCCGCCGAGGCCAGCAGGAACGGCCCCGCCGCCACCGCTGACACGCCGGCCAGCAGGTTTAGCAGCAGATTGCTGCCCACGGGGAGCAGCCGCAGCGTGAGGGTGGCGCTGAACGGATGACGGCTGATCTGCCGATCGAGCTGGGCAAGGCGTCCCCGGGTGCGCCGCACCGCCCAATCGCGGGCTACCAGCCGCGCCCACAGGAAGTCAGCGGTGCAGCCACCCATCTGCGCTGCCAGCGCCAGCGCGCACCCGGCCCACACGCCGTAGCCGAGGCCGGCGGCGTAGGCCACCACCTGGCGCGGCACGCCGAAGGCGCAGGCGACCGTGGCGGCCAGCACGAACACCGCAGGGCCGGCTTGCGCCGGAGCGTCCAGCACGCTGCGGCCCCAGCCATTTTGCAACGCGAGTCCGGCCGCCAGAAGCCCGACAGCCAGCAGCGCCGGCTTCCACAGCATCCGGCCGCTGCGGAGCGCCGCGTTCATTCGATCGGCTCAAGCAGGGGTCGGCGCCAGCGGCGTTGTAGCCAAAACACGCCGGCCAGGTCGAAGATGCCGACCCACAAACGGTCCAGCGTGCCGTAGTTCGAGCGGCCGCGGGTGCGGGGGCGGTGATTGACCGGCACCGACTCCACCCGGCCGCCCGCGCGGATGAACAGCGCCGGCAGGTAGCGGTGCATGTGGTCGAAGTGCGGCAGTTCCAGGAAGGCGTCGCGCCGGAACAGCTTGAGGCCGCAACCGGTGTCCGGCGTCGCATCGCCCAGCAGCCGCGCCCGGATGGCGTTGGCCAGGCGGGACGCAAGGCGCTTGGCCGCCGTGTCCCGGCGGCGCACGCGGTGGCCTGCGGTCAGCACCAGTCCGGTGGCAGCCTGCGCGCGGGCGAGCAGGGCGGGAATGTCCGCCGGGTCGTTCTGCCCATCCCCATCCAGCGTGGCGATCCACGTGCCACTGGCCACGCGCACGCCCGTGACGATGGCGGCACTCTGCCCGCAACTGACCCGGTGCCGGCGCACGACCAGCGGCGCCACGGCCTGCTGGTCCCGCAGCACCTGGGGGGTTTCATCATCGCTGCCATCGTCCACATAGACGATTTCGTGAGCCAGACCCGGCAGCGCCGCCTCGATCTCCGCGATCAGCGGTGCGATATTCGGTCCCTCGTTGCGCACCGGCACGACGACGGACAGGATGGGCGGGGGCTGGGTCATCCGGCCAGGGCGGTAGCACCCGCAGGATCGCTCCGGCAAGCGGCCGGGCGCAGCTGAAGACGTGGCAAGGGGAGTGCGTCATGCCGTTCGATCTCGACAACGCCTATCCCCGGATCGAGACGCCCGAGGAGCGGCTGACCCGGCGGGTGATGGCGGGCTGGCTGTTCACAATCTGCGGCATGCTGCTGGTGATGATTGTGCTCGGCGGCGCAACGCGGCTGACCGGGTCCGGACTGTCCATCATGGAGTGGGCGCCGCTGTCCGGCGCCCTGCCGCCCTGGTCGGACGCCGAGTGGCAGCGACTGTACAAGCTTTACCAGGACATCCCGCAATATGCGCTGGTCAACCAGGGCTTTGGGTTGGCCGGGTTCAAGCACATCTTCTGGCTGGAATGGACCCATCGGCTGTGGGGCAGGTTGATCGGCATGGTGCTGTTCGTGCCTTTGGCCGGGCTCGGGATGCTCGCCGCCGCCCGCGCTGGATTGCAAATGGCAGGGATCGTGCTGCGCCTACCGTCCCTGGCGACTGGGTTGCTCCGCACGCTGGGACACGGCTTGTGGCTGCGCCTGGTCGGGTTCTTCGTGCTGGGTGGTCTGCAAGGGGCGGTCGGCTGGTTCATGGTCGCATCCGGCTTCGCGGCGGACAGCACGGCCGTGTCGGCCTACCGCCTCGTCGTGCACCTGTCGTTGGCGTTGACGCTGTATGCCGCCATCCTGTGGACGGCGCTCGGCGTGCTACGGCCCGGCGCCGCGCGCATGACCACCAGCCGCGTGTTCCGCCGCTTGCTCGGCGCCAACGCGGCGCTCGTGCCGCTGACCATCGTGGCGGGCGGCTTCGTGGCGGGGCTGCACGCCGGGTTGATCTACAACAGCTTCCCCCTGATGGGCGATGGATTGCTGCCATCAGACTATGCTGACCTGCACCCGTTCCTGCGCAACTTGACAGAGAATCTGGCGGCGGTGCAGTTCGACCACCGGTTGCTGGCGACGGTAACGGCTGCCCTGCTGACGACCACGGTCATCGTCGGGCTGCGCGCCGTGCTGCCGCGGGTGCTGCGCCGGGCGGCGCTGGCGATGGGCGGCGTCGTGGCGCTGCAATATAGTCTTGGCGTGCTGACTTTGCTCGGTGGCGTGCCCGTGTCGCTGGCGACGGCGCACCAAGGCGTCGCTGTGCTGTTGCTGACGGCGGTGCTGGTGGCGAACCACCTCGAACGCCGGCTACACTGACCCACCCTCCTGCGCGACTGGACCTGCCATGACGCCCGCACTTTCTCCCCTGGCCACGACCGACCGGCTGTTCTTCGAGCGGGACGACGCGGCGCTGGACCGCGCCACGGCCGAGGCGATCACCGCTGAGGCGCTGGCTGGCTGCGATGACGGCGAGCTGTTCTTGGAGTACCGGGAGGGCGAGCAGATCTCGCTCGACGATGGCCGCATCCGCCACGCCGGGTTCGACAGCGGGTCCGGCTTCGGGTTGCGCGCGATCCTGGGCGAGGAGACCGGCTACGCCCATGCCGGCGAGATGAGCGAGCCGGCGCTGCGCCGGGCCGCCGCCGCAGTAGGCGCGGTGCGCAGTGGCCGCAGCGGCACGGCCTCCGAAGCGCCCCGCGCCAGCAACGCGCGGCTTTATGCCGACCTCAATCCGCTGTCCGAGCTGGATTTCGCGGCCCGCACCGCCATCCTGGCGCAGATCGACGAGTATGCCCGGTCCAAGGACCCACGGGTGAAGCAGGTCTCGGCCACCATGTACGGCGAGTGGCAGGCGGTGCAGGTCATGCGCGGCGATGGCAGCCGGGTGGCCGACATCCGTCCGCTGGTGCGGTTGAACATCTCCGTCGTGGTGGAGCAGGACGGCCGGCGCGAGACGGGCGGCCACGGCACGGGCGGCCGCTTCGGCTACGCGCGGCTGCTGACGGAGGAGACCTGGCGCGCGGGCGTGGACGAGGCGCTGCGGCAGGCCCTGGTCAACTTGGAGAGCCGCCCGGCCCCGGCGGGCGAGATGCCGGTGGTGCTCGGCTCCGGCTGGCCCGGCATCCTGTTGCACGAGGCGGTGGGGCACGGGCTGGAAGGCGACTTCAACCGCAAGAAGACTTCCGCTTTTTCCGGCCTGCTGGGGCAGCGCATCGCCGCACCCGGCGTTACCGTGGTGGACGACGGCACCATGCCGGACCGCCGCGGCAGCTTGACGGTCGATGACGAGGGCACGCCCTCCGGCCGCATGGTGATGATCGAGGACGGTATCCTGCGCGGCTATATCCAGGACCGGCTGAATGCGCGGCTGATGGGGGTCGCCCCCACCGGCAACGGCCGCCGGCAATCTTACGCCCACGCGCCGATGCCGCGCATGACCAACACCGTGATGATGGCTGGCCCGCACGACCCGGAGGAGATGATCCGCTCCGTCAAGCGCGGGCTGTATGCGGTCAACTTCGGCGGCGGCTCGGTCGATATCACCTCGGGCAAGTTCGTGTTCTCCGCCAGCGAGGCCTACCTGATCGAGGACGGCCGGGTCACGTCGCCGGTGAAGGGCGCCACCCTGATCGGCAACGGGCCGGACGCGCTGACCAAGGTGACCATGGTGGGCAACGACCTGGCGCTGGACCCGGGCATCGGCACCTGCGGCAAGAATGGCCAAGGCGTGCCGGTCGGCGTCGGCCAGCCGACTATCAAGCTGTCCGGCATGACGGTGGGTGGAACGGCGTGAAAAAACGGTAAGACCCGCCATTCGGATTTGATCCCCAAGCCCGATGTGCGATGGTTCGGCATGACAACGTTGCGAACTGTGTCGGCTTGCGCGCTGGCCGCCGTGCTTGGAACGGTGTTCCTCCCCTCAGCCAGGGCCGATGAGGCTTGCCCGCCGGGACACAGCCCGCCGATGGCCGTGCCCGCGACCAAGAAGCGGCTGTCCAGCAACTCCGAGGTCACCATCGTGGCGCTCGGGTCTTCCAGCACGTCGGGCTGGATGGCGACCGCCCCCGCCCGGACCTACCCGGCCCGGTTGCAGGAGGACATGGCGGGCGCGTTCCCTCTGGCCCACATCGCCGTCATCAACCGCGGGATCGGCGGCCAGGACGCGCTGGAGGAGGTGGCGCGGCTGGACAGCGACGTGCTGGCGATCCGGCCCGACCTGGTCATCTGGCAGGTTGGCGCGAACGGCGCGATGGAGAACTCCGATCCGGCCGTGTTCAGAAAGCTGGTGTCCACCGGCATCGAGCGGCTGAAATCCCTGGGCATCGACGTGGTGCTGATGGACAATCAGCGCTCGCCGATGATCCTGGCGTCGCCGGAGCACGCGGTGATGGAGCAAACCTTGGCCGACCTGGCCGCCAAGTACAACGTGTCGCTGTTCTCGCGGGGCGCCCTGATGGATGGGTGGCAGCGCAACGGCTACGGCTATGGGCACTTCCTGGCCGGCGACAGCGTCCACATGAACGACCTTGGCTACCGCTGCGTCGCGGATGCGCTGGCCCTGTCGATCGAGGCGGGGCTGAACCAGGGGCAGCCCAAGATAACCATGGCCCACGCCAGCAACTGACCCTCGACGTCCCGCAGCCAACTTCTAGTCGAGGTAGCGCAGCGCAAACTGGACTCGTCCGCCCTGCGGGCCCAGGCTGAAGGCCGCATCGGCGAAAGAGGGCGGGCCAAACCGCATCTTGGCGTCATTGGAAAAGCCGATCCCCTCCTTGGGAATGCCAAGGAAGTTGCGGTCGATCTTCCTGTCGTCGTTTTCGTCTTGGTAGGCCTGCGCGGCGTAGGTCCCTGGCGGCACGCCGTCCACGTGAACGGCGACAGCGCCAAGGCTGGCTGGCGCACGCCCGCGGTAGCGGCACGTCTCCTGCAAGAAGGTTTGGCGATCGCAGATCGCGACCAGCACATGCCCCGCCGAGGAGCGCACCCCCGTCACGGTGACATCCACGCCGCCGGGTTCGGCTAAGACTGGAAAGGCAAGCAAAGGGAAGGCTGCCACGGCGGCGAGGCGGACGCGCCAGCTCATTGCGCGGGGTAGGCGCGGCCACGCCACATGGCGGGGCGACCGCGCAGGAAGCGGGCCAGCGCCGCCCATTGCACGGCCAGCAGCGCCAGGATGCCAAACGGATGCAGCACCGCGCTCAGCTCCGGCTGGCGAAAGCGCACAGCAAGCACCAGGCGCAGCCCAATCGACAGCACCAGGGCGGCCAGGGCCGCCGTGCTGGGCGCGGTCAGCATCAACAAGCCCGGCAACACCTGCCCGCCCCCGAGCAACACGGTCCAGACCAGCAGCGGCAGCGGCCGGGCCATCCCCTCCGTCGCGTTCTTGCCCAGGCCGGACCACAGCTCCGCCGCCGAGGAATACATGCGGCAGGAAGCAAGGTCGGTGGCGTCGAACAGCCCCGTCATCTCACCCACCCGGCGGAACGCGCGCGGCAGGGTGATGCCGTCGTGCAGGGAGGCGCGGATGGCGCCGTGCCCCCCCGCCCGCTCGTAGGCGGCCCGGCGCGCGATGAACAGCTGGCCGCATCCGGCTCCCAGGCCAACCGCCGAGAGCCGCCGCATCAAGCTCATGGGCAGGAAGCCGAGCAGCAGGAAATGGATCAGCGGCAGCAGCAGCTGCTCCGACCAGCTGCGGACAACCTGGTGCGGGAAGCCGCTGCCCAGGCCGACCTGCGTGCGTTCCATGAACCCGGCCATCCGCACCAGGGCATCGGGCGTCAGCCGAACGTCTGCATCGGTGAACACCAGCAGGCCGTGCCGCGCGGCCGCGGCCAGCACGGCGCAGGCATGCTGCTTGCCGGACCAGCCGGCGGGTAGCGCCGGGCCGCTGATCACGCGCAGCCGTGGATCGGTGACGCCAGCCAGGATGGCGGCCGTCCGGTCAGTGGAGCCGTCATCCAGCACCAGCAGTTCGAACGCCACGCCCGTGCTAGCCAGCACCGCCGCGACGGCATCGCCGATGTTGGCTTCCTCGTTGCGGGCGGGGATCAGCACGGAGACCGGCTCGGGTGCGGCAGCCGGCGCCGGAGCGCGGAAGTCACGCAGGTTCATCAGCGCCAGCAGGCAGGGGCCAGCTGCCAGCAAGAGGGCGATCAGGCCGAGCGTGTTCAAATCTTGCCCTCATGGCTGGCGTCGAAGCGATGTCCCGAGGCGGTGGCCCGCAGCCAGCGCCAGGAATCGTACAAGCCGCCAATCCCGGCGCCGCCCCGCACCAGGGGTTGGAACAGCGCGGGGTCACGGGTCATCGACTCGGCGGCCAGGGTGTCCATGGTCGCAGCCAGCGCAGCTTCCAGGCGCTGCGTCCAATCGGCGACGGTGCCGTCACGGTGCTGCAAGGGCTCGCCGAACCGCAGCAAGGCTTCCGGCTGACTCTCGTTCCAGAACGTGTATTCCAGGGCGAGCGGCAGGATGACGGCACCCGGCACCCGGCGGGCCAAGTGCGCCAGGCCAGGACGCAAGCGGACCGGGCGGCTGCGGCAGTCGTTGAAGCTGCCCTCGGCCGTGACCCACAGCATGGTGGACGGCGTTTCGAGCACGGCGAGCGAGGTGCGCAGGAACTGCGCCGCGCCGCGCTTATCGTCCTGCGCCACGCCGAACACGCCCATGCGTTCGAGCACGCCGTACTTGCCCAACGCCGCCCCATCCATCGGGCCGTAGCCGGCACGCCCGCGAAACAGCATGTCGCAGAGCAGGATATAGATGGCCGGGTCCCACCAGGAGGGGTGGTTGGAGTACACGATCAGCGGCTGCCCGGCGGCAGCGTGCGGCAGGCCGGTTCGGGACATGCGGACGGCGTGCAGCCGACGGCCGGCATACCAGCGGAGGTAGACCGCGAACAGCCGGAACAGCCGTTCCGACCGGCGGGCCATGATGGCGTTTGCATCAAGCATAGGAGCACGTGCCCTGGCCCGGCCCCCTTCCGCAAGCGCGGAATGGGAGGGACTTCAGGCGCTCAGGCTTCAGGCGCTCAGGGGCACGGCGTTGGAGGCGCGGTCCCGGTCCAGGCTGTCGGCGGCGATCCAGCCGGACATGAGCACCATCGGCATGCCCGGCCCAGGGTGGGCCGCGCCGCCGGCGAGATACAATCCGGCCAGGTCGCGCGAGCGGTTGCCGGGCTTGAACGCGCCGAAGAACCGGCCGTGGCTGGCCAGGCCGTAGATCGCGCCGTTCAGCACCCGATAGCGCTCATGGATATCCGCGGGGGTGAGCGTCCGTTCGACCACGATGCGGCTTTCCAGGTCGGGCATCCCGGCGCAACGGGCCAGCTTTTCCAGGATCACCTTGCGGTACTTGGGCAGCATCTCCGTCCAATCATGATGCGGGCGGAGGTAGGGCGTATGCACCAGCACGTAGAGCGACTCGCCGCCGGGCGGGGCCACGCCGGGTTCGGTGCGGGCAGGGGCTGCGATGTAGCAGGTCGGGTCCGGCGCAGGCTCACCCTTGTTGTAAATCCAGTCGAACTCTTCCTCCGGGTTCTTGGAGAAGACAAATCCGTGGTGGGCCAGGTGGTCGTAGCCCTTGTTCAGGCCGAGGTAGAGCACGACGCCGGAACACGCCGGGTCCCGCTTCCAGCGCTTGGCAAAGCTGGCGGCCGGCTTGCCGCCGACCAGTTCCTGGTAGGTGCGCACGCTGTCCATGTTGGACACCACGTTGGAGACCGGAACCGTCTCGCCCGCCTCCGTCTCAACGGCGCTGACTACCCCGCGGTCGGACACGATGCGCCGGATTCCGGTCGAGAGCCGCATCTCGACGCCCAGTTCCTCCGCCAGCTTGGCCAGCGCTACCGGCACGGCGCGGGTGCCCCCCATGGGATACCAGATGCCGCCATCGGTTTGCATGTGCCCAATGGAGCACAGCACGGCCGGCGAGTTGTAGGGCGAGGAACCGACGTACTGCACGAAATGGTCCAGCATCTGCGACACGCGCGGGTCGGACACCCTCTTGCGGATTTGGCCGGCGACCGTGCTGCCCATGCGCAGGCTCAGCACATCCTTCAGCGTGGCCAGGTCCATGTTCTTCTTGAGGTCCATCGTGTCACGGATGTCCTCGACCGAACGCCAGAAGAAGAACTTCTGGCTGACATCGTGCAGCCCCTCGCTCATGCGCAGGAAGTCACGGTAGCCCTGGGATTGGCCGGGGCTGTAGGCGTCCAGGTTAGCCGCCATCCGCTCGGTGTCTTCGGTCAGGTCCAGCTGGGAGCCGTCGTCAAAGAAGCAGCGCCATTGCGGGTCCAGCCGGCGGAGGTCCATCGCCTGGTCCAGGTCGCGCCCAGCCTCGGCGAAGATGCGGCGCAGCACGGCCGGCACGGTGAGGATGGTCGGCCCCATGTCGAACCGGTAGCCGCCCTGCTCGAACTCGGCCGCCTTGCCGCCCACCCAGTCGTTCTTCTCGAACAGGACCACCCGGTGGCCGCGTGCCGCCAGGGTGCACGCCGCCGCCAGGCCGCCCAAGCCGCCGCCGATGATGCCGACCGGGTCCATCTTGCTCATACCGTCTCCGCTAGGGCGGGTTCATACTCGGGGGCCGCCATCAGCGACGGGGCCCAGTGCGGCTGCAGTCCCAAATCGTCGGCCAGCAGGCGGCTGGTGATGCGGGCGCTCTCGAAGATCACCGGCAGGCCGCTGCCGGGGTGAGTGCCGCCGCCAACCAGGTACACGCCGTCCAGGTCCTCGAAGCGGTTGCGCGGGCGGAAGTGCAGCATCTGCTTCAAGGAGTGCGCAAGGTTGAAGGTGGCGCCGCGATATACGTCGAGATCGGCCTCCCAATCGGTGGGCGTCGTCATCTTCTCGAACACGATGCGTTGCTCAATGTCGTGGATGCCGAGCTTCTCCAGCCGCTTCAAGGTGGCGGCGCGGTAGCCGGCGCTCTCAGCCGCCCAATCGATGCCGGCGCCCACGCGGTTGCCCACCGGGACCAGCACGTACAGCGTGGAGTAGCCGCGCGGCGCCATCGCTGGATCGGTAACGCAGACGTTCTGGACATAGAGCGACGGCTCGCCCGGCGGCACCAGCCCGTCCTCGATGTCCTGCACGTTGCGGCGGTATTCCTTGGACAGGTAGATCGTGTGATGCGACAGGTCCGGCAGGTCGCCCTTAATGCCGAGGTACAGCATGAACGTGGAGCAAGAGTATTTCTTGGTCGCCAGCTTGCGGTCCGTCCAGCGGCGACGCAGGCGGTCGGGCACCAGGGTGCTCATGGCCTGCGCGAAATCCGCATTGATGACCAGCGCGTCGAACTGCTCGGCACCTTCGGCGGTGCGCACCCCGGTGGCGCGACGGCCCTCGAACAGGATTTCCTGCACCGGCTCTTCCATGCGGAATTGCACGCCCATGTCACGGGCGATGCGCTCCATCGCCGTCATCACCGCGCCGCAGCCGCCGCGAGGGTGGAACACGCCGAACTCGTATTCCATGAACGACAGGATGGTGAACAGGCTGGGGCAGCGGAACGGCGACATGCCCAGGTACTTGGCTTGGAACGAGAAGGCGAGCCGCACCCGCTCGTCGCTGAAATAGGTGCCGAGGTCGCTGTCCACCGTGCGGTGCGGGCGCAGCAGCTTGACCGACTTCAGCAAATCCTTGCGGAACAGGTCTCGCGGCCCGTTGAACGGCATCTCCAGGATCGGCCTGAAAGCGGCCAGCTTGGCGCGGTTGTCGGCCATGAAGCGCGGCAGGGCGGCGGCGTCGGCCGGGGCGAGGCGCGCCACCTCCTCGGCCAGCCGCGCCATGTCGCCGGTGGCCTGAATCTCGCCGCCAGCCTCGAACACCAAGTGATATTGCGGGTCGAGCCGGATCAGCTCCACCTCGCGGTCGAGGTCCCGGCCGCAGGCGGCGAAGATGTCCGCCAGCACGCGGGGATACAGGAAGAAAGTCGGCCCCATGTCGAAGCGGAACGTGCCAACCTCGCTGGGCGCTTCGATGGTGGCGGACCGGCCGCCGACCCTGCCGTGCCGCTCGAAGATGGTGACGTCCGCACCCGCCTGGGCCAGCAGCATCGCCGCCGCCAACCCGCCCGGCCCGGCTCCGACGATGCCGACCCGGCGCTGCGCGCTTGCGCGGGTCAACCCGGCACACCCCATGTGCGGTGAGCAGGAAGCCTCGGGTCGGGCAGTGCGAGCATTGATGAACCTTGCCTTCTGTCAGGTGAGACGGTGCAGCAACGCCGCAAAAGCCACTTGGGGTGCACAGCGGAGTTGTCACCGTTAACGCAGCGTTCATTGTTGAGGAAGGGACGCCGTCCCCCATGCTGAATCCGGCCTCCCCGCTGGCCCGGCTGCTGTCCGCGCCCATGCGGCCCGGCATCGTGCGCTGGATCGGCCTGCGGCCGGAGCGGCGGCGGCCGGTGCTGTCCGTGCCGTCCGCGTCCTTGCAGCCGGGCGTCGGGCTGGCGGGAGACCGCTGGCAGGGCCAGCCGGAGGGAGGCCGCCAGGTGACGCTGCTGGCGGCGGAGGACCTGGCAGCCATCGCCGGGTTCCTGGGGCGGGATGCTGTGACGCCGGAGGAGCTGCGGCGCAACATCCTGGTGGCCGGCATCAACCTGCTGGCGCTGAAGCAGTGCCGCGTGCGGATCGGGACGGCGGTGCTGCAGGTGACGGGGGAATGCCACCCGTGCTCGCGCATGGAGGCGATCCTGGGGGTGGGCGGCTACAACGCGGTGCGCGGCCATGGCGGGCTGACAGCGCAGGTGGTCGAGGGCGGCGAAGTTCGGGTGGGCGATGAGGTCGCCAGAGCCGCGTGAGCTACCCTGCCAGCACCCGCGCCACCGCCTCCCGCAGGCCGGGCAGCACGTCCGTCACGAACCATGGGTTGCGCGTCTCCCACACCCCGGTGCGCCAGGACGGATGCGGCAACGGGAAGAACCGCGGCAAGTGGTCCCGCCACGCCCGCACCCGCTCCGTCATCATGCCGCGGCCCAGCGCATCCGCCTGGGCGTAGCTGCCGACCAGCAGCGTCAGCTCCAGCTGCGGCATCAGCCCGAGCAGCCGGGGACGCCAGAGCTGGGCGCATTCCGGCCGCGGCGGCGCATCGCCGCCCTGCGGCAGGCGGCCGGGATAGCACAGCCCCATCGGGAGGATCGCCACCTTGGCGCCGTCGTAGAACTCCTCCGGCGTCAGCCCCAGCCAGCCGCGCAGCCGCTTGCCGCTCTCGTCCGTCCAGGGGGTGCCGCTGGCATGCACCTTGGTGCCCGGCGCCTGGCTGGCAATCAGCAGCTTGGCCGTGGTGCTCACCCGCAGGATCGGGCGGGGGCCGAGCGGCAGCACCGCGGCGCAGGCGGTGCAGGCGCGGGCCTCGGCGGCGGCGGTGTGCAGGTCATCGAGCAAGCGGGTAATCCACCTCGGGCGTGTAGGCCGCGCCGTCCTTGCCCAGTTGGGACGAGAACAGGGTGAAGTGCTCCACCGCCACCGGGCCGGCCCGCAACAGGTTGTGCGCCTGCACCCACCTGACCAGGGTGTCAGGCGCTGCATTGTCCAGCCGGGCCAGCGTGACGTGCGGGTTGAACCGCCGCCGCTCGGGCTCGAAGCCCACGCGCTGCACCGCCGTCTCGATCTTGGCCTGCAAGTGGTCCAGCTGCTGACTGCGCTCCACCCCCGCCCACAGCGTCTGCGGCCGGCCGGCCTTTTCGTGCAGGCCGACGCCGCCGAGCTGGAGGCTGAACGGGCGTCCGCGCAGGGCGGCCAGCGCCTCGTCCAGATCCTCGGCGCGGTGGCCGGGGATGTCGCCCATGAAACGCAGCGTCAGGTGATAGGTCTCGGGCTGCAGCCAGCGCGCGCCGGGCAGCGCCACCGACCAGCGGGACAGCTGCTTGCGAACCTCCCCCGGCAGGCCGAGCGCCACGAAGAGCCTCACGACTCCCCCGGCACCTCGCGCAGCAGCCGCTCCACCATCGGCTTGATGCGCGCGACCACCTTTTTCACCCCCGCCGGGTTGGGGTGGATGCGGTCCGGCTGGTTGAGCGCCGGGTCCCCGGCCACGCCGTCGAGGAAAAACGGGTCGTAGAGCAGCCCGGGGCGCTTGCCGAGCCGGGCGAACACGGCGCGGAACTCGCGGCTGAACGGGGCGCCCAGGTTGGGCGGGGCCACCATGCCGGACAGCAGGGCGGGGACGTGATCTTGCGCCAGCGTGTCCAGGATGGCGTTGAGGTTGGCCTCCATGTCCTTGGGGTCGGTGCCGCGCAGCCCGTCATTGCCGCCCAGCTCCACCAGCGCCGCGTCCGGCTTGTCGGTCAGCGCCCAGTCCAGCCGGGAGCGGCCGCCGGCGGTGGTGTCGCCGGACACGCCGCCGTCCAGGATTTGCACGTCGAACCCGTCCGCCTTCAGTGCGCCGCCCAGCTGGGCTTGGAAGCCGTCGGCCTCCGCCAGGCCGTAGCCGGCGGCCAGCGAGTCGCCGAACACCAGCAGCTTGACCGGGCGGGCGAAGGCGGGGCGGGCCTGCGCCGCCACGAGCGCGAAAATCAGCAGCAACGCCACGGTGGCCCTCGCCCAGGCGGGCCTGGAACCATATGGGGTGACCATGGACACCATCCTGCCTTCCCCAACCGCGGCACCGCTCGTCCAGGTGCGCGGCCTCCAGCTGACCGTGCCCGCAGCCGCCGGGCCGGTCAACATCCTGGCCGGCATCGACCTGGAGGTGGCCGCGGGCGAGGCGGTCGGCATCGTGGGGCCTTCCGGCTCCGGCAAGACCAGCTTGCTGATGGTGCTGGCCGGGCTGGAGCGCGCCACCGGCGGCAGCGTGACCGTGGCCGGCCAGGACCTGACCGCCCTGAACGAAGACGCCCTGGCCCGCTTCCGCCGGGACACGGTGGGCATCGTGTTCCAAGCCTTCCACCTCATCCCCACCATGACGGCGCTGGAGAACGTCTCCATCCCGCTGGAGCTGGCGCAGGTGCCGGACGCGGCGACCCGTGCCGCCGCCAGCCTGCGCGCGGTCGGGCTGGGCCATCGGCTGACCCACCTGCCCGGCCAGCTCTCGGGCGGCGAGCAGCAGCGCGTGGCGCTGGCCCGCGCCTTCGCCCCCGCGCCGCGGCTGCTGCTGGCGGACGAGCCGACCGGCAACCTGGACGCCGCCACCGGCCACACCGTGATGGACCTGCTGTTCGCCATGCAGGCCGAGCACGGCACCACCCTGCTGCTCATCACCCACGACCCGGCGCTCGCCGCCCGCTGCGGCCGCCAGGTGCGGATCGCCGACGGCCGGGTGTCGGAGCCGGTCGCGTGAGCCTGGCCTGGCGGCTGGCGCTGCGGGACCTGCGCGGCGGCCTGCGCGGCATCCGCATCGTGCTGGCCTGCCTGGCGCTGGGGGTGGCCGCCATCGCCGCCGTCGGCAGCTTGCGCGCTGCGGTGGACCAGGGACTCGCCAGCGACGGCCGCGCGCTGCTCGGCGGCGACTTGTCCATCGACGGCGGCGGCCAGCCCTTGCCGGACGCGCTGCACGCCTGGCTGACGGACCGCGGCGCCCGGGTGTCGGAGATCGTCACCATGCGCTCTCTGCTGGTGGCGCCCTCCGGCGACCGCCAGCTGATCGAGCTGAAGGCCGTCGATGCCGCCTATCCGCTGGTCGGCAGCACCGTGCTGGCCCCGGCGATGCCGCTGCCCGCCGCGTTGCAGGGCGGCGTGGCGGCCGACCCGCTGGTGCTGGAGCGGCTGGGCCTGCATCCCGGCGATACGGTGCGGATCGGCGAGGCGAGCTTCACCCTCCGCGCCGCGCTCACCAAGGAGCCGGACCACGCCAACGGCCTCGCCATCCTGGGGCCGCGCGTGCTGATCGCGGACACGGCGCTGCCGGCCACCGGGCTGGTGCAGGCCGGCTCGCTGCTGAACTACGATTGGCGGCTGCTGCTGCGGCCGGGTGCGGCGCCCGCCGCCTTCGCCGCCGACATCCGCGCCGCCTTCCCCGGCTCCGGCTGGCGCATCCGGGACGCCACGGAGGCCGCACCCGGCGTCGAGCGCGCGGTCGAGCAGACCAGCTTGTTCCTCTCGCTGGTGGGGCTGTGCTCCCTGCTGGTGGGCGGCATCGGCGTGGCCACGGGGGTGCGCGCCTGGATGGAGGCCCGCGCCCGCACCGTGGCGACGCTGCGCTGCCTGGGTGCGCCGTCCGGGCTGATCCTGCGCGTGTTCCTGGTGCAGGTGGGGCTGCTCTGCACCGCCGGGGTGGCGCTCGGCGTGGCAGCGGGGGCGGCGCTTCCGGTGGCGGGGCTGGCGCTGTTCGGCTCTCTGCTGCCGGTACCGGCAGCGGGCGGGGTGTATGCCGGGCCGCTGGCGGTGGCGGCGGCGTATGGCCTGCTGACGGCGGGGGCGTTCGCGCTGTGGCCGCTGGCGCGGGCGGTGCAAATTCCGGGGGCGGCGCTGTTCCGGGACGCGCTGCTGCCGGCCGGGCGCGGCGTGCCGGCCGGGGTGTGGATCGCCAATGGGCTGGCGGTGGCGCTGCTGGTCGGCATCGTGGTCGGCACGGCGCCCGACCGCGGGTTTGCGCTGTGGTTCTGCGGCAGCGCCGCCGTCACGCTGCTGCTGTTCCGCGCGGGAGCCGCTGGCCTGATGGCGGCGGCCCGCCGGGTGCGGCTGCGCCGCCCGCTCGCCTGGCGACTGGGGGTGGCGAACCTGCACCGCCCGGCCAGCCAAGCGCCGCTGCTGCTGGTGGCGCTCGGCCTGGGGCTGACCACGCTGGCCGCTGTGGCGCTGATCCAGGGCAACATCCGCCGGCAAATCCTGGGCGAGCTGCCGGAGCAGGCGCCGTCGTTCTTCTTCATCGACATCCAGAACGAGCAGCTGGCCCGCTTCGAGCAGCTGGTGCGCAGCCAGCCGGGGGTGTCCGACCTGCATCAGGTGCCGAGCCTGCGTGCCCGGGTGGTGGCGCTGAACGGCGTGCCGGTGGACCAGGTGCACGTCAAGCCAGACAGCCAGTGGGCGCTGCGCGGCGACCGGGGGCTGACCTACGCCGCGGCGGTGCCGGACGGCTCGGCCGTGGTGGCGGGGCAATGGTGGCCGGCTGACTATGCGGGCAAACCGCTGCTCTCCTTGGATTCGGGTCTGGGCGAAGGCTGGGGCATCAAGCCGGGCGACACCATACGCCTGAACGTGCTCGGTCGCGACATCGATTTCACGGTCGCCAACCTGCGCGCCATCCAGTGGCGGCAGCTGGCGATCAACTTCGCCCTGGTCGCCTCGCCCGGGCTGCTGGAGCATGCGCCGCACATGCACATCGCGACCGTCCGGGACGCCCCGGGCGGCGATGCGGCGCTGCTGCGCACCGTGACGGACGCGCTGCCGAACGTGACCGGCATCCGGGTGGCGGACATCCTGCAATCGGTGGCGGAGCTGGTGCGCAAGCTGGCGACGGCGCTGGCGGCCACGGGGTCGGTCACGCTCGCGTCGGGCGCGCTGGTGCTGGCCGGCGCGGTGGCGGCGGGGCAGCGGCGGCGAGTGGCGGAGGCGGTGGTGCTGAAGACGCTGGGCGCCACGCGGGGGCAGATTCGCACCGCCTGGCTGGTGGAGTTCGGCGCCATCGGGGCCACCGCCGGGCTGATCGCGGCGGGACTCGGCACGCTGGCGAGCTGGGGCGTGATGCGTTTCCTGCTGCGGGAACCATGGTCGTTCCTGCCCGGCGTGCTGGCCGCGACGGTGGGCGGGTGCGTGCTGCTGATGCTGGGATTCGGCTATGCCGGCACGGCGGCGGCGCTGCGGGTGCGTCCGGCGCCGCATCTGCGCAACGGGTAACGGGTTAAAGCGGCGCAACCTGCCATCGATTTGTCTTGCTCGCCGCCTCGACTCGGCCAACATAGCAGCAACGGGGCATCTCGCCCCATTTTGAGGAATGTCCGGGCCATGGCCTACACCCCCGACCTACGCACGTACGCGCCGGCCAGCGCCACGAGTGCCGCCGCACTCGACGCCGGGCTGCGCGCCTACATGCTGCGCGTCTATAACTGGATGACATCTGGCCTGCTGCTGACCGGCGTCGTGGCCTACGGCGTCGCCAACACCTCGCTGATCAACTACTTTTATCCGCTGCGCGAGACGCCGTACGGCATGCGGCACGTGCAGGGCCCGTTGGCGCTGGTGGCCATGTTCGCGCCGCTCGCCTTCGTGCTGGTGCTGCAGTTCGGCGTGAACCGGCTGTCGCGCACCGCCGTCCAAGGCATCTTCTGGGCGTTCTGCGCGGCGATGGGCGCCAGCCTCACCTCCATCTTCCTGCTCTACAGCGGCGAGTCGATCGTGCGCACCTTCTTCATCACCGCCGGCACGTTCGGCGCGATGAGCGTGGTGGGCTACACGACCCGGCGGGACCTGTCGGGCATGGGCTCGTTCCTGATGATGGGGCTGATCGGCGTCATCCTCGCGAGCGTGGTCAACATGTTCATCGGCAGCAGCGGGCTGCAGTTCATGATCAGCATCGCGGGCGTGCTCGTGTTCGTGGGCCTCACCGCCTACGACACCCAGCGCATCAAGCTGACCTACACGCAGTTCGCCCACGCCGAGGGCCAGGAGCAGGCGGCCAAGCGCAGCGTGTACGATGCGCTGAGCCTCTACCTGAACTTCATTAACCTGTTCATGCTGCTGCTGCAGCTCACCGGCGGGCGCAGCAACAATAACTGATCAGCTTGCGAGCCGCGTGAAGCAGGCCCCGTAACGCAAGTTCCGGGGCCTTTTCATAGGCAAACCACCAAGCGTCCGGAGGGATTCGCCTTCCGGCAGGACGGCGCGCTTCGCTACACCGTCTTGAGGAAGTCCCCCAGCTTGGTCATCGCCGTCGGCTTGTCGGTCTTGTCCAGCGCCGCCAGCTCGGCCCCCAGCCGATCCATCGCCGCTTCATAGATTTGCCGTTCGCTGAAGCTCTGGTCCGGCTGCCCGGCGTTGCGGTGCAGGTCCCGCACCACCTCGGCGATCGCAATCGGGTCGCCGCTGTTGATCTTGGCCTCGTATTCCTGCGCCCGGCGGGACCACATGGTGCGCTTGATCCGCGCCCGGCCCTTCAGCACCGTCATCGCATCGTCGAACATCTTGCGCGTCGCCAGCTTGCGCAAGCCGGCGGAGCGCGCCTTCGACACCGGCACGCGCAGCGTCATCCGGTTCTCCTCGAAGGTGATGTGAATCAGCTCCAGCTTGTGGCCGGCGATCTCCTCCGTGGCGATCCGCTCCACCTTGCCGACGCCGTGGGTCGGATAGACGACATGGTCGCCCTCATGGAAAATCTCCGCCTTCGCCGGCAGGCGGGCGTGCATGATCGGACGGTTGGGGACGCCGGGCATGTGGCCCGGCATGCGGGGCGCCACGCGGTGCGGCACCCGCGGCAGGTCGTCTTCCTCCTCTTCCTCCTCCTCAGCCGGCGGCGCGATGGCGGCCTCCAGGTCCTCGTCGGCAATCGCCTCCACTTCCTCGCCGAGATCGGAGGCCGCATCGGGCAGGCCGATCAGGTCGGCCTCAGCCGCGTCCAGCTCCGGCACCAGCTCAACCTCGTCGCCCAGCTCCGGCACCAGCTCGACCTCGTCCAGGGCCAGGGGTTCGGCGGCGGTGGCGGCAATACCCTCATCGAGGGCGATCGGATCAGTCTTGGCTATGGTGTTCAACTCCGTCTGGGCGGCGGCGTCCTTGCCAGGCGCGGGCCGCCGGGTGCGGGACGGCGCGGGTTTGGGCTTGTCCGCGCCGCCCGTGCTGGTTTTCGCCATGCAAACCTCCGCCGACCGTTGCCAGGATTGGGCAAGGCGTTGCTGCCTGGCCGCAGCCGCCATGGAACGGGCGGATGACCGCGAAGGCGCACGTTGCCGCACTGCACATAACACATCGCAGGGCCTTCGTCAGCCCTGGCGAAGGACGGCCTCCAGCGGCTTTACCGGCTAGCCCGGGTTGGCGGAGAACAACGCGGCCTTGCCCGGCTTGTCCTTCCACTCGTCGGCGTCCGGCGGCGGCTGGCCCTTGCGGGTGATGTTGGGCCATTGCAGCGCGAAGGTGCGGTTCTGCTCGGCCCAGGCCGCCGCGCGGTCATCGCTGTCCGGCACAATGGCCTCGGCGGGGCACTCGGGCTCGCACACGCCGCAGTCGATGCACTCGTCGGGGTGGATCATCAGCATGTTCTCGCCGACGTAGAAGCAATCGACGGGGCACACCTCCACGCAGTCCATGTACTTGCACTTGATGCAGTTCTCGGTGACCACGTAGGTCATGCGGCAGGCTCCAGCACTCGGAATAAGGGCCACTCAGGTGGGGCGTCATGCCGCCGTTTCATCCCCCGCACAAGCCTGCACGCCGGGCTCCGCGAGTTCCTCGTACAGGCCGCGGGCTTCCGGCGCCGGGCCGCGCCGGGCCGCCAGCGCCAGCACGCGCACCACCCGCACGCCTCCGGCCACCGGCAGGGTCAGCACGTCGCCGGGACGCAGGCGGGCATGCGGCTTGTCGGTGGGCTGCCGGTTGATGCGGATGGCGCCCTCCGCCACCCAGCGGGCGCAGCTGGTCCGCAGCTTCAGGAACCGCGCGCACCACAGCCACTTGTCTAAGCGCTGCCACTCACGGTCCTCGCCGCTCAATTACCGGCGCAGCGCGGCCAGCGCCGCGAACGGCCCGTCGGCGCGGGCCGGCATGGGGCTGGGCGTGGGCCGGGCCCGCTGGGTGAGGCGCCCGGCGCCGGCGGCCAGCATGGGCGGCGCGGGCGGGCCGAACATGTCGGCCTGCATCGTGGTGCCCGGCAGCACCCGCACGTCCAGCGCCCGCAGCACGGCGGGCAGCAGGTCGGCGCGGATCGACAGGCGGGAGGCGAGGCCGGGCGGCAGCGCCGTGACGCCGCGGCGGGTGGCGTAGGCCAGCTCGGCCGCGATGCGCTCCGCCACGTCCAGCCGCAGCAGCACGGGGCCGGCGTTCATCCAGCCCATGGCGGCGGCGAAGCCCGGCGGCCAGTCTGCCGGGGGCGCCAGCGACACGAGGCCCGGCGCGGGCAGGCCGGGCGGCGGCAGGCGGTGCGCCACCGCCCAGAGCAGGGCGCGCAATGCCATGGCGCGCGGCTTCAGCGCCGCCGGGCTGAACAGGCCGAACCGCCCGGCCCGCACGCCGAGCGCCTTCAGCCGCATCCGGTCCGGCGGCGACAGCGGCACCGGGGGCGACACGCCGCCCTGCTCGTTCAGCTGGTGCAGCGGGCCGCGCAACGCCGGGTCCGCCACGGCGGCCAGGCGCAGCAGCGGCGCCAGGTCCGCCTCCACGGTGGCGACGGTAAAGGCTTGCAGGCGGGCGCGCACCCGTTCGCGCTGCGCCCCGTCCAGGTACTCGCTGTCGTTCACCTCCGCCTGAGGGCGTAGCAGGCTGGCGCCGGGGCGCAGCCGGCCGATCGAACCGCCGCCCCAGCCGAGCCGCCCGTCCGGCGCGAGGCTGATGTCGCCGTCCGGCGCCGACGCCAGCGCCTCGACCCGGCGCGGCATCTCCTGGCGCAGGGAGCGGCGGGCGGCGCGTAGCACCAGGCGCTTCTCGTCGCCGACGGCCGCCGGGTCGGGGCTGAAGGCGAACCCCTCGATGTGGCCGACCGAGTGGCCTTCCACCACCACCTCGCCGCGCGGGGTGACGGCGGAGAGCAGGCTCTCGCCTTCGGCATTCTCCAGCCGGCGGATCAGCAGGGTGGAGCGGCGGTCTACGAAGCGCGCGGTCAGCTTCTCGTGCAACGCGTCGGACAGCTTGTCCTCCACCGCCCGCGCCCGTTCCGCCATGCCGGCGGCGTCCTTCACCCAATCTGGCCGGGCTGCGATGTAGGACCACACCCGCACGCCGGACAGCCGCTGCATCAGGGTGTCGATGTCGCCGTCGGCGCGGTCCAGGGTGGCCAGCTGGCCGTCCAGCCAGTCGGCCGGCAGGTGGCCCTCGCGCGCCATATGGCCGAACACGCGGGCGCAGAAGCGGGCATGGCTGTCGTCGGCCAGCTTGCGGAAGTCGGGAATCTGGCAGGCGTCCCACAGCAGCCGGGTGCGGCGGCGGCCGGCGGCCAGGTGGCGCACCTCCTCCTCACGCGCGAGCTGCTCCAGGGTCTCCAGGTCCGAGGCGTCCCGCCCGCGCACCAGGCCGGGGCGCGGCGGGCCGCGTTGCAGGCTGGCGAGCAAGCCGTCCACGTGGCCGAAATCCAGCTCGCTGTTGCGCCAGGCCAGCTGCTCCAGCGGCTCGAACCGGTGGTTCTCCACCGCGTCCGCCAGCTCCTCGTCGATCGGGGCGCACCCGGCGGTGGTGCCGAACGTGCCGTCCCGCATGCCCCGCCCGGCCCGCCCGGCGATCTGCGCCACCTCGGAGGCGGCCAGGCGGCGGGGGCGGTGGCCGTCGAACTTGCCCAGGCGGGCGAACGCCACGTGGTCCACGTCCATGTTGAGGCCCATGCCGATCGCGTCGGTCGCCACCAGGAAGTCCACCTCCTTGTCCTGGTAGAGCGCCACCTGGGCGTTGCGGGTGCGTGGCGACAGCCGGCCCATCACCACGGCGCAGCCGCCGCGGCGGCGGCGGATCAGCTCGGCGATGGCGTACACCTCGCCGGCGGAGAACGCGACGACGGCGGTGCGCGGCGCCAGGCGGACCAGCTTCTCGGGCCCGGCGAAGCGCAGCTGGGACAGGCGGGGGCGGGTCTCGATCTCGGCCTGCGGCACCAGGCGCTGCAGCAGGGGGCGGATGGTCTCCGCGCCGAGGAACATGGTCTCCACCATGCCGCGGGCGTGCAACAGGCGGTCGGTGAAGATGTGGCCGCGGTCGGCGTCGGCGCAGAGCTGAATCTCGTCCACCGCCACGAACTCGGCCGCCCGGTCCAGCGGCATGGCTTCCACCGTGCAGGCGTGCCAGCGCGCGCCCGGCGGGACGATCTTCTCCTCGCCGGTGATGAGCGCGACGTTCTTGACGCCCTTGCTGGCCACCATGCGGTCGTAGTTCTCCCGCGCCAGCAACCGCAGCGGGAAGCCGATGATTCCCGACGAGTGCGCGAGCATCCGCTCGATGGCGAGGTGAGTCTTGCCCGTGTTCGTCGGCCCGAGTACGGCCTTCACACGGGAGGGAAAGCCCGACATGACAGGATGGTTGGCCCAGACGCCGGCAATTGCAAGCGCCGGACGACGGGGCGGCGGTGGCTATCCGCTATCGGGCTGCGGCGGTTCGTTGATGATGCGCAGCAGCTCGGCATCCGACATGCTGATATAGTCCGGCT
>CAXSAX010000007.1:0-107000 GCA_964235495.1 uncultured Acetobacteraceae bacterium | reverse complement strand
GAGTGGCTGGGTTCCTGATGTCGTCGGTGGATGGGTTTACCCTGTCGCCTGACAGCTTCAGCGAGTGGGGCCAGGTGTTCGGCGACACCAAGATGACCACCGCGCTGCTCGACCGGCTCACCCATCACTGCCACATCCTGGAAACCGGCAACGACAGCTTCAGGTTCCGGAACAGCTCGGCTGAAGGGAGGACGAAGAAGACCAAAACACCCACTTGACCCAAGCCCGCAGCAAGCGGGAAGTAGCGCAAGCCGGGTCAATTCTCGACGAAAACGCCGGGTCAGTTCTCAACAAAAATCAACATGCATCTATTTGCAACCCATCTTGGGGCTGCTTCCGACGTCCCCGTCGCATTGCGGCTAAGTGCCCGCAGCGCAAGTTAGACCCTGGGACAACGAGGTTATGCTTTTGGGAGCATCATCCCGCTCCGCCAGTAGCACGTCGGTGCCCGCGTTCCGGGCCGTAAGTGCGGCGACCGCCCCGCACAAACCCCTGCCAATTACCTGACCAGCCCCAGTTGGTAATCTGGGTGAGGCCTTGGCTCAACCTTATACTGAGAGCTGGGGCTGCGCCGGCTGGCTTGCGGGTGTTGGTGTTCCTGACAGGACGCCTTGGATGCCAGCCTCCAACCTAGTCAGCAGTGTCAGTCAAGTTAGGAACTCACCGAGCAAGCCCTTCAAATTAGTTCAAATACGAAATGTTTGGATTTGAGCTTACAGCGCCATTCTCGCGCTGCCGTGACAGCTGCCTACCATCGCGTTCCCTTCATTTCTCGCGTTGAGATAACTTATTGATTGAACCTAATGTTGATTTGGTGGTTGTGACATCAGGAGGAACATGACGATGTCTTACAATCCACTTGAAGAGGACAGCGCTCTTGAGGAGAAAATTCGCGAGAGGGCTTATCACCTTTGGGAAACTAATGGAAAACCCATGGGTAATGATCTTGAGTACTGGGAGCGAGCACGTGAACTAATTGGCATGGAAAACAGCCACGGTGCCGGCCAACTAGAAGTTGTCACTGAACATAATCCAAGAATGGTCAACGGAGTTTGGATTGAAGAAGCATCTATACAGACAAATCTAGGCGAGTTTCCCGATAGATCAGCTGATCAAGGAGATCACCAACAATCACCAAATAAGTCCCTTAAACAGGAAGAACTATAGATGTTTGCAGTAGGTTTGAGCCTATTAAGGTGTTTGATACGGTTTATTGCACAAAGTTATAGAGGATAATAGGAGTCCTACAAAATTGTAAGAAGGCGGGCAAAAGTATTTCTAAATCGGGTTTTGAGTCAACAGCAGCCACACTGTTAGGTGATTTGTAGGACGGTATTGTTCGGCAATGGATTAACTGCCAGCGGAGAAGCCAACAGGCTTATGCGTGGCAACTGCAAGTACAATCATGCAAAAATTGACCGTCATTATGGCTTAAGCTGCAAATTCCACTGAGTCTAGTAAGACGGCCATGGTTCATGCCTAGCACTGATTACAAGCAGAGTATAAGTTATAGTGACATCTTTCTTAAAAAGCGAGCAGAAGGTGATAATCGAGATTGTGCTTCTTATCAAATAATGAGGTACGCGGCGGAGGGATGGCAGGCGGGTCATTAAAGGCGTTGTCCATGTGCCGCGTAGCGACTGCCCTGGTGAGACACGCCACTAATTTGCCGGTCGTCAACCACGACCCACAACTAATATCACCGCTGATCGCAGCGCGGCATCTAAGTGCCTGTCCGGAATCATTGTGGGTGCTACCAACGTTTTATGGGTGGCCAAGAAATTTGGCTGCATACCGCGGGTTCAGCTTCGCCTGCGACTGAGGATGTTTTGAGGCATTCCCACTTCGCTCCCACCTGCTGTTATCTTACAAAATGATCTCGGACAGACACTAAGAGGATAGTTCACGGCCTTGACCGAAATCTCTCGGCCGCATGCTCGCCATCGGCAGCATAACCGCTAAGGCGCAACATGCGGCGGTCAGCGGACAAGGAAGTTTGAAGCTAAGCCATCAAACGTAGGACCAGGATTCACCCCTTGATCAACGGCCTTGGCCGGTTGATTGGTACCTGGCGGATGGCGGCCATGATAGCAACGGCTTATGGCAGTTCCTCCGCGAACGCGGCACCATGCCAATAACTTTGAATGACCGCACCTGCAAGTGTTATCACTCCTTCGACCGCGTAACTTGCCGTGTGCGCAGCTTTATTAGGTGCGTCTTCTACCATCTGAGAAACTGGCGGCGCATCCCCCACGCCATAATAGGCTCATCGCCGGTTTGCTTGAACGATTACTGCTGTCTTGATCTGGTGAATTAAATGAGTCAAGATAATCGCTTTGTTCCTGGGCTAGCGCTGTGGTCAGAAGTAGCGTAGTAGCGAGCACAATGCGTTACTAGGCGCAATCAGTCTGGGAAATTTGGCAGTAGAGAGATAATAAGTGCTGGCCTGAGTTATTGTGTTTGAGTTTTATGTAACAGAACACATGAAAAATGTATTAGATGTGTCTAGCTTCTGCGATAGTGACAAACAACTGCACAGATCACGGTGTACTTATTAAAAATGGCGTGACATTTTACTTGCACGCAAACCGAGGAACTAACGAGGTGAGATTAAACAATACGGCAATGGTTGTAGTCAGCACGGGCCCAGAGTTGACGCCGGTTTAGCCGCTGGGCTTGGATACGCTAGGCGCACTTGAGAAGTCGGCTCGATGGAGCAGGTACTCAGGCACTGATTGATATCAACCTGCAAATAACTGGAGCGGCGGTACGTCTCACACGGCCCTAGCGGGTATTGCCGAAGGGCCACCCCGAGAGCCGCCGCCGACATCAGCAGGGCAACACCAAGCTTGATCGACCCATAAATCAACGATGCCAGCATCAGCTTTCATGACAAGCTTACCGACATGCCAAAGGCACATTCCATTCTATGATTGATGTTAACCTGTCAGGGCATCCGCATCACGCTTGCTCCGGATGAAGCCAAGCGACCAATGCACCATTATCCAAGTTCTCTCGGCTGTCTTCCACTCTGGCGTGCCGTTGTGGTCGGCTTACTTAATCGCCAAACGCGGTCCGTATGGCCTCATCAAAGCATTGCGTGCCGAGCTGGTAAATGGTCGCTTTGCCGCGCATGTCGACATTAATACATCCGCCCTCAGTCGACACGCCGTTTTACAGCCACACCTAAGTGTTCGTCCAAAATCATGTTGAGTTTGGAGAGTCGGTTGTGATTCCCTGTCGGCTGCCGCCGTTTGCAGGAGCCGCCGCCCGATGTGGACCGTTGAGAACCGTGCCCGGTATGACCGCGGCAAGCTGCGCTATCCCACTGACCTGACCGATGCGGAATGGGAGCTGGCCAAAGCCGAGATCCCACGTTCCAAGCGAGGCGGCAACAAGCGGACGGTAGACGTCTGTGAGGTGATGAACGGCCTGATGTATTTGCTGGGCACCGGCTGCCAGTGGCGCGCGATCCCGAAGGACCTGCCACCCCGCAGCACGGTGAACCACTACTTCTGCCGCGGGCAGCACGACGGCACGCTGGATCGGCTGCACCATGCTCTCTACGTGCTTTGCCGCGAGCAGGCGGACCGCGAGGCCAGTCCGACAGCGGCCATTATCGACAGCCAGAGCGTGAAGAGCGCTGAAAAGGGGGGCGTCGGATCGACCAGCCGGGCTTCGATGGCGGCAAGAGGATCAAAGGCAAGAAGCGACACGTCCTCGTCGACACCCAGGGCCTGCTGATGCAGGCCGTCGTCCATGCAGCCGACCTGCAGGACCGCGACGGCGGTGTGCTTGCTGATAGCGACGATGTTCGGGCTGTATCCGTTCCTGCTGAAGCTCTACGCCGACGGCGGCTATCAGGGACCGAAGTTCCAGCAGGGCTTGGCCCGGGTCTGCCGCGGCGTGAACATCGAGATCGTGCGACGGTGCGACACGGGCAAGTTCGTGGTGCTGCCGAAGCGCTGGATCGTGGAACGCACCATCGCCTGGCTGAACCGCTGCCGACGCCTGAGTAAGGATTGGGAGTGCCTCAACCGCAACGCGCTGGCGTTCCTCCTCTGGGCGTCAGTCCGGCTGATGCTACGAAGGCTTTGCCAAAGCTAAAAATGATCTTGGACGGACTCTTAGTGGCCAAGCACAAAGCACCAAGCCCGCCGTCGTCCGTTTAGCAGCCCGACACCATCAGTCGGGCAACCCGTATGGCCGGCTCCTAGAGACGGCGGAAGTAATGCGCGACTGGCGAGATGGTCAGGTATAATATCGCCAACAACATCGCGCCTAACTTGCTAGATCAACTAATTAGTTCATAGTTTTCGGCGTGGCAATTGCCATGATTACTCCTGAACCCTCAATCAGTATGTGACGATCAAAGGTTCAGGAGGACTTGCTACGTGGCCTTCTACCGAAGGCAGGTGCGTACGAGGTCGGGCAGGTGGCTGCCGAGCCAATCGCCGACTTCGTGCTCCTCCTCCATTGACTGCTCCAGCGCGGCCTTGTCAGCCGCGGCACCCGCCGCTTCCGCCAAAATGAGCAACAGCTTGTAAGAGCCGATCTCGTAAGCCTTGAAGCCGACTGCCGCCAGCACGTTCTTCAGCACCTCGTCAGATGCCGCGACATGGGCGAAACTGGCTACGGTGGCGACGGCACCGCTTACCGCCTCCTTGGCGAGCGACTTGTTGCTGCCGTGGCTGGCGAGCAAATCGTCTAGCCGGGCAGCCTGGGTGACCGATTGTTCCTTGTCTTGCTGCATTTTCGCATGCAGTTCGGGGTAGAGCTTCATGCGCGGCAACTCATTCTGAATGGTCCCGATTGCCTGGGTTTCGACGGCATGCTGATTGCGCAATCCTGCCAGGTAAATCTCCATCACCGCATTCGCATCGCTCATGTTGCATTTCCTTTTAGATTAAGCCGCTGCTACTCACGCCCAGCTATGGCCTTGCAGTTTTCGCCGGTTCGACTTTGTTCAAGTCGATAACCGATAGATTGTCAGACCAGGTTGATCACAATCACAGACTCGTAACCGAGGCGACAATCCCAGCTACATCGGCGGCACGAGAGGGTGCCAGCGCTGAAGCTGTGATTCTTAAACGGAGTCTTCCCTCGACGGGTCATATGCCAAGCAGAAGACGTTTTACCCTGGCTCATGAGCCAGCCACGCGAGAGTCCGGCTGCATAACGTCCGGGCACTTTAACTCGCAAATGTTAGGTCGCTCCGCCGTTGGGCACCCTGCCGCGTCCTGCGCGGAGATGCTGCCCTATCGCGGGGGTTGGAGGTGGCGACATGGCGAGCGGTCCTCACGGCAGCACCTGACGATGCGGCGCGTTCGGGCCGAGCTTCAGCCGTCGCAAAGGCGAGCTGTGCCTCAATCCAGTTTGCAGGACAGCCTGGCACCACGGCATACCCCGGCCGCCGCAGCCATCCCAGCAGCCGTCCCGTCTACAGGCGGGAGCGGCCCGTTGCACCGTCATACGGTGGCGGGGGCGGCCCCGTTCTGCTTGCGCGCTTGGTAAAGCGCCACAAAGTCAATCGGCTGTAGCAGCACGGGCGGGAACCCGCCATCCCGGGTCACATCGGCCAGGATGTTGCGCGCATACGGGAACAGCAGCCGTGGGCATTCGATCAGCAGCACCGGCTCAACCGACCCGTCGGGAATGCCGCTCAGCGTGAACACTCCGGCATAGGACAGCTCTGCGATAAACACGATGCGGCCGGCCTCACTTACGGGCTGGCCCGCCTCGCGCGGCCCCTCCGTGGCCTCAGCCTTCACCACCAGCGTCACTTCGAACACGCTCTGCCCCTCCTGGATGCGCCGGGCCTGCACGTCGAGGTTGATCTGCACGTTCGGCTGGGTCCGCAGCGTCGAGAAGATTTCCGGTGCACCTGGCACCTCGAACGACAGGTCCTTCACGAATTGGATGTTGACCACCAGCGGCGGCACGGGCTGACTGCCGTTGGCAGGCGATGTATTGGCGCCCTGCGGGGCGGGGGTCGTCTCGGACATCGGCAAGTCTCCGTTGGCGGCGTTTCAGGCCATGGTTTCGCGGCCGGGTAGCATGAGCGGTTTAGGGCCGCCAGACGATCTCCGCTGGAGGCGGGCCAGCCGGATCGTAATCCAGCCATTCACCGTTGCCGAGGCTGGCACCGGTCAGCGCCAGGATGAAGCCCCAATGGCTGACCACCAGCGTGCCGCCCTGCTCCGGGTGCGCGGCCATGGCCGTACGGAACCGGGCGGCCCGCGTGATGACGTACTCTTCCGGCTCGGCCTGTGTCGGCCACCAAATCTCCTCCACCGCCGAGAAGTCGTGCCCGGGCCAGGCCTGCCGTAAATCTTTCACCCGGCTGCCAATGTCGCACTTGAAGGCATAGCGTTCCCGCACGCCGACGTCGATGAGCACGGCTAGCCCCAGTTGCCCGGCCAGCGGCGCGGCCGTTTGCAGCGCTCGAGTGTAAGGCGAGGCGACGATTCGTCGTACGCCCCGGCCCGCCAGCGCATCCGCGGCCGCGTCCGCCTGCGCGTGGCCCAGGAAGGTAAGCTTTGGGTCCTCTATCCCCGGATCCTGCCGGGTTGCGGTGAAGTGCAGGTTGAACTCGCTCTGGCCGTGGCGCAGCAGGATCATGCGCCTTTCGTAGGCTGCCGGGCGAGCGCGGGCAATCCGCGGCGTGCCGCGTTGTCCCGGGGGCTGCGACTGCCTATCTCTATCATTATAGGAGTGGTTTGACATGAGTGCAGGCGGCTTTCCGATCGATTTGGTGCTGCTCGGCATGATCGCAGCATTTTTCGTGCTGCGGCTGCGCGGCATCTTGGGGCGGCGCGACGGGTTCGAGCCGAGCCAGGGCGCCCCTCGGCCAGCTGGGCGCGCTGCCCCAGTCATTGAGGGCCGCGCCGAGCCCGCCAGCACAGGCCGACCGGTGCCGGACGCGGCTTCCGCCCTTGGGCAGGCGCTGGCCCGCATGCGTCGGGTGGATGGCGCCTTCGACGCACAGCATTTTCTGGCCGGTGCCGAGGCAGCGTTCCGGCTCATTGTCGCCGAGTTTGCCGCCGGCAACCGTGACGCTTTGCGCCCGCTACTCTCGGATGAGACGTTCGCTACCTTCGAAGGTGTTATAGCCGCGCGAGAGGAAGCGGGCGAGAAGCAAACCAGTGAAATCCGCGCCATCCACGAGGCTACCATCGAGGATGCGGCACTGGAGGGAACAATCGCGGAGATCACCGTGCGGTTCGTGTCGGACCAGATCAGTCAGATCTTTGACCGGAACGGCCGCTACGTGTCCGGTGCCGACGCTGTCATGGAGTTGCGCGATGTGTGGAGCTTCACGCGCGACCTCGCCCGCTCCGACCCGGCGTGGCGGCTGGTGCAGGCGCGGTCCGCTTAAAGCTGGCAACCGCGACGCTGCACTGCGGCGACTGCCTGGACATCCTGCCGCAGCTTGACCCGGCCTGTATCGACGTGGTGGTGACGTCGCCGCCGTACAATCTCGGCATCGCTTATGGCCGCTACAGTGACACGCTGGCTGAAGATGCCTACCTGAACTGGATGGAGCAGGTTGGCATGGCGCTGCGCCGGGTCATGCGTCCAAATGCGTCGCTTTTCCTCAACATCGCGGGCTCCTCCACCCAGCCCTGGCTGCCCTTTGAGCTGATCGTCCGCCTGCGTCGGCATTTCGTGTTGCAGAACCACGTGGTCTGGGTGAAGTCGATCGCGATCTCCGGCGAGGGAGCGGTCGGGCACAATAAACCGGTCGGCGGCGTGCGCTTCCTTAACCGCAACCACGAGCATGTGTTCCATCTGACGCTGACCGGCGAGGTGGCGCTGGACCGCTTGGCCGTCGGCGTTCCGTTCCGCGACAAGTCCAACATCGCCCGCCGCGGCCATGCGCAGGATAAGCGCTGCCGGGGGGACACCTGGTTCATCCCATACGATACAGTGCAAGCCCGGGCGCAGAAGTTCGACCACCCCGGCACCTTCCCCCTGGCCCTACCGCGCTGGTGCATCCGGCTACACGGCAAGCCTGGCGCCATCGTGTTGGACCCGTTCGCCGGCGCCGGCACCACTTTGCTGGCCGCCGTGGCGGAGGGCGCGCACGGCATCGGCATCGAGATCGACCCGGCCTACGTCGCCACTGCGCGGGCTCGCTTGGATGCGGCGGCTATACCGGCGTAGGTTGCCGGTATGCCGCAAGCCCGCCCCCGTGTCGCGCTGTTCGTCACCTGCCTGGTTGATTTCCACCGCCCCAGCGTGGGGTTCGCCGCCATCCGGCTACTGGAAGCGGCGGGTTGCCTGGTGGAGGTGCCTCGGGCGCAGACCTGCTGCGGCCAGCCGGCCTACAACACCGGCGACCGCGCGACCACGCGGGAGCTGGCGCACGGTATCCTCAATGCTTTCAGCGGTTATGACTATGTGGTCGTGCCCTCCGGCTCTTGCGGTGGGATGATCGCGCGCCACTTTCCCGGGCTGTTCGCCAACGATCCGAACCTGCTGCCCCGTGCCGAGGCGCTCGCCGGGCGGACGCACGAGCTGGTCTCGTTCCTGGTCGATGTCATGGGCATGGACCGCGTCAGCGCCCGGCTCGACGGCGTGGCGACCTACCACGACGCCTGCTCCGGCCTGCGCGAGATGGACGTGAAGCAGCAGCCACGGCGGTTGCTGGCCAGCGTACAGGGGCTGGCGCTGAAGGAGATGGCCGACCCGGAGGTGTGCTGCGGCTTCGGCGGCACCTTCTGTGTTAAATACCCTGAAATCTCGACCCGCATGGTGTCCGAGAAAACGCGGGACGTGACGCAGACGGGCGCCAGCCTACTGCTGTCCGGCGATCTCGGCTGCTTGCTGAACATAGCCGGCCGCCTGTCCCGCGAGGGCAGCCCGGTCGCGGTGCGCCACGTGGCCGAGGTGCTGGCGGGCATGACGGACGAGGTGGCGCCGATCGGGATGCTGGCCCGGCGCTAACGCTGCGCCAGCATCACCACTGCGTCGTAGGGCAGCGCCGCGCACTCCCGCAGCCGCCAGTACCAAGCCCAAGGCGGCCGCGGCGGCGGCGGACAGCCGGTCGCCGGCACCCCCGCCAGCCGCAGCAGCATGAGGCACCGTGGCAGGTGGTAGCCGCTGCTCGCCGCCCGCACCGGCCCTAGCCGGCCTTTCAGCATCCGGGCGCACGCCAGGGCGGAGGACAGCGTGTCCGTCCCCGTTTCCTCCACCGCGACCTGGCCGGGCGGCACGCCAAATCCGGCCAGCAGCCCTGCCATCACCCGCGCTTCCGACGGCCCATGCCGCCCGACCGCGCCTGTCGGCAGGTAGTGCGCGCCTATGCCGCCGCAGCGAAACGCTGCTTCCACCCGGGCCCGCAGCGTCGAACTCGGCCGCCCGTCGGGCAGCACGCCGCATCCAAAGATCACGATGGTGGTCAAGGCGGGACCAGCAGCACCCGGTTGAGCGCGCTGAGCGTACCGTAGGTCTCGCGCCAGGCGCGGGCGAACGCGTCCGGCAGCACGGACAGCTCCGCACCGATGCCGGCCACCGTCCGCCGCCCGTCGATCAAGCGCAGGATGGCGGCGGCGAGCGGCGGCAGCGTCACCGGCACGCGCAGCCCGTCGAATAGGAAAGGCACTGTGCCGTTCGGCAGGATGTGCTTGGCCAGCTCCGCCCCGCTCATCTCCCGCATCACCGGCGTACGGCCAGGATCGGCGCCGTCGGGCGGGGTGGGAGCGTCGGTGGTGCGCACGGCATAGACGACGTGGGTGCTCATGTTGCCGCACAGCGCTTCGGCCAGCGCGGCGCGCGACACCGGGTCCAGCGCCGCCGCGCGGGCGCGCAGCCGGGCGTCGGGCATGTAGATGGCCGGGTCGTAACGCAGCGGCTCCATCCAGCACGTGGCCGTCAGCCCGGCCTCGGCCAGCAGCGCGTGCAGGGAAGGCACGTCGAAAGTGCGGTCGCGCGGGTTGAGCAGCAAATCGTAGAGCTCGGCGTCATGGCCGCGCAGATGGTCCGCGAACAAGGTGTTGCGCCGCAGCCACGCCGACTCCGGCAGCGTCCGCATGACTCGGTGGGCCACATCCAGCCGCGTGCCGTCGGTCCCCGTGTCTGGCGCTAGCAGCCGCAGCGCGTCCTGCAGCATGTACACCCCGGTGCGTCCGTGCGGGGCATAGACCATCAGCCCGAGCCCGCCCCCTGGCGCCAGCACTGAAAGCAGCGCGCGCAAGCCTGCCGCTGGATCTGGCAGATGGTGCAGCACGCCGCAGCAATCGATGTAGTCGAAAGGCCCTAGCCCCGAGCCGGGCAGGTCCAACAGCGAGCCCCGCTGCCAGTCGATCTCCAGCCCACGCGCCTTCGCGCGCGCTTTCGCCACGCCGGCCGCCGCCGCGGAGCGGTCCAGATAAGTCACCTGGCCGGGCCGTCCCGCCGCCGCCATCTGCTGGGCGAGCATGATGGTCCCATCCCCCGTGCCGCCCCCGGCGACCAGCGCGCGCAGTGGCCGGGCACGGGGGCGGGCGGCGCCGAACACCCAATGGTCGATCTCCCGCAGGTGGCTGGGGCTGCCGATCACTAGCCGACGCGCCTCCTCCGCCGGGTCCCGCGCCGGGTAGGGATAGGCCTCGTACTGCGCGGCGAGGCGGACGTCGGTCGCATCGGTCATCGGCCAGACCTATCCCGCCCCTGCGGCGCTTGCCAGGCCGCGCATCCAAACGATGCCTTTCTGTCGCAAGATGAAACAAAAAGGGAATTTCCAGAGGCGCAGTAGGTGGGAACGACCGATGGACGCACCAAGGCCGGCAATCCCATGGCTGGTTCGGGCACGGCACTGGGCCAGCAACCGCAACCGGCCCAGCCGCGAACCACCTGCCCGCCCCGCTCGCGCAAAGCATCCATGATCTCGGCCACGCGCTGCCTGCCGCCCTGCCCGTATCCAAGCGCCACCATGGCTCGGCACGGAGGATATGCCCGTCTGAACCGGTTGCTGGCCGCGACCGTGCAGATTTTTGCCCTGGGCGGCCCGGCCATCGCCCGTCGCGTGTTCGGGATACGGCCGGACACGCCGGGTATCGACGGCTTCATCCGCGCCGCCCGCCTGCTCCGCGATGGACAGCCCAACACCGACCTGCGCGCGGCGACGGATGCGCTCGGGCGGACGACGCAGGACACCGGCCTCGATCAGTTCAAGCCCTTCCTGCGCCGTGCGGACGAGCATTTGACTGGGCAGAGCGGCCTGTTGACGCTGGTGCGCGGCGAACTGGGAGCGGCGGCGCCTCGGACAGCCGCGCCTGTCTTGCCAATGCCGGGCCGGCTGCCCTGGGGTCGCGGGGCTGGCGGCGCAAGCACTGCCAGCGCTCCGCGACCTGGTTGTGCGCGAGGATGTCAGGGACATGATCAGGCGCTTCGGCCTGAACCCCTCCAAAAGCCTGCGGACGTGACTGCCGCCTACGCGTTCCTCTGGGCCGAGGACCGTGGGCCTTGGCTGTTCGGCACGCCGCAGACCGGCCAGGCGATGCCCGCCATGGCCGAGCGGGCGATGCAGGTGGCGCAGGCCGACCCGGACCTGTTCGACCGGGCCGTGGCGGGCGACGAGACGGCGCAGAGGGCATTCTTAGTCGCGGTTGCTCTCCCGGTGCCGGGCATCGGCATCGAGACCTGCAACGACGAGGAACGAGCGTTCGTCGCGCAGATGGTGGGCGAGGGGAAAAGCGGGGCTGCCATACAGGCCGCCCTTGACGGGCTGCGTGGGCGCGGCAACAGGGCCACAGCCGAGAAACAGAGGAACACCCCGGGCATAGCGGTGGCGAGCACCCCGTTGGCTCGGGTAGATGGACCGTGATTGTCGGTCTATTCAGCAAGCGAGCAGGGTGCTCCGATCCCTGCTCAAGTCGCTGAGAAGCTGATTAGAAAATTTTTTGCCAACTTTGAAGCTTTAAGGGAAGCAGTGTGGCAGGCTGTTGCTGCTTCACCGGAGCTTGCACAACAATTCAATAAGCAAAACCGAAAGCGCATGAGCATCGGAAATGCGCCGTTCGCGCCGCAGCCTGCGGCTGGAGAACGGAATGGCGTCTAAGGAACTACACCATAATCCCAAAGTTAATCACAGTGGTGCAGCTTATGACCTGTCCACAATCACTGTGATGACATCAAGCCAGCGTGATGCATTCCACTATGGAAGGAAGCAACGTTGACTTAGGAAGAGATGCTGCAAGCGGTCATCAAGCTTTATGCTGGCAATGGGAAAGAGGAAGAAGACATTGAGATGGTAATCCGCCTTCGGCAGCAGTTGCCATACTCCAAAATCGGCGGTCTCATTTCCTATGATGATCGAGAACTTACCCCCGAGCAGGTTGTCGATGAAGCGATGCGGCGCGAGGCGGAGTTTGCCGGGACTGCGGCCAAGAACTGAACCTGCTTGGTCAAGCCAATCCAACGGTTGTGAGAGATGCGCAGGACAGCGCGAGGATCGAGGGGATCGTCGGATGTGGCCGCAAGGCTGTCGTGACTGCCTATCTCGTCGGAAAAGAGCGCTTCCCAGCCGTGAGCTTTCCCGCCCTCCGCACGAGTTTGGCTGTACTCCGCAAAGCCGCATGCAGCGCCCGTAGCGAACCTTCCTGGCGCGAGCCTTATTAGCGGTCGAGCGACATGCGAACGCTCTCAATCAAGCTCTCCATCTCCGTCAAGGAGCCACTGTCCAAATCCGCCAGCGCCGTCGCTATCTTGGTCGCCAACGCGCCCAGCGGCCCGGCTGCGTTCGCCGCCGCTGCCTCCTGCAACGCCGTCAGTGCCAGTTGCAGCCCGCGCCGCATCTCTCCCGCATCCATGGCTGCCGCGCCCCGGTGCGCCCGATCCAGCTCCAGCCGCGCCGTCTCGACCAGTGCGCCTTCGCGATAAGCCTCAAACGACATAGCGCTCTCCCTGCCTCGATCCCTGATGGCAGCTTTCATAGCATGCCAGAGCACCGCTTGTTCCAGGGCCGCCGCCGCCGTATCTGTGGCTTCATGCGTTTCCTCCCGCTTTGTCTTTCCGCTGTGATTCCGGCGCTGCCCGCCCTGGCGCAGCCGCACCCGGCCCATCCCGCGACAGCCCGTCCAGTGCATCCTGCGCCCCTTGCGCCGCATGCCATCGGCAAGTTTGACGATTGGACGGCGGTGACGCACCAGGAAGCCGGACAGACAGTGTGCTACGCCTTCACCCGCGCCGCCGCCTCTGCGCCGTTGCTGCCAGGCCGCGGCGACGTGGTGCTGACGGTCACGCAGCGGCCGGGTGGGATACGAGACGCCGTGGCGATCAGCGCCGGGTTCGCCTACAGCCCCAACAGCGAGGTGAGCCTGCAGATCGATGGTGCAACGCTGCCATTTTACACTAGCCAACGTTCGGCTTTCGCCAAGGACGGGCACGCCACGGTGAGCGCGTTCGAGCATGGTCGGCAGGCGGTCGCTAAATCTCCAGGACCTCGGGCTGGCAGCGTGACGGACACGTTCAACCTGCGCGGCTTCTCCCCGGCCTACGCAGCGATCAACAAGGCCTGCTCGGTCAAGAGCTGATGTCCGCCACGCTTACCCATGCCGAGCGGGACCGCGTTCTTGCCAAGTCGGCGCTGTTCTCCCCGCCGCCCGTCGCCTTGCCGGATGGCCGGCGGGAACTGGTTGGGCTGTCCCGTCCGGAGCTGGTGGAGGAGTTGGCAGCCATCGGCGAAAAACCATTCCGCGCTAAGCAGCTATGGCACTGGATCTATCACCAAGGGGTGACGGATTTTACCGCCATGTCCTCCGTGGCCAAGCCGCTGCAAGCCAAGCTGGCCGAACGCTTCGTCATCGGCCGGCCCGGCGTCGCTACCGAGCAAACCAGCACGGACGGCACCCGCAAGTGGCTCTTCCGCTTCCGCGACGGGCAGGAGGCGGAGACGGTGTACATCCCAGACCGGCAGGAGAATCGAGGCGCTGTTTGCCTGTCCTCCCAGGTCGGCTGCACACTTTCTTGCAAGTTTTGCCACACCGGCACGCAGCGGCTGGTGCGCAACCTGAGCACGGCGGAGATCGTGGGCCAATTCATGGCCGCTCGGGACGCCTACGGCGAGTGGCCGTCCCCCCGGGGTGAGACGCCGCGGTTGCTGTCCACAATCGTGCTCATGGGCATGGGCGAACCGCTATACAACTACGAGAACGTGGCCCGCGCGATGCGGATCGTGATGGACGGCGAGGGCATCGGCCTGTCCCGGCGCCGCATCACGCTCTCCACGTCAGGCGTGGTGCCGATGATGGACCGGTGCGGCGAGGAATTGGGGGTCAACCTGGCCGTCTCGTTGCATGCAGTGCGAGACGACCTGCGGGACGAGATCGTGCCGTTGAACCGCAAGTACCCAGTCGCCGACTTACTGGCGGCGTGCCGGCGGTATCCGGGCGCTTCCAACTCGCGGCGCATCACCTTCGAGTACGTGATGCTGCGCGGCGTGAACGACGGCGTGGCAGATGCGCGCGAGTTGGTGCGGCTGATCGCAGGCATCCCGGCCAAGGTGAACCTGATCCCGTTTAATCCCTGGCCCGGCAGCGCCTACTTGCCGAGCACGCGCGAGCGGCTGGACGCGTTCGCGGCAGTGGTGACGGCGGCCGGGTTCAGCAGCCCGGTGCGCACGCCGCGAGGGCAGGACATCCTAGCGGCGTGCGGGCAGTTGCGGACAGAGAGCGAGCGGCCGCGTGCCTTGGCTAGGGAGCCTTGATCAGCCGGCACGGGTCTGCGGCAGGCTTGACGCAAAATCCTGACCCGATCCAGCAGCGTCTCTCGGCACTCGCCGCGCCTGATGCCAGATTGGACTGATGCTGGACACCTCGAATCCAGCTTCCTGCCACAGCGTGCCCAACGCCGTTGCCGAGTACATCGTCACGTGGCCATTGCGGGGCGCCACATACCACCAGTTCAGTCCCTGTTGCGCGAAATCGGGAGGTTGCAGCAAGGTCGAGAACACGACCAGTCCATCCGCCGCCACCATGCCCGCAATCTCCCGGATCGTGGCGCGCGGGTTCGGCGTATGCTCCAGCACTTCGAAACAAGTGACCAGCTGATACGACCGGCTGGGCTGGATATCGTAAGCCGGGTCGAATGGGTCATACGTCTCGGCCTGCGCACCGTGCTCGCGCGTCAGCAGAGCCGCCAAGGCGCCATTTCCTCCGCCATAATCCAGCATGGTCATGCCGGCTAGCGCCGACCCGAACATCTTCCCGAGCATGTCCGCCGATGAGGCAGGACGAAGTTCGATGTAGTCCGGGTCAACCTCTGCATAGTCGTCATTGTAGATGCGGCAAAGGAAATCTTCCTTGCTCCAGGCATCAAAATCACCGGTGAACAGCAGTTCGCAACTGGGGCAGCGATGATAGGTCACCCGCCGGCCCGACAACGGCAGGGCAACCCGGCGCCAGTCCTCGCAGGACCTGTTGAAATCAACGGCACCAAATGCGGGAGACGGCATGAGACATGCCTTGCACGGCCGCGGCGCTGGCGGCATCGGCCTTGCGGCCAGAGCCGGCGGGCGCTTGATGGGCCGCGCAGCCATCCGCAACAGATCGTCCCTGACTTGCTCGATGACCCCACCCCAGTCACCGGGCCGTTCCTGCCGAAGGATGCGCAGGCTGGGATACCAAGGGCTTTCAGCCCGGTCATGCAACCAACGCCAGCAACCGCGGAAGCGGGACAGCAGCCAGACCGGCTTGTCCATCGTCGCTGCCAGATGCGCCACCGCGGTATCGACGGAGATCACCAAGTCAAGCCCGGCCACCCGGGCCGCCGTGTCGGCGAAGTCCTGCACACCCGTCATTAGGTCGGTTGCGCCCAACTCAGGCGGCACAGAGCCATGCTGCTGCAAACCATAGAATTGCACGCCGGGTATCCTGGCAAGGCGCGCCAGCATACCGGTGGGAATGGACCGGTGCCGGTCCTGACCGAAGCCGGGATTGCCCGCCCATACCAGGCCCACCCGCAAACCAGGCTGGCTGTCGCTCCAGGGTGTCAACGCGTCGGCGTAGGGCAGGGCCGGCGGGATGCTTTGCAGCGTCGTGCCGAAAATCCGCGGCAGGCTCAGCAAGGGGCAGACCACGTCGAAATGGGGCAGCACGGCGCCGACTGCCACGACCTGATCGACGCCAGGCACGGCATGCAACAGCCGCAGCAAGGAGGGTTGCACGGCCAGGACGACCCGGTGCGCGCGCGGCGCCACGAGCGCCACGTACCGGACGAAATGCAGCGTGTCGCCCAGTCCCTGCTCGGCATGCAGCAGGATGGTCAAGCCGGAGATGTCCTCGCCCGTCCAAACGCGGACGGCGCAATGCTCCACGGTGCCATGCAGCTGCAACCGGCGCTCATGGAGGTCCCAGGCTTCGGCCGTCATCCGGCCGAGGCCGAGCAGCCGCTGGCCTTGTTCAAACAGAACCAAGGCATTGCCCGGAGCAGCGGCAATAGCCCTTTCCCCCGCGATGACGGCTTCCTCGAACTGGCCCATGCCCTCCAGCGCGAGCGCCTGGTTCAGCAAGGCTTCCGGGTGGGTGGGCACTAGGCTTAAGGCTTGATTGGCGAACGCGAGCGCGTCGTCGTATCGGCAAAGGTTGTTCAGCACGCCACTCAAAGTCGTGGCGTGCCGGTGGCTCGGCTCCCGCCTGAATGCCTCCTGGCCATGGACAAGCGCCAAATCCATGTCGCCCACCTGGAACAGCGCGCTTACTAGCCGGGTGCGGGCGGCGTTATCCTCAGGTTGCAGGGCGATCGCCTGGAACAACGCGCCGATCGCTGGCTGCAGGCGGCCAAGCGCCAGGAGCGACTGCCCCATGAGGCTGAAAATGCGTGCATCGTGCGGATGGTGGCGGCAAGCGACGGCCAGCAGGCTGGCGGCCTCTTCGGCCCGTTCCGACTTTAGCAGCATCTCGCCTAATGCCGCTGAGTCGTCCGCCTGCTCCAGAGGCAGCCGGAGCGCGCGCTTCTGGGCCGCCGCTGCCGCCGCGGCCTGCTCATTCATCGCCAGAAGCACGCTTGAGCCGTAGAGCGCCTCGGCATAGTCGGGCGAAATGGCGAGTGCAGCCCAGTAGGCGCTGAGCGCGCAATCCAGCCGGCCCGCGCCCTGGAGCGTTATGCCATGCTTGAAGTGCGCTCGCGCCGCCGATGGCTGCATGGGTCTCTCAAACCTGATGCCGATGCGGCAGCCTGACAGCCTGGGCTGAAGAAATCGCAAACTGGGGAAGGCGGCAGGCTTGCCGACCTTGAGGCATCCGACTGCCAGGCAGGACGGCACGGCCCCACTTGCCTTGCCCGCCTAGTGGTTCGGGGCTATCGCGGTTGCTTGCTGCACGGAGACGCCCTGCTATGCCCCGCCGCGATGTGAAGAAGGTCGTGCTCGCCTATTCGGGCGGGCTGGACACCAGCGTCATCCTACGGTGGCTCCAGACGGAGTATGGCTGCGAGGTTGTCACCTTCACCGCAGATTTGGGGCAAGGCGAAGAGTTAGAGCCGGCGCGGCGCAAAGCCGAGATGTTCGGCGTGAAGCAGATCTTCGTGGATGATCTGCGCGAGGAGTTCGTGCGGGATTTCGTGTTTCCCATGTTCCGCGCCAACACGGTTTACGAGGGGCAATACCTGCTCGGCACCTCGATTGCGCGTCCGCTGATCGCGCAACGCCAAATCCAGATCGCGGAGGAGGTGGGTGCCGACGCGGTGGCCCATGGCGCGACCGGCAAAGGTAACGACCAGGTGCGGTTCGAGCTCGCCTACTACGCGCTGAACCCCGGCATCACCGTGATCGCCCCCTGGCGCGAGTGGGACCTGACCAGCCGCAGCAAACTGCTGGAGTTTGCCGAGCAGAACCAAATCCCCGTCACGCGCGACAAGCGGGGCGAGGCGCCGTTTAGCGTGGACGCCAATCTCCTGCACAGCAGTAGTGAGGGCAAGGTCCTGGAGGATCCGGCGGAGGAAGCGCCTGAGTTCGTTTATCAGCGCACCATCCGCCCGGAGGAAGCGCCGGACCAGGCGACGGTTGTTGTGCTCGAGTTCGAGCGCGGCGACCCAGTGGCGATCAATGGTACACGGCTCTCCCCTGCCGCCCTGCTCACACGCTTGAACGAGTTGGGCCACGCCAATGGCGTTGGCCGTCTGGATTTGGTGGAAAACCGCTTCGTCGGTATGAAGTCCCGCGGCGTGTATGAAACGCCAGGCGGCACGATCCTGTTGCACGCGCACCGCGGCATCGAGAGCATCACGCTCGACCGGGAGGCGGCGCACCTGAAGGATGAACTGATGCCGCGTTACGCCTCGCTGATCTACAACGGTTTCTGGTTCAGCCCGGAGCGTCGCATGTTGCAAGCCGCCATCGATGAAAGCCAGCGCAGCGTGTCCGGCACGGTGCGGCTGAAGCTCTACAAGGGCACTGTCGCGGTGATCGGCCGCGAGAGCCCCAACAGCCTGTACTCCGCCCGGGTGGTGACGTTCGAGGAGGACGGGGGAGCCTACGACCAGGTGGACGCGCAAGGCTTCATCAAGCTACAGGCGCTGCGGTTGCGCCTCGGAGCTTCGGCTGGGCGCAAGGGGGGAAAGTTATGATGCTGAACCCTGAGGCCCAGGTCACGTTGCATGTGCATAACGGGAGAGTGTCGCCATGAGCTTGTTCGGTTCGATCATGTCCAAGATTTTCCATCACCCGGCAGCATCCGGTCCCGAGGCGATGGAGCAGGCGCCACCAGTTGCCACCGACACCACTACGCAGCAACCAGTGGCGGCCGCTGTGGCTCCAGCGCCGGGGGGCACGCAATTCGATGTTGGGGCTGCGCTGGCCGCCATGGCACTCAAGAACGGCCAGGCCTTGAACTACAAAACATCTATTGTGGATTTACTAAAGCTGCTTGACCTCGATAGCAGTATTGAGGCTCGCAAAGGGCTGGCTGCCGAGTTGCACTACACGGGCAATATGGAAGACTCAGCAGCCATGAATGTTTGGCTGCACAAGGAAGTGATGACCAAGCTTGAGGAAAATGGTGGGACTGTTCCGGCTGATCTCAAGGGCGGCTGAGGGAAAACGCTGATGAGGGACTCGTCTCGGCAAGCTATTATCACCGGCCGCGCTCTAGCCTAATATCAAGCTCATGCATTCAGTGCGCCCACATGAAGTCTTATTACTTCTCATTGGACGGGAATGCTTTTGACTAGGCGGCCTATTGCGGCTGAGTTCTGGTAGTAACCAACACAGTTCTATCTTGCATTCCTAACAGTCAGTTCTGCATGTTAAAGGTTCTACGCCGCAAATATGCCTATTGATGGCTTAATCATGGTTGGAATGTTAAGTAAAAATTCCAACCAAAGGCTGAACACTAATGCTTAATTATTAATACTCAATCAGGCAACTGCGCAAATTGAACTTTCAACGGTTGGCCTAACGCATGTCTATAGATCACAGACTAATGCTTTTACTCCTGAACCTGCCAGGAGCGTGCGGAACAACAATCTACTTGGAGTTTCAATAGGGTTTGACCGGGCGTAGGGGTAAACTCATAGTGTGGTTCGTGCGGCTCACGAGTCGGACGAAAATATGGCTTAGATGGCTATCGGTCCAGCGCTACCACGTAGCGCACAATTTCGTTTCATACATACTGCAATGTTTCGGCTGCAAATAGTCCAGAGTAACTCGTCGACATTTGATGTTACCCTATACGCAAAACATGAATGGACGTCAAAACGACTTATAGGATGAGTGACGGGGTCCATAACGCCATTGGTGTGGCGTTTGGAAAATCCAAACCAAATCGCTGACTGACGAAGCTCAGCGTAGCGCCGATTGTCCGATCGTAAAAACTGCCAAGTTTAAGATCTGTGATCGGGATGTCAGCCCTCACGCTCTTCTCTTTCTCCAGCCAAGTTCGCGCTTCCATTTCGCCGCCTATCTCATCGACAAGCCCGAGCTCCAGCGCCTGTTGCCCGCTATAGGCTCGGCCATCGGCCAATTGTCGTACCCGGACTTCATCAAGATGTCTGGCCTGGGCCACCATCGTGACAAATTGACCAAACAGATTGTTCACTAAGGCCTGTAAGTAATCTCGCCCAGCAAGCGATAAGCCATGCGTAAACGATGGCTGATCCTTTAAAGGTCCCGAGATGATCGCGTCTGCCGACAATCCCAGCTTTTCCAACAACCCGCCAGCGCTGCCCGTCTCCAGGATCACACCAATTGAACCAGTGAGCGTCGCGTTACTGGCAAAGATGCGTGCAGCTGGCAGACTAATCATATAACCCGCTGACGCTGCCGTGCCCTCCATGACCGCAACGACTGGTTTTGCGGCTGCCACGAACGTCAACGCATCATGTAGGCTTTCGCCACCCGCCACGCTGCCGCCGGGACTGTCCACCGTTAGCACGACCGCCACCACGCTATCGTCCTTAGCGAGGCTGCGTACTGCCTGCGTCAACTGCCGCTCGGACCCTATAATGCCGCTGACGTTAACCCGCACGACATGACGCGCGCCCGGCAGTCCACCTAGCCTAACCTTTGCAGCGGAGTAGGCGAACACGCTTAGCACAGCTAAGACGGCCACCATCCGCCAAAAGACAAGGCGGCGTTTAAGTTGCCGCCTGTCTAACAAAAGATCTGCTTCCAGCCCGGTGTCCCGAAAGCCAGACACGAGTCACTCGGCGCTTTGTTGATTGCGGCGCCGGATCGCGGCTCCCAAAATATCTCCCAAGGAAGCACCACTGTCGGATGTGCCGAACTCTGCCACTGCCTGCTTGTCCTCTTCGATCTCACGCCCCTTGATGGTGAGCGAAAGCTTACGGGCAGCACGGTCGATGGCAGTGATCTTGGCATCCACCTTCTCGCCTACGGCGAAGCGATCCGGACGTTGGTCCCCCTTGTCACGGGCCAACTCGGCGCGGCGGATAAATCCGGTAAGTACTTCGTCCACCTTAACTTCAATGCCATTGGCCTGAATGGCAGTCACGATGCAGGTAACAACCTCGCCCTTATGGACGCGGCTGAGCGTGTCAGCCGCTGGGTCGGCCTCCAATTGCTTGATGCCGAGCGAAATACGCTCCTTCTCCACATCGACATCCAACACCTTGGCCTTGAGCACGGCACCCTTCTCGTACTTGGCCATCGCCAACTCGCCGGGTTCGTCCCACGAAATGTCGGACATGTGCACCATGCCATCGATGTCGGCAGAGATGCCGATGAACAGGCCGAATTCGGTGACGTTACGCAGTTCACCCTCGATCACGGAGCCGGCTGGGTGGAGGTCCAGGAACTCTTCCCATGGATTGCGCTGCACCTGCTTGATGCCGAGCGAGATGCGGCGCTTGGAACTGTCCACATCCAACACCATAACCTCGACCTCTTGGGAAGTAGAGACAATCTTGCCAGGGTGAACATTTTTCTTAGTCCAGCTCATCTCAGAGACGTGAACCAAGCCTTCCACGCCAGGTTCTAGTTCCACAAATGCGCCATAATCGGTGATATTGGTGACACGGCCGCTATACTTGGCACCCGGCGGATACTTGGCGGCGACACCTTCCCACGGATCGGCCTCAAGCTGCTTCATGCCAAGTGAGATACGCTGCGTCTCAGCGTTGAAACGGATCACTTGCACGCGCACGGCCTGGCCGATCTGTAAGGCCTCGGAGGGATGGTTGATGCGGCGCCAGGCCACGTCCGTCACGTGCAACAGGCCGTCTACGCCGCCCAGGTCCACGAAGGCGCCATAATCGGTGATGTTCTTCACTACGCCGTCCAAGATCATGCCTTCCTTGAGACCTTGGATCAGCTCGGAGCGCTGCTCAGCCCGCGTCTCCTCCAGCACGGCGCGGCGGGAAACCACGATGTTGCCGCGGGCGCGATCCATCTTGAGAATTTGGAAGGGCTGCGGCGTTCCCATCAAGGGCCCTACGTCCCGTACCGGGCGAATATCCACTTGGCTGCCAGGCAAGAACGCCACCGCGCCGCCGAGATCAACGGTAAAACCGCCCTTGACTCGGCCGTAGATAGTGCCATCCACGCGCTTTTGCGCCTCGAATGCCTTTTCAAGATTAGTCCAAGCCTCTTCGCGGCGCGCTTTTTCGCGCGACAGCACGATTGCACCGTCACGGTCCTCGTAGCGTTCAATGAATAACTCGATTAAGTCTCCAGGCTTGACCTCGGGGGTAACACCGGGCGGGCCAAACTCTTTAAGGGCGACGCGGCCCTCGCTTTTGAGGCCAACATCGACAATGGCGAACTCGTCGGTGAGGCGTAGCACCCTGCCTGTGACGACGGACCCGTCAAAACTACTATCCCGGCCGAGTGTTTCGTCAAGCAGGGAAGCGAAATCTTCTTCACCAGGGTTATGCGATTGGGAATAGTCATAAGCGACGGCGCTGGATGCCATGGGAATGAATTGTTCCTGAAAGATGCTCTCTAGAGAGCTCTTGCGGTGTGCGCGTCCGGTTCGGACACGACTTGCCTGATGTATGTGGGCCGGGTTGGAAGGGTTCGTACGCCGCAGAAACTACGGATAGAGGTTTGGAGTCAAGGAAAACCGCGTTTTCTGGCTATTTTCGAGAAAGGGAAACCTGGATGTTGCCCCTTATGCGTTATGCAGATTTTGCCCGAGCCGAGTGCCGATGATGCTGGTAGTGACGCAACCGGTATGAACCGCTTTGCCATCACCACCCTTCTTGGGCTCGTCGTGTTTCTATAATCATCCCCTGGCTTGGCCGTTGTGGGGCAATGCAAAGCGCAGATGCAGGTTTTGTATCGCAAATTGATAGTTCAAACCTAAATAATTTTGCCTATAGGTGGACAGATGCAATCTTTGTGGATTTGCTCGACAAACATATATTTACTTCAATCACGCCAACAACTAAACTCTGGAACCAAGGCGGTATTAGGTAGAGGGTAAGGAAGTATTGTAGACAGAGATTGCGGCCATTGCCGCTGCAAATGCCGCATCGGGGCTGAGCGTGCTTGTGTCCAGCAGCACTGCATTTGTCGCCGGGCGGAGTGGGGCGGTAGTACGTGCCTCATCTCGAACATCGCGCGTTCGTATCTCCTCCGTCACTGCTTCCAGTGATGCCGCTATCCCGCGCGCCTGCAACTCGCGCCATCGGCGGGCCGCCCGCACTTCCAGGCTTGCCGTCACAAACAGTTTTACCTCGGCATCGGGGAAAATGACGGTGCCGATGTCACGCCCATCCAGCACTGCGCCGTCCCGGTCTGCGAAACTCCGTTGAAATGCTAGCAACTCCGCACGCACGCCGGGGATGGCGGCGACTTGGCTGGCTGCCCTATCTGCTGCCGGACCGCGCAGGTCTGTACGCGCCAGGTCAGTTGCTTGCAGCGCGCGGGCTTGTGCTTCAGCCACACCGGAGTCTGCCGGGTCGCCACCAGCATCCAGCACGCGGCGGCCGACAGCGCGATAGAGCAGACCCGTGTCCAGGTAAGGCAAGCTGAGCGCCTTGGCCAAGCGCCTGGACAAAGTCCCTTTACCTGCAGCAGCTGGCCCATCGACAGTGATGATCACGCTCCACACCTCATGAGATGTTAGCCCCAAGACCTGACAACAGGGCGACAAAACCTGAGAGGCTGGCATCGATGCATACCGCATTACTCACAACCACCGGCGCGTCCGTGGCCTGGCCCATCACCAAGGCGCTCATGGCCAGTTGGTGGTCCATGCCAGATTCCACCATGCAGCCGCCAGGCACCCGGCCTGTGCCATGCACGAGTAAATCGTCTCCATCAATCGCGACGCGCACGCCCGCGGCCTGCAACATGACAGCGGTCTGACTTAGCCGGTTATTTCCTCTTACTACCAAGTCGGCCACGCCTCCCATGCGGGTCGTCCCGTGGGCAAACGCGGCCGCCACAGCCAGTAACGGATAGTCATCAATCATGGCCGGCGCACGTATGGGTGACACGTCAATTGCGTTCAAAGTGCAGTACTGCACCAGCAAGTCACCAACGGGTTCGCCGGCTTCTGTCCGTTCTGCCATCATCGTGATGTCAGCACCCATTTCGCGCAGAGTGGTCAGCAGTTCCATGCGCAACGGGTTCAGCCCGATACCGGCCAGCGTGACGGCCGAGCCCGGTATCAGCAGCGCAGCCACGAGTGGGAAAGTCGCGAAGGACAGATCACCGGGCACCATCACCTCTCGACCCCGCAACTCGGGCTGACCAGCAAGTGTGACGATGCGGCTGGCATCATCCGCCTCGACGGACACGGTGGCCCCAAAGTGGCGCAGCATGTTCTCGGTGTGGTCAGGCGTGGCGACAGGTTCCCGTATCTCCGTTTGGCCCCGCGCGTTCAACCCGGCCAGCAAGACGGCTGATTTCGCCCGGATAAATGCTGCCGGCATACGGCAGCGAACTGGCATTGCGTCCGCCGCGCCTTGGATGGAAAGCGGCAGGCATCCCCCTTCTCGGCCTGCAAACTGCGCTCCGCAAAGCGCGAGCAGCTCAGTGATCTGATGCATGGGGCGGCGTCGCAGACTTGCATCCCCGGTCACCACCGCATGCATGTCGTGGCTTGCCAGCAAGCCTGCGAGCAGCCAGGCAGTAGTCTCGGAATCGCCCATGTCCAAGACTTGTTCTGGTTCGACTAAGCCGCCGACGCCGCGACCCGTGACATGCCAAGCCGTGTCTTGCTTCTCCACTGTCGCGCCCAAGGCCCTCATGGCTGCAACAGTACGCCACACGCTCTCGCCTTCGCGTAGCCCATAAATTTGCGTGCGGCCTATGGCCAGTGCTCCGACTATCAGGGTTTGATGGCTTATCGCCTCGTCGCTGGGAACATCTGCTTGTCCGGTGAGAGGGCCGGGTGGACGGCACGCGGTGAGGGGGTGAATAGCTGCCATGCCACCGTCCGGTTACCAGGAACTCAGCTTTTTGAACAGCAGCGGACTAGCCCGAGGTTTGACACTGGAAGCCGGCAATGGCATGGGGCGCGCCCGTCGGCAGATCGCGCCGGCTACAAGGGAGCGCGTTTGGCATGGTGAAGCCAGAATTAGGCACCAAGCGCGTTTGCGTCTCGTGCAACGCCAGGTTTTACGATCTACAGAAAACTCCGGCGGTCTGCCCTAAGTGCAGCACAGAGCAACCCGCCGACCAACCCCGCGCCCGTCGCGCCGGGGGCAATGTAATCGAGGACAAGCGCCCTAAGAAGCCGCCAGTAGCCGATGACGTGGATGTCGAAGTCGAGCCCGCCGAGGAGGAAGCCGAGGAGGATGTCCTCGAAGATGCCTCCGAGTTGGAGGACGATGCCGACGCGATTCCCGAGGAAATCGAGGTGGAACCGGAAACAGACGAAGCAGAGCGTTAGCTGCAGGTCAGCCGCAAAGCTTATGCAATGGCGGACTTAATTTTTTGCTGTAAGCTATATGATCATACAGTTAAACAAAACCAATACGGAATAGATTTGTTAGGTTAATCAAGTGTTGGAAGTTACCTCATTTAACAAGTTACTGCATGCGATTAGGCTTACGTTGATAGCAAGTGCGGCCTTCACCTCTGCCTTGGCCTGTCCGTATGGCCGCCGCAACCATGCTGCTGATCAGGCAATTAAGTCGTTGTGCACGAACTCCGAGTCAGGCCTGTAGCAGGTTTGCCTCAACCACCAACACCATGCATTGGCTGCGGCAGAAAGCGACCGGGAGGATGCTCACGGCGCGGAGTCACTCGCAACCAAAGACGCTGCAGCGTCGCCATCGATCACTAGGCCGCGCATCACTCCTGTCCGCAGCATCGCCTGTACCGCGGCCACCTTCTGCAAGCCGCCTGCCACCAGCACCACGTCGCGACCGCGCAGCTGCTCAAACTCCAAGGCTAGGGTGCGACGGGCCAACTCATGGTTCACTGGCGCGCCGGCCCCGTCGAACAGCCGTCCCAGCGAGTCGGCGACCGCACCCTTGGCGCGGACGCTGCGCAGCTCGGCGGCCGACAGCATGGCTTGCTTGCGTAGAAATGCAGTTTCGCTCAGCTCGCCGACGCTGATCAGGTAGATGTCAGCCGACTGAGCGAGGCCTAGCGCGTTGGCTACGATGCGCTGGGACATCAGCACCGCACGGTCCGCCTGGGTATCGGCAATGAACGGCACTGGCAGGAAATGCCCCTCGCCGCCGGTGCGTGCTGCCAGCGCTTGCACGACTTCGAACGGGTTGGAGGCAGAGTTGCGGGTCAGCGAGCCCATCAAAGACACGAAGCGCGCCCGCGGATTGTGCACGCCCGACAGGTGCAGGGCCACCTGCTCCAGCGTCCGGCCCCAGCTCACGCCCACGGTGACCGGCTTGTCGGCGGTGAGCTTGCCCTTGAGGAAGGTGGCTGCGGCAGCACCCACGGCTTGCCGCGCGATCATTTCCTGCGCCGCGGCCAGCTTCGGCTCAGCTTCCCCGGCCTCAAAGCCCAGCGGCGGCGTCGCCAGGCAGAAATCCAGCCCGTAGCGGCGGACGATGCTGCCCTCGATGTCCAGGTCGCGTATCTGCTCATGGTGGATGGTGATGCTGATCAGTCCACGCTCCCGCGCTTCGGCCAGCAGGCGCACGATGCGGGTGCGGTGCACACCCAGGCGTGAGGCCACATCTTCCTGGGTCAGGCCGCCAACATGGTAGAGCCAGGCCGCCCGCACCATGATGGCGGAATCAGGCTCTTGCGCCAGGCTCAACGTTACCATTGACGCGCGATTAGCACTTGACATCCATCTCGACAAACGGGGAACGTCTGCTCAAGAGCAAAAGTCGTCACTGACGGCATATGTGCAGGGAGCAGTCCGAAAGTCGTGGGCTATGTAATTGGCATCGATGGCGGAACGGAGAGCTTGCGGGCGACAATGTTCGACCCGGCGGGCCGCCCTGTCGCGACCGCATCGTCGCCTTATTCCACCCGCTTCGCGCCGGGCGCCCGCGCTGAGCAAGATCCGGGGGATTGGTGGTCGGCCCTGGGTGCAGCCGTACGCTTGGCTGTCAGCCGCTCAGGCGTCACTCCTCACGATGTTGATGCGGTTTGCGCCACCACCACCTGCTGCACCGTCGTGGCGCTTGATGCCGCAGCGCGCCCGTTGCGCCCGGCCCTGCTCTGGATGGACGTGCGGGCCGGTGCGGAGGCTGACGCCGTGCTCGCGACCCGTGACCCGGCACTCGCCGTCAACGGCGCAGGCCAAGGCCCGGTCTCGGCCGAATGGATGATCCCGAAGGCGCTCTGGCTGGCCCGCCACGAGCCCGAAACCTTCGCCGCCGCCCACACGATCTGCGAATACCAGGATTTCCTTACCTGGCGGCTGACCGGGCGGCGCGCCGCCAGCCTGAACAACGCCTCAATCCGTTGGCACTACCGCAGCGACGCTGGCGGATGGCCGGACAGCTTGCTGGACAAGCTCGGCCTGTCCGCCCTGCGCACCAAGTGGCCGTCCGAGGTGCTGCCGCCGGGCGCTGTCGTGGGATCGTTGACGGTGGCTGCGGCCGAGCATTTGGGCCTGCCCGCGACGGTGCTGGTAGTGCAGGGCGGAGCCGACGCGCTGATCGGCATGATTGGGCTGGGGGTGGCCAAGCCCGGCCAGCTGGCGCTCATTACCGGGTCATCCCACCTGCAATTTGCGGTCGGTGCCACCGCCACCCATGTGCCGGGCCTGTGGGGCACTTACCAGGATGCGGTGTACCCGGGCCGCACCATCTTGGAGGGTGGGCAAACCTCCACCGGTTCGATTATCGCCTGGCTGCGCCGGCTGACGGGCGATGCGCTGGATTTAGACGCGTTGAACGTCGAAGCCGCCAAGCTCGCACCGGGTGCGGACGGCTTGCTGGTGCTCGACCACTTCCAGGGCAACCGCACCCCCTACACGGACCCGCTGTCGCGCGGCGCCATCACGGGGTTGTCCCTGCACCATACAGCGGCCCACATGTTCCGCGCCATGCTGGAAGGGATTGGCTTCGGCACCCGCGCCATCCTCGACCGCATGGCCGAGGCTGGTTCCACCGCCGCCGAGATCACCGTCGGCGGAGGCGCTGCCCGCTCGCCGTTGTGGCTGCAAATCCATGCCGACACGTCCGGCCTGCCCGTGGTAGTGCCGGAGGTGGCAGAAGCGCCCTCGCTCGGGTCTGCAGTGCTGGCGGCCCACGGTGCCGGGCACTTCGCCAGCATCGACGACGGCATTGCCGCCATGGTGCGCCCCGGCCGACGGATCGAGCCGGACCCTGCCAACGTCGCGCGCTACGCCGACATCTACCGGCGCTACGCCGGGCTTTATCCCGCCCTCAAGCCGCTCCGCGAGGCTGTTCCCTCATGATGCTGCCCAATTCCCCGCTCGCGGCCCTGTACCGCACCATGCGCCGCATCCGCACCTTCGAGGAGCGGGTGGCGGAGCTGTACGCCCGCGGCCTGTCCGCCGGCTCCATGCTGCACCTCTCGATCGGCGAGGAGGGCGCAGCCGCAGGGGTTGCCGCCGCCATGCAGCCGCAGGACAGTTTTACCACCCACCACCGCGGCCACGGCATCTTCCTTGCCCGCGGCGCGGACCCGGGGCGCATGATGGCGGAGATCGGCGGCAAAGAGGTCGGCTACTGCGGCGGCAAGGGCGGCTCCATGCACATCGCGGACATGGCGCTGGGCCACCTTGGCGCCAACGCGATTGTCGGGGGCGGCATCCCACACGTCGTGGGTGCCGGGCTCAGCTACAAGCGCCTCAAGAGCGACGCCATCTCGGTCGCATTCTTCGGCGATGGCGCAATGCAGCAGGGCGTGCTGTACGAAAGCATGAACATGGCGGCGCTATGGGATTTGCCGGTTCTGTTCGTGTGCATCAACAACCAGTACGGCATGGGCACCCGCATCGACCGCGCCACCCGCTCGGTCGAGTTTGACCGGCGCGCCGAGGCGTTCGGGCTGAAGGCGGAGATGGTGGACGGGGAGGACGTGGAAGCGGTGTTCCACACGGCCCAGGGCCTGGCGGACTGCGCGCGCGCTGGCAAGCCGGGCTTCATGGCCATCTCCTGCTTCCGCTTCTTCGGCCACGGCCGGATGGACAAGAGCCCCTACCGCACCGCAGACGAGGAGGAGGTAGGGCGCAAGCGCGATCCGATCCTGCGTGCCCGCGACGCACTGGTGGACCAGGGCACCATGAGTGCCACCGCGCTGGACTCGCTGGACGACGAGGTGGCGCGCGAGATGGACGCCACCATCGACTTCACCGCCGCCGCGGCCGCGCCGCCGCTGCCGAGCATGTTCCGCGACGTGTACGGCGCGGGCGAGCCCGAGCCGGAGCCGCTGGGCGCCCGGCTCGACCGTATCCTGGCGCGGGCCTGAAGCCGTGGGAACGCTCACAGAAATCACCTACCGCGACGCCCTCCGCAAGGCGTTGCAGGACGCGATGCGCGAGGATGAGACGGTCATGGTGATCGGTGAGGAGGTGGGCGCTTATGGCGGCGCCTATGGCGTCACCAAGGATCTCATCACGGAGTTCGGCAAGGAGCGGCTGGTTGACACGCCGATCAGCGAGCCCGCCATCGTGGGCGTCGCGGTGGGAGCGGCGATGACGGGGCTGCGGCCGGTGGCCGAGCTGATGTACATCGACTTCCTCGGCTTGGTGATGGACCAGCTTGCCAACCAGGCCGCGAAGATACGCTACATGTTCGGCGGCCAGATCGGCGTGCCAATGGTGCTGCGGACCCAGGGCGGCACCGGCCGTTCCGCCGGCGCGCAGCACTCGCAGAGCCTGGAAGGCTGGATCATGCACACGCCCGGCCTGCGGCTGGCCATGCCGGCCACCGCGGCGGACGCCTACCACCTACTGCGCCACAGCCTGACCCTGCCGGACCCGGTCGTGTTCATCGAGCACAAGGCGCTCTACACCCGCAAGGAGCAGGCCGACCTCGAAACTCCCGCCGCCCCCTGGGGCCACGCGCTGGTGCGCCGGGCGGGCGGACACCTGACGATCGTGACCTACTCGCGCATGGTGCATGTTGCGCTGGAAGCCGCGGGCGCGCTGGCGGCGGACGGCGTTGAAGCGGAGGTGATAGACCTGCGCACGCTCAACCCGCTGGACATGGAGACCGTGGTCGCCTCCGTGACCCGCACCGGGCGCGCGATGGTGGTAAGCGAGGGGCCGCTGACCGGCGGCGTCGCGGCCGAGCTCGCGGCCCGCATCTCGGAGGAGTGCTTCGACTACCTAGAAGACCCGGTGGTCCGCATCGCCGGCGAGGACATCCCGATTCCGGTCTCCCCCGGGCTGGAAAGCGCCAGCATCCCGACCGCGGCGCTGATCGCGGACACCGTGCGCCGGATGCTGCGCCGATGATCGTCGACATGATGCTGCCCCGTCTGGGCGAGACGATGGAGACCGGCCGGGTGGCCGCCTGGCTGAAGCAGCCTGGCGACGCGTTCCGCCGCGGCGAGACGCTGGTGGAGATCGAAAGCGACAAGACCGTCGTTGAGATGCCGGCGTTGGCCAATGGCGTGCTGGCCGAGATCGTCGTGCCCGCCGGTCAGGACGCCGACGTGGGCGCGGTGCTGTGCCGCTACGATGACGGGCTGGAAGCGTCCGTCTCCGCCCCGCCGGACCCGGCGCTGCCCGATCCCGCACCGCCGCCGGCCACCGCAGCGCCCGCCCCGGCGCTTGCCGACCTGTCGCAGTCTGTCAAGCCGAGGGCCACGCCGCTCGCCCGCGCGGCGGCGCAGAGGGGCGGCATCGACCTCGGCGGAGTGACTGGAACCGGGCGGCGCGGCCGCATTGAGGCCGCAGACGTGCACGCGGCCCTCCCGGCCGCCGCTGCTGCCAGCATGCGGGACGCGGCCGTGCCCGCCGGCCTGGTCGCCTGCCGCGACTGGGTGGCCGACACCCCGCGTGGCGCCCGCATCCTGTTGCTGCACGGACTGGCTGGGGACGTGCAGAGCTGGGCGCAGCTGGCGCCGGCCCTGGTGAGGATGGGCCGCCACGTGACCGCAATCGACCTACCCGGCCATGGCGGCACGGCGATCGACGCGCCCGGCCTCGACGCTCTGGTGGACGCGGTCGCATCGTTCCTGGCCGGGTTGGGCGGCGAGCCGGTGGAGCTGGTCGGCCACTCGCTGGGCGGCGCGGTGGCGGCACGGGTGGCGCGGGCGGCGCCCTCGCGGGTGCGCCGGGTCACGCTATTGGCGCCGGCCGGGCTGGACCGGGCGATCGACGTGGACTTCGTGCGCGGCATCGTGCGCGCCCAGGACGGCGGCTTGCAGCACCTGCTGCGCCGCCTGGTGGTGCGGCCCGCGGCGATGACGCCGCCGCAACTGGAGGCCCTGGCGGCGGAGCTGGGGCGCGGCCGGCTGCATGCCCTGGCAGATGCACTGGTTGATGACGGCGGCCAGATCGTGGACATCACTGGCGACCTGCGCGCGCTGCTAATGCCGGTGCGGGTGGTGTGGGGCGTACAGGACCGCATCATTCCTTGGACCCAGGTGAAGGAGGCCGGCAGCCGTGCGTCCATCCACCTGATCGCGGATGCGGGCCACGTGCCCCACTGGGACCAGCCGGCCGAGGTGGCCGCGCTGTTCGACTGACGTGCCGACAGGATACCAAACCAACAAACGGGAGGATGCAATGACAAGCCAGGTTTTTGACCCAACGCGCCGTCGGCTACTGGGCGGTATGGGCGCTGCAGCGGCCGCGATGGGCGGGGTGCAGTTGGCTCAGTTCGCGCTCGGCAGCACCCCGGCGCACGCGCAGAGCGGCGCCAGGCCGGTGAAGCTCGCCGTGGTGGCGCAGCAGATGTCCGCGCAGTCCGACCAGCGCAGCTGGGCCGGGTTCCAGCAATGGCTCAAAACTACCGGGTTCGACAAGACCTGGGAGGTGAACCTGACGGACGCCAAGGGCGACCCGGGCGCGCTGGTCAACCAGATCGAGAACGCCATCACCGCCAAGTACGACGCGATCCTGGTAATGTATGGCACGCTGACGGCAGCCCACAGCGCGCTGGACGACCTGGCGCGTTCCCAAATTCCGTTCTTTAGCTTGGACAGCGGCTGGCAGGCACCCGCGATCGCCGACATCACCAGCAATAACTGGGTGATGGGCGGCCAGTACACCCAGTACATGGTCGATCGGCTGCTCGGCGAGGGCAAGCAGAAGGCCAACATCTGCGCCGTGGTCGCCAACTTCCACCACGGCACCCGCAAGCGCGGCAAGGTGATGCGCGCGGTGCTGACCGAGAATGAATGGATCACCCTCGAAGCTGACCGGGTGATCCAGTATGCGGGATTTTACGAGGCCACCCAGAACGTCGTGAACGACTGGCTCGCGCGCTACGGCAACGACCTGGACGCGATCTGGTGCCCCTGGGACGAGCCCGGCATGGCGGCGGCCGAGGTCATCAAGTCTCGCAACATGCAGGACAAGGTGTTCGTTGTGTCCGCCGACGGCAACCCGACGGCGCTGGAGCGCATGCGTGATGGGTCATATCCGCTCAAGGCTACCACGGCGCAGTCATTCGAGATTTGGGGCGCCTACACTGGCTGGCTAATCAACGAGATCATCGGCAAGGGCCGCCCGGCCAAGGAGTTGGTGCCGGTGCCCACGGTGGAGTTCCCGGCACCACTGCTGGTCAACGGCGTGAACATGCCAGCAGAGGGCGCGCCGACCTACGAGGCGACCGACTTGTACTACATATACCGCGACCGCGCCCTCGCGGCCATGAAGGCCTGACCCGGCGACGCAGGCGGTTCGCGCCGCTCGCGTCAGGGCTCCCGGCATGGCCGAGCCTCTCCTCCAAACCCGCGCAGTGGGCAAGAGCTTCCAGGGCACCGCCGCGCTCACCGGTGTGGACCTGGACTTGCACGCCGGCGAAATGCTGGCGCTGGTGGGCGCCAACGGAGCTGGCAAATCGACGCTGGTGAAGATCATCTGCGGCGCGCAGCGTCCCGACACTGGGACGCTGCGCGTGGGCGGCCAGCCGGCGCAGTTCCGCGGCGTAGTGGACGCGCTAGCGGCGGGCATCGCCGTGGCGCACCAGCAGGTCGCCGTCATCCGGCCGCTGACGGGTGCCGAGAACATCATGCTGGGGCGCGAGCCGTTGCGGGGCGGGCTGATCCATAGTCGAGCCCTGGTGGCGCAGGCGCAGCAGCTAGCGGACCGATTCGGCGTGCGCATCGACCTTTCGCGCGAGTGTGACACGCTGAGCCTGGGCGAGCTGAAAATCTTAGATATCCTGAAGGCGCTCGCCACCGGGCCGCGCATCCTAATCCTGGACGAGCCGACTGCGTCGCTGACCCTGGCGGAAACACAGCGCCTGTTCGCCTTCTTGCTCGACCTCAAGCGGCAGGGGCTCGGCATCCTGTTCATCTCCCATCACCTCAAGGAGGTGTTCGCCCAATGTGACCGCGTCGCCGTGCTCAAGGATGGGCGCAAGGTGCATGACGGCCCCGTGTCCGGCATTACCCTGAAGGAGGTGGTGCAGCTCATGGTTGGGCGCGCTATCGAGGCCACTGACTGGCGCAGCCATGCGGCCCTGAACGGCCCACCCGCGGTGGCGCTGCGGGACGTGCAGGTGGGCCGGCTGGACGTGCCGGAGCTGACGGTGCAGCGGGGCGAGGTGGTCGGCATTGCCGGCGTGCTTGGCGCGGGGCAGACGGGGCTGCTCGAATGCCTGGCCGGCGCCGCACCCGGCGTCGTGGCCAAGGTCGCGCCTGGCGTTGCCGCCGGGGCGGTGCAGCTCGCGGACCTGCCGCACCTGCCCCGTACCGTGGCGGAGGCGATCGGCCATGGTATTTACCTCGTTGCGGATGACCGGCTGCGCAAGGCGATGTTCGGCGGCTTGTCGGTGGGCGAGAACGTGCTGTCGGGCTCGCTGCGCCAGGTTAGCCGCCACGGCTTCGTCCGCAGCGGCGCGGCACTGAATCTGGTGCGCGGCATCATTGCCCAGCTGCGGGTGCGGTGTAGCGGGCCGCAGCAGGACGTGCTGCAGCTATCCGGCGGCAACCAGCAAAAGGTGGTGTTCGGCCGCTGGCTGGCCCGCATCGGCGACAGCGCGCCCAAAAGCGCACTGGTGCTGCTGCTAGACAATCCGACCGAGGGCGTGGACGTGGGCAGCAAGGCGGAGCTGTACGCGCTGGTGCGCGACCTCGCGAGCCGAGGGGCGGCGGTGCTGATCGCATCTGCCGAGTTCTCTGAACTGATCGCGCTGTGCGACCGCGTATATTGCATCGGCCATGGCCGGCTCGATTGCTGCGTAGGGCGGAGCGAGATGACCGAAGACCGGCTGCTGCTGGAGGTGAGTTAACCATGTCCACGACTGTATCCGAACCCGTCCGCCGCCGGATGGAGCTAAGTCCGCTGGCCGCCCGCTACGGCACGGTAGGGGCGGCCCTGCTCATCTTCGCGGTGTTCGCGCTGAGCAGCAACCGTTTCGTCTCGGCAGCCAACATCAGCAACATTCTGGTGCAGATCTCGGTGTTGATGGTGATCTCCTCCGGCCTCACCGTGGCGGTGGCAAGTGGCGAGTTTGACCTTTCGGTGGGCCAGGTGGCGGGCCTGTCCAGCGTGCTGGTGGCGGGATTGATGGTGTGGTCGGGACTGCCGATCGCGCCCGCCATCGCGCTGGCGGTGTTGGCGGGCATGGGCCTCGGCATCGTCAGCGGGCTGCTGGTGACGCGGTTGCGCATTCCCTCGCTGATCGCGACCCTGGCGATGGGGCCGATCGCGCTCGGCCTCAACTACGCCTATGACGGCGGCGACTCGATCTACGCAAGCTTCCCGGCGGCGTTCTACGTGATCGCCACCGGGCGGGTGGCCGGTGTGGTGCCGGTGCCGATCCTGATCGCCGCCGCCGTGGTGGCGGTGTTTTATGTGCTGGTCAACTATACGCGGCTGGGCCGGGCGGTGGTGGCCACCGGGGCCAACCTGCAAGCGGCGCGGCTATCCGGCATCAATGTCAACCGCTGCCGCATGGTGGCACTGACGCTCTCCGCGCTAGGGGCCGCGATGGGCGGCATCATGCTGACCGCGCGGCTCGGCACCGGCCAGCCCGGCGCCGGCGAGCCCTACTTGATGGACAGCTTGACCGCCGTATTCCTCGGCATGACCGCGTTCAAGCCGGGCCGCGCCACCGTGCAGGGCACGCTGGTGGGCGTGGTCATCATCGGCATGCTGGACAACGGGCTCAATCTGCTTGGCGCACCGTTCTATTTGCAGAACGAGGTGCGCGGCGTGGTGATGATTGCTGCCGTCAGCCTGGCGGTGATGCGCGGCGAAATCCGCTTCTTTTCGTAGGAAGGTCATGATGGCACAAGGAGCAGAAGGCCGCGTAGCGCTGGTGACCGGGGCGAGCCGCGGCATTGGCCGCGCCATCGCCCTCGGCCTCGCACGCGAAGGCTTCGACGTGGTGGTGAACGACATCGCGCGCCAGCAAGGTGAGCTTGAGGTGGTCGCGGCCGAGATCGCCGCCATCGGGCGGCGCAGCCTGGCGCTGCTTGCGGACGTAGCCAACCGTGCCGTGGTTCGCGCCATGGTGGAGGAGGCGATCGCCCGGATGGGTCGGATCGATGCCGTGGTGAACAACGCCGGTATCTTGATCGCCAACTCGGTCGAGGCTTTGGAAGAGGCGCAATGGGATGCCGTGATGGATGTGAACGCGAAGGGCACGTTCCTCGTCGTGCAGGCGTTGCTGCCGCACATGCGCGAGCGGGGCTATGGGCGGATCGTCAACATCGCTTCCATCGGCGGCAAGCACGGCGCGCCGGAGCAGGCACACTACTCCGCCAGCAAGGCCGCCATCATGGGCTTTACCCGGGTGCTGGCGCAGGAGGTGGGCGCGTTCGGCATCACCGCCAACTGCGTTTGCCCCGGTATCATCGTGACCGAGATGGGCCGCACCAACCTGGAGGAGAAAGCAGTGGCTGACCGCTGGATCAGCAACACCGCGCTGCGCCGGCTCGGCCAGCCGGAGGATGTCGTGGGTCCGGCCTGCTTCCTGGCCTCGGACGCGTCGGCTTTTGTCACCGGCCAGTCGCTCAACGTGTGCGGCGGCATTGTGCTGAGCTGACGGCCATGTACCTGGAGAAATTGCGGCTCGATGGCCGGATCGCCGTCGTCACTGGCGGCGGCGGCGGCGGCGGGATCGGCTTGGCGTGCGGCATGGCGCTGGCCGAGGCAGGGGCTCGCGTAGTGGTAACAGACCTCGATGTGGCGGGAGCCGAAGCCGGAGCTGCCGCGATAACCGCCGTTGGTGGAGCGGCGCACTCGGCCGTTCTCGACGTTACCCAGACGGCAAGCGTCGCTGCGGTCGCCAGCCGTGTCGTTGAGGAGCATGGCCGGATTGACATCTTGGTCTGCAACGCCGGGATCGTCGTGTCCGAGGTGAAAGTGGAGGACATCGATGACGAGCTTTGGACCCGGCACATCGACATCAACCTGAACGGCGTGTTTCGCTGCTGCCGTGAGTTCGGTCGCGCCATGCTGCGGCAGGGCAGCGGCGCGATCGTCAACATCGGCTCCATGGCGGGTTCCATCGTCGTGCGCCCGCAGGAGCAGGCGGCCTACAACGCCTCCAAGGCAGGCGTGCACCACCTTACCCGCTCGCTTGCCACGGAATGGGCAACGCGGGGAGTGCGGGTCAACGCGGTGGCGCCCACCTACATCGAGACTCCACTGACGCGCTTCGGCATGGCGAAGCCGGAGCTGTATGGCCAGTGGCTGGCAAACACTCCGATGGGTCGTGTCGGCCAGCCAGATGAGATCGCCTCGGTCGTGCATTTCTTGGCCTCGGACGCGGCAAGCGTGATGACCGGCAGCATCCTTTACGCGGATGCTGGTTATACACTCTGGTAGGCCTGATTGTAGAGTTGCCCAAGCTCCAAACCCAATTAGGTTTAAGGCCTGGGACGACCGAGCTGGCTGAGGCCGAACTCGGGAAAGAGCAAGCGTGCTTTGGTAAGAGCTGTCCGGCACAATGGGCCGAGTTACCCATCCCGTAAGCTGGTTTCTCCGTCGGACCTATGAACCCGCGGCACCTGGCTTGCTGTGCATTGGCCCAGCGCCAGCACCGCTCTTGCAGCCAGCACGGGAACACGGGATCGAACCGGTACCGAAAAGCAATTATGGAACTTGGACAGCCAGCTGGCGAGCACAGGCAGCGTCAGAGTGGAAGCTCGGCGGACCAGGGCAAACAGGGCGGGCAGTATCGCGCATCGATGCACCTTCTCTGAGCGTCAGCCTTGAAAGGTCGCCAGCCCGTCTCGGACCAACCCCTAATACCAGGGCTCTCTGATCAAAACCTATGCCGTCATCAAAATCGATCAGCGGTATGGTTTTGCCTGGATGCGGCTAGAGCGGCACAGGTTACGGTCAGAGAGCCTTGGTATAAGATGCAGAATCGAGATGGGCTTATTCTACGTAGGACATACCCTGCCCAATTGCGTGGAGGAGCGCGCCTGTCCACATGCCACCACATGAGGTGACATGCTGGTCGGGCCGTACCAGGATCAGATCTGCACCGTCCCTGCCTGATCGGCCAGTGGATTACTGCTGGGCCATACTCATGGGTCTCAGCGAGGCCGGGTGCACAGAAGATGATGTTGTATTGGCAAGACACGCCGTAACGGCTCTCCATCTTTGCCCCGATCAGCGCGCGTATCACGCTGCGACCGCCATCAGCCCCGATCAGGTAGCGAGCGGCGATGTCATAAGCCTCGCCGCCGTCAGACCGCAAAGTCGATAAATCTGCTCATCGTCCTGCACGGCGGTCACGAAGCTGGTGTCAAATTGAACGTCTACGTTCGGCAGCAAACGGGCTTTCTCCAGCATCATCCCCTTGAGCGTGTATTGCGGCACCTGTTGCGCGTGCTCGGGATAAAGTGGCGACTGCTCGGGCGAGACGTTGAACGCGTTTGCGAATCGGGCGAGCTCATGCGCGGCAAGGCGGGTAACAAACACCATGTTGTTAGGATAGTCGATCCCGAACGGCACCTCCTCAGTCAGCCGGTCGGCGATGCCCCAACGTCGCATGTGGGTCCGAGTACGGGCATTGGTCGTCTTGGCCCGCGGCGCGGCTCCGATGCGGGTATCACGCTCGATCAGCAAGACGCGGATGCCAGGTAACCCAAGTTCGATTGCCGCCGCAAGTCCGATGGGGCGGCCCCCGACTACCAGCACCTCGGTTTGGATTGCCTCGCCCATCAATTAGGCTGGCCCAACATCATGAACGCCTTCGTGAGCAGCGCACGGTTCTCGGACGGTGGCGACTTTTCTCGCTCCAACTCGCCAAGCCGCACGCTGGTATCGATGACGAGCTTCGCGCGCTCGAACCGACGCTCCGTAAACGTGTGCAGCGCTTCGGGCAGAGTCGCGACGGTGGAGATGCACTGACCGAGCACTGCCGCGTTCTGCAACGCTATTCCGCCGCCCATGCTCATATAGGCGCTGGTTGTGTGCGCTGCATTGCCAATCAGTGGAGTCCATTTTTGCATTAGGGGCCTGGAAGCAGAAGCCGTTCGAACGGCCTGCCGATCAGCTCCGACGCTTCAGTGAAGCATGTGCGCAGACCTTTGATGGCCGGGGCGCTCATCGAGTCCAGCAACTTCACGAAGATGGAACGCACTTCCTTGTCGGATATCCATCTCTGTTGCGGCATGTTGATGGCCGCTGGCAAGTAGATTAGGTCCTGCCGCAGGTGATAAAACGCCAGCCGGCCGACCCGCGATGTGCACCAGCCCGCGTCTTCGATGTCCGGACCTGGCGCCATCCAGCGTATGCTGCAACAGAAAGGGCGGTCCGAGAGTCGTGAAGCGACACTCGGACCGCGTATTATAACTGATCAGCCTGCCGACAACAGGACAGTGTGGCTCACTTAAGCATCATACGGATGTCGGAATAGCCGGAGCCGTCCCAAATACTGTGCCAGTCACTGGGGTGCCAATCGGCAGGCCGACAATGGTGCCGCCGCCGGTCACGGCAATCGACGCGCCTGGGTCCGTCCACACGACCTTGCAAGTGCTCATGTCCAAAGTCATGCCGGCGCAGACGTAAAATGTCGTGTTATAGCGCCCGATATAAAAGGTGACCCCGACCACGCTCGACTTAAGATTGACCCCGTTGGCCTGGCTCTCATCGCCATAGCTGAACAGATTTTCGTTCGGAGCGCTTTTGTCGATCACCACAGTGCCGCCGTTCACGGTCAGCAAGCCAGCGTCCGGGTAGTTAATCCAGCGCCCACCCGTGCTGACGGAGAAGCCACCATTCACAGTGAACACCGGCGAGCGGCTCTTCTTGTTGTTGCCGTATGTGCAACCGTGGTGAATCGAGCCAGCGTCCGTGGTGCTTGGCCCGTTCAGATAATAATCATGGGTGAGGCCGGATTGGTCGGCACCGTTGCTGGCCAGCTTGCCAAAGGTGCAGCCCGAAAGCGCGATAGAGACGGCGGAGCCCGGAGCGGAAGTCACGGACGGGACGAAGATGCCGTCGTTGTTGCCATCCAGTGCGAGGTTGCTGAGCGTGACCGTGCCGGTGAAGCCTTCGGCATAAATGCCGGCTTGGTTCTCGTAGCTGGCATCATAGGGCAAGCCGCCGCAATTACGGTAGCTGACGCCCTCAATCATGCATGGCGCCGACAGGTGGTGCATGGCCTTGCCGTAGGCCAAGCGGTGACCCTGGGTATATCCGCCCTGACCGTCGAACACGACGTCGGAGGCAGTTCCAGTGACGCTCTTGAGCGTGACGGCAGCCGGAAAGTCCACAGCGTCCGTGTAGGTCGCGGCATCGACGGTGATGACGCCAGCGGGGTTCATTGCCGGCAATGCAGCGGTGACCGTGGCAAAGGTTTCTTTAGCGCCCACAGCCGCAGCGTCCAGTTTGGGCCCGCTGTAAGGAGCTGGCGCGGTGGGTGCACTCGGTGCGCCAGAAGAGCTTCCAGCCGGAATTGCAGCGATGGCGGCCAGGATTTTGGCAGTATCGGCGTCCTCATGAGCTTCGATTGCAGCCATGTCCGCATCCTCATGCGCCTCGACTGCTGCAACAGCCGCTGCAATGTCGGCAGCTGCCGGGTCTCCGGCCGGCATCGAAATTGGAGCGGTGGTGAATGTGTAGGTGCCTGCCACGGCCAGTTCGTATGGCACAGCCGCCGTCAATCCGCCCAGCGTGTAGCTGACGATGTAGAGATTGCGGTCGAGAGCAGGACTGCCGCCATATGCGTCCTGCTGGAAGGTCACGGCAACGCTGTGCGTCACCGTCGGATCGACTTGGCCGAGCGCCACGGACTGGGTGGCCCCGGCGCTATGCAAGGCGGACACGTCGATGTTCTGCGGCCCGATCATGCCATCAAGGCTGACGTTGGCCATGGCGTCACCCTGGTATTCGTCTGCCGAAATGTTGATAGCAAGTGCAACTGTAGCGGTCATAGATTGGTCCCATTGTCGAATAGGTGGGCCGATGCCCCCCGCTCAGCGGGGGGCAAGGCTGGTTAGTCCAGCGCGAGCACCATGACTTGCAGCGAGGCCGCAGTGATGCTGAGCGGCTGGTCGGCAAAGGCATAGAGCCGGAGTGTCTCGCCCTTTCCAAAATGGCAGCAGCGAGTGGCGATCGCCCCGTTGCGTGAACTGCCGCCAAGCGCCGCGGCTGGATGCGTCATGTTCCAGTGAAAGCCTTCGTCGTCCGCGCTGGCTCCGCCCACGCCCACGCCATAGCTGATGTTGGCCGGGCTACCATCAGCCACGCGCAGCGAGCCGGTAACCTGATAAACGCCCGCGGCGGCCACTGTGTAGAAGCCAGTGGTGAGGTCATAGGCGCCGCTGGTGTTGGCCCACGCCGTAGTGAGCTTGATCATCTGCATCGTCCCTGGCTTGAGCGCCAGGTTGGCCGGGTTCGGGCCAAGATTGCCGTCGAAAAGGGTCTGCGTCATTTGAGCCTCAGTCGTTGAAGGGGGAGTGACAGGCGCCGGCGCAGGGCTCGGCGTCGGGTTGGGAGCAGGTGTTGAGGGTTGCGCGTAGGGTGCGCCCGCATAGGTGGACGGATCGACTGCGCCGGGCGTCATGGTGCTGGGCACGGTGTAGTTGGTCAGCAGCACGGCCGGTGCGGGAGGCGCAGGCGGCAGCGGAGCCCATACGGTGGTGTCCATCACCGTGCCCGGCGCGGGTGACAGGCCACCAGGGTTCGGCGCCACCCCGGCGACGCGGCGATACACCTGCACATCGGACACCTTGAAGTCCCAGCCGCCGGGTCCGGCGCCGCCTTGGTCCGGCACGCCGGCCGGGTATGGGTTCGGGTTGAACCAGGCCACGACCTGGTTAGAGATGATGAGATGGGCGCAAGCGCTGGCCGGGCTCGACCAAGTAAGCTTGCGCTGCGTGTAGGCGGTGCCGTCGCAGTAGTAGGTCAGCACGCCGTTGGTCCAGTCGAGCGCCAGTTCATGCCAGCCTGCCGCCAGCCAGCCGGGTGCAGCACCGGGAGGTAGGTAGTCATAGCCAGGGTTTTCGGCCCAAGGACCGTTGTCCCAAATGACGGAACGGCCGAACTGGGCGTCGCTGTTGTCTGTAGGCTCTCCCGGCCGCAGGTAGGTGCCGGGCAGCGTGTTGTCATAGCCGAAGCCGTCATGCAGGTCGCACTCCGGCGGCCATCCCAGCGGCTGCAGCACGGCGCCGCGAGGGCCGGACAGCGGCGCGTAGGCCTCATGGCCCGGGTTGAGCCAGAAGGCGGGCCAGCTCCATTTGCCTTTGGGCATCCAGAAACGCCCGCGGATGAAGGAGTGGTTCGGCACGATGGGCGCCCAGAAGCGCAGCATTCCGGACAGGATGCCGCCGCCGTCGCGGCCTTCGACCTGGCCTGCAGGCGTGTTCGGGTTGTTGTAGGCCTTGAGTGTCAGGTGGTCGGAGGAGAACACATGGACGGAAGCAGGATCTCCCTCCGGCGTGTCGATGTGGTGCGCCCAGTAGTTGCCGTAGAGGCCATCGCAGCCGTTGCCGGTGGCGCCGGCAGTCTGGTTGTAGCCGCCGTAGATGTAGCGGGGCGACGCCGCGAGATCGAGGTCGGACTTGGTTTTGATGGTGGCGTCCGGCCGGGCGTTGCCGAAACGGTAATCTTGCACCAGCACGTGCTGGGACAGGTCGTAGGTCATTCTGATCCTTGATTTAAATCAAATATGTAAGGTAGGCCTGTACGGCGAGGCGGGGTACAGCCGTCTCGCGCGTCTTGTATCCAAGCCACTGCCCCGGCCAGCCAAACCCGGCGATGCGCCGGATTTTCGGGAGCGCCGCGAAGCACGAGCAAGCGTCCGGCCTTGGCGTGGCAGTCAGCAGCGTCATAGCCCTGCTCATGAAGAGTAGAAGCCGGCACCAGCATCATGCCGGCAGCACGAAGTTGCCGAACACAGCCTGCACCAACGGAGCTAGGATGGACGTGTGCACGGCCTGCGTCGGATGGGTGCCGTCGTTGGTAAAGCCAGCCTGGAACACCCCAGACGAGCCATTCTGCACCTCGACCGCGGCAGCCCGGTCTATGATGCCCGTCGTGGTGCGGCCATTCTTGCCAGTGAGCAGCCCGCCTGCGCCTGACCGCAGCCAGGCGTTTACCGCCTTGCGGTTGCCGTCGTAGACGTTGCTGACAGCCTGGTTGGCGACGGTGGCGAAACTGTCCGTGCTCGTGACAGCGCCCGGCATCGCCGTGCTGTAGAACAGGCCCGCTGGATTGAAGGCGAGCAGGTCTTGGCACAGCCATTGAATCATTGCGATGATGCTGGCGCTCGAGGCGCCAGCGGTGACATCGTTGATTGCCAAGCCTGCCACGAAAACGCAGGTTCCAAAGTTAATCGTGCCGGCGAGCTGGCTCAGCATGCCCAAGCGCATGAACCGCCGATTGGTGCTGCCGTACCAATCGGCTAAGGCATCGCCTGTGCGAGTGATGGAAAGAAGGCCAAAACCTCCGGCCAGGGCGAGGCCGCGCTCGACCCAGCCAGAGTTTTGCTGCGCGTCGCCGCTATCGGGCGTCGTGCCTGCACCGCCGACAATGCCGTAATCGATGCTGTCGCCCACGATGCACGCCCAAGGCGTCGCCGAGCCGGGCACGCCGAGAGTGATCGTGCCCATGGTGGCAGCCCCAGTTCCGGCTGCCAGCGTGGTTTGGGTGAGCGCACCAGTGCGCCAGGTGCCGGCGCTGGCGAAGTAGTCCAGGCCCATGGTGGTACGCTGCACCCCTGGCAGCGCGCCGATCGTTGCCACCCGCTCGGCAATGGCCGCTCCTTTCGGCAATGCAAGGCGGATCGGGTCCGTAACGACTAAGCCTGCGTCCGGTACCAGGAGCGTGCTGTTGGGTGCCAGGCCGTCGTAGCGCAGCCCAATGCCTCCAGTAATGATCGAGGCGCTGCCAACTCCCGCCTGGTTCGCGGTCGGTTCGATGCCGAGTTGGGCGGCAATGCCGTACTCCGCCCAGCCGAAGCTGAATGTGGCACCCACGCCAGCGGACGCTCCCGCACCAGAACCGCGCTTGGTGGCGGTCATCGGCGCAGCCCCATCGGCCAACGGGGCTGCATAGGCGCCTGGATCGGCCACACGGATCCCAGCTACGCCTGCTGAAGCGCCTAACCTGGTGACAATGAGCACCAACGCCGTCATATCCGCCGCTGTCTTGGCGAATACTAGCACGTCGCCTATAGTGTAGCTGCTGCCGATGGCTGAAACGGTGGCAGTAGTGCAGGCATAAGCGCCAGTTACGCCGCCATTGTTGCCGATCAATGGTTGCTCGAACGGGTTCATTTGGAACCCTATTAGCACTGTCCGAAGCTCCGAACAGTCTGTCATAGTCGTTTTGGTGATACGGCTGAGCGTGGCTGGAAAGTTGTTGCTTGGAGAGCCCTGGGTGCCGTTGGTGTTGTTGCGGTTCGTCACGGGTTGCCACAACGGTCGGCCACCAGCCTGACGCAGCGCGGGGGGCGGTGCTGGCAGGGATGTTGCGGATTGAGCGTCCTCGTAGATGACTGCTGAAGCTGCCAGGGCGGAGGAACCCGCAAGAAGGGTGCGACGGTTTAACACAGCTCAACGCACCTTGATCGTGAGCGGACAAGATGCGCCCGCACAGATCAGGCTGATCGCTTCTGGGGACACGTTGCCGGGCTGGTCCTCCAGGTAGGCGGCTCCAGGTGCGATCGGGACTGATCCGGCCGCGCAACCGGAGCCGCTGGTTGCGGCAGCCACTGTGTAGTTGAGACAAACTGTGGCCGTGCCGAGATTCCAAACGTGCAGCCCAACGCGGGCAGTGACGGAGACCAGCGCAGGTGGCACGGTCGCCGTCGCGGTGAGGGTCGCGCTGGCGTCAGTCCACGCGCCCGAGCGTGCCGCGGCCGGCAGAGTCCCCACGTTGACAGTGCCACTGACGGCCTGTGTCGCCGGCAGATTAGCGATCGCGACCACGCTGGCCCCGACCGAAGCAGAAGGCGTGATCACTGCTGTGCCGACCCCAGCCACATAGACGCTGACCCGGACATTGGTCAGGCCTGCCGTCGGCACTTGAGCGCCGCTGTTGCCTACAACGTAGAGGTTGATGGCGTATTGCGCCGGGTTGCTGGGAAAATAGGTTGGCAAGTTGATATAGGTGACACCTCCATCGCTGGAGCCTGAGATGAGCAGGGTGGCGTTGGAGTCGGACACCCCTGCAAAGGCTAGTCCTAACGTCGCCTGTCCGTTTAGGGCGAACGAGATTGCGTTGCCAGCCGTGTTGAGTGCCAAGCTTTGTGCACCCATCCGCACATCGGGCGCTGTAATGGATTGAATTGCGGGTAAATTCGTTACGTGAACATGCTGTCCCCCATCGGCATCTAGGGCGCCGTTTGGCGTAGCGGCCAACAGCGTCGCAATGCGACGAAGCTGCGCTACTACTGTTCCTGTGCTGGCTGCCGCCGCATCATTCGGCGTGCCGAGCGCCGCAGCCGCTAGTTGGGTTTGCGCTACCACCTGGGCGACTGCGCTGTCCGTGACGGACACGGGCAGTGCGTTCACGCCACCACCCTGGACACCTACTAGTTGGGCAGATGCAGTGCCAGGCGCAGTCGTCGGCGTGCTGCTAGCTGCACCACTCGTGCTGCCCCCGCCATCCACCACGACGTGCACCGGATATCCGGCTACGCCGCAAGGCTGAGCACTAAACGTGCCGTCTGTGGACACGCAGGCCAGCACGAACGTTGGTGCCCGCCCGTCTCGAGTAGCATAGCTTTGCGCCACGGGGGTCTGTGCCCAGGCGAAGACAGGCACCAACAATCCAACGCATAATGCCACTGTATGTAAAAAATGGCCTGAAATAGGCTTGATCCCCCCGGTGCACGGGGGCTTTGGACGCGTCGCTCGTAACATGCCAAACACCTGGACACTGAGGGATTGCGAACGGCTGAACCGGGAAGGGAGCGGAAAGGACGGAAAGACCTCTCACGCGCTCGCAGGACGACTATATAAACGGAACAGGACGTGAACGCAAGTACGTAAGTGTTTCAGTTGGGGGTTTGATGGACGGATCGGAACAATTGGATCAGCTGGGTGGCGCGCTTGCGCCTGCAGCACAGACGTCAGAAAGACGGGGCTTCATCACCGTGCGCGGCGCGCGCGAGCACAACCTGAAGAACATCGACGTCCAAATTCCGCGCGACCAACTGACGGTGATCACCGGGCTGTCCGGCAGTGGCAAATCCTCTTTGGCATTCGACACGATTTATGCTGAGGGCCAGCGGCGCTACGTGGAGTCGCTTTCCGCCTACGCTCGCCAGTTTCTGGAACTGATGGGCAAGCCGGACGTGGACAGCATCGAAGGATTGTCCCCGGCCATCTCGATTGAGCAAAAAACTACCAGCCGCAATCCACGCTCCACCGTTGGCACGGTCACGGAAATCTATGACTATATGCGTCTGCTATGGGCACGCGCCGGGGTGCCTTACTCTCCGGCCACGGGACTGCCAATCGAGGCGCAAACCATTACCCAGATGGTAGATCGGATTATGGCGATGCCCGAGGGTACGCGATTGTTGCTGCTGGCGCCCGTGATTCGCGATCGCAAGGGCGAGTATCGCAAGGAGCTGGCCGATTTACAGCGTCGCGGCTTCACTCGCGCCAAGGTGGACGGAACGCTCTATGAGATCACAGACGTGCCGGCGCTGAATCGCAAAACAAAGCACGACATCGATGCCGTGGTGGACCGCATCGTGGTACGGCCGGGAATGGAAAGCCGGCTGGCCGACAGCTTCGAGACCGCGCTCGCGATGGCGGACGGAGTCGTCTATGCCGAAACCGCCGACGAGAGGGCGGATCGCACTGTTTTCTCCTCCCGCTTCGCCTGTCCGGTGAGCGGCTTCACAATCGAAGAGATCGAACCTCGCCTGTTTTCCTTCAATTCACCCCACGGTGCCTGTCCGGCCTGTGATGGCCTGGGCATGGAAAGCTTTTTCGACCCGGCGCTGGTGATTCCAGATGAGCGTGCCTCCATCGCTGAAGGCGCAGTCGCACCATGGTCGGGCGCCAAGAGCGAGTACTACGACCAGACACTCGCCTCCATCGCACGACATTTCAAAGTCAGCACCCGCAAACCTTGGGACGAATTGCCGGAGGATGTGCGCGATGTCATCCTAACCGGTGGCGCCATGCCAATCGAGTTTACCTATAAGGATGGTCTGCGCGCCTATAGTGTCACCAAGCCGTTTGAAGGCGTGCTGCGCAACTTGCAGCGGCGCTGGCAGGAAACGGACAGTGCTTGGGTACGGGAGGAAATGAGCCGCTACCAAGCTGAGAAGCCTTGCGCCGTATGCCGAGGCGCCCGGCTCAAGCCGGAGGCGCTGGCGGTGCGAGTGGCTGGCCTCACCATCGCAGCAGCATCTGAACTGTCGATCCGTCGCGCCGTCCAGTGGTTTGGAAGCGTGAGTGACACACTCACGCCGCAGCGGGCTGCGATTGCCGGGCGCATCCTGAAAGAGATAACTGACCGGTTGCGTTTCCTGGACGACGTAGGGCTAGACTATCTCACGCTCGCCCGTGGCTCCACGACCCTCTCAGGCGGCGAGTCCCAGCGCATTCGCCTGGCCAGCCAAATCGGTTCTGGCCTGACCGGCGTGTTGTACGTGCTAGACGAGCCGTCCATCGGCCTGCACCAGCGTGACAATGAGAGACTGCTGAGTACGTTGGCCCGCCTCAAGGCGTTGGGAAATACGGTGCTGGTAGTTGAACACGACGAGGACGCCATTCGGGCGGCTGATTACCTCATCGATATGGGACCTGCCGCGGGCACGTTGGGTGGGCATATCATCGCGCAGGGCACGCCGGATGAGGTGGCGGCCAACCCGGCCTCCATCACGGGAGCTTATCTTTCCGGTCGCCGCCGCATCGAAGTGCCGGCACGCCGTCGCCCAGTGGATGTGGCACGCTCTATCCGGGTGATAGGCGCACGTGGCAACAATCTGCAGGATGTAACAGCCTGTTTTCCGCTCGGGACGTTCTGCTGCGTTAGCGGCGTGTCTGGCGGAGGCAAATCCACGTTGGTCATCGATACGCTTTGGAAAGCAGCAAGCCGGCGATTAATGGGCAGCGGACAAGTGCCGAGCGCCCATGACAGGATCGATGGACTCGACCAACTCGACAAGATTATCGACATTGACCAATCACCAATTGGGCGCACGCCCCGTTCTAACCCAGCCACCTATACTGACCTGTTCGCTCCCATTCGAGATTGGTTTGCTGAACTGCCGGAAAGCCGTGCTCGCGGTTACAAATCTGGCCGCTTCAGCTTCAACGTGAAAGGTGGGCGATGCGAGGCGTGCCAGGGTGACGGTGTGCTAAAGATCGAGATGCACTTCCTGCCGGACGTGTTTGTTACTTGCGATACTTGCAAGGGCGCCCGTTACAACCGTGAAACGCTCGACATCAAGTTTCGAGGCAAGTCAATCGCTGAAGTGCTGGACATGACAATCGACGAGGCAGTGGCCTATTTCAGCGCGCAGCCCAAAATCCGCGACCGGCTGAGCATTTTGCAGCGCGTAGGCCTGGGATACGTCAAGCTGGGGCAACAAGCCACCACGCTCTCCGGTGGGGAAGCGCAGCGCATCAAGTTGAGCAAGGAACTAGCGCGCCGAGCGACTGGGCGCACACTCTACATCCTGGATGAGCCAACGACGGGCCTGCATTTCGAGGATGTCCGCAAGTTGCTGGAAGTGCTGCACGCGCTAGTGGACCAAGGTAACACGGTAGTGGTGATCGAGCACAACCTCGAAGTCATCAAGACCGCTGATTGGGTGCTGGATCTCGGGCCCGGCGGCGGTGAGGGTGGGGGACGCATCGTAGCGGAAGGTACGCCGGAGATGGTCGCTGCCGCGCCAGAGAGCCATACCGGCCGGTTCTTGAAGCCCATGCTACCGGCCGCCCGCGAAAAGAAATCCCGCAAGCGTAATTGACTGCTGCTTGGGCGCTAGCGTGCCATGCTTGCGAAGCAAAGGGCTGGCTTGCGGCTACCTGACACGGACGCGTTTGACGTTGGTCCATCAGCCTTTACAGAAAACTTACAAGGTGCCTGACGGTATGCTAATGTCCAAATGCACTGGAAGCGACCGCTCTGCCAAGAGAGGTGTTGACAACCTTAGCTCGGCACGATCAGACCTTTGTATGCAGGATGGCAGCGAATCCGATCCTCTAAGCCGATGTTCAAACTATGCCTTGAGTTTTGCGCCGGCTAATCTTGCTCATGGAAACCAGCCTCAACCAAAGCTGCCAAGGCAGTCAGGGCGTCAGCAGCGTCGACGCCACTAGCCTGCAATCTGATCACAGTGCCTTTGCCCGCACCCAGCATCATAAGACCCATAATGGACTGAGCAGATACAGTTTGTTCGTTTGTTCCTACCTCGATGATGGCTGCGAATTGCTCTGCTAAAGTCACGAACTTAGCTGCAGCGCGGGCGTGAAGGCCGCGATGGTTTCGTATGGTTGCTTGGACAGTTAGAGGAGAAGCCGTCGGGTCGTCCATCACACCTATGCGCTCAATTACTGCCTGCATTGTTGATCTTGCAGCCATGAAGCACGTGGGATGCGGCGGCAATGTACTTTCGTCCTGCCGCTTGGGCGCAATCCACGCATTCGCCTAGTGACTGGCGGGATCGCACTTTGGCGAGTTTGACTAGCATGGGCAAGTTAACGCCTGCGATGACTTCGACCCCTGGTCGGTTCATGAGCGAGATGGCCAGATTGGAGGGTGTGCCGCCAAACATGTCGGTCAGCAGCACCACGCCGTTTCCGTCATCCACACTGCATATGCTGGCATGGATATCTGCTCGCCGCAGTTCCATGTCATCTTCTGGCCCAATGCAAACAGTTGCCACGTGCTCTTGCGGTCCAACAACGTGTTCGAGCGCCAGGCGAAGTTCCTCCGCAAGGCGACCATGGGAGACGAGGACGAGGCCTATCATGGTTCGCGCCAGGCTGCCTGAGTCCGGAGCGCCTCGGTGGTGGGGCTATCCGCCATTCGCAGCTCTCGGTGCGTCGGCACGATATGCCAGCCGCCCGCGCCCGCGTGGCATGACGCAGCCATACGAACCGCCAACTTCTCGACGATAAACACGGAGCGATGTCGCCCGCCCGTGCAGCCAACGGCAATGGTCACGTATTTTTTTCCTTCCTGCACGAAGCGCGGCAGGAGCAGTTGAAGCATGGACTCAACTTGGCCGAAGAACGCGTCAAAGTCCGGATCAGCTGCGACATAGGCTGCCACATCCGGCTCAGTTCCGGTCTTGCACCGCAGATAGGGATCATAGTGCGGGTTACGCAAGAACCGTGCATCGAATACCAAGTCCGCCTCCCGTGGCAGTCCATGGGGATAGGCAAAGGACATCAAGCAGACCGTTAAACTTAGCTGCTGCGAGGAAAAGCGACTCTCCACAAGCCGGCGCAGGGCGGGTAGGGACGTGTCGGATGTGTCGATCACCAGATCGGCTGCTTCGCGCAAGGGTGCAGTCAGCGCCACCTCCTCGGCGATGCCGTCCACCACTCGGCCGCCCAGAGCCAACGGATGTCGGCGCCGGGTCTCGGTGTACCGCCGCAGCAGCGAGCCCTCATCGGCTGAGGCAAACACAAGATCTAGCTGGAGGCCTCGGTTGCCTCGCAACCGCTCCATGGTGGACAGCACGACGCAGGCATCAAAGCCGCGGCTGCGCGCATCTAAGCCGATCGCGACCGCACCCTCTCCACGGCTGACCAACTCTTCCGTCAGCGTCAACGGCGGATTGTCCACCGCCTCGTAGCCAAGGTCTTCCAGCACACGTAAGATCGATGATCGCCCGGCTCCGGCCAGACCCGTCACCAGAACGACCCGGCGCAGCGTCATGCGAATGCTCCCGCGATCTGACGCACCCGGCCGAGCACGCAGTCTAATGCCAGGGATACGCGCTGCACCGCAGACGGACAAGTTGGGTCGATTCGCACCAATGGTTGACCGCACCAGGCATGCATTGCTGGCTGCGGCAGCCGCTCGCCCAACCCCATCTCAACGGCAAGAACGACAGGGGCGGATGGAATGTAGGGCAGGCAAATCAAACCTAGCCCGCGAACCTCCAGCAACCCGGCCAACGCGGGCGGGACGGATGCCGTGCCATCCATCATGTCCACCCGATCATCGGCCACAAGGGAAAAGCCGTGGTCAAGCAGACGCAGCAAAAGATTTGACTTGCCCGACCCCGAGGGACCTAGCAGCAGCACACCGTACCCTTCCCGGGCAGCGCAGCTCGCATGGAATTGCATCGAGGCAGTGATGTGAACCGCCCCGCGCCATAAGGAAAGCGCCTTGTGCGCCGCGACACATCGCAAAATGGGCGTGAAATCTTGATTTTGCAGTGCTTCATTGTGAAAATCTAAGCACTCGCAGGGTGTTACCGTCTGTTGCTAAAGTGCTGCCATAGTTGTGAGAAACCTTGGCTCACAAACTCTTCGAGGTGGCCAAGGGCCATCCGCTACGTCCCACGAGCGGGAGGGATCGGCTGAAATGGCGTTCCTACAAACGGCTAAGGTGCGAGGACAGTGCCATGATTGATCAAATGCCTGAGCAACTGACGGAAGAGGAGGCTGCCGTTGAGCTGGAGCGCCTTGCCCATGACATCGCCCATCACGATCGGCTGTACAACACGCAGGATGCGCCGGAGATCACGGACGCCGAGTATGACGCGTTGCGCCAACGCAACTCTGCCATCGAGGCCCGCTTTCCTAGCCTGATCCGTCCCGACAGCCCGGCGCACCGCGTGGGTGCGCAAGCCGCCAGCGGCTTTGCCAAGATTGCTCATCGCGTGCCCATGCTGAGTCTGGACAACGCGTTCAGCCGACTGGACTTTGACGAGTTCTGTGCTCGTATTGCCCGCTTTCTCGGCCTGAAAAACCCTGTCCTGGCCTTCGTGGCGGAGCCCAAGATCGACGGCCTGTCCATCTCGCTGACCTACGAGGCGGGCTATCTGGTTCACGGCGCCACGCGGGGGGACGGCATGGAGGGAGAGGATGTGACGGCCAACCTGCGCACCATGCCGGCCGTGCCGCAGCGCCTCTGCGGGACAGCGCCGGCTCGCATCGAGATACGCGGCGAGGTGTTCATGACCAAGGCAGACTTCCTGGCCCTCAACGCCGCCCAGGTTACAGCCGGGCTGAAAACCTATGCCAACCCACGCAATTCCGCAGCTGGCAGCCTGCGCCAACTGGACCCCAAGGTCACTGGCGCCCGACCGCTCGGCTTGTTTGCTTATGCGTTCGGCGAGGCCAGTGAGCTGCCCGCGCCAACTCACTGGAGCTATCTCGCCCAACTGAAAGCCTGGGGTTTCAGCACCAACCCGTTCAACGAGCAGGTGGACCAGTCTGGCGCAGAAGCGTTCCACGCTGCCATGGCCGCACGTCGCGCCAGCCTGCCGTACGACATCGACGGGGCCGTGTACAAGATCGACGACCTCGTCCTGCAGCGCCGCCTTGGCTTCGTGGGTCGCAGCCCGCGCTGGGCCACCGCCTGGAAGTTTCCTGCCGAGCGCGCCACCACTCTCCTTGAGGACATTCGCATTCAGGTGGGACGCACTGGCTCGCTCACTCCCGTCGCCATTCTGCAAAGCGTCAACATTGGTGGTGTGCTCGTCACCCGCGCCACCCTACACAACGAGGACGAGATCGCCCGCAAGGACGTGCGCGCCGGGGACACGGTGGAGTTGCAGCGGGCTGGCGACGTGATTCCTCAGGTGCTCGGCCCCGTGCCGGGTGCCCCGCGCGGCCCGGCGCCGTTCGCCATGCTGGATCACTGCCCCGCCTGCGGCAGCCTCGCCGTGCGCGCCGCCGGCGAAGTGGTGCGCCGCTGCACTGGGGGGCTGACTTGCCCGGCGCAGACCATCGAGCGCCTGGCCCACTTCGTCAGCCGTCTCGCCTTCGACATCGAGCACCTCGGTGAGCAGACTATCCGTGCTTTCCACACGGACGGCCTGATTGACGCCCCCGCGGACATCTTCCGCCTGCACACCCACGAGGCGGCAATTGCAGCGCGGGAGGGCTGGGGTGCCACCAGTGCCGCCAACCTGGTCCGCTCCATCGAGTCCCGGCGCAGCATTGGGTTGTCCCGCTTTATCTACGCCCTCGGCATCCGTCGCATCGGCGAGGCTAACGCCAAGCTGCTCGCCCGGCATTACGGCACGCTGCCTGAGTGGCGCGCGCAGATGTTGGCCGCCGCCATGGTGGGCTCGGACGAGCGGCTGGCGCTGGGCAGCATCATGCGGGTGGGCGGCGCCATTGCGGACGAGCTGGTCGGGTTCTTCGCCGAGCCGCGCAACCTAGCGGTGCTGGACGACCTGGCCGCCGAAGTGACGGTGCAGCCGGAAACGGCCAAAGCGGAGGGGGCACTTTCCGGCAAGCTGCTGGTGTTCACCGGGTCGCTCGCCACCATGACCCGGCCAGAGGCCAAGGCCCGGGCGGAGGCGCTAGGCGCGCGAGTGACGGATAGCGTCTCGAAAAAGACCGATCTGGTGGTGCTGGGCGCGGACGCCGGGTCCAAGGCGAAGAAGGCGGCCGAGCTGGGCGTGGCCACGGTGGACGAGACCGGTTGGCGCGAAGTCGCTGGGCTGGGCGCGGTCTAGCTTGATCGCCGTGCTACGCCGCTCGCAAGATGGGCGGGGAGTACAGGAGTCTGCCTATGGATCGCCGAACTTTCCTTGCAGGATCCGCCGCGGCGTTGGCTATGCCGGCCATTGCCCGCGCCGCCGGGCCACGCGTGCTGCGCTTCATTCCGCAGGCCGACCTCGCGGTGCTGGACCCGGTGTGGACCACCGCCTACGTCACCCGCAATCACGGTTTCGCGGTATTCGACACGCTGTACGGCGTGGACGGCCACTTCCGCCCCAGCCCGCAGATGGTGGCCGGCGCCGTGCGCAGCGCCGGGGACACGCAGTGGCGGCTCGGCCTGCGCCCCGGCCTGCTGTTTCATGACGGCGCGTCCGTGCTGGCGCGGGACTGCGTGGCCAGCATCCGGCGCTGGGGCGTGCGGGACGCGTTCGGCCAGGCGCTGATGGCCGCCACCGACGAGCTTTCCGCGCCTGACGACCAGACCATCCTGTTCCGCCTGAAGCGCCCCTTCCCGCTGCTGCCGGACGCGCTGGGCAAGTGCGGCAGCACCATGTGCCCGATCATGCCCGAGCGCCTGGCGCTGACCGACCCGTTCACCCAGGTGACGGAGATGGTCGGCTCCGGCCCGTTCCGCTTCCTGGCCGGCGAGCGCGTGGTTGGTGCCCGCGTGGTGTATGAGCGGTTTGACCGCTACGTCCCCGTGCCCACCGGCACGCCCGACTGGACCAGCGGCCCCAAGCTGGCGAACTTCGACCGCGTCGAGTGGCAGGTGATCCCCGACCCGGCGACCGCGGCGGCGGCGTTGCAGGCGGGCGAGGTGGATTGGTGGGAGAACCCGCTGCCTGACCTGCTGCCCATGCTGCGCCGCACCCAGGGTATCAGCGTGGTCAACCCCAACCCGGCCGGCCAAATTCCGGTGCTGCGGATGAACCAACTCCACCCGCTGTTCGACAACCCCGCCATCCGCCGCGCCCTGCTCTCCGCGGTGGACCAGATGGATTTCCTGACTGCCGTGGTGGGCGAGGACCCGGCGCTGAAGCACGTCCCCGCCGGCTTCTTCACCCCCGGCACCGCCATGGCGAGCGATGCCGGCCTGGACGCGCTGCACCGCAAGCCCGACGTGCCCGCCGCCGCCAAGGCGATCCGCGACGCCGGCTACCGCGGCGAGCCGGTAGTGCTGCTGGCCCCCACCGATTTCCCCATCCTGAAGGCGCTGGCCGACGTGGGAGCCGACCTGATGCGGCGCGTGGGCCTCAAGGTGGATTATCAGGCGATGGACTGGGGCAGCGTGGTGCAGCGCCGCGCCAACAAGGCGCCGCCGAATGCGGGCGGCTGGAGCGTGTTCCATACCTTCTGGGACGGCGCCGACATGCTGACGCCGGCCACCAACGTGATGCTGCGCGGCAACGGCGCCGCCGCCGCTCTGGGCTGGCCGAGCAGCCCGGCGATCGAAGCGCTGCGGGACCAGTGGCTGGCGACGGCGGACGAATCGGAGCAGAAACGGCTGGCGGCGGAGTTGCAGGCGCGGGCGTTCGTGGACGTGCCATACGTGCCGCTGGGGCAGGATTTCGTGACAACGGCTTATCGGGGGGTTACGGGGGTATTGGAGGGGTTTGCAATGTTCTGGGGGGTGCGGAGGGCGTGAAATGCGTTGTAAGCTGCTTCTGAGATTTCTTTGGAGATAGATAAACGTGCTACTTAATCAGCTTGACTCGTTTGGCGACGTGGCGGCTGAAGACGATGCGGTTCTTGATTATTTTCTATCAACAAACGCGGTTGATAACATTTCTTCAAGTCGCGCCTTTCTCGTTTTGGGACGGAAGGGTACTGGCAAAACGGCAATCGTCCGTTACTTCACAGAGTCGCATAGTAGCGGCCTATCTAAATCTCTCAATTTAAGAGGTTATCCATGGAATGTTCATGCAAGCAGAGTTGATCGTGGCGCGTCTGACATTGAGGCATATGTTTCGTCATGGAGATATTTAATTGCGGTCGAGCTTTGTAGCCTAGTGGTTTCTGATTCTCGCGGGGGTGCAAGCCATTGTGCGGGAAAAATAAAAGAGTTCTTAAGAGACAATTACGGCGGAAACGACCCTGCTCTTTCTGACATATTACGCCCTAGCAAGTTAAGACTAAGTAGGCTTTCTATTAACCTTCGGTTATGGGCAATCAACTAGGTGGAGTAGCTTTGGATCGTGATTCGGGTGATCACCGTTTGGGCTTAGAGTTAAATCTACTCTCCTCTGCATTGATAGATGCTGTACTTGAGGTGGCACAGGATGCGTCACTTGGTTCCCTGAGTGTGCATTTTGATGAACTGGATCAGGGCTTGTCGGAATTCAATGCTAATCGTCAACTCATGCTTATTGGTTTAATAATTGCAGCAAGGGAATTAAAGCGCGAAAGTTCACACATAGGTGGTTTGATTAACCCTGTCGTGTACCTTCGAAGCGATCTTTGGGATGAGCTACAATTTTCAGACAAAAACAAGATTACTCAAACACTTACACTCAACCTTGGATGGAGTTCGTCTAATCTTCTTGACCTTGTTAACGCGCGGCTTCAAGCTAAGCTAGGTAATACTATAGGGTGGAAGGATATAGCAGCACCCGATCTCATGAGAGGCTCACAGACGAAATGGAACCATATCCTCGCTCGGACTTTTCTACGCCCACGAGATGTAATCCGATTTCTCAACGCGACTTTGAGCGAAGCTAAACGGCGTAACTCTCCTAACCTGCAGATTATCAATGAGGATATCGTTGCTTCAAGAGACGAGTATTCTATTTACCTAAAAGCAGAGTTAGATGATGAAATTCGACCTCACTGGCCAAATTGGGATGAGTCCTTACAAGCCTGCTCCGCTTTAACAACACTTACCTTTGAGCGGGAAGATTTCATTAGAGAGTACCAACGTAGGAAATCGTCTGCCAACAAATTAGGGCCGATTGAGGCATTCTCAATGTTGTACAAGTTTTCGGTGATCGGATATGAGCGTCGAAGCGGTTATGGGGGAAGCTCTTGGGCATTTCAGTATACCGACCCTGAAGCAGGGTGGGACAACGCTGCTACCCGATTTAAAGTCCACCTTGGTCTAAAAGAATACACAAAATTACGAGAAGAGAGGCGGTAATATTGTATGTGATAGGATTGCCGCTTGAGTTTAAACTAAACTCAACCTACAAGAGTTAACAATGACCGCTCCACAGGACGCCAGTAGCAGTGTAAGCATCAATGTCTGAAAGTCAGCCTGCTCGCCCCCAATTTGCTGGCAAAACTCTGCTGCCTCGACTGACCTAGCATGCATCAGAATAGAAGCTATCCCGGCAACCTTACTTGCCTGTGCTGTCCGTAAAATCTAGTCTCGCAGCAGCGACTACCCAAGTCGCTGGCGTCATACCGCGGCTTGGCGGGGTTTTGTCCGCACCCTACTAGAGGACAGCCGTCCTTTGGACACTCTCGCATAAAGGGGTGAAGGGGACGACTGTCCCCTTCTGGGTGCAGGGCAAAGCCCTGCCGCTACCCGGCCACAAGCACCTGCCTCTGCTCTCCCAAGCCCTGCACCCCCGCCTGCATCATCTGTCCCGCGCGCAGGAACACCGGCTCCGGCTTGATGCCCAGGCCCACGCCCGGCGGCGTGCCGGTCGCAATCACGTCGCCGGCGTGCAGGGTGATGAAGTGGCTGACGTAGCTGACCAGCTCGCGCACTGTGAAGATCATCGTGCGCGTGTTGCCGTGCTGCATCCGCCGGCCGTCCACGTCGCACCACAGGTCGAGCGCCTGCGGGTCGGGCACCTCGTCCTTGGTCACCATCCAGGGGCCGGTGGGGCCGAATGTGTCGCAGCCCTTGCCCTTGTCCCACGTGCCGCCGCGCTCGATCTGGTACTCGCGCTCGCTCACGTCGTTGACCACGCAATACCCGGCGACGTGCTCCATCGCCTCATGCTCGGGCACGGAGGACGCCTTGGTGCCGATGACGATGCCCAGCTCGACCTCCCAGTCGGTCTTGCTGGAGCCGCGGGGGATGCGCACGTCGTCATACGGGCCGCTGAACGCGCCGAGCGACTTGAGGAACACGATCGGCTCCTTGGGGATCGGCATGCCGGACTCGGCCGCGTGGTCGGCATAGTTCAGGCCGATGCAGACGAAGTTGAGCGGGCGGACGATGCAGGGGCCGATCCGGGGCGTGCCTGCCACCACCGGCAGAGCGGCCGGGTCAAAAGCGGCGAGTTTGGCCAGCCCGGCGGGGGAGAGCGCCTCGGCATTGATGTCCCGCACCAGGCCGGACAGGTCCCGCATCGTGCCGTCGGCGGCGAGCAGGGCAGGCTTCTCGGTGCCGGGTGCACCAACTCGGAGCAGTTTCATCGTCAGCCTCGCAGATTGAAAGCCGTTGCCAGCCTCTTATACCGGCGGCGCCATTGGTTGACACGCCAATGCTTGGGTGACGGCAGCGCGTTCAGGAAATCATCCGCGACGGTTTCCGGGCGCTTCAGCTCAACCTTCTGCCACAAACAACTGGGTCAGGGCTGTGGGGACAAACCAGCAAGAGAGCTGAAGCGGCGGCCTGCTGAAGGGCTGCTTCGCGCTCCTCGGCTGACGCCCACTTAACGACCAAACGCCATGGTCCGCATTGACAGCCCCTGGCGCCCGGCCGAAGCACACCGCCGTGGATGAGGATCGCATTTGCGGGGCCAACGCTGTCGCAGCCCTGTTCGCCTGCCGGCCGAGCGCGGTCAAGCGGCTGTTCTATACTGAAGCGATGCGGGAGCAGGCGGGGCCGCATTGCGCCGTCCTGGCCAAGGCGCGCAAACCCTATCGTCTACTGGACGAAACGGAGATCGAGCGGGCGGCCGGAACGACGCACCATGGCGGTCTTGTGGCCATCGCCACGCCGCGGCCGGTGGCCATCATAGACTTCGTGCGGCCGCCGCGGATGGCGCTGCTGATTGTGCTGGACGGGGTGAGCAACCCGCATAACCTGGGCGCGATCGCCCGCAGCGCCGCGTTCTTTGGCGCAGGCGGACTGCTGCTGCACGAGACGCCGCGCCAGGCCATGCCGTCAGATGCGGCCTACCGCACGGCGGAAGGCGGGCTGGAGCATCTGGAGCTGCACAAGACGCGCAACCTGCGCAAGGCCCTGGTGGCGCTGGAGCCGCACTACCGCACGGTAGCGGCGACGCTGGCGGCGGATGCGATGCCGCTGCAAAACCTGCCGCGGGACCGGCCGGTGGCGCTGGTGCTGGGCAACGAGGAGGTAGGAGTGTCGTTTGATGCGCTGGAAGGCTGCCGCCGCCGGGTGCGGATCATCGGCGCCGGGCCAGTGCAGAGCTTGAACGTGGCCCAGGCTGCCGCCGTGCTGATCGCGGGCCTGACCAATCCAGTCGCCTGAGCCCCGAGGCGTTTGACCCTGGGCTTGAGCCTCAACCACCGACAAATGCTCACCAGCGCTGAAGCGGCCGTCTTGGCAGGGGGCGTGCCTGCTGCGCTTGCCGCCCAAGCGACGCTTACCACCGTCACGGGCGACCGATAACTATTTCGGCGAGGTGTTGCGCGACCCATGCCGCTGGATGGAGAAGGAAGACCCGGACTGGCTGCCCTTCCTCAAGGCGCAAAACGACCGTCCCCGCGCCGTGCTGGACGCGTTGCCGGGACGGCCTGCGCTGGCCGCGCATTGCACAGCTGTCCGGGGACACGGCGGCGACCCGCTCCGTCCAGCGCGCCGGCCGCAGGCTGTTCTTCAAGCAGCACCTCCCGGGTACGGACAATTTCAAGCTGTTCGTGCGAGGGGCGAGGCTGGGACCGATGCTGGTCGATCCGACTGCACCCAACGAGCCTGCGGCGCTGGGCGGAGGCGGGCACATGTCGCTCGACTGGCGAATGTGGCGTACGACCAAATCCAGTCGCCGCGCAGTGGATGCAGCTCGCTGGGTTCAGCGACGAGGTCACGCACGCGGACCGCCATGGCGACCGACCGTTTCTGCTGGCCAACCGGGACGCGCCACGCGGGCAAGTGTTGGAAGCGGCGGCGGCGACGCCGAGCCTGGCCGCAGCCCGCATCGTGGTTCTGAAAAGCGTGTGAGTGATCGAGGACCTGCACCGTGCCAGGACGGGCTCTATCTCAAGATGATGGACGGCAGAGTCAGCCAATTGCAGCGGCTCGGCGCGAGGTTGCGGATACCTGCCCATTTCTGCTGGAGCGGGCGAAGAGGTGAGCTGGAGACTCGAAAAGACAAGCCCAGGGCAGGGCTCGGCTATAGATGGTCAATCGTCCGAACCCCCCACACCAGCATGATCATCGGCACGCCCACTGCCACCACCACCGCCGACAAGGGCAGCCCGAGCCGCCAGTAGTCGCCGAACCGGTAGCCGCCCGGAGCATAGACCAGCGTGTTGCACTGGTGGCCGATCGGCGTGAGGAAGTCGCACCCGGCACCTAGCGCCACCGCCATCAGGAATGCGTCGGGATTCAGGTGCAACTGCACGGCCAGGGCGCCTGCGACCGGGCCAAGCATAAGCACGGTGGGCGCGTTGTGCAGGAAGGGTGTCACGACCATGGTGATGAGCATGACCACGGCCAGGGCGGCCGAGGGCGGCATCCCGTGCAGCAGGTGGAGCAGCTGACCGGCGAGCAGCTGGGTGCCCCCCGTGGTCTGCACCGCGTGGCTGACCGGGATCAGGGCGCCGAGCAGCACCAAGACGCGCCACTCGATCGAGCGATAGGCCTCCTCCATGGTCAGAAAGCGCAACAGCACCATGGTCACCGCCACCGCGAAGAAGGCGACACCGGGCGACACCAAGCGGGTTGCCGCCCCAGCCATGCCGACCAGCAGGACGATGACGGGCAGCAGGCTGCGGTTGTTGCTGCCCAGCTCGATCCGCCGTTCCGCCAGCGGCAGCACGCGTAGCGCGCCCATGGCGGTGGACATGCCCTTGGACGCGCCCTTGAACACCACGACGTCGCCCTGGCGGAAGCGCACGGCGGAGAGGCGTCGGCCGATCGCTTCGCCGCTGCGGCTGAGCGCGATCATGTCCACCCCGTGGCGCGCCGGCAGGGCGGCCTGGGCGCTGGTGAGGCCGAGGAGCGGGCTGTCGCCGGTCACGATGCCTTCGACGACGCTGGCCGCTCCCGTCTCGCGCCGGGTCGCCTCCGTGCCGGCCTCGACCAGCACCAGCCTGGCGCGGGACACCAGGCGTTCCAGGCTTTGCTGCTCGCCTTCCAGCAGCAGCACGTCGCCTTCGGCGAGCACGGAGCCAGCAGAGGGGACCAGGCGGCGGAAGCGCTCGCGAATGATGGTGCCGACCGCCACGTCTCCGGCGCCAGCCGCCTCCAGCTCGGCCACCGTACGGCCGACAAGGGGGCTGCTAGCGGGCAGGGTGGCTTCCGTCACGTAGGGTTCGATGGTGAAGGCGGCCTCCAGCCCGCCGGCCGGGCGGCGGCCGGGCGGCACCAGGCGGTAGCCAAAGGAAAGGAAAGCGAAACCGACCACCGCGACCATGAGACCCACCGGAGTGTAGTCGAACATGCCGAACGGCCTGCCCTCCAAGTCCAGCCGTATCTTGGAAATCAGGATGTTGGGAGAGGTGCCAATCAGCGTCACAATGCCGCCCAGCAGGGAGGCGAACGCCATGGGCATCAGCAGCGCAGACGGCGAGCGGTTCCCCCGCCGAGCGAACTGGAACGCAGTCGGCATGAGAATGGCGAGCGCGCCCACGTTCTTGCAGACCATGGACAGCACGCCAGTCGCCAACACCAGGATCGGCACTTGCGCCTGCACCGATTTCAGCCGGGGCAGCAGCGGATGCATCATGGATTCAATCACGCCGGAGCGGGCGATGGCCGTGCTGATCACCAGGGCGGCACCGATGATGATGACCACGTCATCCGAGAAGCCCTCAAAGGCCTGGCTCATCGGCACCAACCCAGTTAGCACGGCTACGAGCAGCGAAAGCACCGCGATCAGGTCGTAGGGCAGGCGGCCCCAGACGAAAAGCGCGATGGTGCCGCCGATGATGGCGAAGGCGAGGTCCTGGTCCATGGTCACGGTGGCAAACCCCGGCTAGACGTTGGAGCCTGTCTGAATCAGGCCCGCCGAGGCAAGTGCCATGGTGGCCACCGCGAGGGAGAGATCGTGCACGCACCGGCTCGAACAGCCTTGGTCCTGCCGCCTCAAACCTTGCCGCTCTGGGACTCGCTGCCATGAGGCGCATTTTGCTGGTCGAGGACCACGAGGAGATTTGGGACTTCCTGTCCCGCCGGCTGCGGCGGCGGGGTTTCGAGGTCAGCCTGGCGCATGACGGGCAGGCAGGCGTCGAAAAGGCTCTGGCGGAGCGTCCAGACGTGGTGTTGCTCGACATGAACCTGCCGGTCATGGACGGCTGGACAGCGGCGCGCACCATCAAGGCTGATGCAGGTGGCGTCGCGGTGCCGATCATCGCGCTGACGGCGCACGCCATGGCAGGGGATCGGGAAAAGGCGTTGGCGGCGGGTTGCGATGATTACCATCCCAAGCCGGTCGATTTCTCCCAACTGCTCATGCAAATTGACGCCCTGGCGCCTGTCAAGGACTGAGATGTCGGGGCTCGCCAGTCGGATCGTCAACCACCTGTTCGCCACGGCGCGCAACCGGGATGGCCAAGCGCCCGGGCTGGAGCAGATATCGGCTCTGGCCGGCCTGATCCCGATCGGGTCGGGCGGCCACGAGGTCGATACTTCCCTACCCGTCGCCGCGACCCGCTTGCCCCGCCTGCGCACACTACGGAGCGATGCGTTGCAGGATGCGCTGGCCCAGAAGGTGCTGCACGGCTGGGTGCAGAACCGCAACCAGACCTTGCACCCACTCACGCTCAACTTCGCCGTCCTGAACCTGGCGCAGGCCGAGCTGCTGCTGGAGATGGCGGCGCTGGCTCTTGCGGCAGGCGGCGACGTGGGCGAGCCCCAACTCCGGCGCGCGGCGACCGCCCTCGAAGCCGCGGGTGGTGGGGCATTTGCAGCGCGGCTGCCCGCGCTGCTGGACAGCCCGCGCCCGTTGCACGTGGTGTTCAACGCGCTGCGGGAGGCAGACCTGACCGGGTCGGCCTACGCCGTCACGGTGGCCGCGGTGGATCAACGGGACCTGACTAACCGGGCGTTCGCGGCCTATGTCGCGTCCCGGCTTGCGATTCCCGAGACCGTCAGCCGCAGCATCGGCCGCCGCTACCGGCGCTAGCAAGCTGGTAAGACTCACGGCTCCCGCCCTAAACCTCACCAGAGGACGTGGTTCTCTGATGGAGTGGATGGCCCGGCGAAGCGTGCCAAAGTTCGGGTGCTAAGGTCAAACTAGCAGTCGCCGGGCAGAAGTCAGGCCGGTTGGCGCGGACACGTCCAAGGCTGTGTCACGGTGCATGGAATTGGTGGGTGTGCGATACAGCATCGCGACATTGGCTGGGCTGAAAGCGTTTCAGCTTGCTGCCGCCGATGATGATGGCGTTAAAACGCTGTAGCAGTTTGCATCACTGAGCACGGCTGCTGACGGCGCTAGGCCGTTAGCTTGGCTGGTTCCGCTCCCGGCGTTGATCTGGGGGCCAGCCCTGTGTCAAGCACGGCAGGAGCCACCGATCCGATGCCGAGGCGATCTGCAAGGCGGCGTTGCAGCCCAATTGCGGTTCGTGGCTTTGCAATCGGCCGAGCAGCAAGCCGGGGCCGTGATGCCGGGTGTGCGTGAGCTAAGGCAGCGCGCAGGCGATCAACGCGCTGCAGGGTCATGCCGTAGCGTTCGGGCCGATCACGGCGGCCAGAGCCAGCGCTGCCTGGCAGTGGTCTAGTGCAGCTTGGTTGCTGCGGGACTAAGCGGCGCGCGTGAGTACCGCCTCGACCGCGGCCGCCAGGGCGAACAGCGCCGCATCGCCCATTGCCGGACCCATTAGCATCAGGCTGGCCGGCGGGTCGCCAGGGTGGTGGCAGGGCAGGCTGATTGCGCACCGGTCGAGAAAGTTGGCCAGGCCGGTGTTGCGCAGCATCAACGCGTTGGCAGCGTTGTATGCGGCGTCATCCGCCTCCAGCACCGCGATGCGTGGCGGCGCAGTGGGCACGGTGGGCATCACTAGGGCGTCGTAAGGCGCCGTGGCCAGTGCCATCTCCGCTCCCACACTGCGCCGCTGCTTGACCGCTTCCAGGTAGTCCTCCGCCAGCACCCCCGCCCCACCCTCGATCCGCGCCCGCACCCTCGGGTCGTAGCGCGCCGCTGCCCGCGCCAGCAACGGGCGGTGCCAGGCGTAGGCCTCGCAGGCAGCAAGCCCGGTGCGGCGCGTGGCGGCGCTGACGCGGGCAAGCGCTGGGAAAGAGACGTGCTCGATGTGTGCGCCAGCAGCGGACAGGGCGGCCAGCGCCCGGTCGAAGGCGGTGGCCGTGGATGCGTCCATGCCGTCCGTGACTCTCGTGTTCGGCACCGCCAATCGCGCCCCGGCGAGAGCGCGCGCTGCCGGGGCCATAAGTGGTTGTCCCGCCAAGACAGCATCCACGATGGCGCAACATGCCACGCTGGCGGCCAGCGGCCCCACAGAGTCGAGGCTGGGCGCCAATGGCAGCACGCCCGCCAGCGGCACCCGGCGCGCTGTCGGTTTGTAGCCCACCACCCCGCACAGCGCCGCCGGGATGCGGCAGGACCCGCCAGTGTCGGTTCCCAAGGCGGCAAACGCCATGCTGTCCGCCACCGATACGGCCGCGCCTGAGGAACTGCCTCCCGGGATGCGCCGGGCCGCACGGTCCCAGGGAGCTGCCGGCGTGCCGTGATGCGGGTTGAGGCCCAGGCCGGAAAACGCGAACTCCGTCATGTTGGTGCGGCCGATGGGCACGAACCCGGCGGCCAGCATCCGCGCCACCACGAGAGCGTGCGCCTGGGCCGGGATCGCGCCCGCCAGTACAGTGGACCCGGCGGTGGTCGCCTCGCCCGCCACATCGAATAAATCCTTCAGGCTGACCGGGATGCCGGCGAACGGCCCAGCGGCGCGTCCATGGCGGCGGAGCAAGTCAGTGGCGTCCGCCTGGTCCCGTGCCGCAGCCGCATTCACGGTAATGAAAACGCGCGCGCCTTCACCACCCGGGTCGGCAATGCGGGCGAGGCAATCCTCCACCAGGGCGCGGCTGGTGGTGCGGCCGCTGTTCAGGGCGGCGGCGAGGTCGAGCAAGGTTCGCATGGCGCTGAGCGTGCCGCCCCGTTGACCCGCGCACAAGCTCGGGCGAGGCTGCCTCATGCCAAATCCCCCGCAAGCTCCCATCCTGCTCACCGGCGCGTCCGGCGTGCTTGGCCGCCAACTGGCAAGCCGGCTGGCAGGCGCGGGCTATGCGCTACGACTGACGGATATCGCGCCCTTCCCGGACACGCTGCCGCCGGGTGCCAGCTTCGTGGCGGCCGACCTGCTGGACGGCCCGGCGCTCGCGGCCCTGGCGCAGGGGTGCCGCACGCTGCTGCACTTCGGCGCGGTGTCTGTCGAGCAACCGTTCGAGACGGTGCTGGGGCCGAACATCAGCGGCGTGCACAACGCCTACGAGGCCGTCCGGCTAGCGGGTGCGCGGATGGTGTTCGCGTCCTCCAACCACACGATTGGCTTCCATCCCCGCAGCGCGTCGCTGGACGCCGATTGCGCGCTGCGGCCGGACGGGTTCTACGGCCTGTCCAAGGCCTATGGCGAGCTGATGGGCGGGCTGTACTGGGAGAAGCACGCCGTCGAGAGCGTGTCGGTGCGGATCGGCTCCTGCTTGCCGGAACCGGTGGACGCGCGAATGCTGTCCACTTGGCTGTCGTACGACGACCTGGCCCGACTTATGGTGCGCTGCATCGAGGCGGAGCGGACCGGCTGCTGCATCGTGTGGGGGAACTCCGCCAACAGCCGGACGTGGTGGCGCGACGATGCACGGGCGGATCTGGACTGGGTGCCGCAGGACACTGCCGACATCTTTGCGGGCGCGATGGCGGGTAAGTCCAGCCCGGACCCGGCGGTGGAGCTGCATCAGGGCGGCGCCTACTGCGCCATCGGCAACACCCGGGCGCGCTGAGGTGGCGAGTGACCTGATCGACGTGCGCAGCCTGATTGCGCGCTATTCCAACGATGAGCACGTGACGCGGGCCGATGCCTACTTCTCCTCCATGCCCGACAACCCGGAGTTGCTGCGCAAGCCATTCTTTGGCCTGCGGGACACGCCGGCCAACATGCACGGCATTGGCGAGGTGCTGGCCCGGCTGCAACTGTTCCCTGGCGCCGTCGTGCTGGATTTCGGTGCCGGCACTGGCTGGCTGTCCAAGGCACTAGCCTTTATCGGCTGCCGACCGATCGCGCTCGACGTGTCTGCCGCGGCGCTGGCCATCGGCCGCCGCGCCTTCGAGGCAGACCCGGTCGCGGCGGGCCTGGTCATCGATTGGCAGCGCTTCGACGGTCAAGTGCTGCCGCTGAGTGATGGCAGCGTGGACCGCGTCGTCTGCTACGACTCGTTCCACCATGTGGCGGACCAGGCTGGCACGCTGGCCGAGTTCCACCGCGTGTTGCGCCCAGGTGGCTTGGCCGTGTTCCACGAGCCAGGGCCGCAGCACTCACAAAGCCCCGTGTCCCAATTTGAGATGCGTCACCATGACGTAATCGAGAATGACATCGTGCTGGAAGACATCTGGCGGCATGCGGACCGGATCGGCTTCAGCAGCTTGGCCGTCGCTCCGGCCACGCCGATCACCGCCTCGCTAACTCTCGACGGCTATAATCGCATCCTTGGCGGCCGCGCAACCGCTGCCGACACGGCGGCGGTGATGGCGATGGTGGTGCGGGGCGGCGCCAACTTGCGCATCTTCTCCATGGCCAAGGGTGAGCCGGTGCTGGACAGCCGCCACGGCCACGGCCTGGCCGGCACGTTCGACGTGGCTCTGACCGAGACCGCCGGGCCGGTGCTGCGCGGCCATGCGCGGGTGACCAACACGGGCCACGTCCGCTGGCGCCCTTCGGTGAGCGAGGCGGGAGGCGTGTTCCTGGGCGTCAAGCTGCGGGACGCAGGCCGCTCGCCGGACCATGGCCGGGTGTGGCTGTCAGACACCGGCGTGGCGCCAGGGGAGACGGTGGAAGTGGAGTTCACGCTGCCGGCCACGCATGTTCCGAAGGCCGAACTGGTGTTCGACCTGGTATCGGAACTGGTGGTCTGGTTCGAGACGGTGGGCAGCACGCCGGTCGTGATCCGCTTGGAGAACTGACAGCCTCGACAAAGCCATTAGGGCACAACTAATACTTCAGAAATGGCAGGCCCCGCTGCAACGACCCACGCGATGGCAGGTCGAGCGTGCTGAACCCGCCCCCCAATGCCTGCACCAGCGCCACGCTCGCCACCAGGCGTTGCTCCTGGACTGAGAGATCGGTCTCCTGGTCGGCGAGCAGCAACGTCTGCTGAGTGATGACGGCAGTATAGACTGCGGTGCCGGCACGGTAGGTGTTAATCGCCACCGCCACCGAGCGCTGTGCCGATTTGACGGCGGTGTCCGTTGCGGCCTTCTGCTGCTCTAGGATGCGCAGTGCCGCCAGCTCGTCCTCCACCTGCTCGAACGCGGTCAGCACGGTCTGGCGGTAGCTGGCGACGCTTGCGTCGTAGGCGGCGCGGGCGGCTGCAACCTCCGAGTTGCGCAGTCCGCCCTCGAACAGGGTCTCGGTGGCGGACGCGCCCAGCGACCACACCCGGTTCGCCGCCTGGATCAGCGAACTCAGCGGGTTGCCGGAATAGCCATACAGCGCCGAGAGGCTGATGTCAGGGTAGAAGGCGGCGATCTGCACGCCGATCAGCGCGTTCTGCTCCGCCATGGCGCGCTCGGCTGCGGCGATATCGGGGCGGCGCTGCAGCAGCACGGACGGTACCACGCCGGGAGCTACCGGCACGTCCACCGCCAGCTTGCCCGGTGGGATGCCGAGTTCGGCGGGCGCCGCGCCGGTCAGCACGGCGACGGCGTGCTCGTACTGCGCCCGCAGCACGCCGACGTTGATCTGCTGCGCCTTGGTGCTGTCGAGCTGGGTCTGCGCCGCCGCCACGTCGGCCGAGCTGACGGTGCCGGCGTCGTACTCGTTCTGGGTGATGCGCAGCGCGTCGGCGTAGGACTTGACCGTCTCCGCCAGCAATTGGTCCAGCGCATCCTGGCTGCGCAGCTCGAAGTAGTCAGTGGCCAGCAGGGCCTGGGCGGACAGGGTGGCATTGACCAGGTCGGCCGCGCTGACCTGCGCTGCGGCGACGTCGCTCTCGACTTGGCGGCGGATGCGGCCCCACACGTCCAAGTCCCAATCGAACGTGCCCTCAAGCGTATAGAGCGTGCTGGCCGTGCCCGCGCCGCTCCCGCTAACCGCCGTGCTTGCGCCAGTGACGCCTGTGGTCTGCCCTGTGCCGGTCAGCGTGTTGGTGGCAGTGCCGCCCAGCGCCGTGCCCGTGGTGCCGCCCAGCCCGGTCGTGGTGGACCCGGTGGTGCCGAAGCTGCGCAGCGAGCGGCTGACGCTGGCGGAGCCGTTGAGCGTCGGGAACAGGGCAGAGCGGGCGATGTCCACGGTTGCCTTGGCCTCGCGGTATTGCGCCTCGTACACCTTCACGTTCTGGTTGCTGATCGCGACCTGCTGCTCCAACTGGTCCAGCAACGGATCGTGGTAGATTGTCCACCAGGCGCCCTTGGCGGCTGCGTCTCCTGGCTGGGCGACGGTCCAGCCGGGGGGTGCCTCCTTGAACGGCAGCCCGGTGCCGACCGCCAGCGGGCGATGGTAGTCGGGACCGACCATGCAGCCGGCCAAGGCGAGCAGGGCAGCAAGGCCGAGCCCCCCGCGGCATAGGCGCAGCCTCATTCGGCGGCGCCCAGCGCCGGGGTGGGGCGGGGCAGGCGCAGGCGGTCGAGCAGCAGGTAGACCGCCGGCGTGGTGTAGAGCGTCAGCACCTGGCTGAGCAGCAGCCCACCCACGATGGAGATGCCGAGCGGGCGGCGCAGCTCCGCGCCGTTGCCGTAGGCCAAGGCCAGCGGCAGCGCCCCCAGCAGCGCCGCGGCGGTGGTCATCATGATGGGGCGGAAACGCATCAGGCAGGCCTGGAAAATCGCGTCCCGGCTGGATGCGCCGTCCTGCCGCTCGGCGTTGAGCGCGAAGTCGATCATCAGAATTGCATTCTTCTTGACAATGCCGATCAGCAGGATGACGCCGATCACGGCGATAAGGGAGAACTCGGTGTGCAGCAGCATCAGCGCCAGCACCGCGCCGACGCTGGCCGAAGGGATGGTGGACAGGATGGTGATGGGATGGATGAAGCTCTCGTAGAGCACGCCCAGCACGATGTACACCGCGAGCAACGCGCCTGCGATCAGGATGCCCTCGCTGTTCAGCGACTGCTGAAACACCTGTGCCGTGCCGGCGAAGCCGCCGGTGAGGCCGGCCGGCATGCGCAAATCCGCCACCGCCTTGGTGATGGCGGCTTGCGCGTCGGACAGGGAGCGGCCCGGCGCGAGGTTGAACGAGATGGTGGCCGCCACGAACTGGCTCTGGTGGTTGACGGACAGCGCCGTCTTCCCCCGGTCAAAGCGCGCCACGGCGGAGAGCGGCACCATCGTTTCCCGCCCGGTGCTGACCGCGGCGCCGGACGAGGCGGTGCTGTTGCCGCTGGCGGCCAGCGCGTTCTGCGCCGCGTTGCGCTCCGAGTCGTTGATGCCATTGGCCGTGGCCGTGGCCGCCGCAGCCGCAGCGCCTCTGACTGTGCCGGACGGCGCGTTGGTGGTGGCGGTGCCGGTCGGCGTGCCGCCGGAGGTGCTAACCCAGACCTGGTTCAGGATGTCCGGGTTCTGCCAGTACTCGGGCGCCACCTCCATCACGACATGATACTGGTTCAACGGATTGTAGATCGTCGAAACGGAGCGCTGGCCGAACGCGTCGTACAGCGTGTTGTCGATCTGCTGGGTGGTGAGGCCAAGGCGGGAGGCAGTCGGGCGGTCGATCGTCAGCCGGGTTTCCAGGCCAGCCTGCTGCTGGTCGGAGTTCACGTCCGTCAGCACCGGGTCGCGTTGCAGCGCCGCCAGCAGCTTGGGAGCGAACTCGAACACCTCCGCGGTGCTGTCGCCTTGCAGAGTGTACTGGTAGGCGGCGTTGGTCTGCCGGCCGCCGACGCGGATGTCTTGCGCCGGCACCAGGATCAGCCGGCCGCCCGGCACGCGAGACAGCGCGCGGCGCATCCGGGTGGTCACCACGTCCAGGGCGTCGCGCTCGCCCTTGTCCTTAAGGCTGACGAACACGCTGCCGGTGTTGGTCTGCGAGGCGGCGCCGCCGCCGCCAGCGCCGGTGAAGCCAACGACGCTGGCGACCGCCGGGTCGTGCTGCACGATCGACATCATCTGCGTCAGCTTGCCGCTCATCGCCTGGAACGAGATGCTCTGGTCCGCTTGCAGGCTGCCGATCAGCAGCCCCGTGTCCTGGGTGGGGAAGAAGCCCTTGGGAATGGCGACGATGAGCATGACGTTGAGCGCCACCGTCGCCAGCAGCACCGCGAGCACCAGCAGGTTATGCTGCAGCGTCCAGGCCAGGGTGCGTCCGTAGAATTGCTGCGCGCGCTCCCCGAAGCTGCGGCGCTGCCTGGGGTATCCGGCGGGCGGCTTGCTGGGGCGCAGGAACAGGGCGCACAGCATGGGCGTGGTGGTGAGCGAGATCGCCATGGAGACCAGGATCGCCAGCGAGAGCGTGACCGCGAACTCACGGAACAGCCGGCCGACGATGCCGCCCATCAGCAGGATCGGCAAGAACACCGCGATCAGCGACAGGGTGATGGAGACGATGGTAAAGCCCACCTCGCTGGCCCCCTGCAGGGCGGCCTGGCGGCGGGGCATGCCGTCCTCCATGTGGCGCGAGATGTTCTCCAGCACCACGATCGCGTCATCGACCACGAAGCCGGTGGAGATGGTCAGCGCCATCAGCGAGAGGTTGTCCAGGCTGAAGTTCAGCAAGTACATCGCGCCGAAGGTGCCGACCACGGAGACCGGCACCGCCACCATGGGGATCAGCGTGGCACTGGCGTTGCGCAGGAACACCCACACCACCAGCGTGACCAGCGCCACCGCGATCAGCAGCGTCCATTCCGTGTCGGCCAGCGAGGCGCGAATGCTGACTGTGCGGTCGGAGGCGAAGCGCAGGTCGATGTCGTGGGGCAGGGCCGCGGTGAGCCTGGGCACCGCCGCCTTGATGGCGTCCACCGTCTGCACGACGTTGGCGCCGGGTTCCTTGAACACGATGACCAGCACGGCGGGCTTGCCGTCTGACAGGCCGAGGTTGCGCAGGTCCTGCACGCTGTCCTCCACCGTGGCGATATCAGTGAGGTGGACGGCGGCGCCGTTGCGGTAGGCGATGATCAGCGGGCGGTAGTCGGCGGCGTGGCCTGCCTGGTCGTTGGTGTAGATCTGCAGCCGCTGCGGCCCCAGCTCCACTATCCCCTTTGGCGCGTTGGCGTTAGCCGAGGCAAGGCTGGCGCGCACGTCCTCCAGGCCGATGCCGTACTTGAACAGCGCCTGCGGCCGCAGCTCGACCCGCACCGCTGGCAGGGCGGAGCCGCTGAGCACGACCTGGCCCACGCCGGACAGCTGGGAGAGCTGCTGCTGCAGCACGTTGCTGGCGGCGTCATAGATCTGACCGCGGGTGAGCGTGCCGGAGGTGAGCGAGACGATCAGGATGGGCGAGTCGGCCGGGTTCACCTTGCGGTAGATCGGGTTGGACAGCAGGTTGGTCGGCAGGTCGGCCCGCGCCGCGTTGATGGCGGCCTGCACGTCGCGCGCCGCGCCGTTGATGTCGCGGTCGAGGCCGAACTGCAGGTTGATGCGTGCCTGGCCCACCTGGCTTTGCGAGGTGATCTCCGTCACGTCGGCAATCTGGCCCAGGTGGCGCTCCAGCGGGCTGGCCAGGCTGGTGGCGACGGTCTCCGGGTCCGCGCCGGGAAGCTGTCCCTGGACGGAGATGGTGGGGAAGTCCACCGCCGGCAGCGACGCCACAGGCAGCCGGACATAGGCCAGCATGCCGGCCGCCAGGATCGCCAGCGTCAGCAGGGTGGTGGCGATCGGGCGGGTGATGAAGGGGGCGGAGATGTTCATGCCGGCAGCCTCACTCCGCCGGCACGCCCGCGTCGCCGGCGCTGCGGTTGGCGCCGCTGCCGGTCAGCCGCACGGCCAGCTGGTCGAACATGAGGTAGATCACCGGCGTAGTGAACAGCGTCAGCACCTGGCTGACCAGCAGCCCGCCGACGATGGCGATGCCTAGCGGCTGCCGCAGCTCGGAGCCCGACCCGGTGCCCAGCATCAGCGGCAGCGCGCCGAGCAGGGCGGCCATGGTGGTCATCAGGATGGGGCGGAAGCGCAGCAGGCAGGCCTGATAGATCGCCTCGCGCGGCGGCTTGCCCTCCGTGCGCTCGGCGGCCAGCGCGAAGTCGATCATCATGATCGCGTTCTTCTTCACGATGCCGATCAGCAGGATGATGCCGATGATCGCGATGATGTCGAGGTCGTGCCCGGTAAGGTCCAGCGCGATCAGCGCGCCCACCCCGGCCGAGGGCAGGGTGGACAGGATGGTGAGCGGGTGGATGAAGCTCTCGTATAGCACGCCGAGCACGACGTAGACCGCGACCAGGGCGGCCAGGATCAGCAGCAGCTCGTTGCCGAGCGAGGACTGGAACGCCGCCAGCGCGCCCTGGGTGGCGGTGGTGAAGCTGCCGGGCAGGCCGATGTCGCGTTCCGCATCGCCGATTGCCGCCACCGCCACATCCAGGGATGCGCCCGCCGCCAGGTTAAACGACACCGACACGGACGGAAACTGGCCCAGGTGCTCGATCTGCAACGGCCCGCTGCGGGTGGTGAGGCGCACCATGGCCGCGAGCGGCACCTGCCCGGCGGTAGCGGTGGCAGAAGGCAGGTAGATGCCGCTCAGCGCCTGCTGCAAGCTTTTCTGGTCGGTCATGTCGGCTTGCAGGATCACGCGGTACTGGTTGGATTGGGTGTAGAGCGTCGAGATGATGCGCTGGCCGAACGCGTCATACAGCGCGTTGTCAATGGTGGCGGGCGTGATGCCGAAGCGCGAGGCGGTGGCGCGGTCCACCACCATGTCCACCGCCCGGCCGTCTGTGTTCATGTCGCTGGTGACGGCGGCGAAGGCGGGCGTCTCGGCCAGTCGCGCCACCAGCCGCGGCACCCACTCGGCGAACAGCGCCGCGTCCGGGTTCTCCAGGAAGAAGTGGTACTGCGCGCGGCTGACGGTGCTGTCCACGGTCAGGTCCTGCACCGGCTGCATGGAGAGGCCGATACCGGGCACGCTGCGCAGCTCGTCCTGCAGCCGCGCGATGACGCCGGCCACGCCCAGGGCGCGCTGATCCTTGGGCTTGAGATTGATGAGCAGGCGCCCGGCATTCAGCGTGGTGTTGGCGCCGTCCACGCCGATGAAGGAGGACAAGCTCTCCACCGCCGGGTCTTGCAGGATCGCGTCCGCCAACTGCTGCTGGTGGGCGGCCATGGCGGCGAACGAGGTGTCCTGCGCCGCTTCCGAGATGCCCTGAATGGCGGCCGTGTCCTGCACGGGGAAGAAGCCCTTGGGAATGAAGACGTAAAGCCCCACGGTGGCCGCGAAGGTCAGCACCGCCACCAGCAGGGTCAGCCCCTGGTGGTCCAGCACCCAGCGCAGCCAGGCGCCATAGCCTGCCACCAGCCGGTCGAACCCGCGCTCGGCCGCCAGGTCCAGCCGGTTGCGCGTCTCGGCCGGGCGATGGCGCACCAGCAGGGCGCACAGCATCGGCACCAGGGTGAGCGAGACCACGGCGGACAGCACGATGGTGACCGACAGCGTCACCGCAAACTCGTTGAACAGCCGACCCACCACGTCGCCCATGAACAGCAGCGGGATCAGCACCGCGATCAGCGACACGGTGAGCGAGATGATGGTGAAGCCGATCTCCTCCGACCCGCGCAGCGCCGCCTCCAGCGGCGCGTCGCCGTCCTCCACGTGGCGGGCGATATTCTCGATCATGACGATGGCATCATCGACCACGAAGCCGGTCGAGATCGTCAGCGCCATGAGCGAGAGGTTGTCGAGGCTGAACCCGAGCAGGTACATCGCCGCCAGCGTGCCAACCAAGGAGAGCGGCACCGACAGCGAGGGGATCAGCGTCGCGGGCAGGTTGCGCAGGAACAGGAAGATCACCAGCACCACCAGCGCCACCGCCAGCCCCAGCTCGAACTCCACGTCGGCCACGGAGGCGCGGATGGTGGTGGTGCGGTCGCTGAGCACGGCGACATCGACCGCGGCCGGCATCGCCGCCTGCAGCCGGGGCAGCAGCTTCTTGATGCCGTTCACCACGGCGATGACGTTGGAGCCGGGCTGGCGCTGGATGTTGAGGATCACCGCGGGCGTCCGGTTGGCCCAGGCCGCCAGCTGGTTGTTCTCCGCCCCGTTCACCACGGTCGCGATGTCGCTCAGGTGCACCGGGCGGCCGTTCTTGTAGGCGATGATGAGATCCCGGTAGCCGGCGGCCGAGGTCAGTTGGTCGTTGTCGTTGATGGTGGTGCTCTGCGCCGGGCCGTCGAAGCTGCCCTTGGGCGTGTCGGTGTTCTGGGTGCCGATGATGGTCCGCACGTCGTCGATCGCGAGACCGTAGGCGGACAGGGCGCGCGGGTTGACGACGATGCGCACCGCCGGGCGGTTGCCGCCGCTGATCGAGACCAGGCCGACGCCGGCCTGCTGGCTGATCTTCTGCGCCAGCCGCACGTCCGCCAAATCCTCGATCTGGGTCAGTGGCACCGTCTTGCTGGTGAGCGCCAACGTCAGGATGGGCGTGTCCGCCGGGTTGACCTTGTTGTAGATCGGCGGCGCCGGCAGGTCGGACGGCAGCAGGTTGGTGGCCGCGTTGATCGCCGCCTGCACCTCCTGCTCCGCCACGTCCAGGCTCAGGCTCAGGGTGAACTGCAGTGTGATGACGGACGCGCCACCGGAGGAGATGCTCGACATCTGGCCCAGCCCCGGCATCTGGCCGAACTGGCGCTCCAGCGGCGCAGTGACGGAGGTGGTCATCACCTCCGGGCTGGCGCCGGGATAGAAGGTTTGCACCTGGATGGTCGGGTAATCTACCTCCGGCAGGGCGGAGATCGGCAGGAACTGGTAGCCGATAACGCCGACCAGCAGGATTGCCGCCATCAGCAGCGTGGTGCCGACCGGGCGGAGGATGAAGAGGCGGGAGGGGCTCATTCCCCCGCTTTGGCTCCTGACTTGTCCGAATGCTGCCTGCTCCGCGGCCCGGCCCCACCCTGCTCGCCGCCTGGGTTGTCTCCTCTCGGCGCCCCAGCAATGGTGATTTTGGCGCCATCCCGCAGCCGGTCCAGCCCGTCCGTCACAACCTTGTCGCCCGAGTGCAGCCCGTCGGCGATCTGCACCCGGTCGCCTTGGGTGACGCCGAGCTTGACCGGCTGAACGGCCACCGTGTCATCCGGCTTGACCAGGTAGACGAAATCTCCCGGGGCGCCGTGCTGCACCGCCGCCTGCGGCGCCACCGTGGCGCCCCTGATGGTACGCACCCGCAGCCGCGCGTTCACGAAGGCCTGCGGGAACAGCGCGTTGTCGGCGTTGTTGAACATTGCCCGCAGTTTCAGCGTGCCCGTAGTGTTGTCGATCTGGTTGTCGGTGGTCGCCAGCGTGCCCGTCGCGATCAGCTTGGTGTTGGTGCGGTCGTACGCTGTCACCGGCAGCGACCCAGCGGCCATCTGCGACTGCACCTCTGCCACGTCGTCTTCTGGCAGGGTGAACAGCACCGACATCGGTTGCAGCTGGGTCAGCACGAACAGCCCGGCGGTGTTGCTGGTCTGCACGTAGTTGCCCGGATCGACCAGCCGGAGGCCGACCCGGCCATCCACCGGTGAGGTGATGTGGCAGTACGTCAGGTTCAGCTTGGCGCTGTCGACCAGGCCCTGGTCGGTGAGCACGGTGCCCTCGTACTGCTTGATGAGGTACACTTGGTCCTCGACTTGCTGGCGGGCGATGCTGTCCTGCTTGTTGAGCAGCTGATAGCGCGCGTTGTCCGCCTTGGCCTGCGCCAGCAGTCCCTGGTCGTGCGCCAGCGTGCCCTGCGCCTGTTCGAGCGCCACCTGGTAGGGCCGTGGATCGATCTGCGCCAGGAAGTCGCCCTTGTGGACGATCTGCCCCTCGGTGAAGGCCACGTCTGTCAGCTGGCCGTTGATCTGGGTCACGACCGTCACCGTGGCGAGCGGCGTCACCGCGCCGAGCCCGGTCATTACCACGTCCAGGTCGCCGGTGCCGATGGTGGCCACGCCCACCGTCTGCGGCGGGCCGCCGGCGGGCCGGGCCGTGCGTTGGGGCGTCGCGGGTCCGAACAGGCGCCAGCCGACGAAGCCGAGCAGCCCGATCACTGCCAAGATGCCGACCACCGTCACCCAGCCGCGGCGGCGGCGCGGGGCGGGCGGCTTGGTATCAACCCGTGCCGGCGCAGGTCGAAGGTCGAGCTGGTTGCTCATCTTGCTGGAACTCCGCCACGGCGCGGGATCGTGCCGCGCATGCACCTGCTACTGTCCCGCCCATTCGTCAAACCCGGGCCCGGCGGTTTTGCAGGCACGACACCCTTTGTAACGAACCAGCATCCCACCGGAAGGACCACGGTCGAGCCGGGCGGTCCGTCCCCTGGCGGATCAGCTGGCCGGCTGGGGCGCGCCGCGTTCCAGGTTTGCCGGCGGCATGGTGAGCGGCCCCTTGTCCTTGGCCACGCCGGGGCCCGGATTATCATGAAAGTCGATGCCGCCGCCGTCGGAACAAGCGGCGAGCGCGGCCCCAAGGGCAAGAGCGGAAAGGAGGTGGCGCAGGATCATGCAGGCACGCTCCATCACCGCCCGACCGCCGTCAACAGTCCTGGCGCGGGACGCCGCCAAAGCGGCATGGTGGCGGGCATGACGCTGGAACAATTGCGGGTCTTCGTCGCCGTCGCCGAGCGCCAGCACGTGACGCGCGCGGCGGAGGCGCTGAACCTGGCCCAGTCGGCGGCCAGCGCTGCGATCGCGGCGCTGGAGGCGCGGCATGGCGCCAAGCTGTTCCACCGCGCCGGGCGCGGCATCGCGCTCACCGAGGCAGGCGCGCTCTTCCTGGTGGAGGCCCGCGCCGTGCTGGCCCGGGCGGATGCGGCAGAGCTGGTGCTATCCGAGCTGGGTGGGCTGAAGCGTGGCACGCTGGTGGTGCAGGCGAGCCAAACGATCGCCAGCTACTGGCTGCCGCGCCATCTGGTCGCGTTCCACCGGACTCACCCGGGCATCGCCATCCGTCTGAGCATCGGCAACACGGCGCAGGTGGCTGCCGCGGTGCACGAGGGGGCGGCCGAGCTGGGCTTCGTCGAAGCCGTCGTGGCTGAATCGACGCTCGTCAGCCAATTTGTCGCGAAGGACCAGATGGTCATGGTGGTCGGCCCGGAGCACGCCTGGGCCGGGCGTGAAAGCTTGTCCACGGCGGACTTGATGACGGGCGAGTGGGTGCTGCGGGAGCCCGGCTCCGGCACGCGGTCGGCTCTGGAGGAAGCGTTGGCCGGGTTGGGCGTGCCGGCATCGGGCATGCGGGTGGCGCTGGAACTGCCGTCGAACGAGGCGGTGCGGGCGGCGGTGGAAGCAGGCCTGGGGGCGACGGCGCTGTCCGCTTCGGTTGCGGCGCCCAGCCTGGAGGCGGGGCTGCTGCGGCAGGTTCGCGTGGCCCTGCCGGAACGCGACTTCCACGTGCTCCGGCATTCGCAGCGATATCGGAGCCAGGCAGGCGATGCGCTGCTGCGCCTGCTGAAACCTTAGCAGTCTGCCAAAAACTCTGCGGAGCGGAGGTCGGGCTTTGCCCCGAACCCCATCAGCTGATTCCGAGCACCCGGATCAGGCCGAGGCTGACCGCGCCCAGGGCCAGCAAGGAGAGCGTCACCGCCGCCGTCACCCGGCCGCCGGCGCGGGCCACCACTTTGAGGTCGGTGCCCAGCCCAAGGGCCGCCATGGACACGATGGTGAGCAGGTTGGCCGCCGTCGCGATCGGCGGCAGCGCCACCGCCGGGATCAGGCCGGCCGACCGCACCGCGGCAAGGCCGAGGAAGCCCACGATGAACCACGGCACCAGCCTGTGCAGGGCGAGCTTGCCCGGCGCGGGGCGTTCGCCGGCGGTGAGGTGGGGGGCGGGTTCGTCCGTCTCGTCCCGCATGCGCCGGGTCAGCAGGGTGAGGCCGAGCACGACCGGGCCGAGCATCAGCACGCGCACCAGCTTGACCAGGGTGCCCATATGGACGGCCACGACGCCGAGCGGCGCGGTAGCGGCCAGCACCTGCGGCACGGCATACACCGTCAGCCCCGCCAGCACGCCATATTGCAGCCCGGTGAGCGACAGCAGGGGGGCGGCCAGCGGCAGCAGCAGCACGACGAGAACGCCCAGCACGGCGGTGAACGCGATGGCGGCGGCGATGTCCTCGCCGTCCGCGCCGATCACCGGCGCCACGGCGGCGATGGCCGAGTTGCCGCAAATCGAGTTGCCGCACGCCACCAGCACGGCCATGCGATGCGGCAGTCCCAGCATCCGGCCCAGCCCGTAGCTGGCGGCGATGGCGAGCACGACGACGGCGGCGATGCCCAGCAGCAGGGCGGGGCCGGCCGCCATCACGGTAGCGGCGCTGACGGAGGCGCCGAGCAGCACGACCGCGACCTCGAGCAGGATCTTAGCGCTGAATGCGATGCCGGGATTCCAGCGCCGCCCCGGCGCCCAGGCGGTGCGCACCGCCGTGCCGACCAGGATGGCGAGCACGAGGGCTTCCAGCCACTTGGCCCGCAAGGCGGCCAGCTCCGCGCGCTCCAGCGCCATGGCGGCCAGCGACACCGCGATGCACAGCGCCACGCCGGGCAGCAAGCCGGGGATGCCCAGTCGGCGAATGGCAGGCTGGGCCAACGGCAGGGCCATCGGATGGGCGATCGCGGGCATGGCGGGTTCTCCGGGCTTCACCACCGCAAGATGGGCGAAGGCGGCTGCCCGGACCAACGCTCAACCCCGATGCGACTCATCTGCGCCGGCGATCGGTCAAGGCGCTTGCGGCCGCGGCTGGGAGTGATATTGCCGATGCGATGACCAGCCTGCTGACGAGCTGCCGCCGCAGGCGAGGCTGCGCTACTACAGCACGAGCACGGCCAAGCGCCGCCACAGGCAGGCGGCGCCGTAGACCGCCGTGCTCAGCGCGGTGATCCAGAAGCTGGCCGGCCAGTCGGTGTAGAAGGCGAGGGTGATGCCGACCCAGGCCTCCGCCAGCGCGAGCGCCGCCGCCAGCGCCGCCGCCAGGGCGAACCGGCCGGTCACCTGCTGCGCCGCTGCGGCCGGCCCGACCATCAGGGTGAATACCAGCAGCACGCCCACGACCTCGGTGCATTCCGCCGTGGCCAGCCCCACCAGGGCCAGGAACAGGGTGGAGAGCAGCCGCACCGGCACGCCGCGAGCTTCCGCCATCTCGGGTTGCAGGCTGGCGAACAGCAGCGGGCGGGCGATGGCGGCTAGGCTGGCGAGGCATGCGACGCCCAGACTCAGCAGCACTTGCAGCGTGGCCGCGTCCACCCCCAATACGTTGCCGAACAGCAGCGCGGTCGCCTGGCCGGCGTAGGCGGTGAAGAAGTGCAGGAACAGCAGGCCCAGGCCCAGCGAGGCGGCCAGCACCACGCCGATCGCCACGTCCCGCTGCTGCAGGCGCTCGCCCAGCAGGCCCATGCCCACCCCGCCCGCGACCGTCACCAGCACCAGCCCCCAGAGCGGAGCGGCGCCCACCAGCACCGCGCCGGTGGCGCCGGTAAACCCAACATGGGCCAGGGCGTGGCCCGCGAAGGTCTGCCCGCGCAGCACCAGGAAGGAGCCGACCAGCCCCGCCACTAGCGCCACCACCGCGGCCGCGGCGAAGGCGTTGCGCATGAACTCGTAGTCAAGCACCGGGGGCGGCCACCACGAATAGCCGGCCCGCGGCCCGCACCACCTGCATCGGTGCGCCGTACAGCCGGGACAGCACGGGCGCCGTGATCACGTCCTCCAGCGTGCCCAGCGCCGCCTGCCCGCCGCCCAGGGTGAGCACCCGGTCCAGCGTGCCCAGCAGGGGGTTCAGGTCGTGCGCGCTGAACAGCACCGTCAGCCCCAGCTGGCGTTGCAGCCGCCGCACCAGCGCCACCACGCCGGCGCCGTGCCGCGGGTCCAGGTTGGCCAGCGGCTCGTCCAGCAGCAGCAGGGAGGGCCGGCCCAGCAGCGCCTGCGCCAGCAGCAGCCGCTGCCGCTCGCCGCCGGAGAGTTCCGCCAGCGGACGCCGTGCCAGCGCTGCCGCGTCCACCAGGTCGAGCACGCGCGCCACGTCCGCCCGCGCCGCCGCGTCCGGCAGCGGCAAGCCCCAGCGCTGGCCGCCGGCCGCTGCCAGCACGAAGTCCTGGCCGCTGATCCGCGGCGCTGCCGTGCCGCGGACCTGCGGCATGTAGCCGATGGCGGGGTTGCCCCGCCGCACGGCGCGGCCGGCCACCCGAACCTGCCCGGCGGACGGCCGCAGCAGCCCCAGCATCGCCCGCATCAACGTGGTCTTGCCCGCCCCGTTCGGCCCCAGCACGCCGATGAACTCGCCGGCGGCGACGGCGAAGCTCGCCTGCCGCAGCACCGTCCGCCCCCCGACCGCCAGGTCCACCGACTCGAAGGCGACCGCGCTCAACGGCGCGCGGTCACGGGTTGGACGCCAGCGCCTTGGCCACGGAGTCGAGCTGCGCCGCCATCCACGCCTGGTAACTCAGGCCGGCCGGCTCTGTCTCCGTGACGCCCACAACCGGCACACCCGCCGTCCGCGCCAGCAGCAGCAGCCGCTTGGCCGCCACGTCGGTGGCCTGGCTATTGTAGAGCAGCAGCCTGACCCGGCGCTGCCGCACGTCCATCTCCATGGCTGCCACGTCGGATGCCGCCGGCTCGGTGTCGTTCATCACTGCCAGCTGGAACCGCTCGTTGCGCATGGCCAGCCCGAGGGCCGCCGCCATGTCGCCGAACACCGGTTCTGTCGCGGTGACGGGAGCGCCGGCGTAGCGTTGCCGCAACGCCGCCACGCGGGCATCAAGCGGCTCCATCGATTGCAGGAAGCTTTGCAGCCGCGCCTCGTACTCCGCCCCGTGCGCCGGGTCCGTCGCCGCGAGCTGCGCCGCCAGCGCCCGGGCGTAGGCGGGCATGGCCGCCGGGTCATACCAGACGTGGGGGTTGCTGCCGGGCTGCCGGTGCAGCAGCTCCGCCACCACGATCACGCGGCGGCCGGCCGGGCTCGACACGCCCAGCAGCTTCGACACCCAGGAGTCGTAGCCCGTGCCGTTGTAGACGACGATGGCGGCATCCGAGATCGCGCGGGCGACGGAGGGGCTGGCTTCGAACAGATGCGGGTCTTCGTCCGGGTTGCTCAGGATGCTCGTCACCGGCGCCCCGGGGCCGGCGATCTGCTGCGCCACATCGCCGTAGAAGTTCTCCGCCGCGACGATGCGCGGCTGCGCGCAGGCGGACGATGCCGCGAGCAACGCCAGCAGCCCGCATGATCTGCCCCAGATGCTGCCCCAGGTGTTGCCCATGTCACGCTTTCGACCGGGAAAGTCCCGAGTTGTGTTATATTATAACTCTGGCCTTTCCATGTCCAGCACTGGCAGCGTTCGGGCGCTGCGGCTAGAACCGCGCAGGCCAGGGAGCAGCGTTTGGACGAAGGAACATTCACACGCCGGACGGCCGGCCTGCTGTCACAGGCGGAGGCCATCTGCTCCGGCCGCGGCACGCGGCTGACCGGGCTGCGCCGCCAGGTGCTTGGCCTGGTGCTGGACAGCCCCAAGCCGGCCGGCGCCTATGACCTGCTCGAACGCCTGCGCGCCCGGCATAAGGGCGCCGCTCCGCCCACCATCTACCGCGCGCTGGACTTCCTGCTCGACCAAGGGTTGATCCACAAGGTCGAGCGCCTGTCCGCCTTCGTCGGGTGCGTCCATGGAGCGGCGCCGGGCGGCGGCGCCCACCATCACGCCGTGCAGTTCCTGGTGTGCAGCACCTGCGGCGGCGTGGAGGAGCTGAGCGACCCGGCGATCGGCCTGTCCCTGCAGCAGGCCGCCGCCGCGCGCGGCTTCAGCATGGCGGGGTCCATCGTGGAGGCGGACGGCATGTGCAGCGCGTGCATGGCCTCAGGCCATTGAGCTGGGAGGCGGACTGGCGGCGGCTGGGCGCGGTCGGCTCCACCATGGACGAGGCGCGCGCGCTGGCGGAGGCGGGAGCGGCGCACGGCACGGTGGTCAGCGCCGACACCCAGCGTGCCGGGCGGGGGCGCGGCGGGCGGGCCTGGGCCAGCCCCAGGGGCAACCTGCACGCGACCGTCGTGCTGCGGCCGGGGGGCGGCGCGCAGCAGGCGCCCCAACTGGGCTTCCTCGTGGCGCTCGCGGTCGCGGAGGCGGTGGATCAGCTGGCCGGGCCAGGTACAGCTCTGAAATGGCCCAACGACGTGCTGCGCGCCGGGGCCAAGCTGGCCGGCATCCTGCTAGAGCGGCTGGAGGGCGGCGCCGTGCTGGCAGGAATCGGCGCCAACGTGCGCCATGTGCCGCCGGACATGCCGTACCCCGTCACGAGCCTGGCGGCGCTGGGCTGCCTCGCTGGGCCAGAGGAGCTGCTGGGGGCGGTGATGGAGCGGCTGGAGCAGGGCTGGGCGGCCTGGCAGGCCGGAGGCTTCGCTTCCGTGCTGGCCCGCTGGTCCGCCCGCGGGCCAGCGCCCGGCGCGCCGCTGCGGGTGCAGGTCGGCACGGCGTTGCTGCACGGGCGGTTCGCCGGGCTGCGGCAGGACGGGGCGTTGCTGCTGGAGGCCGGCGGCGAGCGGCGGGCGCTGCTGGCCGGGGATGTGCTGGCTGGCGACGTGCCGGCCTGACGGTGCGCTTGCGTACTACGGATCGATGTGGCCAAAACGCCCGATGCTGAAGCTGCGAGTCATCCCCTGCCTGGACGTGAAGGATGGCCGGGTGGTGAAGGGGGTGAACTTCGTGGCCCTGCGCGACGCTGGGGACCCGGTGGAGCAAGCCGCCGTGTACGACGCAGCCGGCGCGGATGAGCTGACCTTCCTCGACATCACCGCCAGCCACGAGAACCGCGACACGATCTACGACGTGGTCAGCCGCACGGCGGCGCGGGTGTTCCTGCCGCTCACAGTGGGCGGCGGGGTGCGCTCGACGGCGGACATGCGGCGGCTGCTGCTGGCGGGGGCGGACAAGTGCAGCATGAACTCGGCGCCGATCGCCCGCCCCAGCCTGATCGCGGAGGCGGCGGAGAAGTTCGGCAGCCAATGCGTGGTGGTGGCCGTCGATGCCCGCGCGGCGGGGCCGGGCCGGTGGGAGGTGTTCACCCATGGCGGGCGCCGGCCCACGGGGATGGACGCGGTGCAGTGGTGCCGGCAGGCAGCCAGCCTCGGCGCGGGCGAAATCCTGCTGACCAGCATGGACCGGGACGGCACAGGCGCCGGGTTCGACGCCGGGCTGCTGCGCGCCGTCTGCGCCGCCGTGCGCGTGCCGGTGGTGGCGTCTGGCGGGGTTGGCTCGCTGCAGCACTTCGTGGAGGGCGCCGAGGCGGGCGCCTCGGGGCTGCTGGCGGCCTCCGTGTTCCATTTCGGCACCTTCAGCATCCCGCAGGTGAAGGATGCGCTGGCCGCCGCGGGGCTGCCGGTGCGCCGCGCCCGCGAGGTAGCCTGAAAGAATGGCCAAGAAGGCGGCAAAGGCCCGGCCGGTCCGCAAGGTGGTGCTGCCCGTCCCGCAGGCCGAGTCCGGCGCCGCCGTGCTGGACCGGCTGTGGTCCGTCATCCTGCAGCGCCGCGGCGCTGACCCGGCGCTCAGCCATTCCGCCCGCCTGCTGTCCCGCGGCACGGCCAAGGTGGCGCAGAAGTTCGGCGAGGAAGCGGTCGAGTGCCTGATCGAGGCAGTGGCCGGCAACCCGCAGGCGCTGGTGGCCGAGAGTGCCGACGTGCTCTACCACCTGCTGGTGTTGTGGGTGGCGTCGGGTGTGGCGCCCGCCACGGTCTGGGCCGAGCTGGAGCGGCGCGAAGGCGTCTCCGGCGTGGTCGAGAAGGCGGCCCGCCCGCTGCCCGCCAGCGTCGAGACGCGCAAGATTCCCTGACGGAGTGCGATGCGATGCCAGTGAGCGGTCTCGGCCCCTATGACGACGCCAACATCTTCGCCCGGCTGCTGCGAGGGGAAATCCCGTCGCGCCGGGTCTATGAGGACGAATGGGCGGTGGCGTTCCACGACATCGCGCCGCAGGCGGCGGTGCATGTGCTGGTGGTGCCGCGCGGGCGCTACGTGTCGCTGGCAGATTTCACGCGGAATGCGTCGGACGCGGAGGTGGCCGGCTTCTTCCGCGCGGTGGGCGCCGTGGCGCGGCAGCTGGGGCTGGAGGAGGCGGGCTACCGTGCCCTGGCGAACATGGGCTTCGACGGGGGGCAGGAGGTGCCGCACTTCCATGTCCACCTGTTCGGCGGGCAGCCCTTGTCCGGCCGCATGGTGACGGCACGGGACGGCTAGCCGGGAGCGGGCACGCGCTCTTGCGGCCGGGTTCCAACGGCGGCCGGACGACGACGCAGGCGGTGTCCGGCGCGGATCGTCCACCGCTCCAGCCCGAGATGCAGCAGGCTGGCAAGCAGCAGCAGCAAGGCCAGCGTGACGGCCAGCGCCCACCCGTAAGCTAGGCCGAACCCGGCGGTGAGCAGCCGCAGCAGCGTGAAGCCGACCAGGACATGGATGAGATAGAACGGGTAGCTGACCCGCGCCATCACGTCGAGCGGCCAGAACGGGCGGATCCGGTGGCGCAGCCCGTAGAGCGCCGCGAACAGCGCCAGGGCATAGAGGTAGTTCACGGTGTTGTACTGGAAGCCGTAACGCCCCGCAGCACCGCCCCAATACCATGACAGCAGGAACAGCCCGGTCAGTCCGCCGACGCCGCCCGCCAGCCCGGCCGGCCCGAGCTGCCCGCGCAGATGGAAGCTGAACAGCACGCCGCACAGCATATAGACCAGGTAGGACGACTCGACGCCGAAGGAGACCAGCGCCGGGCCGCCGGGCGGCCAGGCCCAGGCCGCGGCCATGCTGGCGGCGGCCAGAGCCAGTGCGGTGACGGCCAGCACGCGCACGCTGCCGCGCAGCACGGGGGCGGCGAGCAGGGCCATCAGCAGGTAAAACTTTACCTCGATGCACAGCGTCCAGTTCACCATGTCGAAGGCCGGCAGCCCAGCGTAGTTCGCGATGAGCAGCGCGTTGCCCCATAGGGTCGCCGGGTCGATCCACACCGGGTGGCCCCACCAGGCGCGGCTGGCCATGAGCGCGGCCACCTCCAGCGCCATGGCGGCCAGGTAGACCGGGTAGATGCGCAGCGCGCGGGCGAGCAGGAACCGGCCTCGGCCATGCGGGCCCAGCGAGAGCGGGATGACCAGGCCGCTGATGAGGAAGAACAACCCGACGCCGAATGGCCCGCCGTTGAACCACGGGGTCACGATCCAGGGGGCGAAGCGGCCGATGTCGCCCGGCTGCACCGGCGCGCCGGTGAGGCCGCTCACGAGGTCCGGCACCGCCCAGAACACGCCCACCAAGTGGGAATAGGCGACACACAGCGCCGCCAGGCCGCGCAGCTGGTCGGCGAAGACGATCCGGCCGGTCACGCCGGCAGGCAGCATTTCTTGTGTTTCTGGCCGCTGCCGCATGGGCACGGGTCGTTGCGGCCGACGTTGCGCAACGGGTTGCGGACCGGCTCCAGCAGCTCCGGCGGCGCGTCCAGCTGCTCCGGCGCGTCCAGCCAGTCGATCGCGGTGCCGACCGGCCCCAGGCCGTCCCAGAGATGGTCGGGCATCGCTTCGGGCTGCTCGCGGGCCTCGCGCAGGTCAGCCCAGAAATCGGCCAGCGTCATCAGCTGGGGATCGACCAGGCCTCGTGAGAAAACCGCTCCCGCCTCGCCCGCCAGCCCGGCGAACCCGAGTGCGGCCACGGTCCGCGCCCAGCCGAACCAGACGAGATGCGGCTCCCGCGGCGACAACCGCGCCGGCAGGCGGGCGAGGATGTCGTAGGCCGCGGCTTCCGGCAGCTTGCCGGTGCGCGCGAGATAGCCGAGCACCAGCAGCGCGTCGCTGCGGAGGCCGGGGTCCGCCGCAGGCTCCTCGGCCAGGCGGAGCAGCGGCGCCTGGTCGCCATCGAAGGTGCTGATGAGCAGGGCCGCGCCGGACGCTGCGCTCTGCTCGCCGAGCACCAGGTCCGACCGCTCGGCGTCCTGCATGAGCGCGCACAGGTCGGGGAAGCTGGCGGTGTCGCCGCGTTCCGCGAGCAGGTGGACGATGACAAACAGCGCCCGCTCGGTGCGCTCCGACTGGTCGTGGCCCTGGACATAGTCGTGCAGCAGGGCACGGCAGCGCGGCCCGGCCAGCTCCCATTCGTCCAACGCCCATTGCATTTGAGGCGCGGGGAACTCATCGGCCACCGCGAAGGCGGCGATCGCGTCGTCCAGGGTCATGAAGCCCCACCAAGCAGCCGCCCCCAGAATCCTCCTCCTGCGGCCCGCTTGCCGTGGATCACGTGAGGGGTGCGGGCGGGCGGGCGCAGGGCGCTGCTCAGCAGGTGCCGCCCAGTGTCGCCCGCGGCCACCCGGGCGCGCTCGAAGGTGGCAATGCGGACGCTGCCATCGTCCCCCTCCGGCCAGGCGTCCAGGGTGGCGGCCGCTTCCGCCAGCAGGCCGGCGCGGCGCTGGATGTCCGCCAGACGCAGGGCCGCCTCGACGTCGGTCGGCGCGGGCCAGAGGGACGCGGCGCGGCGTCGCAGCGCGCTGGCGTCTGCGCCCGTATCCTCCGCCTCCCACGCGGCTTGCAGCAGCGCCTCCGCTTCGTCCGGCGTGCCCGCGGCCAGGGCGGCCCAACGCAGGAATGACGAGTGGTGGGCGTGGTACGCCGGGCTGCGCACGGTCTCCCTGGCCGCCGGCGGCAGGGTGGCCAGGTCAGGCGCGCAAGCGCCGCAGCCGCGGCAGCGCAGCACCCAGCGCCGAAGGGTGGAGCGGGTCGGCTCGCCGGGGCGGCCGTCTAGGTCGGGCGCGCCCTCGGCCGGCGGTGCGCGAAACGGGGAGGGTGCGGCGATGCCGCAGGCGGCGCAGGCTGGCATGCCGCTCAGCTGCGGTATGAGCCGTTGATGTCGATGTAGCCGTGCGTTAGGTCGCAGGTCCAAACCGTCGCGTGCCCAGTACCGAGGCCGAGATCGACCGCCACCGCGATCTCGCGGCCAGCCATGTGCGCCACCACCGGCGCTTCGTCGTAGTCCGGCACCACCGCGCCCTCGCGCGCCATCCAGGTGCCGCCGATACCCACCGAGAGCCGGTCCCGGTCCGCCGGCTCGCCCGCCTTGCCCACCGCCATGACGATGCGGCCCCAGTTCGCGTCCTCTCCGGCGATGGCGGTCTTGACCAGGGGGGAGTTGGCGATGGCCATGCCGACCCGCTTGGCCGAACCGTCGTCCACTGCTCCCGTCACGTCGATGCGGACCAGCTTCTGCGCACCCTCGCCGTCGCGCACCACTTGCAACGCCAGGTCCTGCAGCACGACGTCCAGCGCCTGGGCGAATCCGGCAAGATCTGCTTCAGGGTTGCCGGCCGCACCCGTGGCGAACAGCAGCAGCGTGTCGCTGGTGGAGGTGTCGCTGTCCACGGTGGTGCGATTGAAGCTGTGCTCGGCACCCGCCGCCAGCAGCGCCTGCAACGCGTCGGCGGGGATGGCCGCGTCGGTGAACACGAAGCACAGCATCGTCGCCATGTCGGGGGCCACCATGCCGCTGCCCTTGGCGAAGCCTGCGATGCGCACCGGCTTGCCGCCGATGTCGGCGGTTCGGACGGACGCCTTCGGGAAGGTGTCGGTCGTCATGATGCCCCGTGCCGCGGCTTCCCAGCCGTCCGGCGACAGCTTGGCATGCAGGCCCGGCAGCGCCGTCGTGATGCGCTCATGCGGCAATTCCTGGCCGATCACGCCCGTGCTGGCGAGGAACACCTCTGCCACCGGACAGTCGAGCAGGGCAGCGGCGGCGTGCGCGGTGGCTTGCACGGTCTCCCGGCCCTGTGCGCCGGTGAACACGTTGGCGTTACCGGCATTGACTACCAATCCGCGCGCCCGGCCGCCGGCCAGCGCGTGGCGACACCAGTCCACCGGGGCGCCGGGGCATTTGTTGCTGGTGAACACGCCGGCCACGGCCGTGCCGGGCGCCAGCTCCACCATCACCAGGTCGGTCCGCCCCTGGTAGCGAATGCCGGCCGCCGCCGCCGCCAGCTGCACCCCGCCGAGCGGGGCCAGGTCCGGCAGCGGCACCGCAAGCGGCGAGGCGGGCAGCGCCACGGCTACTTGGGAACCGCGGGCGTGGCGCCGGGGGTGGGCGGCAGATCGGTGGTGGGAGTGGCCGTCGGGTCAGCAGGGCTGGCTCCGGCCGTCATCGGCGTGCCGTCCATGTTGAACTTCTCGATCGTCAGGCCTTGCTTGGCCTTGTCCAGCTCCTGCCGAACGCCGGCTTGGATGATCTGCTGCCGCAGTTCCTCCTTGGACTGGTCGAAGCTCGGCGGCGGCGCCACGCGGTGCTCGTCCACCTTGATGACGTGCCAGCCGAACTGCGTGTGCACCGGCGTCTGCGTGATCTGCCCGGGCTGCAGCGCGAAGGCGACGGTGGCGAACTCCGGCACCATGTCGGCCTTCTTAAAGAAGCCGAGGTCGCCGCCGTTCTGCGCCGCCGGGTCCTTGCTGTCCTTCTTGGCCAGCGCGGCGAAGTCTGCGCCGTGGTTCAGCTGCTCGATGATCTTCTTCGCCTCGTCCTCGCTGTTGACCAGGATGTGGCGGGCATGAACCTCGTCCTCGCCGGCCTTGTTGGCGACCTCCGCGTCGTATTTCGCGTGCAGCGAGGAATCCGTGACCGAAGGGCCGATGTCGCGGCTCAGGATGGCGTTCTGCAGCACCGTGTCCTTGGCCCGCTCCACAGCGCGCTCGACCATCGGGTCCTTGCCCAAACCCTCCTTGTCCGCCAGCACCACGAGCGCTTCGCGGTCCACCATCTGGTCCAGCAGCATCGGATACAGCACCTGCGGCGGCATGGAGCGCACCTCGTCCGGCAGGCTCTGCGCTGCCTCGGACACGTCGCTCAGATGCAGCTGGCGACCGGCCACGATGGCCACGACGGGGTCCGCATGGGGCGCAGCGGCCGGTGGGGCAGCAGGTGCGGCCGGCGTCGCTGGCTGCGCCATGACGGCGGATGGCAGGGCGGGGGTGCACAGCAAGGCGGCCGCGACGGCAAGCGACAGGCGCATGGGAAACCTCGGTCCAGGGCCGCGCGGTTATGGCCGAAGATGGCTGGCCCGCCAAGTTCCCGGCAGGTGACGCTATGGTAACAGGCAAGCGCCGGCCTGCGTTGACCGGGGCGGGCCTGCCACCTATTTCAAGGCGCTCCCGACCGACACCGGAAATCCCATGTTCGCCAGCCTCGCCCGCAGCATCTTCGGCAACGCCAATGACCGCTCCCTCAAGGGCTACCAGCGCCGGGTGCCGGAGATCAACGCCCATGAACCCGCGATGCAGGCGCTGGACGACGGCGCGTTGCAGGGCAAGACGGCCGAGTTCCGCCGGCGCCTGGCCGAGGGCGCCACGCTGGACCAGCTGCTGCCCGAGGCGTTCGCCACCGTGCGGGAGGCGGCGCGCCGGGTGCTGGGGATGCGGCACTTCGACGTGCAGATGGTCGGCGGCATGGTGCTGCACGACGGCAAGATCGCTGAGATGAAGACCGGCGAGGGCAAGACCCTGGTGGCGACGCTGCCGGTGTACCTGAATGCGCTGCCGGCCAAGGGCGTCCACGTCGTCACCGTCAACGACTACCTGGCCCGGCGCGACGCGGAGTGGATGGGCCAGCTTTACGGTTTCCTGGGCCTCAGCACCGGCATCATCGTCCACGGCCTGGACGACCAGGAGCGCCGCGCCGCCTACGGCGCGGACATCACCTACGGCACCAACAACGAGTTCGGCTTCGACTACCTGCGCGACAACATGAAGTACCGCCTGGAGGACATGTCCCAGCGCCCGTTCGCCTACGCGATCGTGGACGAGGTGGACAGCATCCTGATCGACGAGGCGCGCACCCCGCTCATCATCTCCGGCCCGGCAGAGGACAGCTCGGACCTGTACCGCCAGGTCAACGCCGTGGTGCGGGACCTGGTACGGGACCCGGAGACCTACGAGAAGGAAGAGAAGTTCAAGACCGTCACCATGACGGAAGCCGGCACGGAGCAGGTGGAAGCCCGGCTGCGCGAGGCGGGGGTGCTGACCCAGGGCACGCTGTACGACATCTTCAACGTGACGGTGGTGCACCACGTGCAGCAAAGCCTGCGCTCCCACACCCTGTTCGCGCGAGACGTGGACTACATCGTGCAGGCGGACAAGGTCGTCATCATCGACGAGTTCACCGGCCGCAAGATGGAGGGGCGGCGCTACTCGGACGGGCTGCACCAGGCGCTGGAGGCCAAGGAGGGCGTCACCGTCCAGGCCGAAAATCAGACGCTCGCCTCCATTACTTTCCAGAACTACTTCCGGCTGTATCCCAAGCTGTCCGGCATGACCGGCACGGCGCTGACGGAGGCCGACGAGTTCGCCGAGATCTACAAGCTGGACGTGGTGGAGATCCCCACCAACGTGCCCGTCACCCGCGCGGACAGCGACGACGAGGTGTATCGCTCGGCCGCTGAGAAGTACGAGGCGGTCGCCACGCTGATCGCCGAGGCGCGGGCGCGCAACCAGCCGGTGCTGGTCGGCACCACCTCCATCGAGAAGAGCGAGATCATCAGCGAGCTGCTGACGCACAAGCAGGTGCCGCACGCCGTGCTGAACGCCCGCTTCCACGAGCAGGAGGCGCGCATCGTCAGCCAGGCCGGCGCACCCGGCGCCATCACCATCGCCACCAACATGGCCGGGCGCGGCACCGACATCAAACTCGGCGGCAACCTCGACATGCGGCTCAAGCTGGAGCTGGAAGGGCTCGAAGATGCGGAGCGGGACGCGCGCGAGGCGGCCATCACGGCCGAGGTCGCCGCCGCCCATGACGTGGTAAAAGCCGCCGGCGGGCTGATGGTGATCGGCACCGAGCGGCACGAGAGCCGCCGCATCGACAACCAGCTGCGCGGCCGCTCCGGCCGCCAGGGCGACCCGGGCGCTAGCCGCTTCTTCCTCAGCTTGGAAGACGACCTGATGCGCATCTTCGGGTCTGACCGGATGGGCGGCATGCTGCAGAAGCTCGGGCTCAAGCCCGGCGAGGCCATCATCCACCCCTGGATCAACCGAGCCTTGGAAAAAGCGCAGAAGAAGGTCGAGGCGCGCAACTTCGACACCCGCAAGAACGTGCTGAAATACGACGACGTGATGAACAGCCAGCGCAAAGAGGTCTATGGCCAGCGCAAGGAGTTCATGCTCGCTGAGGACGTGGCCGAGACCATCGCGGACATGCGCGCCGAGGTGATCGACGCCGTCGTGACCCAGCGCATTCCGGCCAAGGCGTTCAGCGAGCAGTGGGAGGCAGCCGGGCTGGCGGAAGACTGCCGCCGTCTGCTGGACATGGATGCGCCAGTGGCCGAGTGGGCTGCGGAGGACGGCATTGACGAGGACGCGGTCCGCCAGCGCATCCTCTCGGCCGCAGAGGGGCAACTGACCGCGAAAACAGCGCAATTCGGTCCAGACCTGATGCGCTTCGTCGAGAAGTCCGTCCTGTTGCAGACCTTGGATTCGGTCTGGAAGGAGCATTTGTTGGTGCTGGACCAGTTGCGGCAGGGCATTCATTTGCGCTCCTACGGCCAGCGGGACCCGCTGAACGAGTACAAGACCGAGGCGTTCGCGCTGTTCAATTCCATGCTGGACGACCTGAAGCAGCGCGTGACCGCGACCGTGTCCGGCTTGCAGCTGCAGGCCGAGCCGCCCCAACCTCCGCCGTTGCCGGCGATGATGTATGAGAACCACCCGGAGGCGGTGCTGGAAGCGCCCGCTTTCTCCATGGCGTCAGCCGAGCCGGCTGAGGTGCTGACTCTTCCGACGCGGGATGAGGGAGTGATGTCTGACGACCCGGCGACTTGGCGCAACGTCTCGCGCAACGCGCCGTGTCCCTGCGGTTCGGGTAAGAAGTTTAAGCATTGTCATGGGCGAGCCATTGTGTGACTGGCCTGGCTGGGGCTTAGCGGCACCTTAACCAGTCGGACCTATCGCTTGGGGTCATGACAGTTGCTCCTGCCGCTTCCTCCCGGGTTCTTGCGCTGTTCGTCTTGGCCTGCGCCGTTCCGGGGCTTGCGCTCGCTGCGCTCACCTGGGTCGTGATGCCCCGGTATCCGCTCCCGGCTCCGTGGGACGTGATCGCCGTACGGGACTACCTGAACGTATGGGCAGGCGGCAGGCTGGCCATGGCCGGGGACTTTGATGCCCTGTTCCATCCCGCCCAGTATGACGACTGGCTGCGGCACCTATTCGGCAATGGCCTGCAAGTGCACACTTGGTGCTATCCGCCCAGCGCCGTATTTCTGGCAATCCCGCTGGCCCTCTTGCCCCTCGTGCCCGGCTTTATCGTCTGGGTAAGCGGTTCAGCAGCCCTGCTGATCACCATCCTGCGGCGCTGCGGCCTACCATGGCTGACTTGCCTGGCGGTGCTGTGCAGCCCCGCGGTGATCGAGAATGCGCTGGCAGGGCAGAACGGCGCCATCACGGCCGCCTTGCTGGAAGGCGGCTTGCTGCTGGTCGGGCGCAAGCCGGTTGCGGCTGGCGTGCTGTTCGGGTTGCTGACCACGAAGCCGCACCTCGGGTTGCTGGCGCCGCTCTGCCTGGCCGCCTCTGGCGCTTGGCGGACGGTTGCCGTGGCAGCAGGCACGGCGGCGGCAGTCGTTGCCGCGAGCGCGCTGGCGTTCGGCCCCGAGACCTGGGTGTGGTTTCTCACCGACGTGCGCCATTACGTGACGGCCACGATCCTTGAGCGGCCTTTCGAAGGAAGCTACCAAAACATGATGGCCACGCCGTTCATCCTTGCCCGGTGGCTCGGAGCGGCGCTTCCCACGGCCTACGCTGCGCAGGCCTTGACAATGGCGGGATGCGTGGCGCTAGCCTGGCGGGCGTGGCGCAAGCCTGCCGCGGAGCCAAAGGCCAGGACTGCCTTGACTGCCGCGCTGGCATTGCTGGCCACGCCGTATGCCTATTCCTATGACTCAATCGGCGTCGCGGTCGGCATTGCGATGCTGGCGAGCATGGCCGCACGGACCGGCTTTCGCCCATTCGAGGCGACCCTGCTTACCGTGGGCTGGGCCTGGCCTGGCCTGCCGTTCTGGATCGGCAGCGCTGAGATGCCGCCGATTGGCTGCCTCACCCTGGCCGGTGTCGCCTGGTGCGCATGGCGGCGGCTCGAACCTGCTACGGCATCCAGTGCAGTTGCCACCATCCCTAGGTTTAGATCCAGCGCCTTCGCGGCGGAATAGGTGCTTAAGCCTGTTGCCGCGCCAGGCTGTGGTACTCGGGGTTCGGCATCAAGTCGATGCCATGCGCAACCCGGTTGGTATAGTTGAAGAACGCCGCCGTCTCGGCCACGTCGAAGATGTCCGCGTCGCTCAGCCCCACGTCCCGCAGGCCTTGGCGGCCGTCCGCCGTCGCCTCGTGCGGCGCATCTGTCAACAGCAAGGCGAAGTCCAGCATCGCCCTCTGCCGGTCCGAGAGTTCGGCCATGCGGTAGTTGAACGCCAGCATCTCCCCCAGCTGCGGATCGCCGGACAGTTTGCGCACCGCCGCCCCGTGCGCCACGAGGCAATAGTAGCAGCGGTTGGCGGCGGACACGGAGACGGCAATCATCTCTCGTTCCAGCTTTGACAGGCCGGACGGGGCGAGCATCAGCTCGTCATAGCTGTGGATGAAGGTGCGCAGCCTCTCCGGGCGCAGCAGCCAGGCGCGTAGCACATTGGGCACGAAGCCGAGCTTATCGCGGCACTTGGCGAAATAAGGCTTGAGGTCCTCGGGCAAGCTGTCCTCGGACAGCTCGTCTAGGTCCATGACGTGGTTGGGTTGCGGCACGGCACAACTTCTGGGTCAGCCGGGGAAATAGTCGGCGACCGACAGGTAACGCTCGCCAGTGTCGTAGTTGAACCCCAGCACCACCGCGCCTGGAAGCAGGTCTGGCAGCTTCTTCGCGATCGCCGCCAACGTGGCGCCTGAGGAGATGCCGACCAGCAACCCCTCCTGGGTGGCCGAGCGCCGGCCCCACGCGCGCGCCTCCTCCGCCTCCACCTGAATGACCCCGTCCAGCACGTCCGTGTGCAGGTTGGCCGGGATGAACCCGGCGCCGATGCCCTGGATCGGGTGCGGCGCCGGCTCCCCGCCTGAAATCACCGGGGACAGCGTCGGCTCGACCGCGAACACCTTGAGCTGCGGCCAGCGCGGCTTCAGCACCTCGGCGCATGCCGTAATGTGCCCACCGGTGCCGACTCCGGTGACCATGGCGTCGATGCCGTCCGGGAAGTCGGCGAGGATTTCCTCGACGGTGGTGCGGACATGGGCCGCGATGTTCGCCGGGTTCTCGAACTGCTGCGGAATCCAGGCGCCTGGGCTTTCCGCCGCCAACTCATACGCCCGCGCGATGGCGCCTTTCATGCCTTGTACCCGGGGCGTCAGCTCGAACGTCGCGCCATAGGCCTGCATCAGCCGCCGCCGCTCGACGGACATCGAGTCGGGCATGACGAGCACGATCGGATAGCCCTTCACCGCCGCAACCATGGCCAGGCCGATGCCGGTGTTGCCCGAAGTCGGCTCGATGATCGTGCCGCCGGGTTTCAACTGCCCGCTGGCCTCCGCCGCCTCCACCATGGCAAGCGCCGCCCGATCCTTGATGGAGCCGCCCGGGTTGCTGCGCTCGGACTTGATCCAGACCTGCGCGTCGGGGAACAGGCGGGCCATGCGGATGTGCGGCGTCTGGCCGATGGTGTCGAGAACGCTGTCTGCTTTCATGGTGGCGGCTCCCTGGGTCGTTTTCGCAAGATGGGCCGCCGGGCGGACGGCGCAAAGCAGGGCCGCTGGCCTGGCAGGCCGCAAAAGAACCGGCCTTCAGTCCTGCCCGTCCAGCGACTTGCCGAGCTTGGCGTGTTTCCCGTCGGTCTCCTGCAACTTCTTGGCAAAGGTCTGCATGGCCGCATCCTGAGTTTGAGCGGCCTCCTTGGCGTCCTGCTTCTCGTCATCCTCGTTGATGCGGCTGGTTTCCTGGATATAGGCCTGATCGAACTCGCGGCCTTTCATCCCTTGCAGCCGCTTCAAGTTGAGTGCCTGGCTGGCCTTCATCGACTCCGGTAGGGTCACCCCCCTGCCTTGCGCCAGTTCGGCCATCCGCCGGTCCAGCTCGTCATGGTCCGTGATGACGATCTGCGCGTAGCCGCGGATGTCGGGCCGCACCGAGGTCGCGTCCGCAAGGTGGGCGATGGCCAGCTCGTAGGCGGTGCCCTGCGCCTGGTCCTGCAAGTAGGATTTGTCGCTGTCGCTGATGGCTTGCGCGTGGGCCTGTGCGCTTGCCGCGAGCAGCGCTGCCGTCATGAGGTGGAAGCGTCGCATTTTGGTCTTCCCCGGGCGCGGGCCGGGATGGCCGCAGCGTGAGCGCTCAGCGTGCGGCGCCGGTGTTGGTGGCATCACCGTGCCGTGTGCCCCTGTGGCAGCCACAGCACCTGGTCGATCCGGTCCGCACCACCCGCGATCATCGCTAGCCGATCAAAACCCAGCGCGATGCCGCTGCCCGGCGGCATCCCGTGTTCCAGCGCGGCCAGGAAGGCTTCGTCCAGGCCCCAGCCGGGGCCGTGGAGCTGCTCGCGCCGGGTGCGGTCGGCGGCAAAGCGGGCGCGCTGCTCGGAGGCGTCCGTCAGCTCCTCGAAGGCGTTGGCCAGCTCCATCCCGCAGACGAACAGCTCGAAGCGCAGGGCAGCGCGCGGGTCCGCCGGGTCGCGCCGGGCGAGGGCGGCCTGGGCGGCGGGCCAGTGGGTGAGGAAGCTGGGGCGGGCGCGGCCGAGGTGCGGCTCCACCCGCTCCAGCATGAGGCGGAAAAACAGGTCTTCCCAATCCTCGCCGTGGCGCAGCCGCACGCCTGCCTGCGCCGCCAGGGCGCCTGCATGCCCGGCCGTGCCCAGCACGTCCGCCCCCGCCCAGCGCGCGAACGCCTCTGCCACCGTCACCCGCTCGAACCCGGCAAGCGAGGTTTCCACGCCACGGCAGCGCACGGTGGAGGGCAGCACGGCGCGCAGGAACGCCTCTACCTCGTGCATCAGGTCCGCAAGGGTCGCGCCAGGCCGATACCACTCCAGCATGGTGAACTCGGCGGCGTGGGTGTCGCTGCCTTCCTCGTTGCGCCAGACGCGGGCCAGCTGGAACACCGGCCCGGCGCCCGCCACCAGCAACTGCTTCATGGCGAACTCCGGGCTGGTGTGCAGCCAAAGCGGTGCGCGCGCCCCGTCCGTGCCGACCCGCTCGGTGCGAAAGGCGCGCAGGTGCACCTCCTCGCCCGGCACAGGCACTGCGTAGGGGGTCTCGACCTCCGCGTAGCCGCGTGCGTCGAAGAAGGCGCGGGTGGCCTGCACCAGCCGGGCGCGGCGGCGCAGGAAGGGCAGGCGGGCGGCGAACTGCTCGGGATGCCAGCTCGGTTGCGGCATGGCGGCTCCGGGGCTACACGCCGCCACCATGCCGGATGGCTCCCTCCCGCCGCAAACAGTGCGTGACGCCGCTGGCCTGATCGCCGCCGGCCTGGCCGTTCCGCGGGACCGTGCCATGCTGGACCAAGTGGGTGAACGCTACGCCGTCGCGATCCCGCCCACGCTCCTGGCCCTGATCACGCACCCCGACGACCCGGTCGGCCGCCAGTTCATCCCCCACGCGGACGAGTTGCTTACCGCCCTGCACGAACGGGCGGACCCGATCGGCGACGACGCGCTCTCCCCCGTGCCCGGCATCGTGCACCGCTACGCCGACCGCGCGCTGCTGAAGCCGCTGCTGGTGTGTCCCGTGTACTGCCGCTTCTGCTTCCGCCGCGAGCATGTCGGCCCCGGCGGCGGCCTGCTGACGGACCCGCAACTGGCGGCGGCGCTGGACTGGCTGCGGGCGCATCCAGCCATCACGGAGGTGATCCTGACCGGCGGCGATCCGCTGCTGCTCTCCCCCCGCCGCCTCCGCGCCATCCTGGATGCGCTGGAGGCCATGCCGCACGTGCAGACCCTGCGCATCCACAGCCGCGTGCCCGTGGCCGACCCGGCGCGGCTGCACGCGCTCGCCCCGGTGCTGGAGACGGACAAGCCGCTCTGGCTGGTGGTCCACGCCAACCACGCCCGGGAGCTGACGGTGGACGCCGTGGCCGCCTTGCGCGCCGTCGGCCGCCGGGGGGTGCCGCTGCTCGGCCAATCCGTGCTGCTGCGCGGCGTGAACGACAGCGCGGACGCCTTGGAAGCCCTGTTCCGCGCCATGCTGGCCGCCCGCGTGAAGCCCTACTACCTGCACCAGCTCGACCCGGCGCCAGGCACCGCGCGCTTCCATGTGCCGGTCGCGGAAGGGCGCGCGTTGCTGGAAGCGTTGCGTGGCCGGGTCACCGGGCTCGCCTGGCCGACCTACGTGCTGGACATCCCCGGCGGCCACGGCAAGGTGCCGATCGGGCCGGATTACCTGGACGGCGACGTTGTCCGGGACCCGGCGGGGCACGCCCACGCGCTTGCTGCGACGGACGCCCCGGGTTAGACCTCCGCCCTTCCCATTTCGCGCGAAAGCCCGACGAACCATGAAGCAGCAGGCCAACCTGATCCGCGCCGGCCAGGTGATCGAGCACGAAGGCAACCGCTGGACGGTGCTGAAGCAGCAGATCATCACGCCGGGCAAGGGCGGCGCGTTCATCCAGGTTGAGATGCGCAACATGAAGACCGGCAACAAGACCAACGAGCGCTGGCGCACCGCCGACACGGTGGAGCGGTTGATGACGGACACCAAGGACTATACCTACTCCTACACCGATGGTGACAACCTGGTGCTGATGGACCCGGAAACCTTCGACCAAGCCATAATTCCGGCGGAAATCCTGGGCGACCAAGTGGCTTTCCTGCAAGACAACATGAAGGTGGAGGTCGATACCGTGGAGGGCGACCCGGTCGGCATCCACCTGCCCGCAACCGTGATCCTGACGGTGGAGGAGGCGGACCCGGTGGTGAAGGGGCAAACCGCCGCCAGCTCCTACAAGCCGGCCAAGCTCTCGAACGGCGTCAAGACGCTGGTGCCGCCGTTCATCGAGTCGGGCGAGCGCATCGTGGTCAAGACCGAGGATGGCAGCTACGTGGAGCGGTCGAAAGGCTGATGGCCCTCCAGCTCTCCCCGCACATGACGGTGATGCAGAACGCCGTGCAGAAGGCGTCCCGCCGCCTCGTGCGGGACTTCGCCGAGGTCGAGCAGCTGCAGGTCAGCGTCAAGGGCCCCGGCGACTTCGTTAGCCAGGCCGACCTGCGCTCCGAGCAGACGATCCGCACCGAGCTGGAGCGCGCCCGCCCGGGCTACGCCTTCCTGCTGGAGGAGGGCGGATCGGTCGGCAGCCCCAACTGGTCCTGGCGCTGGATCGTCGATCCGTTGGACGGCACCACGAACTACCTGCACGGTGTGCCGCACTGGTGCATCAGCGTGGCTCTGGAGCGACGGAACGACGTGGTCAGCGAGATCGTCGCCGGGTGCATCTACAACCCCGTGAACGACGAGATGTTCTGGGCCGAGAAGGGCGTGGGCGCCTTCCTCAACGAGCGGCGGCTGCGCGTGTCCGGGCGGCGCGAGATCAAGGACGCGTTGCTGGCCACCGGCATCCCGTTTGCCTCGGTTCCTGCTGGCCGCAGGCTGGCCTTTGCCCGCACCCTTGGCACGTTGATGCCCATGGTGGCCGGTGTGCGGCGATTCGGCGCGGCAGCGCTGGACCTCGCTTGGGTCGCGGCTGGCCGGTACGACGGCTACTGGGAACTCGGGCCGAAGCCATGGGACGTGGCGGCGGGGATGCTGATCGTGCGGGAAGCCGGCGGCTACGCCACCGACGCGGCCGGCGGTGACCCGGTGATGGACGTGGCCGGTGTCGACATGGTGGCCGCCAACCCGCATTTGCATCCCAAGTTGCTGGAAGTGGTCGCTGAAGGCATCGTGGCCGCGCGCGCCGCTTAGGGCGTTGGCCGCGCGGACCGCGCAAGCTACGTTGCCCACGTGATCCGCATTCTGTTCCCGCTCGCCATGCTGCTGCCCGGTGCGGCCCTGGCCCAAGTCAGCGTCAATCCCGGCGCGCTTGATCGCCTGGTCCCGGCCGCGCCGGCCCCTGTGTCCCCCACTGCCCCCGTCAAGCAGCCAACGCCTCGCCCGCCCGCCGCCCGAACCCAGCATCCGGCAGCCCGGGCCAATCCACAGCCCACTAAGCCCAGGCCTCGCCCGGTGACCGTGGCTCCTGCCGCGCCCCCGGCCGCGGTCCTGGCGCCCTCGCCGGAGGCGGCGGTGGCCCCCCCTCCTCCGCCACCCGTCCCTGTGGTGCCGGACGCGGCCGGGGATGCGTCCGTCCTGCCGGGGGGCCTGCGCATCACCTTCGGCGCCGGCAAGGCGGACCTCAACCCGAAAACCGAGGCTGCCCTGCGCGCTCTGGCCCGCACGGTGAAAGCCGATCCGAACGCCGACCTGAACGTTTATGCCTATGCCGAAGGCATGCCGGACGACCCGTCCACCCCGCGCCGCCTGTCCTTGTCCCGGGCGCTGGCCGCGCGGGCGGTGCTGATCAGCGAGGGCATCGCCTCCACCCGCATCTATCCCAGGGCGCTGGGCGCCGCCTCATCCGCCGGGCCGCCGGACCGCGTGGACGTGACGCAAGCCGGCGTCGCCCCCGCCCCATCGCCCTGAGATGACCCGGCCTGCCAATTATCTTGGCCGCATGGCGTTGTTCCTGGTGGCGGTCATGGCCGTGGCCGCGGCGCTGTCCGGGGCTTTGCTGGTGGCGTTCAGCAGCAACCCGCTGCTGAACTCGCTGATCCTGGTGGTGCTGCTGATCGGCATCGCCTGGAACCTGGGCCAGGTGCTGCGGCTGACTCCGGAGGTGCGCTGGATCGAGACGTTCCAGCAGTCCCGCGCCCGCCTGGCCGGCCTGCCGCCGCCCGTGCTGCTGGCGCCGATGGCGGCCATGCTGGCCTCCCGCTCCTCCGAGGGCCGGCAGGGCGGCGGCACCGATCGGTTCACCATCTCCGCCCCCGCCATGCGCTCCCTGCTGGACAGCCTGTCCAGCCGGCTGGACGAGAGCCGCGAGCTGTCCCGCTACATGACGGGGCTGCTGATCTTCCTCGGCCTGCTCGGCACGTTCTGGGGCCTGCTGCTGACGGTCGGCGCCGTGGCAGGGGTCATCAACGGCATGTCGGTCGGCGCGGGCGACGTGAACGTGCTGTTCGACCAGTTGAAAAGCGGCCTGTCCCGGCCGTTGCAGGGCATGAGCACGGCATTCTCCTCCTCCATGTTCGGCCTGTCCGGCGCGTTGGTGCTGGGGTTCCTCGACCTCACCGCCGGCCAAGCGCAGAACCGGTTCTTCAACGAGCTGGAGGAATGGCTGGCCGGGCTGACCCGGCTGTCCTCCGGCGTGCTGGGCGGGGAAGGGGAGGCGTCCGTCCCCATTTACGTGCAGGCCCTGCTGGAGCAGACGGCGGAGAACATGGAGAACCTGCAGCGCATTTTGGTCCGCGGCGAGGACGGCCGGGTGCAAGCCAACAATGCCATCGTGCTGCTCACCGAACGCATCGGCCAGCTGTCGGACACGATGCGCAGCAACCAGCAGCTCATGCTGCGGGTCGCCGAGGCGCAGGCCTCGCTCGGCCCGGCGTTGCAGCGCCTGGGTGACCGCGGTGGCGACGAGGCGGCGCGCGGCCACCTGCGCAACATCGAGGGCGCCCTGGGCCGCCTGGTTGGCGAGCTGGAGCGCGGCCGCGCCCAGAGCACGTCCGAGCTGCGCAACGACATTCGCGTGCTGACCCGCACCATCGCCGGCGTGGCGGGTCAGCCGCACGCATGAATCGCCGCCGGCGCTCTGGCGGCAGCGAGGCGCTCAATCCGTGGCCCGGCTACGTGGACGCGCTCTCCACCCTGCTGATGGTCATCATCTTCGTGCTGCTGGTTTTCGTGCTGGCGCAGGCCTTCCTCTCCGTCGCCATCACGGGCAAGGACCGCGCACTCGAACAGCTGAACCATCACGTGGCGGAGCTGACGGACATGCTTGCCCTGGAGCGCAGCCACAGCACTGCCCTGCACTCCCAGCTCACGGATGCGGCTGCACAGCTGGCGGCAGGCAAGGCAGCGTTGGAGGCGCAGGCTCGCACGGCTGCCGCGAGGGCCGCGTCCGACGACCAGGCCCGCATCGCCGCAGTGGCGCAGCTTGACGACGAGAAGAAGCTGGCGGAGTCGACCCAGGCGCAACTCGCGCCGATGAACCGTCAGCTGGCCGAGTTGCGCGACCAGCTGGCACAGCTTTCCGCCGCCCTGAACCTGTCTGAGCAGGCGGACAAGGCCAAGGATGTGCAGATCGCCAACCTCGGCTCACGGCTCAACGCGGCGTTGGCGTCCAAGGTGGAGGAGCTGCAGCGCTACCGCAGCGAGTTCTTCGGCCGGTTGCGCGAGGTGCTGGCCAACCGACCCGGCGTGCAGGTCGTCGGCGACCGGTTCGTGTTCCAGTCCGAGGTGCTGTTCCCCCCCGGCAGCGCAGAGCTGAGCCCGGCCGGAGCGGATGAGATGCACGCCTTGGCCGGCACCCTCAAGGACGTGGCGGCGGACATCCCGCCCGGCCTGCCCTGGATCCTGCGTGTCGACGGCCATGCGGACCGGCTGCCGGTCACGCGCGGCGCGTTCCCGTCCAACTGGGAGCTGTCGTCGCAGCGGGCGATCAACGTGGTCAAGCTGCTGATCGACCAGGGGATACCCGCGAACCACCTCGCCGCCACCGGGTTCGCCGATTTCCAGCCGGTGGACGGGGCGGATACCCCGGACGCGTATGCCAAGAACCGGCGTATCGAGCTGCGGCTGACTGACCGCTGATTCCCGTGCAATGCTGCGCGGTTTGACGCATGATGCTGTGCAACCTCAAGAGGCGGCGCAGTGCCTGCACCCACCCATCTTGCCCTAATCTGGATAGCGTGCGCAGCCAGCGTAGCGTGCCTGGGAGCGAGGCCGGCGCGGGCAGACCAGCTCATCTTGCAGGTCGGCCGCATCGGAGAGGTCGCAGCCATGGAGGCGGGCCCCGCGCAACCACCGCTTCCCGGCAATCTCGCAGGCTCTGCGGCGGTGCTCGATCCGAAATTCCTCAAGCTCGGCCCGAATATCGACGGCACGTTTTGCCGTCAGTTTGGGATGGAGTTCAAGGCCGCCAATCTCCGCCCCGGCGACGTGGCACCCGTGATGGTCCAGCTGGAACACCCGTTATGGACCTTGCCGAACGGCCAGAGCGGCACGACCGAGATCAACATGAGCAGTGCAAGCGGGGATCGGTGGAGCTACACCGGCTATACGCTGGAGGAGCCGTGGTCCTTAGTGCCGGGCACCTGGACCTTCACGGTCATTCAAGGGCCACGCATCCTGGCCCGCGCCAGTTTCAACGTGACGGTCGAGCCGGATCAACACCTGCCATCAGCTGGATGCGACGCACCGACGTCGTGACGCAGTCTGGAAAACGGGAACCCTGCCGAGAGACAGGGTCCCCCGGATATCAGAAGCCTTCGCGCTCCAGGCGCTTGCGCTCCATCTTACGCGCGCGGCGAACAGCCTCGGCAGCCTCGCGCGCCCGGCGCTCCGATGGCTTCTCGAAATGGCGACGCAGCTTCATCTCGCGGAAGATGCCTTCACGCTGCATCTTCTTTTTCAAGGCCTTCAAAGCCTGATCGACGTTGTTGTCTCGGACCAGAACCTGCACTCGACGCCTACTCCTGCCGCGACGCCCGGATACGGGCGTGATAAAGGGGTCCGGCGGGCTGCATGCACCGCGGAAGCCGCGGCTATATCATGGACGCGGCGTCTCGCCAAAGCCTTTCGCAACACCAGGTCCGGTCCGCTATGTCCATCCTCAAGATCGCCCGTGTGGGTCACCCCGTTCTGCTTCGCAGCGCCGAGCTGGTGGCGGACCCGGGCGCACCCGTCATTCGCCAGCTGGTGGCGGACATGATGGAGACCATGGAGGACGCCTCCGGCGTCGGGCTTGCTGCCCCGCAGGTTCACGTCCCGTTGCGGCTGTTCGTGTTCCGCGTGCCGGCCACCCGCGCCACGGATGGCGTGTCCGTGGCCAACTCGGTGCTCATCAACCCGGTGATCGAACCGCTGGGTGAGGAGCGGATGCTGGGATGGGAAGGATGCTTGTCGATTCCCGGCTTGCGGGCCGGCGTGCCGCGCTGGACCAGGGTAAGCTACGCCGGGCTGGATTGCGACGGCAACGCGGTGAGCGGAGAAGCTGCCGGGTTCCACGCCGCGATCATCCAGCACGAGAACGACCACCTGGACGGCATCCTCTACCCGGCGCGGGTGACGGATTGGACGCTGTTCGGCTTCAACGAGGAACTGGCGAGGGCTGGCGGATGACCTATCCGGAGCGTTCTGACGAGCGGGATGCGGCGCTGGATGCCTTGGTGTCGGCCAAGCCGTTTCCCGGCTGGAATTTGGCCGCCCTGCGCGAGGCCGTGTCGCCGAACGCCGACCTGCTGTTCCCGATCGGCCCGACGGACATGGTGGAAAGCTGGGCCGACCTGGCAGATCGCCGCATGGCCGGCACTGCCGGGGAGGGCCGGGTCCCGGAGCGCGTGCGGGCCGTCATCGCCTGCCGCTTGGAAGCCAGCTGCCCGGCCAAGCAAGCAGTACGGCGCGGCCTGGCTGTGCTGAGTGGGAATCCGGCCGCGGCTGCCCGGGTCACCGCACGCACGACGGATGCCATCTGGCACGCGGCCGGGGACCGCAGCGCCGATTGGAACTGGTACACCAAGCGCACCCTGCTGGCCGGGGTTTATGGCGTGACCCTGCTTTACTGGCTGCGGGATGACAGCGAGGGGGACGCCGCCACGCTCGCCTTCTTGGACCGGCGGCTGGCCGGGATCGGGCGCATCGGCCGGTTGCGCCGCCGCTTCAGCCGCTCGGCCTAGGCGCCCGCGCTGCCCCGGGTCGAGGTCATCCACGAGACGGAGTACCACTATGTCCAGCCGGTGCGCCTGCTCGGCCACCGGCTGATGCTCCGCCCGCGCGACAGCCACGACCTTCGCCTGCTGGAAACCAAGCTGTCGGTCTCGCCCCCGGCCCGGCACACGCGATGGGCGCATGACGTGTTCGGCAATTCCGTCTGCTTCCTGGGCTTCCCGGACGATCAACTGACCGAGCGGCTGAGGATCATCTCGACGCTGCGGTTGCATCACTACCCAGCCCGCGCCGAGCTTCCGCTTGACCCGCGGGCCGAGACTTTCCCGTTCACTTATGGCTCCGCCGAGATACCCGATCTCGCGCGCTCCATCGAGCGTCACTACGCCGATCCAGGCGGCCGAGTGGATGAGTGGGCCCATCGCTTCCTCGTGGCCAGCGCTCCCACCGGCACGCTGGCGATGCTGACCGCGATGACGCAGGCGATCCGGGCGGAGTTCCGCTACGAGGCTCGCCAGGCCGAAGGCACCAACGACCCGGTGACGACGCTCGCCACCGGCGCCGGCGCGTGCCGGGACTTGACGCTGCTGATGATGGAGGCGGTTCGCTCCCTCGGCCTCGCCGCCCGGTTCGTCAGCGGATACCTGTACGACGAACGGCTCACGATTGGCGCGCCGTCCACCGTGGGCGGTGGTGCGACCCATGCCTGGGTGGAGGTGTATCTGCCCGGTGCGGGCTGGGTGGAGTTCGACCCCACCAACGGCTCGGTGGCGGGACGCAACCTGATCCGGGTGAGCGTCGCCCGCACGCCGCAACAGGCGGTGCCGGTGGCAGGCAGTTTCGTCGGGCCGCCGGACTCGTTCGACAGCATGAGGGTGGATGTGCAAGTGGCTGTCGGTTGAGCCACGTCCCCTTGAGTTGAACAGACCAGCTGCCCAAATTCTTCACCGGCGCGTTGCCTGATGAGGGACGTGCCAAGCTGATCCTGTCGCCTGATCGAAAGGGACACCCATGAACATCGAGAAGTTCACCGAACGCGCCCGCGGCTTCCTGCAAGCCGCCCAGACCATCGCCGTGCGTGACTTTCACCAACGCCTGACGCCCGAGCACCTGCTCAAGGCATTGCTGGACGACGAGGAAGGTGCCGCGGCTGGCCTGCTACGCGCCGCCGGCGCCGACCCGAAGGCGGCCCAGATCGCCGTCGATGCCGAAGTGGCGCGTAATCCCCGGGTTCAGGGCGGCGGCGCAGGCCAGCCGCAAGCCACTCCCGAGCTGGTTCGCCTGCTGGACGCCGCCGAGCGCGCCGCTGCCAAGGTCGGCGACGAGTATGTGGCGCAGGACCGGCTGCTGCTCGCCTTGGCCGCCTCCGACGGACCCGGCGCGCGTGCGCTGCGTCAGGCCGGCGTCACCCCGCAGGCCCTGGACAAGGCCGTCGCTGACATTCGCAAGGGCCGCAAGGTGACCAGCGCCAACGCGGAGCAGAACTTCGACGCGCTGAGCAAGTATGCCCGCGACGTCACCGCCACTGCGCGCGACGGCAAGCTCGACCCGGTGATCGGCCGCGACGAGGAAATCCGCCGCGCCATCCAGGTGCTCGCCCGCCGTACCAAGAACAATCCGGTGCTGATCGGCGAACCCGGCGTCGGCAAAACCGCCATCGTCGAAGGCCTCGCCTTGCGCATCGTCAATGGCGACGTGCCGGAATCGTTGCGCAACAGGCGGGTCATGGCGCTCGACCTCGGCGCGCTGGTGGCCGGCGCCAAGTACCGCGGCGAGTTCGAGGAGCGGCTGAAGGCGGTGCTCAAGGAAATCGAGAGCGCCCAGGGTGAGGTGATCCTGTTCATCGACGAGATGCACACGCTGGTCGGCGCTGGGAAGGCCGATGGCGCGATGGACGCCTCCAACCTGCTGAAGCCGGAGCTGGCCCGCGGCGCGCTGCACTGCATCGGCGCCACCACGCTCGACGAGTACCGCAAGCATGTCGAGAAGGATGCGGCCCTGGCCCGGCGCTTCCAGCCGGTGTTCGTGGGCGAGCCCTCCATCGAGGACACGATCAGCATCCTGCGTGGCATTAAGGAGAAGTACGAGCTGCACCACGGCGTCCGCATCACGGATGGCGCGCTGGTGGCGGCGGCCACGCTCTCTAGCCGCTACATTGCCGACCGCTTCCTGCCGGACAAGGCGATCGACCTGATGGACGAGGCCGCCAGCCGGCTGCGGATGCAGGTGGACAGCAAGCCCGAGGCGCTGGACGAGCTGGACCGCCGCCTGCTGCAGCTCAAGATCGAGCGCGAGGCCCTCAAGCGCGAGGAGGACGTTGCGTCCCGCGAGCGGTTGGAGAAGCTGCAGCACGAGCTGGTCGAGATCGAGGAGCGGTCGGACGCGATGACGGCGGCCTGGCACGCCGAGAAGGACCAGCTCGCCGGGTCGCAGAAGCTGAAGGAGCAGCTGGATGCCGCCCGCAGCGAGGTTGAGGTGGCGCAGCGCAGGGGCGACCTGGGCCGGGCATCCGAACTGATGTACGGCGTGATCCCGCAGCTGGAGCAGCAGATCGCCGCCGGGCAGTCGGGCGGTCGGCTGGTGAACGAGGCGGTGACGGAGGACCAGATCGCCGGCGTGGTCAGCCGCTGGACCGGTGTGCCGGTGGACCGGATGCTGGAAGGCGAGCGGTCCAAGCTGCTGCGCATGGAGGACGAGCTGCGCCGCCGGGTCGTGGGGCAGGAGGACGCGCTCAAGGCGGTGGCGTACGCCGTGCGCCGTGCGCGGGCCGGCTTGCAGGATCCGAATCGGCCGATCGGTTCCTTCCTGTTCCTGGGTCCCACCGGCGTGGGCAAGACCGAGCTGACCAAGGCGCTGGCTTCCTTCCTGTTCGACGACGACCGGGCAATGGTGCGGATCGACATGAGCGAGTTCATGGAGAAGCACTCGGTCAGCCGGCTGATCGGCGCACCGCCGGGCTACGTCGGCTACGACGAAGGCGGCGTGCTGACAGAGGCGGTGCGGCGCAGGCCCTACCAAGTCATCTTGTTTGACGAGGTGGAGAAGGCGCACGAGGACGTCTTCAACGTGTTGTTGCAGGTGCTCGACGACGGCCGGCTGACGGACGGGCAGGGGCGGACGGTTGACTTCCGCAACACCATCATCGTGCTGACTTCCAACCTGGGCAGCGACCTGCTGGCGGCCCAGCCGGAGGGTGACACCACGGTCCTGGTGCAGGCGCAGGTGATGCGGGTGGTGCGTGAGCATTTCCGGCCGGAGTTCCTGAACCGGCTGGACGAGATCGTGCAGTTCCACCGGCTGGCCCGCTCGGACATGGCGGCGATCGTGCGTATCCAGCTGGAGCGGTTGCAGGCATTGCTGATCGACCGGCACATCACGCTCGACCTGGACGAGCGGGCGACGGGCTGGCTGGGCGAGGCGGGCTATGACCCGGTCTATGGCGCACGGCCGCTGAAGCGGGTGATCCAGCGCACGCTGCAAAACCAACTGGCCGGCTTGCTGCTGGAAGGCACGATCCACGATGGCGAGGTGATCCATGTGAGCGCCGACCGGGATGGTTTGGTGATCAACGGCCGCTTGGCCGAAGCAGCGTGACGCAATGGCCCCTGCCTCGGTGACGCAGGGGCCATTTGCATGCCTATGGTTGGCAACCTGCAATCATGCATGGCTGGTTCCCAGGCGAGGGCGGAAAACCCGCTGTCATCGCGTTGACACGGTTGGCCGGCCCCACTAGATAGCTCTTCACCGGACGCGCTGGACGACAGCGTCTCTGGAAAGTTCTCGTTCCTTGAAAATCACATCTGATGTTGGAAGGGATATGTTGGCGGCGTC
>CAXSAX010000006.1:0-110672 GCA_964235495.1 uncultured Acetobacteraceae bacterium | reverse complement strand
CTGGCTGGCGAGGCGCTGGGCGTCCAGCGCGGCCTGGCTGTCGCAGGGTGCTGCGTCGGGCGCAGGGGCCGGCTCGGGAAGGGGGGTGGGATGCGGGCTGGTCACGGCCTGAACAAACGACGAACTGCGGCCGGGCGCAAGCTTTTGTTTGCAAGGCTAACGCAAATGGGGCGCTTTTCACGGTTTTGGGCACCGTCATGCCCGGATTTGGTCCGGGCATGACGGTGGCAGGAGCGCGTGGTGGCCGGGCTGCTACTTCGGCTGAATGTTCGGCTGGTTGCCGCTTGTGCCGGGCGGGGGGATCACCGGCATGGCCCCTTGCTGCGGCGGCTGGATGGTGGACGCGGTTCCGGAGGCTGCCGCAGGCGGCTTGACGATCCCGTTGTGGGAGGTGCCGCCGGGAATGTCAGCCTGGCCGGGCGGCAACGGGGTGGGAGCGGCCATCTGCGACCCGCTCGCATCCGGGTTCGGCAGGGGGCGGACGGACTGCGCAGCGCCGCGGCCTGTTGCTGCGAACGACGCCAGCCCGATCATCGCGCACCATAGTGTGAAAGTTCGCCGCATATCCGTCTCACCGTTGCCGTTCGAGGTCTGCCCATGAAGGCGGGCACGGCGGAGCCTGCCCCCCAATCGCGGCAGCATGGAGGCGGCAGGCCGGGCCAGCCCGCCTTCCCGGGGGCCGGGCGTTCAGCGCGCGCCGGTGCCGCGCAGCACCACGGACACGGTGGCGAGCAGGATGCGCAGGTCGAGCCGCAGGCTGCGGTGCTGCAGGTAATGCAGGTCGTAGGCCAGCTTGTGCCGCGCATCCTCCACCGAGGCGCCGTAGGGATGCTTGACCTGCGCCCACCCGGTGATGCCGGGCTTGACGGCCAGGCGCTCGGCGAAGTGCGGGATGATCTGCGTCAGCTGCTCGGCAAAGTGCGGCCGCTCCGGGCGGGGGCCGACCAGGGCCATGCTGCCGCCCAGCACGTTGAACAGCTGCGGCAGCTCGTCCAGCCGGGTCAGCCGCAGCATGCGCCCCACCCGGGTCACCCGCGGGTCCTGCGGCGAGGCCCATCGCGGCCCGGACAGCTCGGCGTCGGTGCGCATGCTGCGGAACTTGAGCAGCACGAAGGACCGCCCGCCCAGGCCGACGCGCTCCTGGCGGTAGAAGGCCGGCCCGTTGCTGTCGAGCTTGACCAGCAGGGCCAGCGCCAGCAGCACGGGCGCCGCCAGCGCCAGGCCGGCCAGGCTCAGCGCCACGTCCAGCGCGCGCCGCAGCGCCTGGACGAGCCGACCCTCCCGCAGGGCCTGCGCCGGGGCGCGCCACTCCGGCGGCAGGGCGGCCAGGTCGATCTGGCCCGGCCCCGGTTCGCAGCACGACATTCCGGGCAAGGCCGAGGCGTCAGCGCCGGCGACCGCCAGCGGCTCGGGAGAGATCAACATGAGGTGGCGTCCTGGGGGTGGCGGCCTGGCAGGCGATGCTTCGAAGCTCACTACGGCGCGGCGCACCCGCTGGATGCTATGGGGCCAATCGCCTCTTACCCCCGCTCCTCGCCCCCGCCCCTCGCCCTCCACTTGATCTGCCCCTATCGTGGGGGGATGCGCTACGTTTCCACCCGCGGGCAGGCGCCCGCCCGCGACTTCGCCGGGGTGCTGCTGGCCGGGCTCGCCGAGGATGGCGGGCTGTTCGTGCCGGAGGCCTGGCCGTCCTGGTCCCACGCGGACCTGCGCGCCCTGCGCGGCCTGCCGTATGCCGAGCTGGCCGCCCGCGTGATGCAGCCCTTCCTCGGCGACGCCGTGCCGTTCGCCGCCCTGCAAGCCATCTGCCGGGAGGCGTATGCCGGGTTCGCGCACCCGGCGGTGGCGCCGCTGGTCCAGTTGGACACGGGGCTGTGGTCGCTGGAGCTGTTCCACGGCCCCACGCTCGCCTTCAAGGACCTGGCGATGCAGGTGCTGGGCCGCCTGTTCGACCACGTGCTGGCCGCCCGCGGCGAGCGCGTCACCATCGTGGGCGCCACCAGCGGCGACACCGGCTCCGCCGCCATCGAGGCCTGCCGCGACCGCCCGCGCATCGATGTGGCCATCCTGCACCCAAGTGGCCGCACCAGCGAGGTGCAGCGCCGCCAGATGACCACGGTGCAGGCGGGCAACATCGCCAACATCGCGGTGGACGGCACGTTCGACGACTGCCAGGACCTGGTGAAGGCGATGTTCGCCGACGCGCCGTTCCGCGACAGCCTGCGCCTGTCGGCGGTGAACTCGATCAACTGGGCGCGCATCGCGGCGCAAATCCCGTACTACGTCGCCGCCGCCCTGGCGCTGGGCGCGCCGGAGCAGGAGGTGGCGTTCAGCGTGCCCACCGGCAACTTCGGCAACGTGCTGGCGGCCTGGGCAGCGCGGCGCATGGGGCTGCCGGTGGCCCGCCTGGTGGTGGCCAGCAACCGCAACGACATCCTCACCCGCTTCCTGGCCGGCAACGACATGAGCATGGCGCCGGTCGAGCCCAGCCTGTCCCCCTCGATGGACATCCAGGTCAGCTCCAACTTCGAGCGGCTGCTGTTCGAGATGCTGGACCGCCAGGGGGTGGCCACCGCCGCCGCGGTCGCCGGCTTCCGCGCCACCGGCCGCATGGACGTGCCGCAGGCCGCCTGGCGCCGGGCCACCGCGGTCATGCACGGCTTCCGGCTGGACGACGAGGGCACGCTCGACGAGATCCGCCGGCTGGACGCGGCGTGCGGCTACCTGGCGGACCCGCACACCGCCATCGGTATCGCCGCCGCGCGGGCCATGCCGTGCCGCCACGTGCCGACCGTGGCCGTCGCCACGGCGCACCCGGCCAAGTTCCCCGACGCGATGCAGCGCGCCACCGGCCGCCGCCCGCCGCTGCCAAAGCACCTGGCCGACCTATATGACCGGCCGGAACGGTTCACCACGGCCCCCAACGACCTCGACGCCGTCGAGGCGCAGGTGCGGGCCTTCGCACACAGGAATGCCGCATGAGCATACGAGTCTCGCGCCTGCCCTCCGGCCTCACGGTGGTGACGGAGCAGATGGACCGGGTGGAGACGGTGTCGCTCGGCGCCTACGTGGCCGCCGGCACCCGCAACGAGGCCGCGGCGGAGAACGGCGCCAGCCACTTCCTGGAGCACATGGCGTTCAAGGGCACCGAGCGGCGCTCCGCCTCCGGCATCGCCGAGGCGGTGGACAACGTGGGCGGCCACCTGAACGCCTACACCGCGCGCGAGCAGACCGCCTACTACGTCAAGCTGCTGAAGGAGGACCTGGCGCTGGGGGCCGACATCATCGGCGACATCCTGACCCACAGCACCTTCGTGCCGGAGGAGCTGGAGCGGGAGCGCGGCGTGATCCTGCAAGAGATCGGCATGACCAACGACACGCCGGACGACATCGTGTTCGACCACTTCCAGGAGACCGCCTACCCCGACCAGCCGATGGGCCGCCCGACGCTGGGCCGCGAGGACGGCATCCGCGGCATGGGGCGGGAGGTGCTGACCGGCTACATGCGCACCCACTACGCCGCGGCCAACATGGTAGTCGCCGCCGCCGGGGCGCTCGACCATGACACGGTGGTCGGGCTGGCGGAGCGGCACTTCGCCGACCTGCCGCGGGCCACCGCGCCGGGCTATGCGCCCGGGACCTACCGCGGCGGCGAGTTCCGCGAGGAGCGCGAGCTGGACCAGGTGCACATCGTGCTCGGCTTTCCCGCCATGGGCTACGGCGACCCGGACTTCTACGCCTCCATGATGCTGTCCACCCTGCTCGGTGGCGGCATGTCCTCCCGGCTGTTCCAGGAGATTCGCGAGAAGCGCGGCCTGGTGTACTCCATCTACTCGTTCACCGCGCCGGCGATGGATGGCGGCCTGTTCGGCATCTACGCCGGCACCGGGGAGGACGAGGCGAAGGAGCTGGTGCCGGTCACGCTGGAGGAGCTGCGCCGGGTGCAGGTCGACGCCAACGCCGAGGAGCTGGCCCGCGCCCGCGCCCAGGTGAAGGCGGGGCTGCTGATGTCGCTCGAATCCACCGGCAGCCGCTGCGAGCAGCTGGCGCGGCAGTTCCAGGTGTTCGGCCGCGTCATCCCGCTGGCCGAGACGATCGCCAAGATCGAGGCCGTCACCCTGGAGGACGTGCGGCGCGCCGCCGCCCGCCTGTTCCGCGGCCGCCCCACCCTCGCTGCCCTCGGCCCGACCGGCCATGTCCCCCATTTGGTGGACATCGCCGACCGGCTCGCCGCCTAACTTCCAACCAGGGCCCCCACCATGTCCCAGCTAGACCTCCTCGGCGCCCTCTTGGACCGCGCCCGCGCCGCCGGCGCCGACACGGCGGAGGCGGCCGTGTCCGGCTCCACCTCGCTCTCCGTCTCCCGCCGCCTGGGCCAGACCGAGCACCTGGAGCGCTCGGAGCGGCGCGGCCTGGAGCTGACGGTGTATGTCGGCAAGCGCAGCGCCACCGTCTCCACCACCGAGCTGGCCGCGTCCAACTTCCGCAGCCTGGCCGAGCGCGCCGTCGCCATGGCCAAGGTCGTCCCGGAGGACCCGTACGGCGGCCTGGCCGACGAGGCGCAGGCGGTGGACGCCGGCCCGCTGGAGCTGGCGGATGCGAGCGAGCCCAGCGTGGAGATGCTGACCGCCCGCGCCGCCGCCGCCGAGGACGCCGCCCGCGCCGTGCCCGGCATCACCAACTCCGAGGGCGCGGAGGCCGGCTACAGCCGCTACGAGTTCACCCTGGCGACCTCCGCCGGGTTCAGCGGCGGCTACGCCCGCACCGGCCACTCCGTCAGCGCCACCGCCCTGGCCGGCGAGGGCATCGGGATGCAGCGCGACTACGACTACCACTCCGCCACCTTCCTGGCCGACCTGGAGGACCCGGCGTCCATCGGCCACCGCGCCGCCGAGCGGGCGGTGGCCAGGCTCAACCCGCGCCGCCCCGCCACTGCCAAGCTCCCCGTGGTGTACGACCCGCGGGTGGCCGCCGGGCTGATCGGCCACATGGCGGGCGCCATCAGCGGCGCGTCCATCGCCCGCGGCACCTCGTTCCTCAAGGACAGGCTGGGCCAGGCGATCTTCTCCCCCGGCATCCGCATCACCGACGAGCCCCGCCGCCTGCGCGGCCCCCGCTCCAAGCCGTTTGACGCGGAGGGCGTGCCGACCGCCAACTTGACGCTGGTCGAGGACGGCGTGCTGCTCACCTGGCTGCTGGACAGCCGCAGCGCCCGCCAGCTCGGCCTGCGCACCAACGGCCGCAGCAATGGCGGCTCCCCCGGCCTGACCAACGCCACCATGGCGCCCGGCCGGCACAGCCCGGCGGAGCTGATGGCCGACATCGCGGAAGGCTTCTACGTGACGGAGCTGCTCGGCATGGGCGTGAGCGGCCTGACCGGCGACTACAGCCGCGGCGCCGCCGGCTTCATGATCCGCGACGGCGCGCTGGCGGAGCCGGTGGCGGAGGTCACCATCGCCGGCAACCTGAGGGACATGTTCCTGCACCTCACCCCGGCGAACGACCTGCGCTTCCGCCGCGCGGTGGACAGCCCGACGCTGCGGGTGGACGGGATGACGATGGCGGGGGGCTGACGGCCCCTCCGCACCGGACGGCCACGGCGTTCTGCCGTGGCGCGCGGCGTCAGGCGCGCTTGCGGCGGCGCGCGGCGGCCAGGCCGACCAGGCCGCAGCCCAGCAGCGCCAGCGAGGCCGGCTCCGGCACTGGCGTCAATGACGAGGTGAAGCCGTAGGTGCCGCCGGCCGGGTTGGTGAAGTTCAGCGTCACGATCTCGCTCTGGCTGAACGGCCCATTGACCGTCTCGGTGGCATAGCTGTTCATCACGCTCGCCACGTCCGGCAACATGCCGCTCGCCAGCTCGATGCCGGAGCCGGCCGTCGCGCCGTCGTTCGGGTCGTAGTACGCCTTGACCGTGGCGCTGCCGGCAGGGCCGCTGCCGCCTTCGGTGCTGGCGGAGTTGATCGAGCTGGAGGCGGCGAACTCGACCAATTGAGTCGTGGCGTCGGTGATGTTGGTCTCGATGATCTCGATGGTGAGCGGGCGGGCCGTGGCGCTGCCGCTGTTGGCCGTCGCCGTGGCGGTCAGGCTCAGGTACGAGTTGTTCGAGCCGGCGGCGCCGAAGTTGGAGTCGAGCGTGAAGCGGCCATTCAGCTGGGCGTCGCTCAGCGAGACGGTGCCCGAACCGGTCGCCGTGTCGTCGATGCCCGCGCCGTTGGTCACGATCAGGGTCAGCATGGGCGTGGCGTGGGCCAGGCCGGCGGTAGCGGGCACGGCGAGCAGGGCGGCTCCGAGCAGCAACAGGTTACGCATGGGAACGATCTCCGGTATGCCACAGCGGCATCGTCTCGTGAGCATGATGCGTGCCAATTAATGAGATCAACTGCTTAGCATCTCTGCTACCGCGAGATGTAATCTTTTTTGACACGCAGCCTTAGGCTTGCCCCGCGGCGACCCCGCCCACCATCGCGCCCAGCAATCCCCCTTCCGGGTCCACCACCACCAGGTCGGCCGGCAGGCCCGGCGCGATCCGGCCATGCTGCGGCAGCCCCAGGTAGTCCGCCGGGACCCGCGACAGCCGCCGGGAGGCCTCCGCCATCGGCAGGCCGAGCCCGAGCAGGGTGCGCAGCGCCGCATCCATGGTGAGCACGCTGCCGGCCAGCCCGCCGCCGGGCAGGCGCACGCTGCCGCCCCGCTTGTGGATCGGCTGCCGCCCCAGCCAGTACTCGCCGTCCGGCATCCCCGCCGCCGCCACGGCGTCCGTCACGCCGTACAGGCCCGGGATCGCCCGCAGCGCCGCCCGGATCGCGCCCGGCGCCACATGCAACCCGTCCAGGATGATCTCCGCGTGCCCGGCATGGGCCAGCGCGCACCCGGCGCAGCCCGGCGCGCGGTGGTGCAGCGGCGACATCGCGTTGAACAGGTGGGTGAAGCCGCTCGCCCCCGCCCGCAGCGCCGTCAGCGCCTGCGCCTCCGTGCAGGCGGTGTGGCCGAGCTGCACCCGCACCCCCATCGCCACCAGCTGGGCCAGCAGGCGGCCGTCCGGATCGACCTCCGGCGCCATCGTCGCCACGCGCAGCGCTACCCGGGCAGCGATGGCCTCCACCAGCGCCGGGTCGGGCGGGATGGCGTGGGGCGGCTGCGCGCCCAGCATGGCCGGGTTGATGAACGGGCCTTCCAGGTGCAGCCCCAGGATGCGCGCGCCGCCGGGGCCGGGCCGGGCGGCGGCGACCCCTTCGGCCGCGCGCAGCAGGTCGGCGGCCGGCGCCGTCACCGTCGTGGGCAGCAGCGCCGCCGTGCCGTGCCGGGCGTGGAAGCGGGCCATTTCGGCCACCGCCGCCGCACCCTGCATGGTGTCCGCGCCGCCGCCGCCGTGCACGTGCAGGTCGATGAAGCCGGGCAGGATGCAGCGGTCCCGCGACGCCTGCGGCCAGGGCTCGATGGCGGTCACGGTGGCGCCGTGGTGCAGCCGGGCGGCGAGCCAGCCCGACTCCGTCAGCACCTGTCCTTCAAGCATTGGGTCCTTCCAGCATCAGACCCCGCGGGCGGCGCGCAAATCCCCGCCGGCCGCGTCCAGCCGGGCCTGCGCGGCGGTGCGGCTCAGCCCGTCCAGCATCAGCACGGCCAGCCGGATGTCCTGGTCGGCGGCGTCGAACGCGTTGGCCGCCACGTCCTCCGGCATGCCGGTGAGGGCCGCCACCATGCGGTGGGCGCGGGCCACCAGCTTGGCGTTGGACGGCACCATCTGCACCATCAGGCCGCGGTACACCCGGCCCAGCGCCGTCATCAGCCGGGTCGAGAACAGGTTGAGGGCGATCTTCTGCGCCGTGCCCGCCGCCATCCGGGTGGACCCGGCGAGGAACTCCGGCCCCGTCGGCAGCGGCACCGGGCAGTCCGCGCCCGCCAGCAGCGGCGAGCCGGGGTTGTTCGCCAGCGCCACTGTCAGCGCCCCGGCCCGGCGCGCCGCCGCCTGCACCGCGACCGTGTAGGGCGTGATGCCGGAGGCGGCCACGCACGCCACCACGTCCGCCGGCCCCAGCGCCAGCTCCGCCGCGGCCAGCGACCCGGCGGCGGCGTCGTCCTCCGCCCCTTCGGCGGAGCGCAGCAGCGCCGCCGGGCCGCCGGCGATCAGGGTGGCCAGCCGGTCGTGCGGCCAGCCGAACGTGGGATGCAGCTCCACCCCGTCCTGCGCGGCCAGCCGCGCGGACGCGCCGGCGCCGGCATAGACCAGCCGGCCGCCGCCGTGGCGCAGCCGGGCGGACGCGGCGGCCACGGCGGCGGCGAGGGCGGGCAAGGCCTGCCGCACCGCCGCCACCGCGCCCGCCTGGTTGTCCAGCATGGCGGCAAGGGCCGCCTCGTCGGGCCAGGATGCGGCCTCCGCCGCGCCGGGCAGGGCGTCCTCGGTGCTCACCGGGTCAGAAGTTCGGCACGCATTGGAAGTACCGGCCAGGCCGGAAGCCGGGCCGGCACACGGGGAGGGGCCGGTAATAGCGGCGATAATTCGGGTAGCAGCGCCCATCCGGCCCGCGGTGGCCGCCCGGGCCGCAGCCGCCCTCGACGGCGAGGACGTTCCGGTCCGGCCCGGCGTGCAGCGCGGGCATGGCCTGCGCACCGGCGCCGAGGACGCAGAAGGCGATGGCAGCAGCGCAGGCGAGCCTCATTGAACACGCTCCTTGATGGGACAGGCCGCCATTCCAGCATGGCAAGCCGCTGGATTGAAGCCCGCATCCGTGGCTGGCCGCAGCCGCCGGCAGCCATCCCTGGGCAGGACGGCAGCGGTCGCGTCGCCCAGGCTGCCCTGCCACGGTAACTCCGGCGCGTGTCGCGTGTTAACAGCGCGACCCAATCAGGAACCCCCTGCCATGGCCCGCCAATCCGCCATCCCCGACTTCGTGCCCGTGCTCGGCGGGGCGCTCGCCCTGTTGCTGGTGGCGCAGCTGGAGCCCCGGCGGCGGCACAAGCCGACGCCGGGCGTGACGCCGCGCCGCGTGGTGGTGCTGGGCGCCGGCTTCGGCGGGCTGAACACGGCGCTGGCGCTGGCCACGTACCCGGACATCGATCTCACGGTGATCGACTCGCAGAACCACCACCTGTTCCAGCCCCTGCTGTATCAGGTGGCCACCGCCGCGCTGTCCCCGGCCGACATTGCCTCGCCGGTGCGCGACGTGATGCCGCCCTGCTCCAAGGCCCGCGTGCTGATGAGCGCCGTCACCGGCATCGACACGGCGGCGCAGCGCGTCCACTGCGCCGGGCAGGACGTGCCGTACGACGAGCTGGTGGTCGCCACCGGGTCGCAGCCCAGCTATTTCGGCCATGACGAGTGGGCGGTGTTCGCGCCCGGGCTCAAGACCCTGCACGACGCGCTGGACATGCGCGGCCGGGTGCTGCTCGGGTTCGAGCGCGCCTGCGTGGCGCAGGACCCGGCGGAGCGCGCCCGGCAGCTGACCTTTGTGCTGATCGGCGGCGGGTCAACCGGGGTGGAGATGGCCGGCTCCATCGCCGAGCTGGCCCGGCAGACGGTGGCAGCGGACCACCAATTGGGCCAGGCGCACCCGCGCGTCATCCTGGTCGAGGGTGGGGACCGGCTGCTGGCGGAGTTCCCGCAGACCCTCTCGGACCAAGGGACCGCTTTCCTGCGCCAGCTCGGCGTGGAGGTGCGGACCGGCGCCAAGGTCACGGCGATCGAGCAGGGCGTGGTGCACGTGGAGGGCGGCGAGTCGATCCATGCCGGCACTATCATGTGGGCGGCCGGAAACGCGGCGACGCCGGTGGCGGACTGGCTGGGGATCAAGCCCGGCAAGGGCGGGCGGGTGCCGGTCGGGCCGGACCTGCGGGTAGCCGGGCTGCCCGGCGTGCAGGTGATCGGCGATGCGGCGCTCGCGCTGGACGCTCACGGCAAGCCGCTGCCGAGCTTGGCGCCAGTCGCCAAGCAGCAGGGGCGATACGTGGCGGACGCGATCCTGCGCCGGGTGCAGGGACGCCGCCCGCCGGGCCCGTTCCGATATCTCGACTACGGCACCATGGCGACGGTCGGGCGCGCCCGGGCGGTGGCCGAGCTGGGGCCGGTCAAGGTCAGCGGCTGGCCGGCCTGGGCCTTGTGGGCCGTCGCGCACATCTTCTTCCTGATCAACTTCCGCAGCCGCCTGATGGTCAGCGCGCAATGGCTGTTCGCCTACGCCCTGGAGAAGCGCCCCGACCGCCTGATCTCCTGGGACTCGGCGGACCAGGAGCGCGCCAGCCGGCCGCCGCCCCTGGCGAAGCCGGGCTAGCCACTACCCCTTAGCAGACTGCTGAAAAAGGCCGAGGATGCATCCTGCAGGGATCTCCCTCCGTGGGCCTTCCAATCGCCTGAAGCAGGCGATTGGAACCTTCGGCCCACTCCGCCCTGCACCCGAAAGGGGCCAACGCTTGCAAGCGGGGCATCCCCTTTACCCCTATTTCTAGGTGTCCAGAGGACGACTGTCCTCCGGTGGGGTTCGGGGCGAAGCCCTGATCCTTGCTGTGCAGAGTTTTTCAGCAGCCTATTAGACGAAGCCGGGCTACCCGCCGGTGGCGAACCCCGGGTACAGCGTCATGCCGCCATCGACGAACAGGGTGGTCCCAGTTACGTAGTCGGACGCGTCGGACGCCAGCCAGACCGCCGCTTGGGCGATGTCGTCCGGCTCGCCGATGCGCTTGTACGGCACCAGCGTCATGAGCGACTTGTAGGCTTCCGGCGTGCTCCAGGCTTCCGTGTTGATCGGCGTGCGGATGGCGCCGGGCCCGATGCCGTTCACCCGGACGAAGTGCGGCGCCAGCTCCTGCGCCACGCTCTGCATCAGCATGTCGATGCCGCCCTTGGAGGCGGCGTAGTTGGCGTGCCCGGCCCAGGGGATCACCTGGTGCACCGAGCTCATGAAGATCATCTTGCCCGCCGCCTTCGACACGGACGCCACCACGCCGCGGCGGAGGAACTCCCGCGCCGCGGCCCGGGCGCACAGGAACTGCCCGGTGAGGTTAACCCCCATGACGGTGCCCCACTGCTCCATCGTCATCTCGGTGAACGCCGAGTCCCGCTGCAGCCCGGCGTTGCTGACCGAGATGTGCAGGGTGCCGAACTGGGCGATGGCGGCGGCATACATCGCGTCCACCTCGTCCTCCTTGCTCACGTCGGCCTTGAGGGTGATCGCCTTGCGGCCCATCGCCTCGATCTGGTGCGCGACCTCGTCGGCGGTCTCCGGGTGGGTGACGTAGTTCACCGCCACGTCCGCCCCCGCCCGCGCCAGCCCGAGCGCCACCGCCATGCCGATGCCGGAGTTGGCGCCGGTGACGAGCGCGGGCTGCCCGGTCAGCACGGGCTGGTAGGGAGCGTTCGGCAACCGGCTCGCATCGGGCAGCGCCGGGGCGGACGGGTCCTTGGGATCGGGGTCGGTGGGCATGGCGGCTTGCTCCGGCGAAGTGGTGCTTCCGCAACGGTGGAGGGCCGGGATCGTTCCGGACCGCGGCGGCTGCCGCGGCGTCAGGGCGCCGCGACCTCGAACCGGCGCCATTCGCTGGCCACGTAATGGCGGCCGTCCACGGACACGGTGAAGACACGCCAGGCATACTGCCCGGCGCCCGCGGGCAGCGGCAGCATGGTGGCGGTGCGCTCCGAGTACTGCGCCGCCACCGGATGCAGGCCGTCGGCGACCGCCTCGACATCCACGTAGAAGCGCACCGGGCCGGGCTGCTCCGGCGCCGACCAGACGAACGGGACGTTGCCGCTGTCGTTGCGCAGCGTCTCGCCCACGGGCGTCTCGGGGCTGGCCGGCCCTGCCGGCGGCGCGGGCGAGCTGGCGACCGGGCCCGCCCGGTGCGCCGCCGCCGCGATGCCCTCCCGGCCCGCCGCGGCATACCAGGCGGCGGCGGCGGCGGGGTTGCGCGGCACGCCGTCGCCGGACTCGTAGAGCTGCCCCATGACATACTCCGCCCGGGGATAGCCGGCAGCCGCGGCGCGGCCATACCACCGTGCCGCCAGGGCCGCGTCGCGGTCGCCGCAGCGGCCCTGGTCGATCATCACGGCGGCGTTGAACGTGGCCGCCAGCACCCCCGCGTCGCCGGCGCGCTGGTACCAGTGGCAGGCGCTGCCCGCGTCCTGGCTCACGCCCTGGCCGAGATCGTAGGCCAGCCCCAGGCCGAACTGCGCCTGCGCGTCGCCGGCGACGGCCTGGCCGGTCCAGAGCGCCACCGCCTCGCCGAAGTGCCCGGCGTTGTACGCCTGCCACCCATCGGCCGGCGCCGCCGCCGGCAGGCAGGCGAGGCAGGCGGCGGCCAAGGCCGCGCGGCGAACCGTCATGGCGGCCCCGTCGCCTAGCGCCAATGAACCTCGACCCGGCGGTCGTTCGGCTCCGCGACGCCCGGGGGGGCCACGACGGGCTGGTCCGTCTCGCCCTTCGCCAGCACCTGGAACCGCTCCACCGGGATGCCGCGGGCCACCAGCTCGCGCAGCACGATCTGGGCGCGGCGGTCGGACAGGGCGAGGTTCCCGGCGGCCGAGCCCACCGAATCCGTGCCGCCGACCACGATCATCACGATGGGGTGCCCGTCACGGTAGGTCCGCGACGCCTTGTCCAGCAGCGCCCGGTCCTGCGGCCGGATGGCGGAGCTGCCCTTGTCGAAATACAGCACCACGGAATCGGGCGAGATCGCCGGGATCGACTGTCCGGGCAGCGGCGGGGCTTCGCGCACCACGGCGGCGGTTTGCAGGTGGCCGGGCTCGGCCGGGGCCGGCTGGGCTTGCGCCTGCATGGCCAGGGCGGCCAGGGCGGCCGCGCAGCCGCAGGTCAGGGAAATGCGCATTCTAGTCTCCTTGGTTAGATCGGGCGGTTGACAGGCCGGACCGCAGCGGCCCGGTGGACGGCACCATCACCTCCACGGTGCCGGGTGCGGAAAGGGCGTTGGCGGATTCCGGCCGCGGGCGCGCCGTGGCAGGGCCGGCTCCGATCGCCTCCGCCAGCCGGGCGGCCGCGGGCGCATCCTCGGCATAGCCATACTGCACCTCCAGGCTGGCCGGCCGCACGGCCGCCACACGCTGCCCAGCCATGTCGTAGCCCAGCAGCGCCAGCGTTTCCGCGACGCGGGCCGCCCGTTCGGCGGCGTCGGGCGGAGCGACGAGCACGACATGCAAGGCAACCTCCGTCGGCAGCGGCGCGAGCCGGGGTGTGGGGACGACCACGGGCGCCGGCTCGGGCAAGTTGGACGCGAACGCGGCAGGCTGCACGGGCTCGATGCGCCGCGGCCGTACCAGCAGCAGGACGGCGAGGCCGGCCGCCAAGCCGATGGTCGCCACCGCTGGCCAGCGCCGCCGCCGCGGTACGGCTGGGGCAACGGCCTGGCGGTCCGGCGGCGCTGGGCGGGCCGGGGCGGCTTGGTGTGTCGCGGTTTGGTCTTGCCAGGCTTGTTCGACGTGGTCAGGGCCCACCAGGGCGGCGGAGCGCTGCGAGGCGATGCCGACGGCGGACCGTGCGACCTGCGCCATGACGCCGGGCAGGCCGCGGCCAAGGGCTTGCAGCCGCTCAGCGGCGCCCGGCGTAAATGGGATCGCCTGGCCGCCCTCCCGCATCAGGGCGGCCACGAAGCCGGACGCCGCACCCGGCGGTACCGGATGCAACGCCACGGTCGTGACCCGGCGCGACAGGCCGCCGGCCAGGATGGCGAGCGCCGGCCCGCCGGCCAGGACGCAGGCTGCCGGATGGCTGAGCGCCGCCTGCAGGGCGTCCTCGCCAAGGCGATGCGCGTCATCCACCAGCAGGACGGCGGCCGGCGGCGGCGGCTGATCCGGCTGAAGGAGCGCGACGGGCCGCCCGCCCTGGCGCAGCAGGGTGGACAGCGCGTGCAATAGGCTCGTCTTGCCGACCCCGGGCAGCCCGGACAGCACGACGACGTGCCCGGACCGAACGCCGATGGAGACATCCCGCAGGGCGTCCATCCAGGCAGCATAAGGCACTACATCTTCCGGTTGCGTCGGAATGGTCAGATCTCTCTCCCTAAATGCCTCTTTCAGCAGCAAATCCGGCTGGGACATGGATCATTATCTATACAAATCTCATGTTAATGCAAGCACGCCGTAACATCATTGTAAATAATTGCACGATGCAGCGCCATCACATTGACGAGTTATCGTTAACCGACACAGGCGATGCCCAGGTCCGGGACGGTGGCCGCGCTTGCATCCTACCCTGCCGGCTTCATCTTCCGGCGTCCGCGCCATCGCCTTCCGCAGGACCGCACCATGCTGAAACGACCGATCCCCGCCACGGGCGAGCTGCTGCCGGTCGTCGGCTGCGGCACCTGGAACACCTTCAACGTGGGCCCTGCCGGGCAGGCGCCGCTGCGGGACGTGCTGCGCCAGCTGTTCGACGGCGGCGGCGCGGTGGTGGACAGCTCGCCCATGTACGGCCGGGCGGAGGGGGTCGCGGGCGCCTTGATGCAGGAGATGGACGCGCGCGACCGCGCCTTCATCGCCACCAAGGTCTGGACCCATGGCCGGGAGGCCGGCGTGGCGCAGCTCGCCCGCTCCCACGAGCTGCTGCGGGCGCCGGTGCTGGACCTGGTGCAAATCCACAACCTGGTCGATTGGCAGTCCCATCTCGCCACCTTGCGGTCGGCAAAGGAGCAGGGCCGGGTGCGCTACGTCGGCATCACCCACTTCAAGACGAGCGCGCATGCCGAGCTGCTGGCGGTGATGCGGTCCGAGCCGATCGACTTCGTGCAGGTGAACTACTCGCTGGCGGACCGGGCGGCGGAGAAGGCGCTGCTGCCGCTGGCGGCCGAGCGGGGGATCGCCGTGCTGGCCAACCGGCCGTTCGGCAAGGGCGCGCTGGTGCCCCGGCTCAGCCGCCAGCCCCTGCCGGGCCTGGCGGCTGAGCTGGGCTGCGCCAACTGGGCGGAGCTGGCGCTGAAGTTCGTGCTCGGCCACCCGGCCGTCACCTGCGCCATCCCCGGCACGCGCAGCCCGGCGCACATGGCGAGCAACGCGCGCGCCGGGTCCGGGCCGCTGCCGGATGCTGCCCTGCGCCAACGCATCATCGCCGCGGCGGGCGTGTGAGCGAGCGGCTCGGGAGCGCGGAGCAGCGGCCGCTGGCGCTGCTGCGGCCGCATTGGCGGCTGGTGCTGGCGGCGTTCCTGGGCTGGTTCCTGGACGCGTTCGACCAGGTGGCGCTGCTGCTGGCGCTGCCGGACATCGGCAAGCACTTCGGCGTCAGCCTCACCGCCATGGGCCTGGTGATCACGGCGCAGAGCCTGGGCCGGGTCGGCGGCAACATCGGCTGGGGCTGGCTGGCCGACCGCTACGGCCGCAAGCTCACCTTCATGGCCGGCGTCATCTGGTTCGCCGCGTTCTCCGGCCTTTCCGGCCTGGCCTGGAGCTACGCGGCGCTGCTGGTGATCCAGCTGCTGTTCGGCATCGGCTTCGGCGGGGAGTGGACCGCCTCGGCGGCGCTGCTGATGGAGAGCGTGCCGGAGAAGGCGCGCTCCGCCGCCTCGTCCCTGATGATGGCCGGCTACGAGTTCGGCTTCTTCGCCGCCACCGGGGCGCAGGCGCTGCTGCTGCCGTCCTTTGGCTGGCGGTCGCTGTTCCTGGTCGGCGTCGCCCCGGCGCTGCTGGCCATCCTCATCCGCAGGGGGGTCGCGGAAAGCCCGGTCTGGCTGCGCACCCAGGCCGAGCGGCGCGCCCCCGGCCGGCACGCGGCGCAGCCCCGCCTGCGCATGGACTGGCCGGCCTGGCAGGCCTGCGCCTTCATGCTGCTGCTGCAGTTCCAGACCGCGGCCATCTACAGCTTCTACCCGGCGCTGCTGCAGGACGTGCACGGCTACGGCCCGGACGGCGTGTTCGCCGCGGTGGCGCTGTACTCGGCCGGCTCGATCGGCGGCAAGCTGCTGTGCGGGTTCGCCGCCGGCCGGCTCGGCGACCGCCCGGTGGTGCTGGCCTGCCTGGCCGTCACGGTGGCGGTGGTCGCGCCGTTCGCCGGGTCGGGCGGCACGGGCGTGCTGCTGGGCGCGGCGTTCGTGATGGGGGCGGCCAGCAGCGGCGTGTTCGCCTTGGTGCCGCATTATCTCTCGCTGCGGTTCTCCAACGCCGTGCGCTCGTTCGGCATGGGCCTGGCCTACGCGCTGGCGGCCTGCGGCCAGGGTGTGGCCACCTATGTCGTCCCGGCGGCCGGCAGCGGCATGGGGCTGGCGCATGCCATCGAGCTGTTCGTGGCGCTCAGCTCGGCGGCGGTCGCGGCGGTCGTGCTGCGCCAGCCCGCCGAGCTGCCGGGGCGCGACATGGAAGGCACGGCGCTGGCAGCCTGATGCTACTCGGCCGCTGCGGCCTGCCGCGGGGGCGGGGCGCGCTCGGCGTCCACCATGTAGGCGCGGCTGACCGGTGCTGCATCCATGCGCCGGGCCAGCTGCAGCTGGAAGACGACGCTGCTGCGGTAGCGGAACCCGGCTTCGCACAGGGCGAGGTAGTACTCCCACATGCGGCAGAAGCGGTCGTCGTACAGGCGCGCCGCGTCCTGCCAGCGCGCCACGAAGCGGGTGCGCCAGCAGCGCAGGGTTTCGGCATAGTGCAGCCGCAAGACCTCCACATCCGTCAGCACCAGGCCGCTCGGCTCGATGGCGGCCATGATCTCGGACAGGGAAGGCTGGTCCGCCCCGGGGAAGATGTATTTCAGGATGAACGGGTCCACCCGGCCCGGCTGGTCGGTGAAGCCGCAGGTGTGCAGGACGGCCACGCCGTCATCGTCCAGCAGGTCCCGCAGCTTGGCGAAGAACTCGCGGTAGTTGCGTTTGCCGATATGCTCGAACATGCCCACGCAGACGACCCGGTCGTAGCGCCCCACTTGGTCGCGGTAGTCGCGCAGGCTGAACTCCACCTGCCCGGCCAGTCCCGCGGCGGCGGCGCGGGCCGTGCTGTGGGCTTGCTGCTCCACGCTGAGCGTCACGCCATCGACGCGGGCGGCGTGGTCCTGCGCCAGGTGCAGGCCCAGCCCGCCCCAGCCGGAGCCGATGTCCAGCACCCGCAAGCCCGGCCGGTCGAGCAGCAGCTTGGCCGCGAGATGGCGCTTCTTGGCCGCTTGCGCCGCGTCCAGCGTGTCGCCGGGCGTCTCGAAGTAGGCGCAGGAGTATTGCCGGTCCCCGTCGAGGAACAGGTCGTACAGCTCGGCCGACAGGTCGTAGTGGTGCGCCACGTTGCGGCGGGCCCGCTGCGCCGGGTTGCGCTGCTTCAGCCAGGCGGACGCCCGGGACGCCCGCGCCATGGCCGAGCCGCGCGGGATGTTGTCGGCGTTGCGCGCGAGCAGGGGGAGCAGGTCGTACACCGTGCCGTCCTGGATGCGGATCGACCCGTTCATGTAGCCCTCGCCCAGGGCCAGGGTCGGCCGCACCATCAGCAAGGGCTCCGCCCACCGGCTCATCAGGTGCAGCGTGACCGCCGGGGGCGATGCGTCGCCGACATGGGTTTGGCGGCCGGCGCTGTCGATCAGCGTCAGGCTGCCGCACCTGACGACGTGGGACAGGATGTCTGCAAACATGGCCGCCTCGCAATGCCCGGCTGACAGCGCGCGGCCCCCAGGCGGGTTGCACCGACGGATGCGGCCCAACCACCGCCGGCGTGTCAGGTCCGCCTTACGCTCCCGCGTTGCCGACGATGGCTGGCCAGCGTTTGCAATGGCTTTGCGGGCGGCACGAAGATTGCGACGGCCACGCCATGAGTGCGATGGCCGCGTTATGAGATCGAACTGCTATCGCCTCCGGCGCGAGGCGGTCGGGTTGCTGCTGGCGGTCGCGCTGAGCGCCGCTCTCATGGGATGGCTGGTGGCGACGTTGCTCGCGCTGTGTTGAGCTTGCCTGCGGCGGCGGTCCGGATCACGCCGGCGCCGAAAGGTAGGCGACCAGCAGCACCAGCCCGATGATCGCCACGGTGGCATGGGTGCCGATCAGCAGAATGCCGGATGGCCTGCCGCGCAGCCGGGTGGCCGCCATCAGCAGCCCCAGCGCCAGGGCGCCCACGAAGAAGTACGCCGCGAACACGCCAAACGAGCCTGCGCCCATCCGCACCCCGCGCGCCGGGCCGCGCAGGGCCCCCAGCAACAGCGCGAATCCGGCCGCCCCCACGGCGCCATGCACGGCGGCCGGCCACCAGACCCGCGCCTTCGGCCGCCGCAGCTGCGACACCACGGCCAGCACGGTGCCCAGCGCCGCCCCGCCGCTCAGCACGGCGGTGGCCCAGGCCAGCAGCACGCCGGGAGCCAGGCTGAACATCATGCCGCCTGGGCTTGGGCGGCGATGCGGTGCAGGCTGCGCAGCACGTCCCGCGCCGTCCTGATCCGCTCGCTCACCGCCATCTCCCGCGCGATGGCCAGCTTGTGGTCGGGGCGCAGGCGGATGGCGCCCTTCTGGGTGCCGAGCCAGCCGACCAGGCCGCCGGGGTTGCCGAAGGCGTTGCCGCGGAACTGCAGCACCATGCCCTTCGGCCCGGCATCGATCTTCTCGACCCCCGCTTGGCGGCAGCCGCGCTTGAGCGCCACCACCTGCAGCAGGTTGTCCACCTCCTCCGGCAGCGCGCCGAAGCGGTCCACCAGCTCGGCCGCCATCGCCTCGCTCTCGCCGTCCGAGGCCAGGCTGCCGATGCGGCGGTACAGCCCGAGCCGCACCGGCAGGTCCCGCACGTAGGTGTCCGGGATCAGCACCGGCAGGCCGAGCGAGATGTTGGGCGTCCAGTCGCGGTCCTCGGCCTTGTGGCGGCCGCGCTCGGCGCGCTGCTCGTTCACCGCGTCCTCCAGCATCTGCTGGTACAGCTCGATGCCGACCTCGCGGATGTGGCCGCTCTGCTCGTCGCCCAGCAGGTTGCCGGCGCCGCGGATGTCCAGGTCGTGGGAGGCCAGGGTAAAGCCGGCGCCCAGCTGGTCCAGCGTCTGCATCACGCCCAGCCGCTTCTCCGCAGCCGCCGACAGGCGCTGCTGCTGCGGCCAGGTGAGGTAGGCGTAGCCGCGCTGCTTGCCGCGCCCGACCCGGCCGCGCAGCTGGTACAGCTGGCCCAGCCCGAACATGTCGGCGCGGTAGATGATCAGCGTGTTCACCGCCGGCATGTCCAGCCCGGACTCCACGATGTTGGTGGAGAGCAGGATGTCGTACTTGCCGTCGCCGAACTCGGTCATTACCCGTTCCAGCTCGGTGGGGGCCAGCCGGCCATGCGCCTGGGTGATGCGCGCCTCCGGCACGATCTCGCGCAGCCGGGTCGCCATGCGGTCCATGTCCTCCAGCCGCGGCACCACGCAGAAGATTTGCCCGCCGCGGAACCGCTCGCGCTGGATCGCCTCGCGCGCCACCACGCCGTCGAACGGCATGATGAAGGTCCGCACCGCGAGGCGGTCCACCGGCGGAGTCGCGATCAGGCTCATCTCCCGCACCCCGGTCAGCGCCAGCTGCAGGGTGCGCGGGATGGGGGTGGCCGACAGCGTCAGCACGTGCACGTCGGCCTTCAGAGCCTTCAGCTTCTCCTTGTGGGAAACGCCGAAATGCTGTTCCTCGTCCACGATCAGCAAGCCGAGGTCGGCGAACTCGATGCCCTTGGCCAGCAGCGCGTGGGTGCCGACGACGATGCTGACGCTGCCATCCGCAAGGCCGCGCTTGGTCTCCGCCATGTCCCTGGCCGTCACCATGCGGCTGAGCTGCCCCACCTTCACCGGCAGCCCCTCGAAGCGGCGGGTGAAGGTGCGGTGGTGCTGCCGGGCCAGCAGCGTGGTGGGCACCACGACGGCCACCTGCGCCCCGCTCATGGCGGCCACGAAGGCGGCGCGCAGGGCCACCTCCGTCTTGCCGAAGCCCACGTCGCCGCAGATCAGCCGGTCCATCGGGCGGCCGGCGGCCAGGTCCTCCAGCACGTCGGCGATGGCGCGGGCCTGGTCCTCCGTCTCGGCGAACGGGAAGCGGGCGCAGAACTCGTCCCACGCGCCCTCCTGCGGCGTGAGGCTGACGGCGTCGCGCACCTGGCGCAGGGCCGCGGTGCGGATCAGCTCGCCCGCCATGTCGCGGATGCGCTGCTTCATGCGCGCCTTGCGGTTCTGCCAGGACGCGCCGCCCAGCTTGTCCAGCGCGGCACCCCCCTCGGCGCCGAAGCGGCTCAGCACCTCGATGTTCTCGACGGGGACGAACAGCTTGTCGCCGCCGTCGTACAGCAGCCGCAGGCAGTCATGCGAGGCAAAGCCGATCTGCAGCGTCGCCAGCCCGTCATAGCGGCCGATGCCGTGGTCGCCGTGCACCACCAGGTCGCCCTCGGCGATCTCGGTGGCCTCGGCGATGAACTGGTCGGCGCGCTTGCGGCGGCGGGGCGGGCGGCTGATGCGCTCGCCCAGCAGGTCCTGCTCGCCCACCAGGCCGATCTCGTCGGTGACGAAGCCGCGCTCCACGCCGAGCGTGACCAGCACGACGTGGTCGCGCGGCGCCACGCGCACCTTCTGCCAGGTGTCGGCGGTGGTGGCGCGCAGGCCGTTCTCCCGCAGCAGGTTGGCCAACCGCTCGCGCGAGCCGCGGGTCCAGGCGGCGACCACGGTGCGGCGGCGCTCGCGGCCCCAGGTGGCGGATTGGTCGCCCAGCTGGGTGAACACGTCCGCGGTGGCGTGGCCGCCGGACTGGGTGAACAGCGCGCCCGTCCGTCCGCCGGCGTCGATGCCGGCGCTGGCGGCGTCCTTGCTGTAGGGGCTGAACTGGAACAGCGGCCCGTAGGCCAGCACCTCGTCCCACTCCGCGCGGTCCAGGTAGAGCCGCTCCGGCGGCAAGGCGCGATAGGGCACCTCGCCGTCGCGCGGCGGGGTCTTGCGGGCGTCGAAATGGTCGGCGATCATCTCCAGCCGGGCCGCCAGCACCGCCTCCCACTCGTTGTCCAGGCTGACGGCGGCCTCCGGCAGGTAGTCGAGCAGGCTTTCCATGGTGGCGTGGAACAGCGGCGCCCAGTGCTCCATGCCGGGGTGGCGGCGGCCGGCGGAGATGCTGTCGTAGATCGGGTCGCGCGCCGCCTCCGGGCCGAACAGCTCGCGCCAGGCCTCGCGGAAGCGGGTGACGCTCGCCGGGTCGAGCGCCACCTCGGAGACGGGGCGGAGCTCCAGCCGGTCGATGCGGTCGTTGGAGCGCTGGGTGGCGGCGTCGAAGCGGCGGATGCTCTCCACCTCCTCGCCGAACAGGTCGAGCCGCACCGGGTCCGGCTCGCCGGCGGGGAAGATGTCGATGATGCCGCCGCGCAGCGCGTACTCGCCGGGTTCCATGACGGTGTCGGCGCGGCCGTAGCCGTTGGCTTCGAGGAACTGCGTCAAGGCCGCGGGTGCGATGCTGCCGCCGGTGCGCACGGACAGGCTGGCGCCGCGGAACACGGCGCGCGGCGGCACCCGCTGCACCAGGGCGTTGACGGTGGTGAGCACGATGCGGGGCCGCCCCGCCGGCTCCCCGAGGCGCGCCAGGCAAGCGATGCGCTCGGAGACGATGGCCGGGTTGGGGGAAACCCGGTCGTACGGCAGGCAGTCCCAGGCCGGGAAACGCAGCACCTCCAAGTCGGGCGCGAAGAAGGCCAGCGCCTCGCCCAGCCGCGCCATGCGGGTGTCGTCCCGCGCCACGTGCAGCACGGCGCCTGCATGCTCCGCCCGGCGGCGGGCGAGTAGCAGCGCGTCGTAGCCCTCGGGCGCGCCGTAGATGGTGACGGGGCTCATCGTGCGGCCCGGGCGTGGATGGCCTGGTACATGGCGCGCAGCAGCGGGGCGTGGTCGCCGGGCGGGATGGGGACGCGGCCCATCAGCCAATCGGCCAGGTCCACGTCCGGCAGGTCCATCATGGCCTCGATGGCGTCCAATTCGGCGTCGGTGAAGCCTAGCAGGCGCGGGGCGACGTAGCCGCCGACGAGCCGGTCGGTCTCCTGGGTGCCGCGGTGGGTGGCGCGGAATAGGATGCGGCGGCGGCGCGGGTCGGAATCGGTCATTGCCGCGGCATATAGCGGCGCAGGGCGGTGGTGTCAGCCGGGCGGGCGGCAATTGGCCCGGCACGGCGTCCTCGGTTCGGCGCGCGCGCGGGCAGCGCCGCCGCCGCCGGTGTGTCTCGGTTGCGTCCGCCTGGGGAAGCCCCTAGTGCAGCAGGCATGAAGCAACCGGTCCTGGCGTGCGCCGCCCTTGCCACGGCCCTGGCCGGCGTGCCGTCAGCCGCGTGGGCGCAGCGGGGCGTGCCGGCCAGCACCGTCACCGTGGGCGGCCACGCGATGGCGTCGGACCGGGACCTGGTCGAGAACCTGGCGCAATCCTCCGACCACACGGTGTTCCTCGGGCTGCTCCACGCCGCCGGCATGGCGGAGGCGCTGCAGGGGCACGGGCCGTTCACGGTGTTCGCGCCGACCAACGCGGCGTTCGCGGCCCTGCCGCCGGGCGTGCTGGAGGCGCTGCGCCGGCCGGAGAACAAGGAGCGGCTGGTGGCGCTGCTGTCGATGCAGGTCGTGACGGGCAACTACTCCTCGGCCCGGCTGCACTTCCTGCTGCGCGGCGGCAAGGGGCAGACCGAACTGGACACCATCGACGAGGGCAAGCTGGAGGTCACCACCAACGGCCCGTCCAACCTGGTCGTGAAGGACCCCAAGGGGGACTTGGCGGCGATTACGCTGTACGACGCGAAGCAGGCCAACGGAGTTCTGTTCGTGACGGACCGGGTGCTGCTGCCAGGCTAGCCCGCGACGGGGCCCGGCAAAGCCGCTAGCGGCCCGGGCTGAGCGGCACGAGCTTGCCGCCGAACAGCACCGCCCCCGTCGGCTGCCCCGTGGGCGACCCGCCGGCCGGCTCGTCCGACACCAGCAGCTGTTCCTGCGCCGAGGCGCGCTGCGCCGGCGTCAGCACCTGCCGACCCGGCGTCAGCACGCCAAGCGACACCGGCGTGACCGCGCCCTGCGGCAACGCCCAAAGCTGGAGGTCCCGCCCGGCCGGAGCCGCCGCCGGGTCCAGCGTGGTGATGGCGATGCTGCTATCCGCTTGCGTCTCGGCCAGGAAGCGGGCGGGCGCGCTGAGCGGTGCAAGGGCAGCGGCGAAGCGCGCCGGCTCCGCGCCGGGGGCCGGCGGGCGTGGCAAAAAGGCGAACAGCGCCAGGCAGGCCGCCAGCGCCAGGGAGGCGGCCGTTGCAGCGGGCCAGAACCGGCCGGTGCGGCGAACCGGCGCGGCGCGCGGGAGGGGGTCCGCCTCAATCCCCGTCGCCAGGGCGAGTCGCTGCCACAGGGCGGCGGGCGGCTGCACGGGAGACACGGCGCGGCTCAACGGATGCAGCCGGCGCTGCCAGAACGCGACCTCGGCGGCGAAGGCCGGGTCCCGCGCGACGGCAGCCTCAGCCTCGCGCATGTCAGCCAGGTCGAGGCTGCCGAGCGCATACTCCGCGGCGAGCAGCATGGGGTCGTCCTCGGACCCGCTCACGGCAAGGGTCCGCCGCCTGGCTCAAGGCATGTGCGCAGGGCGAGCAACGCCCGGCGGATGGACGATTTCACGGTGCCGAGCGGCTGGGCGAGGAAGGCAGCGATCTCGCTCTGCGACATGCCCTGAATGAAGGCCAGCTCCACCATGCGGCGCCGGGCTGGCTGCGCATCCTCCAGGCAGCGGCGCAGCGCCGTGCCGTCCTGGTCCGACATCAGCCGGCTCAGCACGTCCGGCGACTCGTCCGCCTGGTCGGGCAGATCGACGCCGGTGGTCTCGCGGCCTTGCCGGCGGGCGATGTCGAGCGCGCGGTAGCGCACCAGGCTGACCAGCCACCCCTCCGCGTTGCCACGTTCCGGGTCGTAGCGGTCGGCGTTGCGCCACACCTGCAGCATGGCGTCGTGCACGGCATCCGACGCGAGGGCGGGGTTTCGGGTGATGCGGAGCGCCACGCCATAGAGTCGGCTGGACTGCACCTCGTACAGCGAGCGGAAGGCCTTGGCGTCCCCACGGCCGCAGCGGCCGAGCAAGTCCGCGGTCTGCGTCCCTGCCCCGCCGGCAACTGCAGTCAAGCGCGGCGGTCCGGCGTCGCTCTTCATGGTGCGAGCGCACTTAGCCGGTAAAAACCCCGCCAGCAAGCCGCTTGCAATGATGAGGTGAGCGGCCAAGGCATGCTTCCAACACAACGTCCGCTCACAATACGAGATATTCGCAAAATTGGATGCAGCCCACCCTGGGTTGCGCTGCCTCGACAACGGCGCGCTGCATCGCCATCTCGGCTGGACCACGATGGAGCTGGGATGATGGCAAACGAAACTGCAACTTTGGGGGGCGGCTGCTTCTGGTGCCTGGAGGCCGTGTTCCAGGACCTCCGCGGCGTCACGGCCGTGCAATCCGGCTACATGGGCGGCGCGCGCCCCAACCCCACCTACCCGCAGGTCTGCACCGGCGCCACCGGCCATGCCGAGGTGGTGCAGGTGCAGTTCGACCCGGCGGAGCTGGACTACGCCGACCTGCTGCGCGTGTTCTTCACCATCCACGACCCGACCACGCTGAACCGCCAGGGCGCGGATGCCGGGACGCAGTACCGCTCGGTGATCTTCACCCATTCCGAGGCGCAGGCCGCGACGGCGGCCGCGGTCATGGCCGAGATCGTAGACGCGCGCGTCTACGACGGCAAGCTGGTGACGGAAGTGCTGCCGGCCCCGGCCTTCTACCGCGCCGAGCCGGAGCATGACCGCTACTTCGAGCGCAACCCTTACGCTGGGTATTGCCGCGCCGTGGTGGGGCCGAAGGTCGCCAAGTTCCGCAAGGCGTTCGCCGACCGGGTGCGTTCCGCCGCCGCCTGAACGGCCGCCTCTGCGGCCATCACCGCCTGGCCCACCGCCATCGCCACGTCCGGGGCGACGGCGTTGCCCAGCGCGGTCAGCCGGGGCCGGCGCTCGCGGTCCAGCCTAGTGGGAAGCCCATCAGCCATTCCACCCAGCCCGGGGTCAGCTGGCCATCCACCGCGTCCGCCAGGGGGCAGGAACGCCGCTGGGTGCGCTGCTTGGCCGAGCGGGATTTCCAGTCCCGCGCCACCGGCGTGGGCCAGTATGAAGACGCGCTGCCGCCGATGGGGCGCGCCGGCATGGGCAGCACCCACCACGAGCGGCCAGCAGGCGTAGCCCGCCGCTTCCAGGCCGGCGAGCACCCGGTCCGCGTCGCGAACGCGCAGCGCAGGGACGTTCTCAGCCACCACCCAACCGGGTCGGCACTCCTCCACCAGCCGCAGCATGTGCCGCCACAGCCCGCTGCGCGCCCCGTCGAGGCCGGCGCCGCGCCCGGCCGCGCTGATGTCCTGGCAAGGGAAGCCGCCGCAGACGAGGCCGGGCCCGGGCACCCCGTCCGCCCGCAGCCGGCGGGCGGACACGTCCTCGACCCGTTCGTAGCAAGGCACGTCCGGCCAATGGCGGCGCAGCACGCCACGGGCGAACGGGTCGGCCTCGCAGAACGCGGCCGTGCGCATCCCGGCGCGCTCGAAGCCGAGCGCCAGGCCGCCGATGCCGCTGAACAGGTCAAGGACGTGCACGCGATGGCAGTCTTAGGAGAAAATGCATAGGCCAGGCCTAGCGCACGGGCATTGGCAGTTGCAATAGGAGTGGCCTAACTGTAGAGCGGAGCCATGGCAAAATCCACTCCCGCGACCCGGCTGCGCCGCATGTTGAAGGACACCGGGCTGAGCGCCGCCGACCTGGCCCGCAAGCTGGAGGTGTCGCAGCCCACCGTGCATGCCTGGGTGACGGGGCTGCACGGGATGCGGTGGGCCAACGCGCGCCGGGTGGCCAAGGCGGTGGGGGTGACGCCGTCCTGGCTGATGTTCGGGGCGGACCCGGTGCTGGAGAGCACGGCGCAGGGGGCCGAGGAGCTGGCCCTGCTGCGGCTGTGGCGGGAGCTGGGCGAGGAGGAGCAGACCGCGGCGATGCGGCGGCTGGTTGCCATCCGCCGCAAGCAAGGCTGATCCGAAGCCGTTGCCCGCCGTCACGCTGCATCTGGTGCGCCACGCCGAGCATGGGCTGCTCGGCCACGTGCTGGCCGGTCGGATGCCCGACGTGCCGCTCTCGCCCGCCGGCCAGCGCCAGGCCGCGGCACTCGCCGCCCGCTTCGCCGGCAGCGGCGCGCGGGCGGTGCTGGCCAGCCCGGTGCAGCGCGCCGGCGAGACGGCCGCCCCGATCGCGGCGGCCCTGGGGCTGCGGACGATCACCGAGCCGGGGCTGGACGAGGTGGATTTCGGCGCCTGGGCCGGCCGCCGCTTCGAGGCCCTCGCGGACGCGCCCGGCTGGACGGCCTGGAACGCCGCGCGGGGGATCGCGCCGACGCCGGGCGGCGAGGCCATGCTGGCCGTCCAGGCGCGCGCGGTGGCCGCCTTGGCGGCGCAGCGGGCGGAAGGCGGCAGCGTGGTCGCGGTCAGCCACTCGGACGTCATCAAGGCCGTGCTGGCCTATGCGCTGGGCATGCCGCTCGACCTGCTGCACCGGCTGGGGATCGCTCCGGCCAGCCGCTCCGTGCTGGTGCTGGGGGAGGACTTCGCTCGCGTCGAGGCCGTCAACCTGCCGCCCTGAGCGCCGCCGCCAGGCTGGCGACGGGGGCCGCCCACGCGCCCGGCGCCGGCTGGCGGTGCAGCCGGGTGGCGGCATACCAGGCGGTGCGGCCTCCCCTGCCCCACCGCCAGTCCGAGTCGGCCTTCAGCAGCAGCTCCACCGGGCGGCCCAGCGCGCCGGCCAGGTGCGCCACCATGCTGTCCACCGTCACGACCCGGCGCAGCGAGGCGATCAGCCCCGCCGTGGCCAGCACGTCCATGCTGCCGTCCAGCGGATCGGGCAGGCCCACCGCCCCGCGTTGCAGGCTGACCGCGCCGGGCGGCAGGGCGGGACGCAGCTCGGCCAGCGGGATGGAGCGCGCCGGGTCCCAGCCGCCCGCCTGCCAGCATACGCCCAAGGCGGCGCCGCGGACGGGGGCGGGCGGCACGCGGAGGTAGGGCGCTCCGTCCGGCGCCGCGCGCAGGGCGTGCTGCAGCTCCATCACCTCGATGTCCGCCTGCGCCGGGATCGGCGCGGCCGGGTCGAACGGCGCCACGCGGTCCGCCCCGGCCACGCCGGCGAGCAGCGGGCACAGCTCCGGCTGCGCCTCCAGCGTGACGTGGGCGGCGCGGGCGCGCAGGGCGGGCAGGAAGCGGACGAACTGCAGCGTGTCGCCGAGCCCGTGGTAGCACCGCACCACCACGGCGCTGCCGGCCAGGTCGCGGCCGTCCCAGACCCAACGCTCGTGGTAAGGGCGCGCCGGGTCGTCCCGCGTGGCCGGGTCCCGCGCGGCCAGCACGGCGGAGGCGATCGCCCAGGCCGCCGGCCAATCCTCCCGGCGCATGGCGGCGACCCAGGGGTCGGCGGCCGCGCTAACGGCGGCCAGGATGCACCCGAACCACGGGGCGCTGCGTTACGCAATGTGACACCAGATGTTCTAGGTCGTACGGCGAACCAGATATGGTGCAGACCAATTGGTTCTGGACGAGACCGTGGAGGATTGCATGTTCCTGAGGATGGTGCGGCGGCTTATGCTGCCGCTCGGGCTGATGATCGGATTGTCGGGCTGCTACTACCCGCCCTACGGCGGATACGGCTATAGCGGGTACAATGGATACGGCTATGGCGGATACGGCTACGCCGGGGGCTACGGAGGCTATGGGGGATATTACGGCGGCTATCCGTTCTATGACGGGTTCTACCCGGGCTTCTTCGGCAATGTCGGCTTCTTCGGCTTCTTTGGCCGCGGCTACGGCGGCTTCTACGGGCGCAGCTACGGCGGCTACTTCGGCAATGGCTTCGGCTACGGCCGCGGCTTTGCCGGGGGCTATGGCGGCTTCCATGGCGGCGGCTTCGGCGGTGGCGGCTTCCACGGCGGCAGCGGCCACCGCTAGGGCCGTTCGGGCAGGCTCGCGGCGGCGAACGGGCTGGCCTGCTCGATCGCCCAGGCGGCCCGCAGCACCAGGTCATCCCGGTACAGCGGGCCGGCCAGCTGCACGGAGCGCGGCATTCCGTCCGGCCCCGGCGGCATCGGCACGGTGATCGCCGGCTGCCGGGTCAGGTTGTAGAGGAAGGTCCAGGGCGCCCACTCCGCCCACAGGGCGCGCAGCGGGTCCCGCGTCGGGGCGTCCGCCGCGGGTGGGCCGGCGGGAACGGTGGGGCACAGCACCAGGTCGAACCCGGCGTGCAGCTCCGCCATGGCGTGCGCCGCCTGCAGCCGCAGCGCCTCGGATTCCAGCCAGTCGGTCGCCGGCATGGCGCCTTCTGCGGCGGCCACCTCCAGCAGCCCGGTGTCCAGCTTGGCGCGGTCCGCCTCCGGCACGCCCGCCACCAGCCGGGCCAGCGCCACGCCCCACACCCGGCCGAACACGGCGCGGATGTCCGGCAGGTCGGGTGCGGCGACCTCGATTTCGGCCCCCGCCTCGGCGAGCAGCGTTGCGGCCTCCTCCACCGCGGCGATGCCGGCCGCGTCCACGGGGGCGTCGAAGCCCGGGAGACGCAGCACGCCGACCCGCAGCCCCTGCACGCCCGCCTCCAGCCCGGCCCGCCAGTCGCGCGGGTCGTCCGGCAGGCAGAACGGGTCGCGCCGGTCGTGGCGGGCGAGGACGGACAGCATGAGGGCGCAATCCGCCACGGTGCGCGCCATGGGCCCGGCGACGGCCACATGGGCGAAGGCGCCGAGCGGCCATTGCGGCACGCGGCCGAAGGTCGGCTTCAGCCCGACCAGCCCGCACCAGGCCGCCGGGATGCGGACGGAGCCGCCGGCGTCCGTGCCGACGTGCAGCGGCCCGAAGCACGCCGCCCCCGCCGCGCCTGCCCCGCAGGAGGAGCCGCCGGGGGTGCGGCTGGTGTTCCAGGGGTTGCGGGTGATGCCGTGCAGCGGCGAGTCGCCCGGCGTTTTCCAGCCGTATTCCGTGGTGGTGGTCTTGCCCAGGATCACCGCGCCAGCCTGCTTCAGCGCGGTGGCGACTGGCGCGTCCTGCATTACAGGGGCGGCGCTGGTCAGGCGGCTGCCGCGGCGGGTGGGGAAGCCGGCGAGGTCGATCAGGTCCTTCACCGTGCAGGGCACGCCGTCCAGCGGGCCGAGCGGCCGGCCGGCCTGCCAGCGCGCCGCGCTCTGGCCCGCCGCCTCCAGCGCCTTCGGGTTCAGCACGGCGAAGGCGTTGAACTGCGGGTTGAGCCGCGCGATCCGCTCGGTGACCGCCTGCAACGCCTCCACCGGGCTCAGCCTGCCGCGTCGGTAGTGCAGCAGCAGCTGCTCCGCCGACATCAGGGCCGGGTCGGTCAATTGGTGCATACGCTCGGGATGTCGTCGCCGGCCAGGGGCGCCTGCACGCCCGGCATGGGGCGGAAGCCGTGCGCCTGGCAGGCGGACAGGCACGCGCGCGACACCAAGAAGCCGCCGGAGCCGGCCAGCGCGTCGGGGCGCTGGCAATCGACCGACGCCCCGGTGCGTGGGTTGATCATCACCAGTTGGGGGCGGCTGGCGCACCCGGCGGTGGCGAGCAGCAGCAGCAGGGCCGCCCGCCTCACGCTTGCGCCACGGCGGCCGACCAAGGGGACATCACGTCGCTGATACCGATGCATTCGCCACTCCGGTGGAGGATCAGGTTGGGGCAGGCGAAGTTGGCCGGCAGCACGCCATGCTCCACGGCCTCGACCGGCCCGGCGGCGGCCAGGGCGTCCAGCACCGCGGCCGGCAGGCGGCGGTCGGCGCTGACGCCGTGCGGGCCGGACACGTCGATGCGGGGGTGGTGCGCGGCGGCGGCCGGGTCCATGCCGAAGTCGAGCACGAAGGCAAGCACCTGCGCCACGGCGGCCATGATGCGCCGCCCGCCGGACGCGCCGGCGGCCAGCACCGGCGCGCCCGCCGCATCGCATACGATCACCGGGCACATGTTGGTCAGCGCGCGCTTGCCGGGCCCCGGCGAGTTCGGCTGGTCCGGCCGCGGGTCGAACCACATCGCGCCGTTGTTCATCAGCACGCCGGAGCGCGGCAGCAGCACCTGGCTGCCCATGGAGGACAGCAGCGTGCTGGTGAGCGCCACCGTCGTGCCCGCCGCGTCCCGCACCGTCAGGTGGGTGGTGCAGGTCGCCGCCTCCCCCAGCCCGGCGAGGCGCTCGGCGTAGGCGGCCTGCATGGCGCGGGCCAGGGCAGCGAACCACGCCCCGTCCGGCGCGGCGCCGCGCGGCACGTCGCGCATCGCGTCGAGCACGCGGCTGAGGGTGGGCGCCGCGGTCAGCCCGGCGGCGAGCTGGACGGCGTGGCCGCGCCACGGCGCCGCGGCCGCGGGCACGATCCGCGCCTCGCACCGCGCCAGGTCGGCTGGCGTGAGCAGGCTGCCGGCGGCGTGGCAGTCGGCGGCCAGGGCGGCGGCCACCTCGCCCTCGTAGAAGTCCCGCAGCCCGGCTCGGGCCAGGCAGTCCAGCGTGTCCGCCAGGCGGCCGAGCGGCAGGCAGCCAGGCGCGCCGCTGGCCGGCGCCACCGGCGGCAGCCCGCCCGGCAGGTAGGTGGCGGCGCTGTCCGGATACAGCCGCAGCAGGGCGGCGCACTGGGCGATCTTGAGCGTGGCGAACCAGTCCAGCGGCAGGCCGCGCCGGGCCAGGGCGAGCGCGGGCGCCATCACCTCCGACAGCGGCAGCACGCCCCAGCGCCCGTGCATGTGGGCGTAGCCGGCGACGGCGGACGGCACGGCGAAGGAGAGCGGCCCGTGGATGTTGGCGTCGTGCTCCACCTCCGGCCAGGTGAACAGGTCCGCCTTGGTGCGGCCGGTGAGGCGGAAGCTGTCCGGGCGCAGGGCGGCGGGCGCCACGGGGCCGAAATCCACCGTCTCGGCGGCACACTGCCCGGCGCGGTGCACCAGGGCGAAGCCGGTCCCGCCCAGCCCGGAGTTCCACGGCTCCACGGCGGCCAGCGCCAAAGCCGTGCCGACGGCCGCATCCACCGCGTTGCCGCCCGCGTCCAGGATGGCGACCCCGGCCAGCGCGGCGTCCCGCGCCTGGGCCACCACCATGCCCCGCGACCCGGCGGCGGCCGGCTTGGCGACGGACCAGTGCTGGGTGAGGTGCGGCTGCGGCTCGAACGGCATGGCCGGAGGCTAGACGGCCTCGCCCGGCCTTCCTAGCAGGGCAGCTGTAAAAGTCTTGGCGCGCGGCTGCGGGGCTCGCCCCGATCCCCGCTTCGCCGGCAGCCGGCTAGCGGCGATCGAGCAGCAGCGTCGCCGACACGGTGGACAGCGTGCGGCACACCGCGACCACCGCCACCAGCCACAGCCCGTCCACGATCAATGACCCGGCGGAGTAGTAGCGCCCGGCGGCATAGATCTCATGCGGCACCCGGCTGCGCACCGTCTGCAGCAGCTCGGCCGCCGGGCCGTCCAGGGTGAGGGCGTCCAGCCCGCGCGGGATCGCCCACCACACGGCGCCGGCCAGCAGCAGCAGCGGGGCGAACAGCTCGGCCAGGTGCTCGGCGAACACCAGGGCCATGTTGGCCACCGACCAGGCCGCCAGCCGGGCCAGCTGCGCCGGGTCCGGCAGCGCCCAGGGGTCTGGAGCCGCCGTGTCCTGGGCCTCCACACGGGTGTAGCTCATCCTGTCCTCCGCAGCGGTCGGCCGGGATTAGCGGGGGCTGGCGGCGAATGCCAGCTTCGCGGCCAACAACGTGGTCACGCCCACTCCGCGGCGGTGGGTCCCGTGTCCGGCGGAGTGTTGGTGCCGTTCGACGCCTCCACCGCGACGAATCCGGACACGGTTTGCGCCGCCGGCTGCATCGCCGTGTTCACCCCCGTGCCGGAGCCGGCGACGCTGCCGCTGCTGGCCGCCGCCCTGGCCGGGGCCGGCCTGCTGGTGCGCCGCCGCCGTGCCTGACGAGGGTCTTGCGTCGGCTTAAGGCGGCCGGACCCGAGAACGGCTGGCAAAAGCTTGCGGACTGCCGTTTGTTTATGGTTTGTTCCGCTCATGCCGTTTCTCAAGTTTGTCACTGATGCCGAGGCCCCGCGGGCCAGTGGCGGGCAGTTCCGCCGTGATGCGCCGCCTGGCCGGCTCGACGCCCTGACCACCGCGGACGGCATCGGGTGCGAGGAGGAGAGCGGCGGGGATGTGCTGGTCGAGCTGCTGGGTCTGATCGAGTTCGGGCACGACCAGGACCAGTCGATCGAGCAGATCGTCGCCGACATCCGTCGGGACTTGGACAAGGGCGCGCTGTTCTGATCGCCGCCTGAAAGCCGGTTGCGGCTCGCCGAGGCCCGCGTCCCGGGCGGCATTGACGCAAAGGTGCCCCGCCGCGCAAAACCCCTGCACACAGGGGCGGCATGAACCAGTGCATGACAGGCCGGCAGGGCTTCGTTGCAGACGGGCGCCCCCATGATGGCGTATCTGGCCAAGGTGCTGCGCCCGGATGAGCAGGTGCTGTTCCAGGGCCGGCTGCATTGGGTGGTGTACGGGCCGGGTCTCGGCCTGTTGGCCGCGAGCGTGGCGCTGCTGGTGGCCGCCTCCCTTATGGTCGGCGCCGACGCGCCGTTGATGGCCCTCGCCGCCCTGCTGGCGGCCGTGCTGGCGCTGTGCAGCCTGCTCTCCGCCGCGGTCCGCCGCGCCACGACGGAGATCGCGGTGACGGACCGCCGGGTCATCTACAAGACCGGGTGGCTGCGCCGCCGCACCATGGAGATGAACGTCAGCAAGATCGAGACCGTGGACGTGCTGCAGGGCCTGGCGGCGCGCGCGTTCGGCTTCGGCACGGTGGTGATCCGCGGCACCGGCAGCAGCTTCGAGCCGCTGAGCCGGGTGGTGGACCCGCTGGGGTTGCGCAACGCGATCGTGGTGGGGTGAGGGCGTGGGCCAGGCCTGCCAGCCGCCCAGCATTTCAGAACGCCGCCGCCTCGGCTAAGCTGCCCTGCTTGTCCGAGCGAGCCGCCCCATGAAGCGCCCATGACCAGGCCCATCCGCCGCCCCGCCAACCCCTGCTTCTCCTCCGGCCCCTGCGCCAAGCGCCCCGGCTGGAGCGCGGCCGGGCTCGACGCCGCCATGCTCGGCCGCAGCCATCGCGCCCCCGTAGCCAAGGCGTTGCTGGCCGAGGTCATCGACCGCTCCGCCGCCCTGCTCGGGATGCCGGCGGACTGGCGGCTCGGCATCGTCCCCGCCTCCGACACCGGCGCGGTCGAGATGGCGATGTGGTCGCTGCTCGGCCCCCGTCCGGTCGATGTGCTGGCGTTCGAGAGCTTCTCCGCGCTGTGGGCCGCCGACATCACCGGGCAGCTCCGCCTGCCCGGCGCCCGCACCCTGTCCGCAGCCTACGGCGCCCTGCCCGACCTGCAGGCCATCGACCCGGCGCATGACGTTGTGCTCGCCTGGAACGGCACCACCTCCGGCGTGCGCCTGCTGGACGGGCCGTGGCTGCGGCGCGGCGCGGGCCTGGTGATCTGCGACGCCACCTCCGCCGCCTTCGCCATGGACCTGCCGTGGGACCGGCTCGATGTCGTTACATGGTCCTGGCAGAAGGCGCTCGGCGGCGAGGCGGCGCACGGCATGCTGGCGCTTTCCCCCCGCGCGCTGGCCCGGCTGGAGCAGCATGCCCCGGCCTGGCCGATGCCCAAGATCTTCCGCATCACGCCGGGGTTGTTCCGCGGCGAGACGATCAACACGCCCTCCATGCTCTGCGTGGCGGATGCGCTGGACGGGCTGGCCTGGGCGGAGCGGCAGGGCGGCCTGCCGGGGCTGGTCCGCCGGACGGAGGCCAACCTCGCCGCGGTGGCGGCCTGGCAGGCGCGCTCGCCCTGGGCGTCGTTCCTCGCGGACGACCCGGCGCACCGCTCGCCCACCGCCATCTGCCTGCGCGCCGCGGCCGGCAAGCAGGTCGCGGCCCTGCTGGACGCGGAGGGGGTCGCGTTCGACATCGCCAGCTACCGCGATGCGCCGCCGGGCCTGCGCCTGTGGGGCGGCGCCACGGTCGAGACGGCGGACATCGAGGCGCTGCTGCCCTGGCTGGACTGGGCCTATGAGACAGGGGCGCACGCTTCTGTCCCGTCGCCGGCGATGGCATAACCCGCGGCGATGCCCGACACCGTCCCCGACGCGATGGCCCCCGCCCTGCTGCCCGCCGGGCTGCGCGACCTGCTGCCGCCGGACGCGGACACCGAGGCGCTGGCGGTCGAGACCGTGATGGCCGCCTTCGCCGCCCACGGCTACGAGCGCATCAAGCCGCCGCTGATCGAGTTCGAGGACGGGCTGCTGGCCGGGTCGGGCGCCGCGACGGCGGACCAGATCTTCCGGTTGATGGACCCGGACTCGCACCGCATGATGGGCCTGCGGGCGGACATGACGCCGCAGGTCGCGCGCATCGCCACCACCCGGCTGTCCGGCGCGGCGCGGCCGCTGCGGCTGAGCTATGCCGGGCAGTGCCTGCGGGTGCGCGGCAGCCAGATCGCGCCGGACCGCCAGGTGGCGCAGGCCGGCATCGAGCTGATCGGCTGCGACAGCCTGGCCGCGGATGCCGAGATGGTGCTGGTGGCGGCCGAGGCGCTGGCCGCCCTGGGACTGACCCGGGTGAGCTTCGACCTCACCCTGCCCCGGCTGGCGCCGGTGCTGCTGGACGAGGCCGGGATCGCCGGGCCGGCGCGCCAGGCGCTGCTGCGCGCGCTGGACCGCAAGGACGCGGCCGCCGTCCACCAGCATGGCGGGGCGGCGGCCGGCATGCTGGGCGCCCTGCTGCTCACCGCGGGGCTGGCCGGCCCGGCGCTGGAGCGGCTGGAGGGCCTGGCGCTGCCGCCGCGCTCGGCCGAGCTGCTCCAACGCCTGGCGGACACGGTGCGGGCGATCGAGGCCCGTGCGCCCTCCCTCCGCCTGACCATCGATCCGCTGGAGTTCCGCGACCTGCCCTACCACACCGGCGTCTGCACCGGCGTGTACGCGCCGGGGCGTCACGAGGTGCTGGGCCGCGGCGGGCGCTACCTCTGCGGCGAAGAGCCGGCGACCGGGCTGACGCTGTACCCGGACGCCATCCTGCGCGCCTGCGCCGCCCCCTCCCCCCGGCCGCGGCTGTTCGTGCCGGTGGGCCACGACCACGGCGCCGCCGCCCGGCTGCGCGCGGAGGGTTACGCCACCGTGGCCGCGCTCGACCCGGTAGACGACCCGGCGGCGGAAGCGGCCCGCCTGCGCTGCACGCACATCCTCCGCGGCGGGGCCGCCGTCGCACTCTGAAAGTCTGAAGCATGGCGAACGTGACGGTGATCGGCGCCCAATGGGGCGACGAGGGCAAGGGCAAGGTGGTGGACTGGCTCGCCAGCCGGGCGGACATCGTCGTGCGCTTCCAGGGGGGGCACAACGCCGGCCACACGCTGGTGGTCGGCAACCAGACCTACAAGCTGAGCCTGCTGCCCTCCGGCCTGGTGCGCGGCAAGCTGGGAGTGATCGGCAACGGCGTCGTGATCGACCCGGCGGCGCTGCTGGCGGAGATGGACCGGGTGCGGGCGCAGGGCCTCGACGTGTCCCCGGCCAACCTGCGCATCGCCGACAACGCGCCGCTGATCCTGCCGCTGCACGCAGCCCTGGACCGCGCGCGGGAGGCGGCGCGGGGCGAGCGGAAGATCGGCACCACCGGCCGCGGCATCGGCCCGGCCTACGAGGACAAGGTGGCCCGCCGCGCCATCCGCGCCTGCGACCTGGCCGAGCCGCAAACCCTGTCCGACAAGCTGGACGAGCTGCTGCTGCACCACAACACGCTGCTGCGCGGCCTGGGCGCCGAGACGTTCGAGAAGCAGGAATTGCTGGACGACCTGCTGGCGCTCGCCCCGCGCATCCTGCCGCACGTGGAGCCGGTGTGGCTGCGGCTGGACGAGGCGCGCCGGGCCGGGCAGCGCATCCTGTTCGAGGGCGCGCAGGCGGTGATGCTGGACGTGGACCACGGCACCTACCCGTTCGTGACCAGCAGCAACACCATCGCCGCCACCGCCGCCAGCGGGTCCGGCGTCGCGCCGGGCGCGGTCGGGTTCGTGCTGGGGATCGCCAAGGCGTACTGCACCCGGGTCGGCAGCGGCCCGTTCCCGACCGAGCTGACGGACGCGACCGGGCAGATGCTGGGGGAGCGGGGGCGCGAGTTTGGCACCGTCACCGGGCGGCCCCGGCGCTGCGGCTGGTTCGACGCGGCGATGGTGCGCCAGGCGGTGAAGGTCGGCGGCATCACCGGCCTCGCGCTGACCAAGCTCGACGTGCTGGACGGGGTGGTGGAGCTGAAGATCTGCACCGGCTACGAGATCAACGGCGAGCCGGTGCGCCATCTGCCGGCGGCGCCGGGTGCGCAGGCGGCGGCCCGGCCGGTGTATGAAACGGTCGAGGGCTGGTCCGGCTCGACCAAGGGCGCGCGGTCCTGGGCGGAGCTGCCGGCGCAGGCGATCAAGTATGTCCGCCGGGTCGAGGAGCTGGTGGAGGCGCCGGTGACGCTGCTGTCCACCAGCCCGGAGCGGGACGACACCATCCTGATGCGGGACCCGTTCGAGGGCTGATCCGCGCCGGAAAGGCTTGGTTAACCTGGGCCGGCCAGGATGGCCGGGCAACGCTCAGGTTTGCCAAGATGGCTGCTGCGCTTCCCCTCGCCGCCAGGTCCTCCGGCGGCGCCTTCGTCGTCGATCACGGTCAGAAACTGGCCGATTGCGGCTTGCCCGCCTTTGCCGCGACGCGGGACGGCGTGGGCGGCTCCATGGCCATCCCGGTGCTGCGGGGCTGGCCTGCCCGCGCGCGGGTGCTGAATGCCATGGCGGGTGCGGACACGCGCAACCTGCTGGGGCCGCTGGGGCACGGGCCTGCCGCCCTGCCAAGTGGGGAGACGGGCTACTTCGTGTTCTGCCCCGCTCCACCCGGGCCCTCCTTGGCCACCGCGATGCGCCCCTGGTCCGAGCCGGAGCTGGTGGATCACGTGCTCAAGCCGCTGACCGCCGTGCTGGCGGGCCTGCGGGCGCGGGACGTGACGCACCGGGCGATCCGGGCAGACAACGTGTTCCAGGCCGCGCCGGGCTCCCCCGTGACGCTGGGGGCGGCCTGGTCCGCCCCGCCGGCTTGCCATCAGCCGGGCTGGATGGAGCCGCCCTACGTGTCCGTCTGCATGGCTGCCGGCCGCGGCGACGGCACGGCGGCCGACGACGTGTATGCGCTCGGCGCCCTGCTGGTGATGCTTTCGCTCGGGGGCAGCCCCGTGGCGGGCGTGCCGGAGGAGGCGGTCCTGCAACGCAAGCTGGACCTTGGCAGCTATGCCGCCCTTGTCGGAACGCACCGGCTGCCGGTGGCCCTCGCCGAGCTGGTGCATGGCATGTTGGCGGACGACCCGGACCACCGGCCCTCCCTGGAGCTGCTCGCCAGCCCGGCCGCCGCCCGGGCACGACGGATTGCGGCACGGCCGCTGCGCCGGGCACAGCGCGCCATCGAGCTGGGCAGCCGGCAAGCCTGGACGGCCCGGGGCCTGGCCTACGCCCTGCAGCATGAGGCCGCCGCCGGCATCGCGCTGCTGCGGACCGGCGGCATAGACCGTTGGCTGCGCCGCAGCCTGGGGGATTTGGCCATGGCGGGGCGGGTGGACGAGGCGCTGCGCTCAGGCGCCTCGCGCGCCGCGGGCGACGCCGGAGCCGACGCGATCCTGATCATGCGCGTGACGGGGATGCTCGACCCGACGGCGCCGATCCTGTGGCGGTCCCTCATGCTGTGGCCGTCGGGCTTCGGGGCGGCGCTTGATCATGCGCTGCACCACGCCCCGGACACGACCGAGCGGCTGGTCGCGTTCGCGGCGCAAAACATCTCAGGCCTCTGGGCCGAACAACAGGGCCAGCCTGACGCCGCGGCGGCCAGGCAGGCCGCACAGGAGATGAGCGGCTGGCTGGCGGCGGGGCGGGGCGGCAGCGGCGTGATCCGCTTGTGCTACGGCCTGAACCCGCTCGCCCCGTGCGACTCGCCGATGGCGGCACGGCACTGGGTCACCAAGCTGGCTGAGCTGCTGCCGGCGCTGGAAGACTCCGCCAAGCAGCCCCGGGGCAACCAGCTCCTGGTGGACGCCCATGTGGCTGCCTTCGTGGCCGCGCGGCGAGATGCCCGGCTGGACATGGACCTCGCGCACCTCGCCGGAGCGCTGTTGCCGGGCAGCCTATTGTCCCAGCTGCAGCTGCTGGCCATGCTGCAGGCCAAGACGAGTCCCGTCCTGCTGCCGGCGTTGAGCGCGTGGGTCGTGGATGCCATGCGGCCGGTCATCCAGCAATTCAACAGCCGCTCGCGCCGCACCCGCTTGTCCGAACGGCTGACCAGCCTGGGCCAGGCCGGTCTGCTTGCCCCGATCGCAGACTTGCTGGGGAGCCGGACGGAGCTTGCCGAGGACACTGATGGCCTGGCTGCGGCACGGGACCGGATCGTCGAGATTGACATAGCCGTCGCCGACATGACCCGCACCCTGGCAGACCGGACAAGCCAGACCCGGCGCGTAGGGCAGGATGTCGCCTCTGGGCTGGCCTTGCTGGCCTGCGTGGCGGCACTCGCCTGGGCAGTGTTTGCCTGATGGCGGGGTCGGCCGCCACGCGGGCGCCGCGCTCCTGGTTCTGGCTGCAAGGGCTGGTGTGCGGCGGGATGCTGGCGACTGCGCCGGGAACGGGGTTGACGCTGTTGGTCCTGCTGGCGCCGGCGCTGGTCGCCTACCCGCTGGACGGCACGTCCGGGAGGCCGCATTTCCGCACGATCGCCTTGCTCGGGACCGCATCGGCGTTCTCGCCGCTGCTGCTGCTTTGGGAACATGGCGGTTCGGTTGACGCGGCACTGGATCTGCTCAGCGATCCGGCACGCCCGCTGCTGTGTTGGTTTTGTTGTGGGGCCGGATGGCTGCTGACCGAACTGGCCCAGATGGTGTCGCAGCTTGCCGTCACTGGCCGCAATGCAAGAACTCTTAAGCTTCTCCGGGCCGAGCGGACATGGCTGACGGAGGAATGGCTGGACGCCAAACCCCCGTCTTCCTAATGCCGCGTCTGTCCGACCATGAGCTTAGGCCGCGAGCGGGATGGCCAGGCGTTGCTCGACAACCTGCTGCTTCATGGACTTCTGCAGCTTCTCGAAGGCACGAACCTCGATCTGCCGCACCCGCTCGCGCGAGATGGAGTACTGCTGCGACAGCTCCTCCAGCGTGGTGGGATTATCCTTGAGGCGACGCTCGATCAGGATATGGCGCTCACGCTCATTCAGGGTCTTGAGCGCATTCGACAGCAAGGTCTTGCGGCCAGTGAGCTCCTCGCGGTCTGCAAGCTCGGCCTCCTGGCTCTGCCCCTCGTCCACCAGCCAGTCCTGCCATTCCCCCTCGCTGTCCGCACGGACCGGGGCATTCAGACTGTGGTCGGGCGCGGCCAAGCGGCGGTTCATGCTGACCACGTCCTGCTCGGGAACCTGGAGCACGCGGGAAATCTTGGCCACCTGGTCAGGCTTCAGGTCGCCATCCTCGATCGCCTGCATCTGGCCCTTGAGCCGGCGCAGGTTAAAGAACAGCTTCTTCTGCGCGGCCGTGGTGCCCATCTTCACCAAGGACCAGCTGTGCAGGATGTATTCCTGGATAGCAGCGCGAATCCACCACATGGCATAAGTCGCAAGGCGGAAGCCGCGGTCCGGGTCGAACCGCTTAACCGCCTGCATCATGCCCACGTTGCCCTCGCTGATCAGCTCGCCCACCGGCAAACCATAGCCGCGGTAGCCCATGGCGATCTTGGCGACCAGGCGAAGGTGGGACGTGACCAACTTATGCGCTGCGTCCATGTCCTCATTGTCTCGCCATGCCTTGGACAGCGCCAACTCCTCCTCCGGCGCGAGCATGGGGAACTTGCGTATCTCTTGCAGGTAACGTGAGAGGTTGCCCTCAGGCGCAACATTAACCATAGCAGAGGCCATCGATTGGCTCCTTCTGTCCGGATGACGGACGCCCACCCAATACGGCGAAGGCTGATCTCGGTTTCAGTTCCAGACAAGCGTTGACGCGATTGCGACACCTCACGTCCTGGCGATCGCCCCTGGTTAGGCAGCGAGTGGCTGGGATGGCATCTTTCCGCCGCGCCGGCGGGATGATTTGTGCATAAGCTAATACAGGACCGCGTTGGTACGGTCAAGGACAATGTGACGAATCAACGGTGTCCAACCCGTCAAGCAGGGCCTGGAAATCGGGCGGCAACGGCGTCTCGAACCGCAAGGCTTGCCTGGTGCGCGGGTGGGTGAAGCCCAGCACCGCGGCGTGCAACGCCTGGCGCGGGAAGTCCAGCAGCAGGCTGCGCTGCCTGGCCGGCAGCAGGCGAGCGGCAGCCGGGATGCGTCGCAGGTAAACCGGGTCTCCCACGATTGGATGACCCGCGGCGGCAAGGTGAACGCGGATTTGATGGGTTCGCCCGGTGGCAAGGCGGCAGACCGCCAGCGCGGCGGCCGTCCCCCAGGCGTTGCGCACCCGGTAGCGCGTCAGCGCCGCCTTGCCGCCGCGGGGCACCACGGCCATCCGCTTGCGGTCCCGCGGGTCGCGCCCGATCGGCCCGTTGATCTCGCCCTCCGAGGGCGACGGGATGCCCCAGCACAGGGCGAGGTAGGAGCGTTCCATCGTGCGGGACGCGAAGGCTGCGGCGAGCGCCGCCATGGCCAGATCGGACTTCGCCACGACCATGACGCCCGAGGTGTCCTTGTCCAGGCGATGCACGATGCCGGGGCGCCGTTCGCCGCCGATGCCGGGCAGGCTGTCGCCGCAATGCGCGAGCAAGGCGTTCACCAACGTGCCATCAAGGTTGCCTGGCGCAGGATGCACGACCAGCCCAGCGGGCTTGTCCAGCACCAGCAGGTCCGCATCCTCGAACAGGATCGGCAGCGCCATGGATTGCGGGATCGGCGCAGCGGCCACCGGCGCTGGCTCGACCAAGGTGTATTCCTGGCCGGCGCGCACGGTGAGCGCCGGGTCAAGGGCGGTGGTGCCGCTGGCGGCGACGTGCCCGCCTTCGATAAGGGCCTTGACTCTGGTGCGTGAAATCGTCCCGATCCTGGCCGCAAGGAAGCGATCGAGCCGAAGCCCCGAATCATCGGCCCCGGCGACGACGCTCCAGGGGCCGTCCTGCGGACTGCTCATGGCGCTGCAGATAGCGCGCTTTCATCGGCATGAGGAGACGGAATGCGCGCGTTGCTGACGGCCGTGGTCGTGATGGGCGTGCTGATCGTGGCCATGGTCGCCACGCTCGTGGTCGTGATCGTTCGCCGGCTGGCCGTGCCGCCGCCACTCTTGGCGCAAGCCATGAACGAGGCGCCGGGAACCCACATGCAAGCCATCGCCTCCGCGGGAGACCGTTTGGCCGTGCTGCTGCAAGGCGGCGGTGCGGACCGGATCGTGCTACTCGACCCACATTCAGGCCAGGTGGTTGGGCGAATCGGATTGGCGCCATGAAGAAGTCAGAACTGCCAGAGAAGATTTGCGCCGCCTGTGGCCGCCCGTTTCAGTGGCGGCGCAAATGGGCGCGGAGCTGGGACGAGGTGCGTTACTGCTCCGATGCCTGTCGTGCTGGCCGTCGCGCTGCCGCAGTTGCGCGCCTGCCAACCCGCCAGGGCAAGACTTAGTCACCGTTAGGCCGGTGCGAAGGCCGCATCCCAGCCAAACATGACAAAGCTCAGCGACAGAAGAGCCACCAGTAAGACCAAGTATGGCATCACAGTGGGCGGTGGCGGATTGTTTGGCGAGCTAAGAGATTGAGACTGAGATTGTTTCTGAACTGACGCAGACATCTGGCTGCCTTGGTTGATCAGGGTCGTACTTATGCCGGATTAACGCCCCGCGATACGGTAAACAAGCTGGCTGCCGGCGTTTTCCGGTTGAGTCGCGCAGAGGTTGCAGGACTCTAGCATGCCAAGCGTTAACGCCGGGTTGCCGCAGGCCACACGATGTTCTGCAACAGCAACTCTGACCTGACCTCGGCCAAGTCCCGTGCCAGGGTACGGAGCAACAGCGCCCAGCCAGGCCCAGGATGCATGCGGGAGCGTTGGCCAACAAAGACTTCCAGGTCCTCTAGGTGGCGGCATGCGGCGATCAGGTCGTCTGGGGCCTCGCGTTCCAAGCCGTTTGCCACCTTGCCTCCGATGCAGCCCAGGCCGGCTTGATCGCAGCCTGGGTCCGGGTCCGACCACATCCGGCGCTTCCCTGCAACTGGCCGCAGGGCAGCCCATGCATTGAGGGGAACTGATGGAACGGGGCAGGCTTGCGAAGCCGGCCAGTTTTGCTTATCCAGCACGCGAACAATGTCCTGTTCGTCTAGAGGCCTAGGACACCGCCCTCTCACGGCGGTAACAGGGGTTCGAATCCCCTACGGGACGCCAGCCTTGACCGCAGCGATTTGAGTCGCACCCACCCGCGGGCGGCAGCGCCGCCGCTGCCTGATCAGGTGACTCGGCTGACCGTGTAATCCGCGATGTCATACAGGCAGCGCTGCAACTCGCTGGGCGGGAACGCGCCGAGCGCCTGTTGCGCCGCGTCGGCGAAGCGGCGCGCCCGGGCAACGGTGGTGGCCAGCGCACCGCACCGTTCCATCAGCGCCAGCGCATGGTCAAGATCGGCCTCGACCTGCTCGGACTGCTCGATGGTGCGGCGCCAGAAGGCGCGTTCGCTGGAGGTGCCGGCTTCATAGGCGGCCAGCACTGGCAAGGTGATCTTGCCCTCACGGAAATCGTCGCCGACCGTCTTGCCCAGGACGCGCTGATCCGCCGCGTAGTCCAGCGCGTCGTCAACCAGCTGGAACGCCATGCCGAGGTTTGTGCCATACTCCGCCAAGGCCGCGACCTCGGTTGCCGGGCTGCCCGCCACCACCCCGCCCACCTGGCACGCGGCGGCGAACAGCGCGGCGGTCTTGCCGCCGATCACATCCAGGTAGCGCGTCTCCGAGGTGGAAAGGTCGTTCTGGGTGGTGAGTTGAAGCACCTCGCCCTCGGCGATCGTGGCCGCGGCACGGGACAGGATGGCCAGGACTTCGAGCGAGCCGTCCTCCACCATGAGCTGGAACGCGCGGGCGAACAGGAAATCGCCCACCAGGACGGACGCCTGGTTGCCGAAGATCGCGTTGGCGCTGGCCAGCCCGCGGCGCAGCACGCTCTCATCCACCACGTCGTCGTGCAACAGGGTGGCGGTGTGGATGAACTCGACGCAGGCCGCCAACTGGACGTGCCGCTGCCCGTCATAGCCGCACATCCGGGCGGTCGCGAGGGTCAGCATCGGCCGCAGCCGCTTGCCCCCGGCAGCCACGATGTGGGCCGCCAGCTGCGGAATGAGCGACACCGGGCTGTCCATCCGGCCAATGACGGCGCGGTTGCACGCCAGCATGTCCTCCGAGATCAGCCGGGACAGGCGGGCGAGCGCCCCGGCACTGCCGGATTCGGTTGGATGAGGCGTGTGGCCGATCAAGGGCAGGCTTGCAACAACGCCCAAACGGGGAAACTCCGGGTCGTGGAAGGCATGGCATCGGGCGATGTTCGCTACGATGATATCGGCGGCCCGGAAAACCGGTCAAGGTAAGGCGGTGCTGCCACCTGCCAGCGGGGCTACCCCATGCACGTCATCGTGGTCACCAACGATCCCGTCCGCCTCAGCTTCCTGATAGCCTTGCTGGCGGACGCAGGCATCGCCGCCACCGTGCTCGACGGGCATGTGAGCGCGGTGGAAGGCAGCATCGGCGCCATCCCTCGCCGGTTGGCGGTGCTGGCCGAAGACGCCTCGGCCGCGTTGCACGTGCTGCGCCAGGCGGGCGAGGCGTCATAGCGCAGGCCAGGCGCGCTTGCCGGGCACCGGACGGGTGAGTCGTTGCCAAAGGGCAGGCGCGGCTTCGAACTTGGCCGCGGTGCTAAACGTCGATGTCAGGGTTGCGCAAACACCATAGGCGCTCGTGTGCCGCGACCAGGCTCTCGATGCTGCGGCGGCGGCCTGTGTCCCCGGGCGGCGAGCGTCGCATCAGCATCAGCTCCAGCGTGCGAAGCAAGCAGTCCGCGACGACAAAATCATCCACGTCGCAAGCGTGGTGGAAGGCGACCAGTATCTTGTCGGACAAGCGACGACCCTGGCGAAAAACTCCGCCAACCGCACGGGAGGGAGCTTCGTCCAGTACGATCAATGCCCCCTGCCTTTCGTCCCAATGCCTGTCAACAATATCCAGTTGCAGATATACCCCGCCTGAGTGGACATGATATGAGACCCAGACGCCTTAATTCCAGCATGGTTGCGCCCGCATGACCGGCTTATTTGGCCGCAGCGCAACTTCCAGGACCGTGCCCGCTGGCATGACCCTGAAAATCGAAGCGGATTGGCTGATTCCAATTTGGAAGCATCCAGCAACGCGAGTACAACCGGAGCGTCCGCAGGGCGGAACTTGCATCATCAGCGTGCTCGCGACCCGATATGCAGGGTGTGTCCAGCCGCACCATTGTAAGAGCTGCTGAGACAAGACCACTTGCTGGCGAGTTATTCTCCGCCAGACGGCGCATCGCTGGCAGGTTGGCAAGCTGGGGCACCAGGAGCCGAGCAGCCAGCTCCATCTAGCCGTGCCTTACCCGTAGGCACAGCGACTCGACCCGGGGCTGAGGCCGCAGCCGCCGGGTACTGCCAGTGACGCAGCCTTGGCGTGCGCTACGCCGCCTCCGCCAGCCACTCCATCGCCGCATCCACCCCGCCACGGCCATGTGGCACGCCATTCAGCCGCAGGCTCATCTCCAGCGCGCCCAGCGTGCCCAGCACCATCGGCTCGTTCAGGTCCCCTAAGTGGCCGATCCGCAGCACCTGGCCGCCCAGCTTGCCCAAGCCGCCGCCAGTGGAGACGTTGAACCGATCCAGCGCCGTCTTGCGCACCGCGTCCGCGTTGTGGCCCGGCGGCATCTGCACCGCCGTCACCGAGTTCGAAAGACGGTCCGGCGGCAGGCAGAACAGCTCCGGCCCCCCCTCATTGCCCGCCCAGGTCCGCACGGCCCGGCGCACGCCCTCCGCCAGCCGGTGGTGGCGCGCGACCACCGCGTCCAGCCCTTCCAGCTCGATCAGGCGCACCGATTCCGCAAGGCCGTAGAACAGCGCCGTCGGCACGGTGCCCATGAAGGAGCGCTGCGGCCGGCGCAGCATCTCGGACCAGTCGAAATAGTGCCGCGGCAGCCCCGCCTTCGCGTGTGCAGCCATCGCCTTGGCGGACACGGCGGTGAAGGAGAAGCCGGTCGGCAGCATCAGGCCCTTCTGGCTGCCCCCCACCGCGGCGTCGATGCCCCACTCGTCGAAGCGGAACTCCATCGAGCCGAGCGAGGAGATCGTGTCCACCAGCAACAGCGCGCCATCGCCTTCAAGCGAGGGCCCGGCGGCGTCGATGGCCGCGCGCACGGAAGGGATGTCCAACGCCATGCCGGTCGAGGTCTCGTTGTGGACGCACAGCACGCCCTTGGCCGCCGGGTGCTGCCGCAGCGCCTGGGTGATGGCGTCATACTCCACCCCGCGGCGCCAGTCTGGCCCAGCGACCACCACCGGGTTCAGGCCGAACTTGACCGCCATGGCGGACCAGCCCTCGCTGAACCAGCCGGTCTCCACAATCAACACGGTGTCCCCCGGCGAGAACAGGTTGACCAGCGTCGCCTCCCACGAGCCATGGCCGGAAGCGGTGTAGAAAAACACCTCGCCCGCCGCCCGCAGCACCCGCTTTAACCCGGCGACGGCCTGGGTGAACACGGCCGTGAACTCCGGGTCCATGAAGTCGATGGTGGGGCGGTCCATGGCGCGGAGCACGCTGTCCGGGATGTTGGTCGGGCCGGGGTTGGCATAGAATTGGCGACCGGTCTTGCGCGGCATCGAGGAAGTCCTTTCGAGGCTGCCCTGTAGGTCGGGCGCAGCACGCACGCGGTCAAGCCGTTCCGTATCAGCTAAGCGGCGGCAGCTAGGTCAGGGCTTCGCCCCGAACCCTACTAGAGGGCGATCGTCCTCTGGACACCTGGAAATAAGGGGTAAAGGGGATGACCATCCCCTTTCGGGTGCAGGGCAGAACCCTGCGGGCCGCCGTCCGTCTGACGGCGGCCGGCGGATCACCGCTTGGAGAACTGGTACGACCGCCGCGCCTTGGCCTTGCCGTACTTCTTGCGCTCCACCACCCGGCTGTCCCGCGTCAGGAACCCGGCCAGCTTCAGAATGCCGCGCAAATCCGGCTCGTAATAGGTCAGCGCCCGGCTGATGCCGTGGCGCAGCGCGCCGGCCTGGCCGGACAAGCCGCCGCCCGTCACCGTGCAGAACACGTCGAACTGGTTGTAGCGGTCGGAGATCAGGAAGGGCTGGGTGATGAGCATCCGCAGCACCGGGCGGGCGAAATAGGTCGTCACCGTCTTGCCGTTGACGTTGATGTCGCCGCGGCCGGGCTTGATCCAGACCCGCGCGATCGCGTTCTTGCGGCGGCCCGTCGCGTAAGACCGGCCCAGCGCGTCCCGCTTCGGATCGACCCGGATCGCGGCGGTCTCCGGCGTCGGCAGCGCGCCGGACGCGGCGAGATCCTTGAGGTCGGCCAGGGTGCCGGTGCGGGCACCGGCGTCCTGGCTGTCTGGGATGGTGTCGGACATCAGACCCTCGCGTTCTTGGCGTTCATGGCAGCCACGTCCAGCTTCTGCGGCTGCTGGCCGTCATGCTTGTGCTCCGGCCCGGCATAAACATGCAGGTGGCGCATCTGCTCGCGCTGCAACGGGCCGCGGGTGATCATCCGCTCCACCGCCTTCTCAATCACGCGCTCCGGATGCCGCCCGGTCAGAATCTGGCGCACCGAACGGCCCTTGATGCCGCCAGGAAAGCCGGTGTGGTAGTAGAACACCGACTGGTCCGCCTTGTTGCCGGTCACGCGGACCTTCTCGGCGTTGACCACCACGATGTTGTCGCCGCAATCGACGTGGGGGGTGAACTGCGGTTTGTGCTTGCCGCGCAGCCGCTGCGCGATGATGGCGGCCAGCCGCCCGAGCACCAGCCCGTCCGCGTCGATCAGCGTCCAGTTCTTGGTGGCGTCCGCCGGTTTGAGCGAGATGGTCGTCTTCATGGCCGCATACCCGTCTGCATGAGGCGGCACCGTATCGCCGCGAAGGCGCGCAAAGTCAAGGGATTGCCTATGTGGTATGACTATACCACAGGCTTTTCCTGTCTCGCGCCGGCCGTATGATGCGGTCATGAGCCGTCCTGCGCGCATCCACGTCATCGGCGCGTCCGGCCGCTCCGGCGCAGCCCTCTGCCGGTCCCTGGCGGCGGACGGGATCGGTTACGTGCCGGTGGTGCGCGACCCGGCGAAGTGGTCGGCGGCCGGCCTGCCAGGCGTCCCTGCCGTCGCCGACCTGCAGCACGGCCCGGCGCTGCGCCGGGCGCTGCAAGGGGCGGAGGTGGTGGCGTCCTGCGCCCATGCCCGGCACGCGGCGGCCATCCTGGAGGCCGCGCCGGCCGGCGTGCGCCATTTCGTCCTCCTCGGCAGCACCCGCAAGTTTACCCGCTGGCCGGATGCCCATGCGGCGGGCGTGCTGGCCGGCGAGGCCGCGTTCCAGCGGTCCGGCCGGCGCGGCGCCATGCTGCACCCCACCATGATCTACGGCGCGCAGGGCGAGGACAACGTGCAGCGCTTGGCCCGGCTGCTGCGCCGCCTGCCGGTGGTGCCGCTGCCGGGCGGCGGCCGCGCCATGGTGCGGCCGATCCACCAGGCAGACGTGACGGCCAGCCTGCGCGCCGCCATCGACGCGGAATGGCGCGGGGCGGAGGCGATCGTGCTCGCCGGGGCGGACAGCGTGCGCTACGCCGACCTGGTCCGCGCCGTGGCCGCCGCCGCCGGGCTGCCGCGGCCCCGCATCGTGCCGGTCCCCGCCGGCCTGCTGCGCCTCGCGGCCCCCCTCACCCGGCTGCTGCCGGGCCTGCCCACGATCCGGCAGGCGGAGGTGCAGCGGCTGCTGGAGGACAAGACGTTCGCCATCGACGCCATGCGCCGCACGCTGGGGGTCGAGCCGGTCGGCCTGGCGGACGGGCTGGCGCGCACGTTCGGATAGAACGCATGAAGTTGGGCGCATGAAGCCTGGGCCGTTGCTCGGCGGCCTGCTGTTGGCGGGGTGCGGCGTCGCTCCCGCCGCGCCGGAGGCCTGCCGGCTGGCCAAGCTGGCGGAAATCCCGGTCATCCTGGACCATGGCTTTGTCAGCGTGGCGGCCGCGATCGACGGCGAGCCGGTGACGCTGCTGGTCGATACCGGCGCGGAAAGCTCCCTGGTGACGCCGGCCGCCATGGCGCGGCTCGCCTTGCCGGCCGACCCGCGGCGCAGCAGCGCCATCCAGGGCATCGGCGGCACGATCATCACCCAGAACGCGGCGCTGCGGTCGCTGGCGATCGGCGGGATGCAGTTGCTGGACCGCAGCGCCGCGGTGGCCTCGCTCCCCACGCCGCCGGGGGAGCCGTTGCAGGAGGCGGGTTTGCAAGCCGCGGGCCTGCTGGGCGCCGACTGGCTCAGCGCGTTCGACGTGGAGTTCGACCTGCCGCACCGCCGCATGGCGCTCTACCATGCGCCGGGCTGCGGTGGCGACGACGTGCCGTGGCAGGGGCCGCGGGCCTCGGTGGTGGCGAGCGTCTCGCAGGCGGGCGTGGTGGTGCTGCCGATGGCCGTCGATGGCCGGCCGGTGGCCGCCCTGCTGGACACCGGCTCCAACCTGTCCACCCTGGGCGAGGCCGCCGCCGCCCGCGCCGGCCTGGACGCGGCGGCCTTGGCGGGGGACCCGGCGGGCCAGTCGGTCGGCGTGGACGGGGCGGTGAACCCGACGCATCATCACCAGTTCGCCGAGCTGCGCCTGGGCCCCATCCGCTACGTGGCCCCCGTGCTGAGCGTGAGCGGGCTGCGCTGGCCTGGGGCGGACATGCTGCTCGGCACGGATTGGCTGCGGCAGAACCGGGTGTGGGTGTCCTACGGCGCGCGCCGCGTCACGGTGCAGCCGGCCGGGGCGGAGTGACGCGCAGCGCGGCATCGAGTGCTGCGAGGTCACCCGGGGTGTTGACGTTGACGAATGGGTCGCCCGCGAACGCCACCGGGCGCATGGCCAGCGTGTCCGCGAAGGCGCGCACGCTGCGGGGGCCGGGCTGGCGCAGGAACGCACGCAGGGCCTCGCGCGCGCCCACCGGCCAGAGCGCCACCGCATGGTGCCGCCGCCCGCCGCTTTCCGCCACCGCCGGGGCGGGGGCGAGGCTGCGGGCAAGGCCGGCGGGGATCAGCGGCGTGTCGCCGGGCACGGTCAGCAGGGCGGGCGCGCCGAGCCCGGCGGCCCAGTCCAGCCCGGCGAGCACGCCGGCCAGCGGCCCCTGCCCGGGCTCCTGATCGGCCAGCACGGGCAGGCTGGTGGCGAAGCGCGCCGGGTCGCCGTTGGCGCTGATGGCGATGTGGGCGTGGTCGGGGGCAAGCGTTGCCACGATGCGGGCCAGCAGGCTCCGGCCGTGCAGGATGAGCAGCGGCTTGTCCCCGCCGCCCATGCGCCGGGCTTGGCCACCGGCGAGAACCAGGGCGGCAGGACCAAGGCGGCGCACGGGACTTGGAACGGGGTCCGCCTCGTCCTTGGCTTGAGGCATGCGAGGCTGCTTTCAGGTTGTGCCTGCCCTCGGGAGGCCGAAGCTGCTGCGTTGACGAGCGCCGGCCGAAGGCTCAGGCGGCCATCACCCGCCGCGCCAGGCCCGCCTTGATGCGCGCCAGCTCGTGGCCTTGGCTGACCCGCGGGGCGCAATACGCAGCCTCCACCTGCGCCGCGTCCGGGTATAGCGCGGCATGGTCCGCCGCGTTGCTGAACCGGCCGCGGCTGTCGTCGTCCACGAACGTCTCGGCCACCGCGTCGTTGGCCCAGATCACGTCGTGGGCCGCCAGCTCGACGTGCAGGTAGTCCACCCGCTTCAAGCCGGCCTCCCGCACGATCGTGGCCCCGTTCACCAGGTCGACCGCCCGCACCAGCACGCCGGACAGCAACAGGGCGTGCTCCGGGGACACCAGCAGGTCCCGGCTTGGCACGCCTTCGGCCAGCGCGCCGGCCCGCACCCGCACCGGATGCAACGCCGGGCGGCCGCGCAGGAAGCGCCCGGCATAGGACCGGCGGCCGATCCAGCGCACCGGCTCCGCCGTGCCGCCCAGCGTCATCACCCGGTCGCCGATCGCCAGGTGCTCCACCGCCACGTCGCCCCGGTCCGTACGGATCAGGGTGCCGGGGCAGTAGCAGGCCGGGGTTGCGGTGAAGGCCAGCTGCGCCCCGCTGTCGGCGTCGGTGTAGCTGCCGACGATCTGGCCGGAGCTGTTGATGCCTTGCACGATCGTGGAGACCGACCCCGCCGGGTCGAAGCTGGTGATGGTTCCTGCCTGGTCCACGAAACCGTGGAGGTCGCTGTCATCCCCCAGGTAGTAGCCGACCACCGTGCCGGCATCGTTCACGCCGGCGACGACGGTGTAGGAGCTGCCGGGCGCCGCGATGCTGCTGAACGTCCCGCCGATGTCCGCATAGCCCTCGGTGTTGCCGGACGGGTCGTCATACTCCCCGACGATCTCGCCGGTGGCGTTCACCCCTGCGATGGAGGTGGTGCCCTGCGAGTTCGGCACGTTGATGATCCGGAACACGCCCGCCTTGTCCAGGAAGCCGTGGTCCAGCCCGGCGGCGTCGGTCTCGTTGCCGAACACCACGCCCGCCGCCGTCACGCCGACCGCCTGCGTGGCCTGCGCGCCGCCGATGGCTACCGTGGAGTACGCGCCGTTGATGTCGGTGAAGCTGTTGGCGCCTGCCGTCCCCACCACCTCGCCAGACGCGTTGATCGCCGCCGCCCTCACGTCCGTCCCCGCCATGGCGATGGTCGTGAGGTTGCCAGGCTGGCCGACGAAGGCGATCGTGTTGTCGCTGGTGAAGGAGTAGCCGACGACCGTGCCGCTCGCGTTCACCCCTGTGATGGCGGTCGCGGAGGAGCCGGGGACATCGAGCGTGCTGATGGTGTTGCCGAAATCGGTGAAGCCGTTCGACGCGTAGAACGAGCCACTGGTGGCGTAGTAGGACCCGACCACCTCGCCCGCGTCGTTGATCGCATCGGTCGTGACCAGGCCATCCACCACGGGATCGAACGTCGTGAACGTGTAATTCGTGCCGCTCATGGGTGAAGTGTTCCTGGAACCGGGTTGCTTATGCCAACATATCGTGAAAGGCACCGCGTCATCCCGCATCTTCCGGGCTGAGTAAAGTTGCGTGGCCTGAACGGATAACACGGCGTCCACCCCTGGTGCGCCTGGCTCGCGCCGGTGCGACGGCTTAAGGCAGGGCATGGACCAACCGAACCTGCCCAGCGCCTCCGCGCGGAGCCTGGATGTGCTGACGGCCTTCTTTCGAAGCAGCGTGGCGGGCGGGCTCGTGCTCATGGCCTCGGCCTGCGTGGCGCTCGCCTGGTCGAACTCGCCGGCCGCCCCGTCCTACCAGGCGCTGCTGGCGTTGCCGATCGGGCTCAGTGCCGGGACCGCCGGCTTCGCCATGCCGCTGCATGATTGGGTGAACGAAGGGCTGATGGCCCTGTTCTTCCTGCTGGTCGGGCTGGAGATTCGCCGCGAGATCACGCAGGGCCAGCTGGCGTCGGTGCGCCTGGCCGCCGGGCCGCTGGTGGGCGCGCTGGGCGGCATGGTGGCACCCGCCCTGATCTACACCGCCATCAACCACGCCAACCCGGCGGCCCTGCGCGGCTGGGCGGTGCCGGTGGCGACCGACATCGCCTTCGCCCTGGCCGCCCTCAGCCTGCTGGGCGCGCGGGTGCCGGTGGCGCTCAAGGTGTTCCTGACCGCGCTCGCCATCTTGGACGATCTCGGCGCCATCGTGGTGATCGCGCTGTTCTACAGCAGCAGCCTGGACTGGGCGGCGCTGGGCGTGGCCGCCGCCGTGCTGGCCGGGCTGGTCGGGTTGCGGGTTGCGGGCGTGCGGGCGCTCGGCCCCTACCTGCTGGGCGGGGCCGTGCTGTGGGCCGCCATCTACCGGTCCGGCATCCACGCCACCCTGTCCGGCGTGGCGCTGGCCTTCGCCGTGCCGATGGGTAGCGAGACCAGCGAGAGCGCCAGCCCGGCGGAGCGGCTGGAGCGGGCGCTGGACGGGTGGGACGCCTACGCCATCCTGCCGCTGTTCGGCTTGATGAACGCCGGGCTGCAGTTCAGCGCCGTGTCGCTGCGCACGGTGAGCGACCCGGTGTTCCTCGGCATCGCCGGCGGGCTGGTGCTGGGCAAGCAGGCCGGCGTGTTCGGCGCCAGCATGCTCGCCGCCAAGCTGCGCCTGGTCCACCTGCCGCCGGAGCTGACCACGCCCGTGCTGTACGGCGGCAGCGTGCTGTGCGGCATCGGCTTCACCATGAGCCTGTTCATCGGCGACCTGGCGTTTCCCGGCCCGGGGCGCGAGGCAGAGGTCAAGCTGGCGATCTTCGGCGGCTCGCTGCTGTCCGCCCTGCTGGGCCTGCTCGTCCTGCGCCGCGCCACGCGCCGCGCCGCGCCGGGGCCCTGACGCCCTTGCACCGCCGCGGGCCGCGATGGCAGACACGTTGCCAGATGCGCCAGCCCCGCCCCGCATGAGAATCGTGATCTTCGGCCTGGCCGTCAGCTCCTCCTGGGGCAACGGCCATGCGGCCCTGTGGCGCGGCCTGATCAACGCCCTGCTGGCGGACGGCCACCCGGTGACGTTCTTCGAGCGCGACCAACCCTTTTACGCGCAGAACCGCGACCTCGTGGCGCTGCCCCCCGGCGGCGAGCTGGTGCTCTACCCGGACTGGCCCACGGCCCTTGCCCCCGCCCGCCGCGCCCTGGCCGGCGCGGACGTGGCGGTCGTCACCTCCTACTGCCCGGACGCGCTGGAGGCCGCTGCCCTGGTCGGCGACGCCGGCGACGCGCTGTCCTGCTTCTACGACCTGGACACGCCGGTGACCCTCGCCCGCCAGGCCGCAGGCGAGCCGGTCGGCTACATCGGGCCGGACGGGCTGCGCGGCTACGACCTCGTGCTGAGCTACACCGGCGGCGCCGCGCTGGAGGCCCTGCGCCACACCTTCGGGGCGCGCCGGGTCGCGCCGCTTTACGGCTCCGTGGACCCGGCGATGCACCATCCCGTCGCCGGCGCGGCCCCGCGCGCCCTGCTCTCCTATCTCGGCACCTACGCGGCGGACCGGCAAGCGGCGCTGGAGGCGCTGTTCGTGGAGCCTGCCCGCCGCCGCCCTGGCGACCGGTTCGTCATCGGCGGCGCGCAGTACCCGGCGCAGTTCCCCTGGACGGCCAACACCTGGTTCGTGCAGCACCTGCCGCCCGCCCGGCACCCGGCGTTCTACTGCTCCTCCCGCCTGACGCTGAACGTGACGCGCGCGGCGATGGCGCAGATGGGCCATTGCCCGTCCGGCCGGCTGTTCGAGGCCGCCGCCTGCGCCACCCCCATCCTCACCGACAGCTGGGACGGACTGGAGCAGTTCTTCACCCCGGGCGAGGAAATCCTGGTGGCGCGGAACACGGCGGAGGCCATGGCGGCGCTCGACGCGTCGGATGCCGAGCTGGACGCCCTCGCCCGGCGTGCCCGGGAGCGCACGCTGGCCGAGCACACCGCGCAGCGCCGGGCACGCCAGATGGTGGCGGCGTTCGAGGACGCGGCCTGATGTGGGGCATCATCCCCGCCGCCGGGCATGGCACGCGCATCCAGCCGCTCGCCTTCAGCAAGGAGCTGCTGCCGATCGGCAGCCGGGTGGACGAGCGCGGCGTCGAACGGCCCCGCGCGGTCAGCGAGTTCCTGGTCGAGCGCATGGTGCGCGGCGGGGCGGATAAGATCTGCTTCGTCATCTCGCCCTGGAAATCCGACATCCTGCAATACTACGGCGGCAGCCTGGGCGACACCGCCTTCGCCTACGTGGTGCAGAACCACGCCGCCGGGCTGTGCGACGCGATCTTCCGCGCCCTGCCGCTGGTCGGCCCGGACGAGCCGGTGCTGCTCGGGCTGCCGGACACGGTCTGGTTCCCGGTGGATGCGCTGGCTGGCCTGCCGGACGGCCGGCTGAGCTTCCTGCTGTTCCCCGTGCGCCAGCCGGAGCTGTTCGACGCGGTGCTGCTGGACGCGGCGGGCCGGGTGACGGAGATCGAGGTGAAGGCCGCCGCTCCGCGCTCGCCCTGGATTTGGGGCGCGTTCAAGCTGCCCGGCGCGCTGCTGCACCAGCTGCACGCGCTGTGGCTGCGGCGGGAGCGGCAGGACGAGTTCATCGGCACGCTGGTCAACGCCTACCTGCGCGAGGGCGGCGAGGCCTGGGGCGTGCGCGCGGGCGAAAGCTACGTCGATGTCGGCACGCTGCACGGCTATCGCGAGGCGATGCGCGCGCTGGCGGAGCCGCACGAGGGCGCACTCTTGCAGAGGACGGAACCGTGAGCATGGATGCAGACTGGACGGCGGAGCGGGTGCGGCAGCGGGCGGCCGAGCTTGGCCCGTGGTTCCACAACATGCAGCTGAAAGGCGTGCCGACTGCGCCGGAGCATTTCCTGGGGGATTTCCCCACCGTGAAGTGGCGCAGCTTCCAGCACGCCGTGCCCGCGGACCTCACGGGCAAGACCGTGCTCGACATCGGCTGCAACGGCGGCTTCTACTCGCTGGAGATGAAGCGGCGCGGTGCTGCCCGCGTGGTCGGCATCGACTTCGACGCCGACTACCTGGCGCAGGCCCGCTTCGCCGCCGAGGTGGAGCAGCTCGACATCGAGTTCCGCGAGATGTCGGTGTACGACGTGGCCGCCCTCGGCGAACGCTTCGACGTCGTGTTCTTCATCGGCGTGCTGTACCATCTGCGCCATCCGCTGCTGGCGCTGGACCTGATCCACGCCCACGTCACGCGGGACCTGCTGGTGTTCCAGTCCATGCAGCGCGGCGACCCGGCGATATCGGCCGTGGCGGAGGACTACGCGTTCTGGGACGCGGAGCACTTCGACGATCCCGGTTATCCGAAGCTGCACTTCATCGAGCAGAGCTACGCCCACGACAACACCAACTGGTGGGCGCCCAACCGCGCCTGCTCCGCCGCCATGCTGCGCAGCGCCGGCTACGAGATCGAGTCGGCGCCGGAGGAGGAGATGTTCATCTGCCGCCACCGCGACGGAGGGCAAGCGCCGGCCTATCCCGTGCAAGGCCCGCTCGCATGATCGAGGCGGCGATGATCTGGAACGAGCCGAACAACAAGTCCCACTGGGACCTAGAGGCCGACCCCGGCTGGGCGATCTTCGCCGAGACGGTGAAGCTGGCGGGCCAGGCCATCGCGTCGGAAGCGCCGGGCCTGCCGCGGGTGCTGGGCGGCATCTCGCCGATCGACCCCGACTTCATCCGCTGCCTCATCGGCCATGGCGCGCTGGGCCACGTGGACGCGGTGGCGGTGCACGGCTTCCCGCTCGACTGGAACAACTGGCTGATCGACGAGTGGCCGGACAAGATCGCCTCCATCCAGGCCGTGACGGACCTGCCGGTGTGGGTGTCCGAGGTGGGCGTCTCGACCTTCGGCGCCGAGGAGGTGCAGGAGTTCGGCGTCAGGCGCACCGCCGAGCTGCTGCGTGGCCGGGCGCCGCGCATCCATTGGTACAGCCTGTACGACCTGCCGGCCGCTTGGCCCGCCACCACCCGGCACCGCGAGGCCGAAGGCTCCTCCTACTACCGCCACTTCCACATGGGGCTGTACGACGAGCATGGCCGGGCCAAGCGCGCCGCCAAGCCGTTCGCGGACTGCACGCCGGAGTTCGGCCTGTGCCAGTGGTTCCACTTCGAGGACCCACGGCTGGACGATGCGGTGGCCAAGATGCGCGACCTCGGCGTCACCTACCTGCGCACCGGGCTGAGTTGGGCCGACTTCGACCGGCCGAACGCGCTCGACTGGTTCGACCGGCAGATGCGCGCGCTGGAGGAGTTCGCCGTCACCGTCACCTTCTGCTTCACGCCGGAGGACAAGGGCACCTGGCCGCACTACACCGCGCCGCCGAAAGACCCGGCCGAGTTCGCCGAGTTCTGCGCGGCGATGCTGCGGCGCTATGCCGTCCGCGGCTGACCTGCTGCGCCGCCTGGCCGCGCGCGAGCCGGTCGAGCAAGCGGTGGCCCTGGTCGCCGCGCATCCGGATGACGAGACCATCGGCGCAGGCGCAGTGCTGCCGCTGTTCCGCCGCCTGCTGCTGGTGCACGTGACGGACGGCGCGCCGCGGAACGGGGCCGACGCCGCGGCGCACGGCTTCACCGACGTGCCCAGTTACGCCGCCGCGCGCCGCGCCGAACTGACGGCAGCGCTGCACGTGGCCGGCGTCGCCCCGATGTGCGCGGAATTGGCCGCACCGGACCAGGGCGCATCCAGTCGCTTGCCCGAGTTGACGGAAACGCTGCGGGCGTTGCTGGTGCAGCATGGCATCGAAGTGGTGCTGACGCATTCGTATGAGGGCGGCCACCCAGATCACGACGCCACCGCCTTCATCACGTCGCAGGCCGCAGTAGGGCTCACGCGTTTGGAGTTCGCCAGCTATCATGCGAGTGCGGAGGGCGGCATGGCCATCGGCCACTTCCTCGCTTCGCAACATCACGAGGCAACCGTGACGCTCACCCCGGCGGAACAGGCCCGCAAGCGCGCCATGCTGGACTGCTTCGTTTCCCAGCGTGCCACCCTCGCCGCCTTTGGCACCACGTCCGAACGGTTCCGCCCAGCGCCGAGCTACGACTTCACCCAGCCGCCCCATGCCGGGCCGCTGCATTACGAGCGCTACGACTGGGGCATGACCGGCCCGCGCTGGCGCAGCCTGGCGGCGCGCGCGATGTGCTGACGGTGCTGAGCGTCGCTTATCCGCTGGCGCCCGTGGGGCCGGACGCGGTCGGCGGGGCGGAGCAGGTGCTGTCCGCCATCGACCGCGCGCTGACGGCGGCAGGTCACCGCTCTATCGTGGTCGCGTGCGAAGGGTCGCAGGTTGCCGGCGAGCTGGCCGCCATCCCCGCCACGCCGCCGCCGTTCGACCCGGCGGCGCACGCGCGGGCGCAATCCGCCATCCGCAGCGCCATGGCGCCCTGGCTCGGCCGCGTTGACATGGTGCACCTGCACGGCCTGGATTTCGACGCCTACCTGCCGCCGCCGGGTCCGCCGGTGCTGGCCACGCTGCATTTGCCAGCACCGTGGTATCCACCGGCCGCGCTGTCCCCGGCGCGGCCGCGCACCTGGCTGCACTGCGTGTCGGCGTCGCAGCACCGCGCGTTGCAGGCGCTGCCGCACACGCCGCACCTGCTGCCGCCGATCGGCAACGGCGTGGATGTCGCAGCACTCGCCGCCGTCCGGCACGGCCGCCGCGGCTACGCGATCATCCTGGGGCGCATCTGCCCGGAGAAGGGCCAGCACGTGGCCTTGCAGGCGGCGCATCGCGCCGGCATCGGCTTGCTGATCGGCGGCGTGGCGTTCCCCTACCCGGCGCACCAGACGTATTTCACCGAGCAGGTGTCGCCGTTGCTCGATGCGCGCCGCCGCCACCTCGGCGCCCTCGGCTTCACGCGCAAGCGCCGCTTGCTGGCCGGGGCGCGCTGCCTGCTGGCGCCGAGCACCGCGCCGGAAACCAGCTCCCTCGTCGCCATGGAAGCGATGTCCGCCGGCACGCCGGTGATCGCCTTTGCTTCCGGCGCGCTGGCGGACTTGGTCGAGCACGGACGCACCGGGTTCCTGGTGCGCACGGCGGCGGAGATGGCGGACGCGATCCGCGAGGCGGGATCGATCGAGGCCGAAACCTGCCGCGCCGTGGCGCGCGAGCAATTCACCGCCGCGCGCATGACCGCGCAATACATGCAGGCCTACCAACAGCTCGCCACGGCATGATCGCGGCGCTGGTCGAGAGCGAGTCCGGCTTTCGCGCTTTGCTTCCCGAATGGGATGCGCTGTGGCATCGCACCGGCCGGCCGCCGTTCCAGTCCCCTGCCTGGCAACTGCCGTGGTGGCACGCTTTCGGCACCGGCCAGCTGCGCGTGGCAACCTTGCGCGTGAACGGAGCGCTCGTCGGCATGCTGCCGCTCTACGTGCTGGACGAGGCAACGGAGCGCAAGCTGCTGCCGGTCGGCGTGGGACTCAGCGACCACTGCGACGCGCTGCTCGATCCCGCCTTGCCTGCGATGGCCAGCGACGCGCTGCTGCGAACGGCGCTGGCGGATGCGGCCGGCATCACCTCCTGCGCGCTGCCGGACTTGCCGCCCGAGTCCGCGCTGCGCCAGGCGGCATGCCCGCCCGGCTGGCGCGAGGCCGCGATGCCTCAGACGCCCTGCCCCGTGCTGACGCTGGACGGCGCGCCGCTGCCCGCGGGCATGATGCGCAACCTGCGCCAGTCGCGGCACCGGGCGGAGCGGCGCGGCGGCTGGCACGCCGCGGTGGCGACGGCCGCGCAAGCGCCGCTTGCGTGGCAAGCCCTGGTGCAGATGCACCAGCATCGCTGGACGGCCCTGGGCGAGGCCGGCGGCGTGCTGTCCGACCCGGCCGTGCTCGCGTTCCACGCCGCCGCGGTGCCCGAGCTGGCCGCATCCGGCATCTTGCGCTTGCAGGTGCTGCATGTCGGCGGACGCCTCTGCGCCGTCTATCACACCATGGCGGCGCCCGGCCGCCTGCTGTTCTATCTCAGCGGGTTCGCAGCAGCGGAGTCGTTCGTCAGTCCCGGAACCTTGCTGCTCGGCCACATCGTGGAGCAGGCCGCACGCGACGGCGTGCGCGAGCTGCATTTCCTGCGCGGGCGCGAAAGCTACAAATACGCCTGGGGCGCGCAGGATCGCATGAACGTCGGACGCCTGTTCCTTCCTGCCTGAGCCCGCTCAGCGCAGGCAGGCTGCCCCTAAGTGTTCCGGCACCGCCGCGAGCCGCTGCTGGTTGTCAGTGAAAATTAGGTATTTCGTTGCAGCGCAAGCACTATATATGAGACTCGACGACACGACTCACAGGAATCGGAAACCACATGCTCAAAGCAGACACTGCCGCAGTCCGCGCGCCCCGTGGCACGAAGCCCGTCAGCCAGGCCTTCTTCACGGCGCTGGAATCGATTCCCGAGGCGTCGCGCTCAGCCGTGGCGAAGGCGGCGCAAGTGATGATCCGGGACGAACTCAAGAGCCGGCGCGAGAAGCTGAAGATTGCCGCGGCCAAGGAGAAAGCCCGCCAGCCGGTCGCGGCAAAGCCGACGGCCGCGAAGCCCGCCGCTTCCAAGGCGCCTGCCGCCAAGCCGGCAGCCAAGAAGCGCGCCGCTGCGAAGCGCCCCGCAGAAGTCGTCGCTCCGGAAGTGGTCGAAGAGATGGCTGAGCCTGAGCCGAAGCGCCGCGGGCGCAAGTCACCCGCAGCCTCCGCCAGCTGATGCCGCATCGCCGCCGGCGCCCGTCATCCCGTCAGGCGCTGGCGGCGCTTTCCATCGCGGCATTGCTGCGGCCAATGCCGCTGTAGCGCAGCCCGGCCTCGCGCATAGCCGCCGGGTCGAAGACGTTGCGCAGATCCACCACCACGCCATCTGCCAGCGAGGCCGCCAGCCGCTCAGGCGCAATGGCGCGAAACTCGTTCCACTCCGTCACCAGCACCATGGCATGGGCGCCGTTGAGCGCATCGGCGGCGTCACGGCAGAACACCACCGCGTCCGGCAATAGCGGACGCGCCTGCTCCATGCCTTCGGGGTCGAACGCGCGGATGATGGCACCTCCTTCCATCAGACGATGCACGATCGGCAGGCTCGGCGCATCGCGCATGTCGTCCGTCTCGGGCTTGAACGTCAGCCCCAGCACCGCGATCGTCTTGCCGCGCACGCTGCCGCCGCACGCGGCGATCACCCGCGCCGCCATCGCCGTCTTGCGCGCCTCGTTCACCGCTACCGTCGCTTCCACCAGGCGGGACGGCGCGCCCCAGTCCTGTGCAATCCGCATCAGCGCCAGCGTGTCCTTGGGAAAGCACGAGCCGCCATAGCCCGGGCCGGGATGCAGGAACTTGCGGCCGATCCGCCCGTCCAGCCCGATGCCGCGCGCCACGTCGTGCACGTCGGCACCGACCTTCTCGCACAGGTCGGCCATCTCGTTGATGAACGTCACCTTCATCGCCAGGAACGAGTTGGCCGCGTACTTGGTCAGCTCCGCCGTCTCCAGCGCGGTGAACAGGATCGGCGCCTCGATCAAGTACAGCGGACGGTACAGCCGGCGCAGCACCTCGCGCGCCCGCTCGCTGTCGGTGCCGATCACTACGCGGTCCGGCCGCATGAAGTCCCCGATGGCGCTGCCTTCGCGCAGGAACTCGGGGTTGCTGGCGATGTCGAACTCCGCGTGCGGCGCGGCCTGCGCCATGATGGCGGCGATGCTGCGGCCCGTGCCCACCGGCACCGTGCTCTTGGTGACGACCACCGCGTAACCGGTCAGCGCGCGCGCCACCTGCTCCGCCGCCGCGTTGACGTAGCTGACATCGGCATGGCCGTCGCCGCGCCGGGTCGGCGTGCCGACGGCGATGAACACCGCCTCCACGCCTGCCACCGCGGCCGCGAGATCGCCGGTGAAGCTCAGCCGGCCGGCCGTCGTGTTCTCGTGCACCAGGCGGTCCAGCCCGGGCTCGTAGATCGGCATCTTGCCCTCGCGCAGCAGCGCGAGCTTGGCGGCGTCGCGCTCGACCACGCACACCTCCACGCCGAGGTCGGCGAAGCATGCCCCGGACACGAGGCCAACGTAGCCGCCGCCGATCATCGCGATCTTCATGGGACAATCCTATGCTGGGAAGCCGTCACGCCGCGGCGGAGGTCGGTGCTTCGTCGCCGCGCTCGGCGAGCAGGCGGGCGAAGTACGCGACGGTGCGCTGCAGCCCGTCGTCCAGCGCCACCCGCGGCTCCCAGCCGAGCGTGCGCCGGGCGAGCGTGATGTCGGGGCAGCGCTGCGTCGGGTCGTCCTGCGGCAGGGGGCGGTACACGATGGGCGAATCCGAGCCGGTCAGCCGCACGATGCGCTCGGCCAGCTCGCGCACCGGGATTTCGTGCGGGTTGCCGAGGTTCACCGGGCCGGTCACCGCATCCGGCGTGCCCATCAGCCGCACGAAGCCTTCCACCAGGTCGCTCACGAAGCAAAACGCGCGCGTCTGGCTGCCGTCGCCGTACAGCGTGATCGGCTCGCCGCGCAGCGCCTGCACGATGAAGTTCGACACCACCCGTCCGTCGTTCGGATGCATGCGCGGGCCGTAAGTGTTGAAGATGCGCGCCACCTTGATGCGCGTTTGGTGCTGGCGATGATAGTCGAAGAACAGCGTCTCCGCCGCGCGCTTGCCTTCGTCGTAGCAGGCGCGCGGGCCGAGCGGGTTGACGTTGCCGCGGTACTCCTCGGTCTGCGGATGCACCGTGGGATCGCCGTACACCTCGCTGGTGCTGGCCTGGAACACCCGCGCGCCGGTCCGCTTGGCCAGCCCGAGCATGTTGATGGCGCCGATCACGCTGGTCTTGGTGGTCTGTACCGGGTCGAACTGGTAATGGATCGGCGAGGCTGGGCAGGCCAGGTTGTAGATCTCGTCCACCTCAGCGTACAGCGGGAACGTTACGTCGTGGCGCATCGCCTCGAATTGCGGATGGCGCAGCAGGTGGGCGATGTTGTCCTTGCGCCCGGTGAAGTAGTTGTCCACGCACAGCACGTCGTGCCCCTCGCCGATCAGTCGCTCGCACAGATGCGAACCGAGGAAACCGGCGCCGCCCGTCACCAGCACGCGCTTACGGGTCAGGCTCATGCTTTGGCTCACTTGCTGCAAAGTTCATTGTCTTAGAAGAAGCTTACCATCGCATCAATGCCAACGCTCCGATGACAGACTCCGACCTTCCCGTGCGCGACGCGCTGCCGGCGCTCGAAGCGGCATTGGCGCGCGGCAACGCCGTGCTGGTGGCGCCGCCCGGTGCGGGCAAGACCACGCTGGCGCCGCTGCACCTGCTGGGCCGCGCGCCCGGCCGCCCCGCCGGCAAGATCGTCATGCTGGAGCCGCGCCGCCTGGCCGCCCGCGCCGCCGCCGCCCGCATGGCGTTCCTGCTGGGCGAGGCGGTGGGGCAGACCGCGGGCTATCGCACCCGGCTCGACTCCGCCGTCTCGCCGGCCACCCGCATCGAGGTGGTGACGGAAGGCCTGCTGGTGCGCCGCCTGCTGTCGGACCCGGGGCTGGACGGCGTGGGCCTGGTCATCCTGGACGAGGTGCACGAGCGCGCCCTGGCCGCCGACCTGGCACTTGCCCTGTGCCTGGACCTGCAGCGCCAGCTGCGCCCCGAGCTGCGGCTGCTCGCCATGTCCGCCACCGCCGACGGCGCGCGCCTGTCCGCGCTGATGGACGCCCCCGTGATCGAGAGCGCCGGCCGCATGTTCCCCGTCGCGGTGGAGCACGCCAAGCGCGACCTCGCCTCCCCGCGCGACCTGCCCGCCGCCGTGGCGTCCGCCGTGCGCGACGCATTGGCGGCGCACCGCGGCGACATCCTGGCCTTCCTGCCCGGCATGGGAGACATCCGCCGCGCCCAGGCCGGCCTCGAAGGCTGCGGCGCGCTGGTGCTGCCGCTGCACGGGGATTTGCCGCCCGCCGAGCAGGATAGAGCACTGCAAGGCGGGGCTCTACGCCCCGCCGACGAGGGCCGCCGGGTCGTGCTGGCCACCAGCATCGCGGAAACCTCGCTCACCGTGCCCGGCGTGCGCGTAGTGGTGGATGGCGGCTGGCGGCGCGCGCCGCGGCTGGACCCGGCGACCGGGCTGACCCGGCTGGCCACCGTCCGCATCAGCCGCGCCGCCGCCGACCAGCGCGCCGGCCGGGCGGGGCGGGAAGCGCCCGGCGTGGCCATCCGCCTGTGGTCCCCGGCGCTGCACCGCGGCCTGCCGCCGTTCGACCGCCCGGAGATCACCGAGGCCGAGCTGAGCGGCCTGGTGCTGGACTGCCTCGCCTGGGGCACGCCGCCGGAAGCCCTGCCCTTCCCCGACCCGCCGGCCGCCGGCCCGCTCGCCGCCGCCCGCGCGTTGCTGACCGATTTGGGAGCGGTGGCAGACGGCGCGCTGACGGCGCAGGGACGCCGCATGGCGGAGCTGGGCGCGCATCCCCGCCTGGCCGCCATGATGCTGGCCGCCCGCACCCAGCCCGAGCAGGCCCTGGCCGCCGACCTGGCCGCGCTGCTGGAGGAACGCGACCCGATGCGCGAGCGCGATGCCCCGGCGGACATGGCGCTGCGGCTGGAAGCCCTGGCCGGCCGCCGCGACGCTGACCGCGGCGGCCTGGCCCGCATCCGCCAGGCCGCCGGGCAGTATCGCCGCCGCCTGCGCATCACCGCCCCCGCCGCGGGCGACCCGGCGCCGCTGCTGGCCGCCGCCTTCCCCGACCGCATTGCCCAGCGCCGCGGCGAGGTGGGCAGCTTCCGCCTCTCCGGCGGCGGCGGCGCCAAGCTGCCGCCCACGGACCCGCTCGCCCGCGCGCCGCTGCTGGCGGTGGGCGCGCTGGAGCTCGGCAGCTCCGCCCGCATCCGCCTGGCCGCGCCGCTGGACATCGCGGACCTGCCGGAGTGGCGGGTGACGCAGACGGTGGAGAGCGGCTTCGACCCGGTGGCCGGCACCGTGCTGTCGCGCCGCCGCCGCCGACTGGGGGCGCTGGTGCTGGAAGACCGCACCGCCCCTGCCGACCCGGCGGAGACCGCGCGCATCCTGGCCGAGGTGGCCGGCCGCAAGCTGGACGCGCTGGGCTGGACCGACGCGGCGCGGCAGCTGCAAGCCCGCGCCGCCCTGCTGCGCCAGCTCGACCCGGCGACGCCCGACCTGTCGGACGCGGCGCTGGCGGCCGGCGTGCAGGACTGGCTGGCGCCGCAGCTGCTCGGCACGGCCAAGCTGGCGGACGCGGCCAAGCTCGACCTGCACGCCATGCTGCGCGGGATGCTGGGCTGGGAGGCCGCCGCCCGGCTCGACCGCGACCTGCCGACGCACCTGGCCCTGCCCGGCGGACGGGCGGCGATCGACTACCTGCAGCCGGTGCCGGTGGCGTCCGCCCGGGCGCAGGCGTTCTACGGCCAGCGCACCACGCCGCTGCTGGCGGGCGGCCGCGCGCCGTTGCAGTTCGCGCTGCTGTCGCCTGCCGGGCGGCCAGTGGCGATCACGGCGGACCTGGCAGGGTTTTGGGCGGGGGCGTGGGCGGACGTGCGGCGGGACATGCGGGGGCGATACCCGCGGCACGACTGGCCGGAAAACCCGGCTTGATCCCACTCAGGAGCTTGTAGAAACCGGCGGCAGGACTCGCTCGCGCAGACAAGGAAAGCCTCCGCTGCGACAACTCAGGCCGCATCCGTTGCCTTGTGCAGCACGGTCGCTTGAAAAGCTTGGTGCAGGCATTCTGCGCCGTGCAGCCGAACACATTCGATTAACGCGCGACCCGGACTTCTCCCTCTCACGCACTCTGCGGGAGAAACCCAGGGCGCAGGCGCTTGGAGCGCGGCTTGTGACATCAGGCATGAACCGCCACCATCGGGCCGTGTTGCATCTCAGCCCTGCCGGAACCCATCCGATGATCCGCCCCGCCTTTCTCGCAGTCGCCATGCTGCTGTCCGGCTGCACCACCTCGGTGGCCCAAGGGGAAGGCGGCCCCTTGCGGGTGGCGCTGCCTTCCCTCGCCCCCCTGGTCAGGCGCGTGGTGCCCTCCGTCGTGAACATCGCCGTCACCGAGAGCGTGGCGGCGGACCAGGACGTGCAGCTGCCGTCCGCCCTGCGCGGCACGCCGTTGGAGAAGCAGTTCCGTGAGCGGCTGCGCTCCCGGCGGGAGCAGGTGCAGGGCGCCGGGTCCGGCTTCGTGATCGACCCCTCGGGCGTCATCGTCACCAACAACCATGTGGTCGGCCATGCGGACCGCATCATCGTCTCGCTCTCGAACGGCACGGAGCTGACGGCCAAGGTGCTCGGCACGGACGAGCTGACCGACATCGCCGTCATCAAGGTGGACGGCGCCGGGTCGCTGCCCGCCGTCACCTGGGGCGACTCGCGCACCGTGGAGGTGGGGGACTGGATCATCGCCGCCGGCAACCCGTTCGGGCTCGGCTCCTCCGTCAGCGCCGGCATCGTCTCCGCGCGCGGGCGCGACATCGGCGCCGGCCCGTTCGACGACTTCCTGCAAATCGACGCGCCGATCAACCCGGGCAACTCGGGCGGCCCCACCTTCAACCTGGAAGGCCAGGTGATCGCGGTGAACACGGCCATCGTCTCGCCCACCGGCGGCTCCGTGGGCATCGGCTTCGCCATTCCCAGCGAGATCGCGATGAAGATCGTGGCCGAGCTGCGCGAGAAGGGCCACGTGGACCGCGGCTGGCTGGGCGTGGGTGTGCAGGACGTGCCGCGCAATCCGTCCGGCGCGGCCCAAGGCCAGGGCCAAGGCGCTGCCCGCGGCGGCGTCGCCATCGCCAGCCTGGACCGAGCGGGGCCGGCGGTGCGCTCCGGCCTGCAAACGGGCGACATCGTGACGGCGGTGAACGGCGCGGCGGTCGATAGCGCGCACGACCTCATCAAGGTGGTCAGCGCCACGCCGCCCGGCACGGCCCTGCACCTGACGGTGCGCCGCCGCGGGCAAACGATGGACGTATCCGTCACGGTCGGTCTCCGGCCCAACGAAGGCAACGGCTGATGCGCATTCTGGTGGTTGAGGACGACAAGGAGGTGGCCGGCTTCGTGCTGAAGGGCCTGCGCGAGGCGGGCCACCTGGCCGAACACGCCGACAACGGCCGCGACGGCTTGTTCATGGCCGCCAGCGAGGGCTTCGACGCCATCATCCTGGACCGCATGCTGCCCGGCGGCATTGACGGGCTGCGCCTGCTGGAGACCCTGCGCGCGCAGGACAACGCGACGCCCGTGCTGTTCCTCTCGGCGCTGAGCCAGGTGGACGAGCGGGTGCGCGGCCTCAAGGCCGGCGGCGACGACTACCTGACCAAGCCGTTCGCCTTCGCCGAGCTGCTGGCCCGGGTCGAGGCGCTGACCCGGCGCGGCAAGAACGAGGGCCCGCAGACCAAGCTCCAGGTGGGCGACCTGGAGATGGAGCTGCTGTCCCGCACCGTGCGCCGCGCCGGCCAGCGCATCGACCTGCAGCCGCGCGAGTTCCGCCTGCTGGAGTTCATGATGCGCCACGCCGGCCAGGTGGTGACGCGCACCATGCTGCTGGAGGGGGTGTGGGACTACCATTTCGACCCGCAGACCAACGTGATCGACGTGCACGTCAGCCGGCTGCGGCAGAAGATCGACAAGCCGTTTCCCGCGCCGTTGCTGCATACCGTGCGCAATTCCGGCTATATGTTGCGGGTGGAGTAGCGCCCTTTGAGCCTGACCATCGCCCGGGCGCAACCCAACCTGTGGCGCTCCGCCGGCTTGCGCCTGGCCCTGGTGTATGCGGTGCTGTTCGCGCTCAGCGCCCTGGCCTTGGTGCTGTTCCTGTGGTGGGCCACCGCCGGCTTGCTGGACCGCCAGGTGGAGGCCGCGATCCACGCCGACGCGCAGGGCTTGTCGGAGCAGTGGGAGGGCGGCGGGCTGACGGCGCTGCAATCCACCATCGAGGACCGGCTGGCCGAGAACGTCGACGACGACGCGATCTACCTGCTGACGAACGCGGCCGGGCATCCGCTGGCCGGCAATCTGGCGGCCTGGCCGGCCGCCGTGACCACCCCGGAGACGCCCTACGAGCTGAACGTGTCGCGGGCCGGGATGACCAGCATGGCCCGGGTGCAGCGGTTCGACCTGGGCGATGGCAGCCGGTTGCTGGTGGGGCGGGACGTGGAAACCCGGGCGCCGCTGCGCTCGCTGCTGACCTCGGCGCTGCTGTGGTCCCTGGTGCTGCTGGCCCTGCTCGGCTCGGTCGGCGGGCTGGTGATGCAGCGGCTGTTCCGCCGCATGATCGCCAGCGTGTCCAGCACGGCCGGCGCCATCGCGCAGGGCGACCTGAACCGCCGGGTGCGGGTGACGGGCCGGGGCGACGAGTTCGACCGGCTGGCCGAGACCATCAACGACATGCTGGACCGGATTGGCCGGCTGATGGACGGGGTGCGCGAGGTGTCCAACAGCATCGCGCACGACCTGCGCACCCCGATCGCCCGCGCCCGCGCCCGGCTGGAGGACGCGGCCGAGCACGCGCACGGGCCCGAGGAGCTGCGCGCCGCCGTCTGCCGCGCGGTCACGGACCTGGACGGCGTGGCCGCGGTGTTCGAGGCGCTGCTGCGGATTGCCGAGATCGAGGCGGGTACCCGGCGCTCCGCCTTCGCCGCCACCGACCTCGCCCCGATGCTGGCGGAGCTGGCGGAGCTGTACACCGCGCCGGCGGAGGAGCGCGGCCTGGCGCTGGCGTACGACGGCCCGCCCCGGCTGCCCCTGTACTGCGACCGCGACCTGATCGGCCAGGCGGTGGTCAACCTGCTGGACAACGCCCTGAAGTTCTCCCAGCCCGGCGGCGCGGTGCAGCTGCTGGCGGCGCACGGCCCCGGCCCCGTCGTGCTGACCGTGCAGGATGCCGGACCCGGCATCCCCGCCGCCGACCGCCCGCGCGCGGTCAAGCGGTTCTACCGCGGCGAGCAGGCGCGGCAGACGCCGGGTTCCGGGCTCGGCCTGGCGTTGGTCGAGGCCGTGGCGGTGCTGCACGGCGGCACCCTGGCGCTGGAAGACGCAGCCCCGGGCCTGCGCGCCGTGCTGACGCTGCCGGCGGACCCGGCGGCTCCTTGAGCAGGTGACGACGACTTCACGCAGCGCCCATTGCCGCGTGATTCCGCTCGGCCATACTGTGGATTGGATGTGGAAAACGACGGTCCTGAGCACCGCGGTCGCGGCATGGCTTACCGGGCAGGCCCTGGCCCAGGCCACTCTGCCGCCGGAGCAGGACCCGATGACGGTGACCACCGACACGTCCGAGTACTGCCTCAGCCTGGCGGACCGGATGGACACGGATGCGGACATGCCGCCCCATGCCCGCGTGCTTTGGCGCAGCGGGCGCGCTATGTGCGAGCACGGCCACGTCCGCGGCGGCCTGCTGCGGCTGCGGCGAGCGATGCAGATGCTGCGGGGGGCTGCGGAGTAGCTCGCCCTCAAGCCGCCGATCGGGCATGGTGCCAGCCCATTGTTCAAGGACGGACCGATGATTCTGTGGAGCCTGGTGCTGGGCGCTCACCTGCTCGCCATGACGTTATGGACCGGCGGGATGGCCTACGCGCTGGTGGTGCTGCGGCCCAGCCTGGCGGCGCTGCCCCCGGCGGAGCGCATGGCGCTGCACGGCGAGACGCTGCGGCGCTTCTTCCGCCTGGTGTATGTCGCCATGCCGCTGGTGCTGCTGACCGGCTGGGCCATGGTGTTCGGCGTGTACGGCGGCTTCGCCAACCTGCCCTGGCCGGTGAACGTGATGCAGCTGCTCGGGCTGGTGATGGCGGCCGTGTTCCTGGCGCTGGTGTTCGGCCCCTATCGCCGGTTCCGCGCGCAGCCGACGGACGCCGCCGCTGCCGCCATCCGCAAGCTGATCCACGTCAACCTCGGCCTGGGCGCCATCGTGATCGTGGTGGCGTCGTTCGCCCAGTGGGGAAGCTGAGGGGCTGCTCCGGCAAAAGCATCCCCCTTATCCACAGCCACCCACAGGCTGATCGCGCCCCGCGGCGCTCGGCATAGGCTATGGTCGCCCTCCTCATGAACACACTCTCCCCGCTCCTCGGCCTGTCGCAACGGATGCCGCCCTCCAACCAGCAGGCGGAGCAGGCGCTGCTCGGGGCGTTGCTGGCCAACAACCGCGCCTTCGAGCGGGTGGCGGAGTTCCTGGCGCCGGAGCACTTCGCCGACCCGATCCACGGCCGCATCTTCGCCGCCATCCATCGCCGGGTGAACAACGGCCAGCTGGCGGACGCCATCACCCTGCGCGCCGAGTTCGAGCACACCGGCGTGTTGGACGAGGTGGGCGGCACGGCCTACCTGGCCCAGCTGCTCGGCGCCATGGTCGGCATCATCAACGCCGGAGAGTACGGCCGCGCCATCCACGACGCCTGGCTGCGGCGTCAGCTGATCGAGGTCGGCGAGGAGGTGGTGAACAACGCGTTCGGCGCCGAGCCGGAGCTGGACGGCCGCAGCCAGGTGGAGGCGGCGGAGCAGAAGCTGTTCGACATCGCGGACAAGGGCGCGGCCAGCGGCGGCTTCATGGTGTTCGAGCAGGCGCTGACCCAGGCGATTCAAGGGGCCGAGCGCGCGTTCCATCGCTCCGGCCACGTCTCCGGCCTGTCCACCGGGCTGCGCGACCTGGACAAGAGGATGGGCGGGCTGCACCCGTCGGACCTGATGGTGCTGGCCGGCCGCCCCGGCATGGGCAAGACGGCGCTGGCCACCAAAATCGCCTTCGGCGCCGCCCGCGCGCTGCTGGCGGAGGCGCGCAACGCCGGGTCGGAGCAGGTGCCGAAGGGCAGTGTCGCGTTCTTCTCGCTGGAGATGAGCGCCGAGCAGATCGCGTTGCGGCTGCTGGCGGAGGAGGCGCGCGTGTCCGGCGACAAGATACGCCGCGGCGAGATCGGCCAGCGCGACTTCGACCGCTTCGTGCAGGTGAGCCGCGAGGTGGCGGGCCTGCCGCTGCACATCGACGAGACGCCGGGCATCTCGGTGGCCGCCCTGCGCACCCGCTGCCGCCGGCTCAAGCGCACCAGCGGCCTCAGCCTGGTGATCGTGGACTACCTGCAGCTCATGCGTCCGTCCGCCGGCACCAAGCCGGAGAGCCGGGTGCTGGAGATCAGCCAGTTCACCCAGGGGCTCAAGGCGATCGCCAAGGAGATGGCGGTGCCGGTGATCGCGCTCTCCCAGCTGTCCCGCGCGGTGGAGCAGCGGGAGGACAAGCGGCCGCAGCTCTCCGACCTGCGCGAGTCGGGCACGATCGAGCAGGACGCGGACTGCGTGATGTTCGTCTATCGCGACGAGTACTACTTGCAGCAGCGCGGCCCGAAGGAGGGGCACTTCGAGTCGAACGACAAATTCCACAGCGCCATGGACAAGTGGCAGCAGGACATGGAGCGGGTGCATAACCGCGCCGAGCTGCTGATCGAGAAGCAGCGCCACGGGCCGACGGGCAAGATCGACCTGCTGTTCGAGGGCGAGTTCACCCGGTTCGCGGACCTCGACCTGGTGCACAGCGGCGGCTGAGCCGACCCGGCGCCAGACGGGCAGCCCGGGACGCGCGGCGCGGAAATAAACGGGCGCGCAACCTCCGCCGCGTAGTGCTAGAGCAGCCCGGAGCGGCGTTGCGCAAGCATGGCGCTGGAAGGACACGGCCCATGGAAGCCGCCTTGCTGATGTTCGACGTGGCCGGCCTGGTTCTGGTGGCCGTGTGGCTGGGCCGCGGCAACGGCCAGGCCGGGCTGTTCGCCTGGCTGTCCCGTCCGCCCAAGGCGGACCCCCCTGAAGCGAACAGGCGCGCGAGGGCGCGAGGGCGGCAGGCCTGATGCGCGACCTGGCGTTCGTCGCATCCTGGCTCCTGCTGGTGCCGCTCGCGTTCGGCGGCGCGCAGGTCGGCGTCCTGCTCTGGACCTGGACCTCCCTGCTGGCGCCGAACGACGTGCTGTACGGCTTCGGATCGACGCTGCCCTACACCAAGGTCGCCGCGGCCCTCACCCTCGGCCTGGCCGTCATGGGCCGGGGCGGCGGCATCCGGCTGCGGCTGGACGCCACCGTGGCGCTGCTGGTGCTCCTGGCGGTCTGGGGCTTGCTGTCCCAGGCGACCGGGCTCGCCGGCGATTCGGCATCGGGCTGGGAGCTGTACCAGAAGTTCGCCAAGATCCTGCTGCTGGCTGTCATGGTGATGGCCGTGATGCGGGACCGCCTGCGGCTGCACGCGCTGATGCTGGCGATCTGCCTGGGGATCGGCTTCACCGGCCTGGGCGAGGCGGCCAAGTTCCTGCTCTCCGCCGGCGGCCACAAGGTGCTCGGCACCGCCTCGACCGGGGACAACAACCAGATCGCGCTCGACGTGCTAATGATCATGCCGCTGCTGTATTACTTGCAGGCGACGGCGCGGCGTCAGGCGGTGCGGGTGACGTGCTGGGTCATGGGCGGCATGTGCGCCGTGTGCGTGGTCGCCACGGCCTCGCGCGACGGCTTCGCCGGCCTGGGCCTGCTCGGCGTCGCCTACGTGCTGGCTAGCCGGCGCAAGGCGCTCGGGCTGCTGCTGGTGCTGCTGGTGTTCGGCATCGGCGCGCAGCTGGTCAGCGACAGCTGGAAGGAGCGGATCAGCACGATCCAGTCGGCCGAAAGCGACGACTCGTTCCTGGGCCGGGTCGGCGCCTGGAAGGTCAGCACGGCGGTGGCGCTGCACCGTCCGCTGTTCGGCGGCGGGTTCCACGCGATCCAGCACGGCGATGTGTGGGGCGAGCACTTGGAAGCCGCGAGCCATGTCGCCATCCTCGGCTCCGCCCCGCCGACGCTCAACCTCAAGGCGGCCCACAGCATCTACTTCGAGGTGCTGGGCGATCTCGGGTTCGGCGGGCTGGTCCTGTTCCTGGCGTTGTTCGCCGTCGGCTGGCGCAACGGCACCGCCGTGCGCCGGATCGTGCGCCGCAGCAAGCGCGCGGACATCGCCTGGGCGGGGCAGATGGCGGCCGTGCTGCAAGTCAGCGTGCTGCTGTTCCTGGTCAACGGCGCGTTGCTGAGCGCGGCCTACTACGACATCGACTACCTGCTCGTCGCCATGCTGGCGGCGCTGCGCGAGCTGGTCGGCCGCACCGTGCTGGAGGGGCCGCCGGGTGTGGTGCACCAGGCGCCGGACGCCAGCTGGCGCAGCCGGGCTGCGGCCGAACGGCGGTTGCTGGTCGGCGGGTGAGCAGGCCCCCGCCCTGCACCCGCAAGGGGCCTTGCTCCGGCGGGAATCGGGGCGCGGAGCCCCGATCCTGCTGGCCCACCCCTGGCATCCCCGGAAAGACTGGCGGAAGATGCCCTCCATCCCGATGGAGCGCCCCATGGCCGACATGAACCGCCAGATCCTGCTCGCCAGCCGCCCCCAAGGCGCTGTCAGCACGGAGAACTTCAACCTGGTCGAGACGCCCTTGGCCCCGCTGGCGGAAGGCCAGGTGCGGGTGCGCAACCATTTCCTCTCGCTCGACCCCTACATGCGCGGCCGCATGAACGACGCAAAGTCCTACACCGCGCCGCAGAAGCTGGGCGAGGTGATGATCGGCGGCACCGCCGGCGCCGTGGTCGAGAGCCGCAATCCGAAATGGCAGCCCGGCGACAAGGTGGTCGGCATGTTCGGCTGGCAGGAATACGCCACGTCGGACGGCGACGGCATGCAGAAGGTGAACGACGCCCACGTGCCGCTCTCCGCTTATCTCGGCCCCGTCGGCATGCCAGGCGTCACCGGATGGTACGGGCTGAACCGCATCTGCAAGCCGAAGGCCGGCGAGACGGTGGCGGTGAGCGCCGCCAGCGGCGCGGTCGGCACGGTGGTGGGGCAGCTGGCCAAGCGCCACGGCTGCCGCGTCGTCGGCATCGCCGGCGGCCCGGAGAAGTGCGGCTTCGTGGTGGACGAGCTCGGCTTCGACGCCTGCGCCGACTACAAGGCCGGCGACCTGCGCGCCCAGCTCAAGGCCGCCGCGCCGGACGGCATCGACGGCTATTTCGACAACGTGGGCGGCACGGTGCTGGACGAGGTGATGCTGCGGATGAACGCGTTCGGCCGCATCGCCGTGTGCGGCGCCATCGCCGGGTATGACGGCACGCCGCTGACGATGGCGAACCCGGCGCTGATCCTGGTCTCCCGCCTCACGATGGAAGGCTTCATTGTCTCCGAGCACATGGCGGACTGGCCGGCGGCGCTGGCCGAGCTGGGCGGGCTGGTGGCGAGCGGCCAGCTCAAATACCGCGAAACCGTGGCCCAAGGCCTGGCCAGCGCGCCCGAAGCCTTCCTGGGCCTGCTGAAAGGCCGCAACTTCGGCAAGCAATTGGTCAAGCTCATCGCGTGAGGGCGCCTGCTTCTCCCTCTCCCCTTGCGGGAGAGGGCGGGGAGAGGGGGGCCGACGCGCAAGACCGAGGACCTTGCTTAGGCACCTGGCCCGCCCTGCTGGAGATCGACACCGCCGCCATCGTCGCCAACTGGCGCTCCCTCCGCCGCGGCCCCACCGCCGCCGTGGTGAAGGCCGACGCGTACGGCCTGGGCGCCCGCGCCGTCATCCCCGCGCTGCACGCCGCCGGGTGCCGCCACTTCTTCACCGCCCACCCGGCGGAGGCGCTCGCCGTGCGGGACCTCGCCCCCGGCGCCATGCTCGCCGTGCTGAACGGCCTGTGGCCCGGGCTGGAGCCGGAGTTCGCGGCGGGCGGCCTCACCCCCGTGCTCGGCACGCTCGACGAGGTGGACCGCTGGGCCGGCCACGCCCGCGCGCTCGGCCGCCCGCTGCCTGCCATCCTGCACGTGGACACGGCCATGAACCGGCTCGGCCTGGACACCCCGGCGCTCGATACCCTGGCGGCGGACCATGGCCGCCTCGCCGGCCTCGCCCTGCGCTACGTCATGACCCACTTGGTGACCGCCGAAACCCCAGAGGACCCGGTGAACGAGCGCCAGCGCGCCCGCTTCGACGCTGCCTGCGCCCGCCTGCCCCCAGCACCCCGCTCGATTGCCAACTCCTCCGGCCTGTTCCTCGGCCCCGCCTTCGCCTCCGACCTCGCCCGCCCTGGGGCGGCGCTGTATGGCGTGAACCCCGTCCCCGGCCGCCCCAACCCGATGCGCCCGGTGGTCCGCCTGCGCGCCCGCGTGCTGCAGCTGCGGGACGTGCCCGCCGGCGAGAGCGTCGGCTACAACGGCGTCTGGACCGCCGCCCGCCCCAGCCGCATCGCCACTTTGTCGGTGGGCTACGCCGACGGCTACCTGCGCTCCCTCACCAACCGCGCCACCGCCTGCTTTGACGGAGCGCCCGTGCCGCTGGTAGGTCGCGTGTCCATGGACCTCACCACCTTCGACGTGACCGACGCGCCCGGCGTGTCGCCCGGCTGCTGGCTCGACCTCATCGGACCCGGCGGCGTCGATGCGCTCGCCGCCGAGGCCGGCACCAACGGCTACGAAATCCTGACCTCGCTCGGCCCGCGCTACCCGCGCCATTACCTGTGAACGCACTTGACGGGCTGGCCCTGCTCGGGCGGGCGGCGCTCGGCGTGTGCCGCGGCGCCGGGTCGGTGGCGCTGTTCGCGGCGTCCGGCGTGTCGCACCTGGTGCGCCCGCCGCTGTACGGCCGCATGTTCGCCCGCGCCTTCATCGAGTTCGCGTATTTCAGCCTGCCCGTGGTGGCGCTGACGGCGATCTTCTCCGGCATGGTGATCGCGCTGCAATCCTTCACCGGCTTCTCCCGCTTCAACGCCGAGAGTGCCGTCGCCAACATCGTCGTGCTGTCCGTGGTGCGCGAGCTCGGCCCGGTGCTGGCCGGGTTGATGGTGGCCGGCCGGGTGGGTGCCGCCATGGCGGCCGAGCTCGGCACCATGCGCGTCACCGACCAGATCGACGCGCTCGGCACCCTGTCCACCAACCCGATGAAATACCTCGTGGCGCCCCGCCTGCTGGCCGGCACGCTCGCCCTGCCGCTGCTGGTGGTGGTGGCGGACATCCTGGGCGTCATGGGCGGCTTCATCATCGCCACCGCCAAGATCGGCCTGAACCCGGCGAGCTACCTCAACACCACCCTGGGCTTCATGACGGCAGCCGACGTGGCGAGCGGCCTGGCGAAGGCGGCGGTGTTCGGCTTCATCATAGCACTGATGGGCTGCTTCTTCGGCTACAACAGCCGCGGCGGCGCGCAGGGCGTGGGAGCCGCCACCACCTCGGCCGTGGTGACCGCCTCCATCCTGATCCTCGCCGGCGACTACCTGCTGACGGAGCTGTTCTTTGCCCGATAGCGCCGGGATGGCCTTGCCGACGATCCGCATCCGTGGCCTGCGCAAGCGCTTCGGCGACAAGCAGGTGCTGGACGGCGTGGACCTGGACGTGATGCCTGGCACCTCCACCGTGGTGATCGGCGGCTCCGGCACTGGCAAGTCGGTGCTGCTGAAATCCATCCTGGGCCTGGTGGAGCCTGACGAGGGCAGCATCGAGATCGACGGCCGCGACCTGCTCCGCATGGGCCGCCGCGAGCGCGAGGCCGCCCGCCGCCAGATCGGCATGCTGTTCCAGGCCGCCGCGTTGTTCGACAGCCTGCCAGTGTGGGAGAACGTGGCCTTCGGCCTGCTCGCCCAAGGCGGCATCACCCGCGAAGCCGCCCGCACCCGGGCGGACACGGTGATGGGCCAGGTCGGCCTGGCCCCGAGCGTGGGCGACCTCTCGCCCGCGGAGCTGTCCGGCGGGATGCAGAAGCGCGTGGGCCTGGCCCGCGCCATCGCCGCCCAGCCGCATATTCTGTTCTTTGACGAGCCGACCACGGGGTTGGACCCGATCATGGGCGCGGTGATCGACGGGCTGATCGTGGACTGCGTCAAGCGCCTGGGCTCGACGGCGATGGCGATTACGCATGACATGGCGTCTGCCATGCGGATCGGCGACCGGATCGCGATGCTGTACCGGGGACGGATCGTTTGGGAGGGGCCGCCGGGAGGGTTGATGGAGAGTGGGAATGCGGTGGTGGACCAGTTCACGCATGGGCGGCGAGAGGGGCCGATTCAGATGGAGTTGCGGCGATAACAAAAAACACCTCTATTTAAATTACTCCTTCCAAGATGATAGGGTGGATATTCTATGACCTATTAGCTCTCCCCTCTTTAGAGCTTTATGCAACAACTTCAAAAATTCTGGATTTATACTCCAATCGCACTGATATCGGTCAACACGTAACGTTATAGCCAAGTTGCTCTTGTTTAAAACAGTGCACATCGTACGTTTAAGGTCTGCATAGTATATCAAGTGAAACTCTAACTCATGAGGCTGGTCAGGCGAAAACCCATCCCACTTTTGGCGTCCCGATCGTTTGAGGAAATCAGGTATAAAGATTGGCAAAGGTGCAGTTTTAGCCATCTTGTCGAGGTAGAATATTAGTAGATCATGTTCTCGATAACCTGAAACATAGGCAGGACCATCAAAGACGTTATCGCCATTGAGTACCCATACTTTCACCGCATAAGGCGTTTTACTAAACAACGATTGCTCAATGCTTGTAAGCTCGAACCAGCCTCCGAAGCTAAAGAAGAAGTTACTTTGAGTGACAATGTCGCCCATCAGCATCAATGTAATTCTATCATAAAATAAACGAATAAAACTTGAGTAATCATCATCAAACAATCTGTCATCTACGTCCTCAATGCCGGGAAATGATCCTGTACCATCATAGATTATAGACGCAGAAGACTTACGAAGGTGTCTGGTATTTAAAGCTTCCTGAACTATTTTACTGCCTACATCACGAAAAACTATAAGTGATATTAAGTCAATCTCAGCCAGCGTCAAGCCTGACTGCTCAACTACATCGTCGAGTGTTGTCCACAGACGTAGTTCTGACAATCTTGCAAGTTCCTTAATAATTTTTGATGCAAATAAGGGCGAGCCTGCCCAAAGTGCAAATGAGTTTACACCGAAGAACACGGTTTTCTGAATATTTCCTACAAACTGATATTTTTGAGACTTAACGTTTTTCGGTGGAACAGACCTGGAGAAAGCCAACCTAGAAAGCGGTAATTCCAAATCGGCTCTGCCAATCCTTTTCGGCGCTGATAGTGCAATGTCAGAAATAGTCAGGATTCCATCAAACCGCTGGATAGATGCAATGATGGTCACTGAGGCATGCTCATCGGTTTCCTCGAATCTTTGGTGATAGCGCACGTGCTTGATGTTGGCTGGAATGGCAGCGGCGCATCAGGGCTCTCACCATCCTCAATCTGGTGACGGCATATTTCTTCCTCCGTCGTCGCCGCGACTTTAGCGCGGTCCACTTTGGGGCAGCTCGCCTTGATTTGCTCCAACGTCATTGGCTCACGTGTCATACGGTTTAATTCTTCCTACCTGCAATCCGGGTCGCGATGATCCAGCGCACATCTATCCCGAGCCTGTCGAAATGCCTGCTAGGTGTTACAGCCGATAATCTCGGCCGATCATGCCGATTTCGCAATTTCGGCATGGGTGGGCGGGTCAAGCCTGGCCATGACGGTGGGGACTAGGGACAAGCGCCAAAGCAGCATGTCCGGCGTGGGCCTTGGCGATCTCGGCAAGCCTGCTCACCCCCTCCTTGACCCGCCCCCTCCCCCGCGCGACCTCTCCCCCATGGCCAAATCCGCATCCCGCTTCGTCTGCCAGTCCTGCGGCGCCGTCACCCCGAAATGGGCTGGGCGCTGCGAGGCCTGCAACGAATGGAACACCATCGTCGAGGAACCCGCCGAGGCCCGCCCCGGCCTCGGCAAGCCCAGCAGCCCCAGCGCCAAAGCCTCCCGGCTCGACTTCGTCGGCCTGGCCGGCACCGCGGACCCGCCGCCGCGTGCGCAGACCGGCATCGCCGAGCTGGACCGGGTACTGGGCGGCGGGCTGGTCGCGGCCTCCGCCGTGCTGGTGGGCGGGGACCCGGGCATCGGCAAGTCCACCCTGCTGCTGCAGGCCGCCGCCTCGCTCGCCCGCATGGGCCGCCGGGTGCTGTACATCACCGGCGAGGAATCGGTGGACCAGGTGCGGCTGCGCGCCCGGCGGCTTGGGCTGGCGGACGCCAAGCTCGAACTCGCCGCCACCATCAACGTGCGCGACATCATCGCCGCCCTGGACGGCGCGGCGGACGCCGCCATGGTGGTGATCGACTCGATCCAGACCATGTGGATGGACACCATCGACTCCGCACCCGGCACCGTGAGCCAGGTGCGCGCCTGCTCGTTCGAGCTGATCCGGGCGGCCAAGGCGCGCGGCTTCGCCCTCGTGCTGGTGGGCCACGTCACCAAGGACGGCGCCATCGCCGGGCCCCGGGTGCTGGAGCACATGGTCGATGCGGTGCTGTACTTCGAGGGCGACCGCGGCCACCAGTTCCGCATCCTGCGCGGGGTGAAGAACCGCTTCGGCGCCACCGACGAGATCGGCGTGTTCGCCATGACGGAGGCGGGGCTGGCGGAGGTGCCGAACCCGTCCGCGCTGTTCCTGGCGGAGCGCCGCGGCAACATCGCCGGGTCAGCGGTGTTCGCAGGCCTGGAGGGCACCCGCCCGGTGCTGGTGGAGGTGCAGGCGCTGCTGGCGCCCAACGCCGGCGGCAGCCCGCGCCGCTCGGTGATCGGCTGGGAGGCCGGCCGGCTGGCGATGATGCTGGCGGTGCTGGACAGCCGGGCCGGGCTGCGGCTCTCGGCGCACGACGTGTACCTGAACGTGGCGGGCGGCCTGCGCGTGAACGAGCCGGCGGCGGACCTGGCGGTGGCGGCGGCCCTCGCCTCGGCCGCCACCGAGACGCCGACCGACGCGGGCGCGGTGTATTTCGGCGAAGTGGGGCTGTCCGGCGAGGTGCGGCAGGTGGCGCAGGCGGACGCGCGGCTGAAGGAGGCGCAGAAGCTCGGCTTCGCCTCCGCCTGCATGCCCCGGCGCATCGCCCAGGGTGGCCGCAAGCCGGCAGCGCTGCCGGGGCTGCGGCTGAACGAGATGGGGCACTTGGCGGAGCTGGTCGCCGGGTTCAGCGGCAAGCCGGAGAAGCTGCGCGCGTAAGGCGCAGTGGCACCGCCCCACCGCCGCCGCTATGCTTGCCCATGACGCTGGGGCCAACCCGGCGCAGGGGGGACCCATGCTCGGATTGATGCAAACGCGCCCGCTGATGATCTCGTCCATCCTGGAGCACGCCGCCCGCAACCACGCGAGCACCGAGATCGTGTCCAAGACAGCCGAAGGCGCCCTCCACCGCACGACCTATGCCGAGACCGGGCGTCGCACCCGGCGGCTGGCGCGCGTGCTGCACCGCCTCGGCATCAAGCCCGGTGACCGCGTGGGCACGCTGGCCTGGAACGGCCACCGCCACCTGGAAGCCTACTACGCCGCCCCCGGCATGGGCGCTGTGTGCCACACCATCAACCCCCGCCTCGGCGTGGCGGACATCGCCTTCATCGTGAACGACGCGGACGACGCGGTGCTGTTCGCCGACACGACCTTCGCCCCCCTGCTGCAAGCCCTGGCGCCCCACATCGCCGTCCGCAACGTCGTGATGATGACGGACGCGGCCCACATGCCGGACGTGCCGCTGGCCCCCGGCATGGCGCTGCACTGCTACGAGACGCTCATGGCGGAGGCGGACGAGGACTACGCCTGGCCGGAGTTCGACGAGCGGACCGCCGGCGGGCTGTGCTACACCTCCGGCACCACGGGGCGACCCAAGGGCGTGCTCTACAGCCACCGCTCCACCGTGCTGCACGCCTACGCCATCAACATGGCGGACGTGATGGGCCTGCGCGCCACCGACCGGTCGATGCCCGTGGTGCCGATGTTCCACGTCAACGCCTGGGGCGCACCGTTCGCCGCCCCCATGGCCGGGGCGGCGCTGGTGCTGGCGGGCCGCCACCTGGACGGCGCCAGCCTCGCCGCGCTGATGAACGCCGAGCGCGTCACCACCTCCGCCGGGGTGCCGACCATCTGGATGGGGCTGCTGCAGCACCTGCGCGCGTCGGGCGAGCGGCTGGACACGGTGCGCTCGCTGGTGATCGGCGGCTCCGCCTGCCCCCCGATGCTGATCGACGCCTTCGCCCGCGAATACGGGGTGCGGGTGGACCATGCCTGGGGCATGACGGAGACCAGCCCGCTCGGCACCTACAACCATCCCAAGGCCGGCGAGGCGGCGATGACGCCGGACGCGGTGGCGCAGCGCCGGCTGAACCAGGGCCGCGGCATCTACGGCATGGAGATGAAGATCGTAGACGGCGAGGGCGTCGCCCTGCCGTGGGACGGGGTGGCATTCGGCGACCTCCTGGTGCGCGGCCATTGGGTGTGCAGCGGCTACTACGGCGTCAACAAGGCCGGCGGCGCGGACGCGGAGGGCTGGTTCGCCACGGGGGACGTGGCAAGCATCGACGCGGACGGCTACATGACCATCACCGACCGCTCCAAGGACGTGGTGAAGTCCGGCGGCGAGTGGATCAGCTCCATCACCCTGGAAAACATCGCCGTGGCGCACCCGGACGTGGCGGAGGCCGCCATCATCGCCGCCCGCCATCCGAAATGGGACGAGCGCCCGCTGTTGCTGGTCGTGCCCAAGGAAGGCCGCACCATTGACCCGGCGGCGCTGCTGGCCAGCTACGAAGGCCACGTGCCGAAATGGTGGCTGCCGGACGCTGTGCTGGCCGTGGCCGAATTGCCGCACACGGCGACCGGAAAGATCAACAAGCTTGCACTTCGGACACAGTATAGCCTGCATCTGATGCACAATGACGCCGCGTAACAAGAACGCGCCAGCGTTTCGGGCGTTCGTTGCCAAACCAGGAGCTTTGCCATGAAGACCATGATCGCCGTCGCTGCCGCCCTCGCCGTCTCCGTCGCGGCGCTGCCGCAATCCGCCCATGCCGTGGGCTGCGCGTCCGGCGCCGCCGTGGGCGGGGTCGGCGGCCACATGGCCGGGCATCATGCCCTGCTGGGCGCCGCGGCGGGTTGCGCCGTGGGCCATCATGAGGCCAAGAAGAAGGCTGCGGCGCAGGCCCAGCCCGCGCAGTAGCCCTCTCTCTCAAATCCGGAGCCTATCCATGAAGTCTCTTCTCGCTTTCGCCATGCTGGTCACCGCCGGCTCGGCCATGATGCCGCGCCAGGCTGAGGCGATCGGCTGCCTGTCGGGCGCCGCGATCGGCGGGGTGGGCGGCCACTATGCCGGCCACCACGCCATCCTGGGCGCCGCGGCCGGATGCGCCCTCGGCCATCACGCCGCCGTCGTCCGCCGCCGCAACGCGCTGGCCGCAGCGCAGCAGCAGCAGAGCGGCTACCAGCAGAACACCGCTCAATAGCACCGAGGCGGAGCAGAGCGGGGTCCTGTCAGAGGACCAAGTCCTCTGAACACCTCGTTGTAAGGGTCAAAGCCTGGGGGCGGTCACGCCGCCTCCAGCACCCCGCCCATCTCGGCCAGCTTTTCGAGGTGGCTGTCGGCATCGCCGAACATCAGCTCGATCATCGACATGCGCTTGAAGTGGTGGCCGACCATGTATTCCATGGTCACGCCGATGCCGCCGTGAAGCTGGATCGCCTCCTGCCCGAGCTTGCGGCCGGAGCGCCCAATCTGCACCTTCGCCGCCGCTGCCGCCTTATGGCGCTCAACGGCATCGTCCTCGTCTGCCATCATCGTCGCCAGCAGCGCCATGGAACGGGCCTGCTCCAGCAGCACGTACATGTCCACCGCCCGGTGCTGCAACGCCTGGAAGTCGCCGATGGCGCGGCCGAACTGCTTGCGCTGCTTCATGTAGTCGATGGTGCTGGCGTGCATGGACTCCATGACGCCGACCGCCTCGGCGGCCAGAAAGGCGAGCGCCTCGTCCACCACGCGCTCCACCAGCGGCAGCGCGCCTGCCGGGTCGCCGAGCGGGATGCCAGTGGCGCCGGCGAGGGAGACCTCCGCCGCGTGCAGCCCGTCCTGCGTCGGATAGCCGCGCACGGAGACGCCCTCGCTCGGCACATCGACCAGGAACAAGCCGATGCCCGTGCGGTCCCGCGTGCCCCCGGCGGTGCGGGCGGTGACCAGCAGCTTGTTCGCGGTGTCGCCATGCAGCACGACGCCCTTCTCGCCCTCCAGCCGCCAGCGCCCGCCGTCCGGACGGGCGATGGTGGAGACGTTGTGCAGCTCGTAGCGGGATTGCCGCTCCACGTGGGCGAAGGCCAGCAGCAGCTCGCCCGCGGCCACCTGGCCCAGCAGCTCCGCCTGCATCGCCGCGTCGGCGGCGCGGCGGATCAGGCCGCCGCCGAGCACCACGGTGGCGAGGTACGGCTCCACCACCAGGGCGCGGCCGAACGCCTCGGCCACGATCATGCTCTCCACCGGGCCGCCGCCGAAGCCGCCCAGCTCCTCGGAGAACGGCAGGCCGAGCAGCCCCAATTCAGCGAACTGCGCCCACATGGCCCGGCTCCATCCGCCGGGCTCGGCCATGAAGCCGCGGCGCTGGTCGAAGCCGTACTTGTCGCTGATCAGGCGGTCCACGCTGTCCTTGAGCAGGCGCTGGTCGTCGTTCAGGTCAAAATCCATGAAGCCTCGCTCGTTGGAAAACCCCTCCCGAGCAGGGAGGGGTGAACAGCGTCAGAACCCGAGGATCGCCTTGGCCACGATGTTGCGCTGAATCTCGTTCGAGCCGCCGTAGATCGAAACCTTGCGCCAGTTGAAGTAGGTCGGCGCCGCCTCGGCCGCGTAGTCCGGGCCGATCGACATCGGGTCGTTGTCGCCCTCCGGCTCCACCTCGGCGCTGTAAGGCATGGCGTACGGCCCCACCAGGTCCATCAGCAGCTCGGTCGTCGCCTGCTGAATCTCGGAGCCCTTGATCTTGAGGATGGAGCTGGCCGGATTCGGCTTGCCGTGCTTGTTGTGCCCGTCGCTGGCCACCACGCGGAGCTGCGTCATCTCCAGCGCGCGCAGCTCGATCTCCACGGCGGTCAGCTTCTCGCGGAAGTGGCGGTCCTCGATCATCGGCTTGTCGCCGACCCGCTCCAGCTTGGCCAGCTCGCGCAGCCGCATCAGCCGCGCCTTGGACACGCCGACGCGGGCGATGCCGACGCGCTCGTTGCCGAGCAGGAACTTGGCGTAGTCCCAGCCGCGGTTCTCCTCGCCGACCAGGTTCTCCGCCGGCACCCGCACCTCGTCGAACCACACCTCGTTCACCTCGTGGCCGCCGTCGATGGTCTGGATCGGGCGCACCGTGATGCCCGGCGTCGTCATGTCGATCAGGATGAAGGAGATGCCCTCCTGCCGCTTGGCCGCCGCGGGGTCGGTGCGGCATAGGCAGAAGATCCAGTCGGCGTACTGCGCCAGCGTGGTCCAGGTCTTCTGGCCGTTGACCACCCACTCGTCGCCCTCGCGCCGCGCCGTGCAGCGCAGGCTGGCCAGGTCGGACCCGGCGCCGGGCTCGGAGAAACCCTGGCACCACCAGATATCCAGGTTTGCGGTGGCGGGCAGGAAGCGCTGCTTCTGCGCCTCGCTGCCGAACTGCGCGATCACCGGGCCGACCATGGAGGTGTTGAACGCGAGCGGCGCCGGCACGGAGGCGGTCTGCATCTCGTCGAGCCAGATATAGGACTGCACGCTGGTCCAGTCCTTGCCGCCCCACGCCACCGGCCAGTGCGGCACGGCGATGCCGGCCTTGTTCATGGCCTGCTGGGTGATCACTAGGTCCTGCTTGGAAACGTGCTCGCCCTTGCCGGCCTTGCGGCGGATCTCGGCCGGGATCTGGTTGCGGAAGAACTCGCGCATCTCCTGGCGGAAGCTGCGCTCTTCGGCGGTGAAGCTCAGGTCCATGGTTTTGCTCCCTGGTCAGTGAAGGCCAGGGCGCCGCCCTGGACCCGGGAGGGGACGGCTGTCCCCTCCACCCCTTTAGTTGATGATCTCGAACAGGCCGGCAGCACCCTGGCCGCCGCCGATGCACATGGTCACGACGGCATGTTTCGCACCCCGCCGCCGGCCCTCGATCAGCGCGTGCCCGGCCATCCGAGCGCCGCTCATGCCGTACGGGTGGCCGATCGAGATGGAGCCGCCATCCACGTTCAGCTTGTCGTTCGGGATGCCCAGCCGGTCGCGGCAGTACAGCACCTGGCTGGCGAACGCCTCGTTCAGCTCCCACAGGTCGATGTCCTCGACCGCCAGCCCGTTGCGCTCCAGCAGCCGCGGAATGGCGTACACCGGGCCGATGCCCATCTCGTCCGGCGCGCACCCGGCGGTCGCGTAGCCGCGGAAGATGCCGAGCGGGGTCAGCCCCAGCCGCTGCGCCTCCTGCATGGACATCATCACGCAGGCGGACGCGCCGTCGCTCAGCTGGCTGGCGTTGCCGGCGGTGATGAACTGGTCCTCGCCGCGCACCGGCTTCAGCTTGGCCAGGCCCTCCAGCGTCGTCTCCGGCCGGTTGCACTCGTCGGAGGTGAGCGTGACCTGCTCCTGGCTCACCGCCTTGGTCGCCTTGTCCGTCACCTCCTTGGTGACCGTCATCGGCACGATCTCCTCGGACAGCCGGCCGGCCTGCTGCGCGGCGGCGGTGCGGCGCTGGCTTTCCAGCGAGTACTCGTCCTGCGCCTCGCGGCTGATGCCGTAGCGGGCGGCCACGATGTCCGCCGTCTCGATCATCGGCATGTACACGTCGGGCTGGTGCTCCAGCAGCCACTCGTCGCGGTAGTGGAACTGGTTCATGTGCATCTGCACCAGGCTGATCGACTCCAGCCCGCCCGCCACCGCTACCGGCGCGCCGTCGTTCAGGATGCGCCCGGCCGCCAGCGCCATGGCCTGCAAGCCGGAGGAGCAGAACCGGTTGACCGTCATGGCGGAGGCGGTCGTGGGGATGCCGGCGCGGATCGCGGCCTGGCGGGCGATGTTGCCGCCGGTGGCGCCCTCCGGGTTGGCGCAGCCCATCACCACGTCCTCCACGCTGGCCGGGTCGATGCCGGCGCGGTCCAGCGCGGCGCGGATGGCGTGGCCGCCCAGCTCCGCCCCGTGGGTGAGGTTGAACGCGCCGCGCTGCGCCTTGCCGATCGGCGTGCGGGCGGTGGAAACGATCACGGCTTCGGTCATGCGCTGGCGGCCTTCATCTGTTCAGGGGCATGGATGCGCTCCTCGTCGGCCAGCTCCTTACGGGACAGCTTGCCGACAGCGGTGCGCGGAAGCGAATCACGGAACTCGACGGCGGCCGGCAGTTCGTGGCGGCCCAGCTTGTCGGCCAGGAAGCCGCGCAACTCCTCCAGCGTGAACGGCTCGGCGCCATCCCGCAGCTTGATGAACACCTTGGCCGACTGGCCACGATAGGCGTCCGGGATGCCGACCGCGGTGCACTCCTCCACCGCGGCGTGCTCGTACACCGCGTCCTCGATCATGCGGGGATACACGTTGAAGCCGCCGGAGATGATCATGTCCTTCTTGCGGTCCACGATCGAGAAGCTGCCGGCCGCGTCCATGGTGCCCACGTCGCCGGTGAGCAGGAAGCCATCAACGATCGCCGCCGCGGTCTCCTCCGGGCGGTTCCAGTAGCCTGCAGTGATGTTGGGGCCGCGGATCGCCAGCTCCCCCACCTCGCCCTGCGCCAGGCGGCGGCGCGGGTCCGCCAGGTCCACCACGATGATCTCGATGCCGGGTAGCGGCACGCCGATCAGCCCCGGGCTCATGGCCGCGCCGGGGCTGAGATGGGTGCCGGAGGAGCAGGTCTCGGTCATGCCCCAGCCGCCGCCGACCCGCCGCCCGGTCAGCCCCTCGAACCGGCGCGCCACCTCCACGGGCAGCGTGGCCCCGCCGCAGCTGGCGCTGCGCAGGGAGGCCAGGTTGCGGCGCTCCAGGTCCGGCTGCGCGGCGAGGGCGATGAACATGGTGGGCACGCCGGGCAGGCTGGTGACGCCGCGATGCTCGATGTCGTCCAGCACCTGCGCCGCGTCGAAGCGCAGCCGCAGCAGGATGGCGACGCCCTCGGCCAGGCAGCGCAGCATCACCGCGACCAGCGCGTAGATGTGGAACAGGGGCAGGATGCCGATCACCCGGTCGCCCTCGCGCGCCTTCAGCCCGATCCCGTCGAACCAGGCGGCATAGATGGCGGCCGCCGCCGTCAGGTTGGCGTGGGTCAACATGGCGGCGCGCGGCATCCCCGTGGTGCCGCCGGTGTATTGCAGCACGGCCAGGTCGCCGGGCTCCGCCGGGGGCCACGCCGCGGAGGCCGGGCCGGCCGACAGGGCGGCGAAGGTCGTCGCCCGCGCATCCTCCGGCAGCCGCGCCGTGGGCGGCCCGGCGCCGAACGCCGCGTCCTCGCCCACGACCAGGTGGTCCAGCAGCCCCTCGGCCAGCAGGGCGGCGGCCTGCGGCAGCATGGCGGCCAGGTCGGTGGTGATCATCGCTCGGGCGCCGCTATCCGCCAGCTTGCGGGCCAAGGCGCGCGGCGGGTCGAGCGGGCTGAGGTGCACGACCCGCGCGCCGGCCCGCAGCACGGCGAAGAAGCTGATCGGATGGTACGGCGTGTTCGGCAGGAACAGCGCCACCGCCTGCTCCGGCCCCACGCCCAGCCGCTGCAACCCGGCGGCCGCGGCGTCCACCCGGGCGCCGAACTCCTGGAAGCTGATCTCCTGGCCGCGGAACTCGATGTAGGTCCGCCCGGCGTGCTGCGCCACCGCCCGGTCCAGCAGCTGCGGCAGGGTCGAGACCGCGATCGGCGTGTCCCAGGCCAGGCCCGGCGGGTAGGACTTCTCCCAGGCGAACGGGCGTCCGGTCATCAGGCGGCCTTGGCGGGAGCGGCGAAGCCCTGCCCGGCGGCGGCCCGCTCGCGCAGCAGCTTGGCCGGGCGCAGGCTTTCGTCGCCGCGCTCGGCATAGGCGTCCAGCCGGTCGGCGATGTGCTGCAAGCCCACGCTGTCGGCGTAGTGCATCGGCCCGCCGGTCCAGGCCGGCCAGCCATAGCCGTTCATCCAGATCACGTCGATGTCGGACGGGCGGGTGGCGATGCCCTCCTCCAGGATGCGCGCGCCCTCGTTGATCATGGGGTAGAACATGCGCTCGAAGATCTCCTCGTCGTCGATGCTGCGGGGGTTCACCCCCACGGCGCGCTGCTGCTCGGCGATGATGCGCTCCACCGCCGGGTCCGGCGTGGGAGTGCGGCCCTCGTACTTGTAGTACCCGGCATTGGTCTTCTGCCCGTAGCGCCCGGCGTCGCACAGCGCGTCGGTGATGGGGGCGCGGGTGCCCTTGCCCTGGCGGATGCGCCAGCCGACGTCCAGCCCAGCCAAATCCCCCATGGCGTACGGTCCCATCGGGAAGCCGAAGCGCGTCACCACGGCGTCCACCTGCTGCGGCAGCGCGCCTTCCAGCAGCAGCGCCTCCGCCTGCGCCGAGCGGCGGTGCAGCATGCGGTTGCCCACGAAGCCGTCGCACACCCCCACCACGGCGGCCACCTTGCCGATGCTGCGGCCGATGGCCAGCGCGCGCGCCAGCGACGCGTGGCTGGTGGCGGCGCCGCGCACGATCTCCAGCAGCTTCATCACGTTGGCCGGGGAGAAGAAGTGCATCCCCAGCACGTCCGCCGGCCGCCGGGTGAACCCGGCGATCTGGTCCACATCCAGCGTCGAGGTGTTGGAGGCCAGCAACGCGCCCGGCTTGCAGATCGCGTCGAGCTTGGTGAACACCTCGCGCTTGACCTCCATGGTCTCGAACACCGCCTCGATCACCACGTCCGCGTCGGCGATGGCGTCCCAGTCGGTGGTCGGGGTGAACAGCGCCATGCGCTTGGCGACATCTCCCTCCGCCATCGAGCCGCGGCTGACGGCGGTGCGGTAGTTCCGCTCCACCACGGCCATGCCGCGGTCGAGCGCCTCCTGCTTCGCCTCCACCACCGTGACCGGGATGCCGGCATTGGCGAAGCACATGGCAATGCCGCCGCCCATGGTGCCGGCGCCGATGATGGCGGCGCGGGCGACCGGGGCCGGCTTCAGGCCCGCCGGCATCCCGGGCACCTTCTGCGCCTCCCGCTCGGCAAAGAAGGCGTGGCGCAGCGCCCGGCTCTGGTCGCTGGCCACCAATTCGGTGAACAGCCTGCGCTCCAGCGCCAGCCCCTCGTCCATCGGCAGCGTCACCGCGGCGCGCACCGCCTCCACGCAGGCGGCGGGGGAGCGCTGGCCGCGGGCGCGCTTGAGCAGCGGGGCCGCCGCCTCGTCCAGCAGGCCCGGGTTGGCGCGCGCCTCGGCCAGCATGTCGTCGCGGTCCCGCACCCGGGCGAGCGGCTTGCCGACCACCGAGCGGGCGAACGCCACCGCCGCCTCCCGGGTGGCCGCCATACCGTCCAGCAGGCCGCCGGCCTGTTCCGCCGCGACGGGCGTGCCGCTCACGATCAGCTTCATCGCCGCCGCCGGCCCCATGACCCGGGGCAGCCGCTGCGTGCCGCCGGCGCCGGGCAGCAGGCCGAGCTTCACCTCCGGCAACCCCAGCTTCGCGCCGGGCGCGGCCACGCGGTAGTGGCAGCCGAGCGCCAGCTCCAGCCCGCCACCGAGGGCGACGCCGGTGATCCAGGCGACCACGGGCCGGGCGGAGCGCTCGATGGCGTCGATCACGTCCGACAGGCCGGGCTGCTTGGGCGCCTGGCCGAACTCCGTGATGTCGGCGCCGCCCGAGAAGGCGCGCGCCGTCCCGTGCAGCAGGAACGCCTTAGCCTCGGGCCGCTGCGACAGCGCGAGGATAATGCCCTCGCGCAGCGCGTGGCCCAGCGCGTTCACCGGCGGGTTGTCCATGGCGATCACCGCGACGTCGCCGTCCATCGCCAGGTCGACCACTGCGTTCACGTTGCCCATCGTCAAACCTCCAACCATTCGCGCCGCACGCCGGCATCTGCGGCCAGTTCGGCGGGCGTGCCCTCGAACACCACCCGGCCGTGCCCCATCACATAGACCCGCTGCGAGATGGCCAGCGCAATCGCCAGCTTCTGCTCCACCAGCAGGATGGTGGTGCCCCGCGCCGCCACCGTCTGCAGCAACTCGCGCACCCGGTCCACCATCATGGGCGCCAGGCCCTCGGTCGGCTCGTCCACCATCAGCAACGCCGGCCGGCCCATCAGGGTGCGGCACATCGCCAGCATCTGCTGCTCGCCGCCGGACAGCGCCCCGGCGGGAGCGGCGGCGCGCTCCTCCAGGCGGGGGAACAGCGCGTAGGCGTCCGGCAGGCCGAACGGCTGGCCCGGGCCCTTCCGCTCGCCCAGCACCAGGTTCTGCAGGGTGGAAAGGTCCGGGAAGATGGCGCGGTCCTCCGGCACCAGCCCGAGGCCGCGCCGCGCGACCAGGTGCGGCGGCAGCCGGCTGATATCCTGCCCGTCGAACACCACCCGCCCGGTGCGGACCACGCCGCCCATGATCGCCTTCAGCGTGGTGGACCGCCCCGCTCCGTTGCGCCCGAGCACGGCCACGATCTCGCCGCGGCCGACATGCAGGTCCACGCCGCGGAGCACCTGGCTCTTGCCGTACCAGGCGTCCAGGTCCCGCACGTCCAGCATGGCGCCGCCCTGGCCGGACTCGCTGCGGCCATCCACGGAGTGGCCGCGCATGATGTCCGGCTCGCCGCTGCGCAGCCCTGCCGCGTGCAAGGCGTGCGCGCGGAACCGTTGGCTGGTCCGCGCAGGCATGACGGTTCTTCCTAGCACAGCGCGTCCGCCGCCGTGCCCAGGTAGGCGGCGCGCACCGCCGGGTGCCCGCGCACCGCGTCCGGCGGGCCGGAGGCGATGACTTGTCCGTCCGCCAGCACCGTGATGCGGTCCGCCAGCCCGAACACCACGCCCAAATCGTGCTCGATCATCACCAGCGTGCGCCCTTCCGTGACCCGGCGGATCAACGCCACCGCCCGCTCCGTCTCGGCATGGCTCATGCCGGCGGTCGGCTCGTCCAGCAGCACGGTCGCCGCCCCGCCCGCCACCGCCACGCCGATCTCCAGCGCGCGCTGGTCGGCATAGGCCAGCGCGCCGGCCAGCACGTCCCGCCGGGCGCTCAGCCCCGTCAGCTCCAGCATCTCCTCCGCCCGCGCCGCCAGCGGGCCGTAGCCGCCCACCGCGCGCCAGAACACGCACCCGGCGCCCATCGCCTGCATCGCCGCATTGCGCAGGTTCTCGAACACCGTCATGCGCGGGAACAGCGAGGTGACCTGGAACGAGCGCGACAGCCCGCGCCGGCTGATGACGTGCGACGGCAGCCCGGTGATGTCCTGCCCGTGCAGCAGCACTTGCCCGCCATCCGGCGCATAGCGCCCGCTGACCAGGTGAAAGAACGTGCTCTTGCCCGCGCCGTTCGGCCCGATCACCGCGTGCCGCTCCCCGGCCGCGACCTCCATGGTGATGCCCTTGATGATGGCGGTGGCGCCGAAGCTCTTGCGCAGGTCCCGGATGGCGAGCGCGGCCGTCATGCCGCCGCCTCCGCCTGCCAGGCCGACCGCGCCGCCGGCCAGCTGCGCCGCAGCCACAGCGCGCCCGCCAGCAGCGCCAAGGCGCCGGCCGCCCAGGGCCACGCCGCGTGCGCCGGCACATCCAGGCCGAACAGCGGCCCGCCGGACGCGCCGTTGCGCTCGGCCTGCAAGCGAAAGGCGAGTTCCGCCAGGCCGACGATGCCGGCCAGCGACAGCAGCATCCCGGGCGCTTGCGCGGCGTAGGACGGCAGCAGCGCCGCGAGCCGCCCGGCGCGGGCGATGGGGGCGTGGGCCAGGAGGATGCCGGACAGCCCGCCCGGCGCCCACACCACGGCGGCGACAAACAGCAGCCCGTCGTACAGCTGCCAGGCATCCGTCGCGGTCGAGAGCGCCACCTGCAGGAACACGACCAGGACCGCCCCCAGCACTGGCCCCCAGAACGTGCCGACACCGCCGATGAAAGTCATCAGCAGCACCGCGCCGGACGCCTCGGACGAGATGTTGGCGGTGGTGACGATCTCGTCGTTCAACGCCTGCAAGCCGCCCGCCACCCCGGCGAACAGCCCGGACAGGGCGAACACCAGGAAGCGGATGCGCGCCGGGTTGTAGCCGATGAAGCCGACCCGGTCCGCGTTGTCCCGCACCGCGTTGGCCAGGCGGCCGAGCGGGGTCGCGGTGTAGCGCCACATCAGCAGGGCGCAGATGAAGGCCCAGCCGGCGATCAGGAAATACACGTTGCGCTGGGGACCGAAATCCAGCCCGAACAGCGCCGGGCCGTCCGAGCGGTCGCCGTTGATGCCTTCCTCGCCGCCGAACAGCGAGGGAAACATCAGCACAAAGGCGCCAGCCAGCTCGGCCAGGCCCAGCGTGATCATGGCGAACGCCGTCTCGCCGCGCCGGGTCGCCACCGCGCCGGCGAGCAGGGCGGCAAGCAGCCCGCCGGCCGCCCCCACCAACGGCAGCAGCGGCGCCGGCATCCAGGCGCCCGCGCCGGCCGCGCGCATGGCGTGCATGGCCGCGAAGCCGCCGAAGCCGAGGAACACGGCGTGGCCGAAATCCAGCATCCCGCCCTGGCCGAGCAGCATGTTGAACGACAGCGCGAACACGATGGCGATGCCCATGCGGCACAGCAGGGACAAGCCGAAGCCGCTGGACAGGACGTAGGGCGCGGCGGAGGCCACGGCGGCGGCCAGCAGCCAGGGCAGCGCCGCCCGCAGCCCGGGCCGCCCGCGCCGCATCGGGATCGCAGGGGCTGCGGCGCTCATGCCGAGCGCGACCCGGCCAGGCCCTTGGGCCGGAACGCCAGCATCAGCACCAGCAGCAAATAGGGGATCGCCGGCGCAGCCCGCGCGACCGTCACGCTCCACAAATCCGTCAACGCGCCCGCCGGGTCCACTGTCAAGCCGAGCGAGCCGAGCAGCTTCCACAGCGGCAGGTCCAGGCTGATCGACACGGTCTGGATCATCCCGATCAGCAGGGAGGCCACGAACGCGCCCCAGATCGACCCCAAGCCCCCCATCACCACCACCGCGAACACGATGGCGCCCAACGACGCCGCCATGCCCGGCTGGGTGGTGAAGGCGTTGCCCGCGATCACCCCTGCCAGCCCCGCCAGCGCGCACCCGGCGCCGAACACCAGCGTGAACACAAGCGGCACGTCATGCCCCAGCATGGAAACCATGTCCGGATGCGTCAGCGCGGCGCGCACCACCAGCCCGAGCCGCGTCCGCGCCAGCGCCGCGAACAGCGCCACGAACATCGCCAGCGAGACCGCCATCATGAACACGCGGTAGGCCGGGTAGGCGGTGTCGCCCACGTGGAACAGCGCGAAGTCCAGTGACGCCGGCACGCGGTACGGCACCGGGCTGCGTCCCCACACCAGCGGCACGACCTCGCCGATGACGAAGGCCAGGCCAAAGGTGAACAGCAGCTCCGCCATGTGGCCGCTGCGGTGCACGGCGCGCAGGCCGTAGCGCTCCACCACGGCGCCGAGCGCCCCCACCAGCACGGGCGCGATGACCAGCCCGGGCCAGAAGCCCACGACCGTGCTGACCGTGTAGGCGAGGTAGGCGCCCAGCATGTAGAAGCTGGCATGGGCCAGGTTCAGCACGCCCATCATGCCGAAGATCAGCGTCAGCCCCGACGACAGCATGAACAGCAGCAGCCCGTACACCAAGCCGTTCAGCCCCACGAGGATGAGGGACTCGGCCACCGGCTAAGGCTTGTCCTTGTAGACGCAGGTGGTCGCCATGCGCGTCTGCTCGGCAGGGATGCTGGCGACGGTCTGGAAGCCGAGCCCCACCTCCTTGAACACGTGGGGCAGGCCCGGCTCCAGCTCGCTGATGAACAGCGGCTGGATCAGCTGGTGGTTGTCCGCCCGCATGATGGATTCGCCGAGCGGGGTGGTGCGCTGCATGCCGCTCATCGCCGCCGCCACGCGCGCGGGGTCGGAGCTGTCGGCCTGCTTCATCGCGGCGGCCAGCGTATCGATCTCGTTGACGATGTGCCAGTAGTAGAAGGTGCGGCCGAACCGCGCCTCGAAGGCGGCCGAGATGTCGTCGATGCCGGGCACGTTGTCGGCCCAGGTGCTGACCTGCGCATCGCCCTTGGCGCCCGGGCCGGCCGCATCCACCGTCACCTCGTCGCCGATGTAGTAGGTGTAGAACTTGCCCTTGTAGCCGCTGTCGGCCGCCGCCTTGACCAGCAGCTCGATGTCCTGCCCCCAGTTGCCGGTCACCACCGCGTCCGCCCCGGCGGCCTGGAACTTGGCGACGTAGGGCGCGAAGTCCTTGACCTTGCCCAGCGGCACCCGCTCCGCGCCGACCACCTCCAAATCCGGGCGGCGGTCCTTCAGCATCGTCTCCGCCGCTTTCTGCACCGAGACCCCGAACGAGTAGTCCGGGTTGAACACATAGACCTTGTGGGTGTCCTTCTGGGCCACGAGGTAGTCGGCCAGCGCGCGCATCTTCATGTCGCTGTCCGCATCGAAGCGGAACTGCCACCAGGAGCACTTGTCGTTGGTCAGCCCCGGATCCACCGCGGCGTAGTTCAGGAACACCACGTCCTTCGCCAGGTCGCGCCGGTTGTTCTTCTGGATGGCGTCGACCAGCGCGAACGCCACCGCCGAGCCGTTGCCCTGCGTCACGTAGTGGATGCCGTCATCCACCGCCTTGCGCAGCAGCGTCAGCGACTTCTCCGGGCTGACCTCGTTGTCCATCGGCACCAGCTCGAACGTGCGGCCCGGCCCGGCGGCCTGGGCGGCGTTCACCCGGTCGATGGCGAAGCGGAAATGCTGCTCGCCCAGCTGCCCGGTCTGCGCCAGGGAGCCGCTCAGCGGGTCGATGTAGGCGATCCGCACCACCTCGTCCGCCCGGGCCAGGGCCGGGAGCGCCAGCAGAGCCATCGTCGCGGCGGCGTAACTTCGCATCGACCATCCCCCCACATCCATGCTTCTCTCCAAGCCTTGACCGGCCGGGGCGCATTGTCGTCCGGTCCACCCTGGCGCTGGAACCCACCAGGCGTCAATGCCCCTGAGGATGCGTCATGCCCCTCCCCGCCGCCACCCTGCCCAGAGTGTTCGACCGGCTGCGCCTGCCGGTGATCGCCTCGCCGCTGTTCATCATCTCCAACCCCGAGCTGGTCATCGCGCAGTGCCGCGCCGGCATCGTCGGCTCCTTCCCGGCGCTGAACGCGCGTCCCGCCCCGGTGCTGGAGGAGTGGCTGAAGCGGCTGGCCGGCGAGCTCGGCCCGGCGGACGCGCCGTTCGCGGTCAACCAGATCGTCCACCGCTCCAACGACCGGCTGATGCACGACGTCGAGATGTGCGTGAAGTATGAGGTCCCCATCGTCATCACCTCGCTCGGCGCGCGGGAGGAGGTGAACCAGGCGGTGCACAGCTACGGCGGCCTCGTGCTGCATGACGTCATCGACGACCGCTTCGCCCGCAAGGCGGTGGCCAAGGGCGCCGACGGACTGATCGCGGTCGCCGCCGGCGCGGGCGGCCATGCCGGCACGCTCTCGCCCTTCGCGCTGATCAGCGAGATACGCACCTGGTTCGACGGCCCGGTGGCGCTGTCCGGCGCCATCGCCACCGGCGGCGCGGTGCTGGCGGCGCAGGCGATGGGGGCGGATTTCGGCTATATCGGCTCCGCCTTCATCGCCACCGACGAGGCCAATGCCAGCGCCGGCTACAAGCAGATGCTGGTGGAGGGCGCCGCCTCCGACATCGTGTACACCAACCTCATCACCGGCGTGCACGGCAACTACCTGCGCGGCAGCCTGTCCGCCGCCGGGCTCGACCCGGACAACCTGCCCAGCTCGGACGCCACGGCGATGAGCTTCTCCTCCGGCAGCACCAAGGCCTGGAAGGACATCTGGGGCTCCGGCCAGGGCATCGGCGCCGTGACGGAGGTGGTTCCCACGGCGGCTCTGGTGGCCCGCCTGACCCGCGAATACGACGCCGCCCGCGCCCGGCTCGGACTGGCGGCTTGAAGCTGACGGGGGCGGAGCGCGCCCGGCCGGCGGACGGGCCTGGGCTCCCTTAGGAGAGTGCTGAAAAGCTCCGCGAAGCAAAGGTCAGGGCTTTGCCCCGAACCCCACCAGAGGACAGTCGTCCTCTGGACACCTGGTATGAGGGTAAAAGGGGATGACTATTCCCTTTCGGATGCTATCAGAGCCCTGCAAACGCCGGCTTCGGCCCTTTTCAGCACCCTGTTAGGCCGGCAGCATCCTCGCGATCACCTCCAGGATGTCGCGTGGCCCGTAGGGCTTGCGCAGCAGCGCGTCATGCGGCCCCAGTAGCTTGAGCCCGGCCAGGCTTTCCGGCCGGCCGGTCACGTAAACCACCGGGATGAGCGCATCCCGCAGGCGTGCATGCCGGCCCACGGCAAGCCCGTCCAGCAGGCCGGGCATCTGGATGTCCGTCACCACCAGGTCGAACACGCCGTCGCCGTCGATGATGCTGACCGCCTCGTCGCCCGTGGCGGCCTCCACCGTCTGGTAACCCTCGTCCAGCAGCGTTTCCGCCAGGATCAGCCGGATGATCGCCTCGTCCTCGACGACCAATACCCGTTTGGCCGATTTCTCTGCCGGTGACATTTCTACTTGCACAGCGCAGATACGTCTGATGAAGGCCATAAGATTTCCCGCCGTCGCCACTTTTGCGTGACATCTCAATAAATGACCTGTTGCCACAGATGCTTGGAGTGCCAATGATGATCCAAGCCAGCCCGGCCCGATCCCCGGCCGATACTGGCGGCCACCCCAGTGACGCCGGCCGCAGCGTCGCGTCCGGCGGCGGGCTGGACGACAAGAACACCTTTCTCGCCGCCGTGCAGATGTCGCGCATGCCGATGTGCCTCGCCGACCCGAACCAGCCGGACATGCCGCTGGTGTTCGTCAACGAGGCGTTCCTGCGGCAGACCGGCTACGCCGAGGCGGAGGTCATCGGCCGCAACTGCCGCTTCCTGCAAGGACCCAGCACCGACCCGGCGGCGGTGCAGCGCCTGCGCGACGCCATCGCCGCGCGCGAGGACGCCGCGGTCGAGATGATCAACCACAAGCGCGACGGCACGCCGTTCTGGAACGCGCTCTACATCAGCCCCGTGTTCGACGACTCCGGCGCGCTGATCTACTTCTTCGCCAGCCAGCTCGACGTGACCAGGCGCAGGGAGGCCGAGGCCGTGGCGCAGCAATCCCAGCGCATGGAGGCGCTCGGCGGCATGGCCTCCAGCATCGCGCACGAGTTCAACAACCTGATGACCGTCGTGCTCGGCAGCGCGCAGCAGGCCATCGAGCGCGCCACCGACCCGGTGCAGCGCAGGCAGCTGGACCGCGTGGAATCCGCGGCCCGGCAGGCGGGGCGGCTGACGCAGCAGATGCTGTCCTTCGCCCGCCGCCAGTTCCACGATGCGCAGGACACCGACCTGAACGCGCTGGTCAGCGACATGGACAGCCTGCTCCGCCAGGTGGCCGGGCCGAACGTGGCCGTGGCGCTGGACCTGTCCCCGGCCCCGGTGGTGGCCGTGCTCGATTGCGGGCAGATGCAGCTGGCGCTGATCAACCTGGCCCGCAACGCCGTGGACGCGATGCCCGGCGGCGGCACGCTGACGATCAGCACGCAAACCCTGCCGGACGGCGCGGGCGTGGCCCTGACGGTGACCGACACGGGAGCCGGCATGACCCCGGACGTGCTGCGCCGGGCCACCGAGCCGTTCTTCACGACCAAGCAGCCCGGCAAGGGCACCGGGCTCGGCCTGTCCATGGTGTCCGGCTTCGCGCAGCAATCCGGCGGCCGGGTCGAGATCGAGGCGCCGGGCCAGGGGGTACGGGTCACGATCAAGCTGCCCAGCCGCCAGCCGCTGCCCGGCCCTGCGGTGCAGGAAGCGCCGCAGCACGCCGGGTAGCCTTGCGTCAGGCGGGTGGGGCGCTCACGCCGAGGGCGACCCGCCGCGCACGGCCGGCGCGGCGTCCAAGCGGCCCACGATCATCGCCTGCGCCACGCGCCGCGCCAGCTCGTCCGGGGCCGCCTCGGCGGCGACCAACCCGTCCAGCACCAGCGATGCCAAGCCGTGCACCAGCGACCAGCAGCCGAGCGTGTGCGCCTCCCGGTCCGCCTCGGCCGGCAACTCCGCCGCGATCCGGTCGCCCAGCACGGCGTAGGCCGCGCCGCCGGCCGCCATCAGCTCCGGATGCGCGCCGAGCCGCTTGAGCCCGAACATGAGCCGGAACAGGGCCGGCCTGCCCACCGCGTACCGAACATACGCGACCGCCTGCGCCACCAGCGCCTGGCCCGGCACGGCGTCCGCATCCGCCTGCCGCAAGGCGTCGCGCAAGCCGTCGAAGCCATGCGCCGCGACGGCCGCCAGCAGCGCCTCCTTGTCCGGATAGTGCCGGTACGGCGCCATGGCGGACACGCCGGCCCGGCGGGCGACGGCGCGCAGCGAGAGCGCATCGGCGCCATCCTCCGCCAGCAGGTCGAGCGCCGCACCGACCAGCGCCGTGCGCAGCTCGCCATGGTGGTAGCTCCTGCCGTTTGATGTTGACACCGTAAGCTAAACTCCTATGCTTACATTGTAAGCACAGGGTCGGCCTTTGCCAATCGGCCCCGACCCTTGGAGGCATGCCATGCTCAAGTTCACCATCCTGCTGCGACGCAAGCCATCGCTGACCCATGACGAGTTCGTGGCCTACCACCGGGAGCAGCACGCGCCGTTGTTCTGCGCCCTGCCCGCCGTCCGGCAGCACGTGCGGCGCTACGTCCAGTGCCACACGGTGCCGGCGGCCGTGCCGGGCCTGCCGCCGGTCCTGTTCGACGGCATCACCGAGCTCTGGTTCGACAACCTGGCCGGGCTGGAGGCCGTGTTCACCTCGGACAGCTACATGCAGACCATCCGGCCCGACGAGGCGCAGTTCCTGGACCTGCACGCCTGCCAGTTCGTGCTGAGCATCGAGACCGTCGTCATCGCTTGAAACCCTCTGGACAGGAGACCCCGCCCGTGAGCTACCCGCGCCACTCCGTCGATCTCTCCGGCTACCCCGACCTCGTCGTCGTCTATCTCGGCTACCGCGCCACGTCGCTGAAGGGCGCGCGCAGCCTGCTGCGCATCGGCCGCGGCCTACGCGCCATCAAGCACGATCCGCCGGACGGGCTGCTGGCGCACGAGGACATGCTGTTCGGCTGGATGCACCCCGGCTTCCGGCAGTATTGGCGGGACTTCGAGAGCCTGGAGGCGTTCACCCGGGCGCCGCAGCACGCCACTTGGTGGCGCAGTTTCTCCCGCGACTTCGGCGGCGGCGGCATCTGGCACGAAACCTACCGGATGCGCGGCGGGATGGAGGCGATCTACTCCGGCGTCCCCGGCATTGGCTTCGCGGCGTTCGCGCCGGAGCGCACGCCGACTGGACCGTTCATGAGCGCTCGGCAGCGGATGGGGGCGAACGCCTTGGATTAGTGGGCAGCTGAACTCTGCGGAGCAAGCATCAGGGCTTCGCCCCGAACCCCACCAGAGGACGGTCGTCCTCTGGACACCTGTTATGAAGGAGTAAGGCAACATCCGCTTGCAGGACGGGGTCCTGGAGGGCTGACCTTCAATCTTTTGGAGCGCCCTGCTAAGGCCACCGTCCATGAGGGAGTCTGCGAGAGCATGCCTTACACGACCGGCAAACCCGCCTTGGCGGTTTTGCTCTTGCTCTGCTGCACCGCCGCCGCATCCGCGCAGAAACCCGCTGCGGCAAGCCCCCTGCCGCCCGACTCCGTGACGGATGGGTCCGTCTCGCTCGCCACCGGCGCGGCGCTGGCGTACACGGCAACCGCCGGCATGCTGGCCGTCGGCGCGACCGACGCGCAGGATGCCACGCTGGCGTTCGACGGCAGCGCCCTGCCCGGCGCCGCGACGGACCGGCCGACCAACCCCGACGAGCAGCCCGCGACGGCGCGCATGTTCTACACGGCCTTCTTCGCCAAGGGCGCGAAGATGCAGACGCGTCCGGTGGTGTTCGTCTACGACGGCGGACCCGGCACCTCGACGCGCAACCTGCGGATCGCGGGCTTCGGGCCGATGCACGTCGTGATCCCCGACTTGCAGCATCCGGTCGGCGGCCCCTACCGCATCGAGAACAACCCGGACACGCTGCTGGACGCGGCGGACCTCGTGTTCATCGACGCCCCGGGAACCGGCTACAGCAGCGTCCAGGGCCGCGATGCCGCGAAAGCCTTTTACGGCATCGACCAGGACGCGGCCGCGTTCGACCGCTTCATCCGGCGCTTCCTCAGCAAGTACGACCGCTGGAACTCGCCCAAGTACCTGTTCGGCGAAAGCTACGGAACGACGCGCAACGCGGCCTTGGGATGGCAGCTGCTGCAGGATGGCGTCGACCTGAACGGCATCATCTCGCTCAGCACCTTCATGAGCCAGGACAACTTCCTCGACGTTGCGGACGCCAACCCCGGCATCGAGAATCCCTACTTCCTGGCGTTGCCGAGCTATGCCGCGATCGCCTGGTTCCACGGCAAGGTGCCGGGCCAGCCGGCGCAGCTGGAACCTTGGATTCACGAGGTGGAACGCTATGCGCTCGGCGAGTACGCGAGCGCGCTGCTCGCCGGCGCCGACCTGCCGCCGGAACGGCGGCAAGCCGTCGCGGCGAAGCTCGAAGGCTACACCGGCATCCCGGCCGCGACCTGGATGCGGGCGGAGCTGCGGATCACCGGCAACCAGTTCAAGACGCTGCTGCAGCAGGATGCGGGGCTGACGACGGGCCGCGAGGATGCCCGCTACGACGGCGTGGCGATGAACCCGTTGGCGGCCGAGGCCGAGTATGACCCGTACGGGAACGCGATCCGCTCGTCGATCACGGCGGCGATGAACAGCTACGCGCACGACACGCTCAGGTTCGGCACGGAGATGACCTACCAGGCTTTCGCCGACGTTCCCGGCCTGGCCTGGGACTCGTTCCACGTGACCACAGCCAAGACCTGGCTGGGGCTGTGGAACGTCCTGCCCGACCTTGCCAACGTGCTCAAGCGCAACCCCAAGATGCATGTGCTGGTGATGGGCGGCTATTTCGACCTGGCGACGACCTACCTGTCCGCGATCTACGAGATCAATCACCTGCCCATCCCGCAGGCGTTGCGGGGCAACGTCGAATATCAGGTCTTCCCGGCCGGGCACGAAGCCTACATCAACCCGGACGCCCGCCGCGCGATGCATGACCGCATGGCCCGGTTCATCCAAGCCAGCCAAGGCCAGCAGTGATCGGCGGGCCCGGGATGGGCCGTCCAGGCCGTGGCGCCCGTCAGGCGGCGCGGGCCAGCCGCGCCTCCGCCCAGATCGCCGCCAGCGCGCCCACCAGGTGGTCGATGTCGGCGTCGCTGTGCAGCGGCGAGGGCGTGAGCCGCAGCCGCTCGGCGCCGCGGGGCACCGTGGGGTAGTTGATCGGCTGCACATAGATGGCGTGCTGGTCCATCAGCCGGTCGCTGATCTGCTTGCACACCACCGCGTCCCCCACCATCACGGGGACGATGTGGCTCGGGTTGTCCAGGTGCGGCACGCCGGCCGCGTCCAGGCCGCGGCGCAGGCGCGCCACCCGGTCCGCCTGTCGCAGCCGCTCGGCATCGCTGCGGCGCAGGTGGCGCACGCTCGCCAGCGCGCCGGCCGCCACGGCGGGCGGCAGGGCGGTAGTGAAGATGAAGCCGGGCGCGAAGGATCGCACGAAGTCGCACATCGCCGCTGACCCGGCGATGTAGCCGCCCACCACGCCAAACGCCTTGGCCAGCGTGCCCTCGATCACGGTCAGCCGGTGCGCCACGCCCTCGCGCGCCGCCACGCCGGCGCCGCCGGGTCCGTACAGGCCGACGGCGTGCACCTCGTCCAGGTAGGTCATGGCGCCGTGCCGCTCCGCCACGTCGCAGAACGCGGCGATCGGCGCGATGTCGCCGTCCATGGAGTACACGGACTCGAACGCCACCAGCTTGGGCCGCGCCGGGTCGAGGCCGGACAGGATGCGGTCGAGGTCCGCCGGGTCGTTGTGGCGGAACACGTGGCGCTCGGCGCGGCTGTGGCGCATGCCCTCGATCATGGAGGCGTGGTTCAGCGCGTCCGACAGGATGACGCAGCCGGGCAGCCGGGCGGCCAGCGTGCCCAGCGTCGCCTCGTTGGAGACGTAGCCGGAGGTGAACAGCAGCGCCGCCTCCTTGCCGTGCAGCGAGGCCAGCTCGCGCTCCAGCAGCACGTGGTCGTGGTTGGTGCCGCTGATGTTGCGCGTGCCGCCCGCGCCGGCGCCGCAGCGGTCCAGCGCCTCGTGCATGGCGGCGAGCACCGCCGGGTGCTGCCCCATGCCGAGGTAGTCGTTCGAGCACCACACCGTCACCGCCACACGGCCGCCTAGCGCATGGTGGGTCGCCGCCGGGAAGGCGCCGGCGTGCCGCTCCAGGTCCGCGAACACCCGGTAGCGGCCCTCGGCCCGCAGGCCGTCAAGCTGCTCCCGGAAGAAACCCTCGTGATCCATCGCACTCTCCAGCCCGATAATTGGGCTTTGCGACGGACCTTCCTAGTCCGGCCGCCCGGTTTCCTAGACGAGGATCAGGTCAGCTGCCAGCGACGTAGGCGCGCAAGGTCTCCACCTCGTGCGCCTGGTCGTCCAGCCGGGCTTTCACCACGTCGCCGATGCTGATGATGCCAGCCATGCGTTGATCGTCGATGACCGGCAGGTGGCGGAACCGCCCGGCGGTCATGGTGGCCATCGCCTGGCCCACCGTGGTCTGTGGCGTGGTGGTCTGCACCGCCCGGGTCATGGCGTCGGCGGCGGTGAGGTCCAGCGCGCCGGCGCCGTGGCGGGCCAGGCAGTGGATGATGTCGCGCTCGCTGATGATGCCGACCAGTGCGCCGCCCTCCAGCACGGGGACGGCGCCGATGCGGCGCTCGGACAGCACGTTGGCCACGTCGGCCAGCGAGACGTGGGGCGGGACGGTGACGGTTTCCCCGCTCTTTTGGCGCAGGATGGCGGCGACGGTCATGGCTTGGCTCTCCTTGCTGCACCCGGGGTCTCTCGCCCCGGTCATGCCATCGTGCGCGCTGGCGGGCGCCGATTGCAAAGACTAGCCGTGCGGTGCAGCAAAGAGCCGGGCAGCAAAGAGCCGTCTCACTCCGCCGCCCGCAGCTGCGGCGCGCCGGCCAGCTGGGTGGAAACCAGCTCCGCAAAGCGCCCGCCACGGGCCACCAGCGCGTCGAACCGGCCGCGCTCGACCACCTCGCCGCCGTCGAACACCAGGATCTCGTCGGCGTCGCGCACGGTGGATAGGCGGTGGGCGATGATGAAGGTGGTCCGCCCCGCCATCAGCGTCGCCATGGCGCGGGACACCCGGGCCTCGGTCGCCGCGTCCAGCGCGCTGGTGGCCTCGTCCAGGATCAGGATCGGCGGGTCCTTCAGGATGGCCCGCGCGATCGCCAGCCGCTGGCGCTGCCCGCCGGACAGGGTGGCGCCGCGCTCCCCCACCATCGTCTCGTAGCCCTGCGGCTGGCGCATGATGAACTCGTGCGCGTCCGCCGCCCGGCAGGCCTGCTCGATCTGCGCGTTGGTGGCGTTCGGCCGGCCGATGCGCAGGTTCTCGCGGATCGAGCGGTTGAACAGCAGGCTTTCCTGGAACACCATGCCGATGGTGTCGCGCAGGCTCTCCAGCGTCGCGTGCCGGATGTCCTGGCCGTCGATCGCGACGCGGCCGCCGGTCGGATCCCACAGCCGTTGCAGCAGGTTCATCGCCGTGCTCTTGCCCGCCCCGGTGGAGCCGACCAGCGCGATCACGCTGCCGGGCTGCGCCACGAACGACACGTGGGACAGGATCGCCGGGCCGCCCGGGTAGGCGAACGACACGTCCTCGAACGCCACCTCGCCGCGCGGCGCCTCCAGCTCCACCGCGTCCGGCTCCTCGGGCACGGAGCTTTTCGCGTCCATCACGCTGAAATACTCCTCCAGCACCGGCATCTGCAGGAACAGGCGGGAGGCGAACTGCATGGCGGATTCCAGCCGGCTGATCAGCAGGTTGGCGAAGCCCATGAAGGTCACGATCTGGGCCACCGAGGCCTGCCCGTTCACGTGCAGCACCGTGCCGATGATCACGATCACGATCACCGCGATGGTCGAGGCGCCGCGCGTCAGCACGTTGACCACGGCCCACCAGTTGAGCACCGGGAACTGGTGCGCGATCACCTGGTCGGCGATCTGGCCGAAGCGGCGGCGCTCGGCGGCCAGCCGGGTGAAGGACTGCACCACCATCACGTTGGCCAGCGCGTCCTGCGCGGTGCTGGCCAGGCTCGACTGGAAGGACTCCGCCTTCGCCTGGCCCTCCTCCGTGCGGTGGGTGACCAGCACCGTCACGGCGCAGAACAGCACCACCAGCGCGATCAGCACCAGGGAGAGCTGCCAGTTGAGCAGCAGCGTCAGCGGCAGCAGCACCAGCAGCGCCACGTAGGTCGCCAGCTGCTCGCGGAAGAAGCTGAGCCAGACGGAGAACATCGAATCCGAGCCGCCGAGCATCACCTTCATCATGCGGCCGGAATGCGCGCCACCGTGGAACGAGAGCGGCATGGACAGCACGTGGCTGAAGAAGCGGCTCATCGCGGCCAGGCGGTTGCGGTGCGCCATGCGCTCGGCGTGCACCACCGTGGCGATGTTGGCGCCGATCGACACGGCCGCGATCACGATCCAGATACCGATCAGCGCCGCCGCCCGCGTCCACAGCGCGTCGCGCGTCATGCTGCCGGAGCTGGACAGCAGGCCGATCACGCGGCCGAACAGCACCGGGTCAAGGAATTGCAGCCCGGCCAGCACGATGTTCGCAGCGCCCAGGATGATGGCGAGGCGCTTGTCGCCGGCGAGCATGGCGAGCACGCGGCGGTAGGCGTTGAGGATGCGCATGGCGGCTGCCCAAGGTCGGAATTGATCGCAGGGACGATCATGGGGGCCGATGTTGGCGGGATAAGGGCAAGATCGCCGGGCATCGCGGCAAAATCGGGGCTCAGCAGGGCTCCGCCCGGAACGTCCGGCCCGGCCGCACGAACTCCTCCTGCGCCGCCACCGTCAGCAGCTCGCGCGAGCCAGCCTCCAGCGTGCGCCGCAGCAGGCCGTAGGTGGCGCTGGCGGCCGCCTCCAGCGCGGCCCGCGTGCTGCCGGTGCGCAGCCGGTGCACCAGGAACAGCGCGGCAATGGTGTCCCCGGCGCCGTTGGCCGCCAGCGCCAGCCGCGGCGTCCGCAGCTGCCATCCCGCCTCCCCGTCCAGCGCCAGCAGGTCGAGGCTGTCCGCGGGCGTGCTGTCCGCGAGCAGGCTGGTGACCAGCACCGCCGCCCCCGGCTGCATGGTGGCGCGCAGGGCGGAGGCGGCGCGCCGGGCGCCCGCCAGCGTGGCCACAGGCAGCCCGGTAAGCTGGCCCAGCTCGAACTGGTTGGGGGTGGCGATGTCCGCCTGCGGCAGGCAGCGGGTGCGCAGCAGGGCGGGGATGGCGGCCTCGACGTAGATGCCCGGCACAGCATCGCCGATCACCGGGTCGCAGCAGTACAGCGCCGCCGGATTGGCCCGGCGCACGGCGGCCACGGCGTGCAGCACCGCCTCGCCCACCCCAGCGCTGCCCAGGTAGCCGCTCAGCACGGCCTGGCAGCCGGCCAGCGCGCCGCGGGCCGCGACGCCGTCCACCACCGCGCGCACCTGCTCACCGGTGAACGCCTGCCCGGCATGCGCGCCGTAGCCGGGATGGTTGGAGAACTGCACGGTGTTGACCGGCCAGACCTCCCAGCCGAGCCGCTGCATGGGGAACACCGCGGCGCTGTTGCCGACATGGCCGTAGGCGACCGCGGACTGGAGGGAGAGGATGGCCATGGCCGCCGGACGCTAGGCTGCCCCAGGGCAGGCCGCCAGGGCGAACTCGCCCGTGGGCAAGACGTTCCCGGTTCCGTCACGGCTGCAACAGGACGACCCCATGATCCGCATGACTGCCCCAGCCCTCCTCGCTGCCTGCCTCGCCATGGGCCCGGCCCTGGCGCAGCCCGCGCCCGGCAACGCCGCCCCCACCGCGTCCTCCACCAAGCGCGAGGCGAGGATCGAGCGGCGGATCGCCGAGCTGCACAGCAAGCTCAAGGTCACCCCGTCCGAGGAAGGCCAGTTCTCCACCTTCGCCGACGTGATGCGCGAGAACGCCCGGCACCTGGACGGGCTCGCGGGGCAGCACGCGCAAGCCGTGTCGTCCGGCACCGCGGTGGACCAGATGAAGTCCTACGCCACCCTGGCCCAGGCCCATGCGGAGGACGTGCAGCGCCTGGTGCCCGCCTTCTCCAACCTCTACGACGTGCTGACGCCGGAGCAGAAGAAGGCCGCCGACGCGAGCTTCAAGTCGTTCGGCCAGGGGCCAAAGGGGGCCAGGGGCGGCGCGCCGAGCTAGTTGCCGCCAAGCCGTCCGGGACCTATACGGTGCCCTTCGCCCCGCCGGTCGGCATCGGCATGGGCCACAGACAGGAGCGCGCAGCGATGAAGGCCGGCATCCACCCCGAGTACCATGAGGTCAAGATCATCATGACCGACGGGACCGAGTTCACCACCCGCTCCACCATGGGCAAGACCGGCGACACGCTGCGGCTGGACATCGACCCGAAATCCCACCCGGCCTGGACCGGCATCCAGCGCATGATGGACACCGGCGGCCAGGTCGCCAAGTTCAACAAGCGGTTCGCGGGCCTCGGCAAGCGCGCCACCTAAGCAGCCGGTCAAGCAGACGAAGAGAAGGGCCGCCCTTGCAACCAGGGGCGGCCCTTTCCTATTTATGATCTGTCCGCAGCGCCCATCCGGGGCTGTGGAGACTGACCGGGCCGGCCCAATCGGGCGGCCCAGCCGCTCTTAACCTTGCTCCCGCAGGAGGTTTTGCATGACGACGTTCGACCTTTCTCCGCTTTTCCGCACCGCCATCGGCTTTGATCGCATGGCCCGCCTGATGGACACGGCGCAGGAGGCGGCAGCTGCCCCGGCTTACCCGCCGTACAACATCGCCAAGACCGGCGATGACAGCTACCGCCTTACCATGGCCGTCGCCGGCTTTGGCCCCGAGGAGCTGGAGGTGACGGTGAAGGACAATCAACTGATCGTGTCCGGCAAGCTGAAGGACGACGCAGCGGGCGACCTGCTCTACCGCGGCATCGCCGGACGCGCCTTCGAGCGCCGGTTCGCCCTCGCCGATCACATCGTGGTCGAGGCGGCCGACCTGCGCAACGGCCTGTTGCACGTGGACGTGCGCCGCATCGTGCCGGAGGCGCTGAAGCCCCGCCGCATCACGATCGGCGCCGTCCAGCCGGTTCCGGTGGCGATCGCCAACGACGGCGCGGCTGCTTCCCAGGCTGCCTAACGCGACAGCTGCCTGACGCGACATGGGAGGGGGCCGGTTGGCCCCCTCCTGCTACGTGCGGAAGAAGCGGTCCGCTAGGCCGCGGTGATCCTGCTTGCGTCCGATGGCCACCTCGGCGCGCGTGATCTCCGCCCTCAGCTCCGCGATGTAGCCCTGCAGCTCCGCGACGCCCAGGGGATCGAGTGGCAGCGGAGCCACCCGCCTCGCCACTGGCAGCTCGTCGTCTTCCATCACGTCGTCCCTGCCTTGCAAAGATGTGTCTCGACGATCCCGCACAAATGCTTGACCGGCAAGGTCCCGCACCCCCATATCGATTGATGATTGGCTGCTCGAGCGCGCCTCCCTGGTGGAGCCGCCGCGCCGCGGCCGGAGAGCGTGACATGAGCCTTCCCTTGATGCCGAAAGCCACCGCGGTGTGGCTGATCGACGAAACCGCCCTGACCTTTACCCAGATCGCCGATTTCTGCGGCATGCACCCGCTCGAGATTCAGGCCATCGCCGATGGCGAGGTGGCGCAGGGCATCGTGGGCTACGATCCGGTGGCCAACAGCCAGGTGACCGCCGAGGAGATCACCCGTTGCGAGGCTGACGCCGAGGCGCGGCTCAAGTTGCTGCCCCCGGTCAACCCGCCGCCCAAGAAGGGCCGCGGGGCGCGCTACACGCCCGTCGCCAAGCGCAATGACCGGCCGGACGCCATCGCCTTCGTGCTGCGCAACTTCCCGCAGCTCTCGGAGGCGCAGGTCATCAAGCTGCTCGGCACCACCAAGGAGACGATCCAGAAGGTGCGCGAGCGCAGCCACTGGAACAGCACCAACATCAAGCCGCGCGACCCGGTGATCCTCGGGCTGTGCAGCCAGACCGACCTGAACGCCACGGTCAACGCCGCCAACGACCGGCTGATCCGCGAGGGCAAGACGGTGCCGGTGCCGATCCGCATTGAAACCGAGGAAGCGGCCTAAGCTCGGGGCTTTGCCCCGAACCCCACCTCCGTGCGCATTCCACTCGCCCAAAGAGGGGCGAGCAGAACCTTGGCCCACTCCGCCAGAGGACGAAGTCCTCTGGACACCTGGTTATAAGTATCAGGGGTCAAAGGGACCCCGTCCCCTTGCGGGTGCAGGGCAGAGCCCTGCAAGGCCTTAAGCCGCCTTGTCCCAAACCGGCGCGAACCCGGGGTTGACCATTCGCTGTGCCTTCGGCAGCGCCGCGATCGCCGCCCGGTCCGTGTCGTCCAGCTCGATCTTCATCGCCTCCAGGTTGGCCACCTGGCTCTCCCGCCGCGCCGCCTTCGGGATGGCCGCCACCCCCGGCTGGTCCACCAGCCACTTCAGCGCCACCTGCGTCGCCGTCGCGTTGTGCTTGCGCGCGATCACCCCCAGTTCCTCGCTATCGGCCAGCTTGCCTTGCGCGATCGGGCAGTAGGCGGTCAGCGCCATGTCGTGCGCCCGCAGGAAGCCCAGCACCGGCTCCTGCCCGAGCAACACGTGGTACTCGATCTGGTTGGCCGCCAGCGGCGCGCCGATCTCGTCCACCGCCTGGCGCAGCAGCGCCGTGGTGAAGTTGCAGACGCCGATCGCCCGCGTCAGCCCCTCCTCCTTCAGCTTGACCAGGGTCTCCAGCGCCGCCGGCAGGTCCATGTCCGGCGACGGCCAGTGGATCATATAGAGGTCCACGTAGTCGGTCTGCAGCTTGCGCAGGCTGGCCTCGATCGCCCGCCGCATCGCGTCCGGCGCCAGGTTGCTGTGCCAGACCTTGGTGGTGACGTGGATGTCCGCCCGCGGCAGCCGCGCCCCGGCCAGCGCCGAGCCGACCTCCTCCTCGTTGTCGTACATCTCCGCCGTGTCGATGTGCCGGTAGCCGAGCGAGAACGCCCGCTCCACCGCCTCGCGGCACTGGTCGCCCTTCATGCGCCAGGTGCCCAAGCCCAGCTTGGGCATCCGCAAGCCGTGCGAGGTGATCATCTCCATGGCGGCACTCCTAATGTTTGCTGAGATCGACGCAGGCGGCGAAGCCCGTCTCGGTTCCGAAGGCGAGCGTGGCCCCATCCGGCCGCCAGGCCAGCGCCGACACGCTGCCGCGGCCGGGGGCCGCCACCGGCAGGATGCGCTCGGAGGCGATGTCGGCCAGGATCACCAGCCCGTCCGCGAACCCGGCGGCCACCACCTCGTGCTGCGGATGCACCGCCACCCGGGTGCACAGCACGCCGTCCCCGCCCGCCAGCTCGGTCGGCGCCTTGCCCATCGGGCCGCCGCCGAAGAACGGCCACAGCACGATGGTGTCCGCCCCGGCGGAAGCCAGCCAGCGGCCGTTGCGGGTGAAGCCGAGCGACTCCGTCTTGGCCGGGTAGCCGGACATCCGCATGTGCTGCCCGTCCGCCAGCCGCCAGCCGTGCAGCGAATTCTCCTGCATGGCGGTGACGACCGCCTCGCCCGCCGGGTGCAGGGCGATGCCGGTGTGGCTGCCCTTCCACTCCAGCCGGCGCGGGCTGTCGGTCTTGGCGGCGACGAACCACAGCGTGGCCCCGCCGTAGTGCGACGCCGCCAGCCGCTTGCCCCGCGCGTCGAACGCCAGCCCGGTGACGGTGGAGGGATGCTCGAGCTGCTTCAGCTTGGCCTCCCCCTCGAACAGGTGCGCCACCTTGCCGACGGCGCAGGCGAGGGTGCTGCCATGCGCGGCCACCTGCTCGACCCACTTCATGCCGAACTGGGCGATGGTCGCCACCGCCCCGTCCGGCCCGACCCGGCGAAACGCGCCGTCGTCGCCGCCGGTCACGAACCCGGCGCCGGACGCGGCCAGGCTGAGCACGGCGCCGTCATGGACCTGGACATCCCGCCACCCGCCAAGCACGACCCGCCCGTCCCCGAGCGCAAAGGCGGGTACATCCCCGGCCCACGCCGCCGCCACGACAAAGGCGTCCAGCTGCCGCTGCTCGCCCCGGGCGTCGAGCAGGTAGTCAACGGCGCTCATGAAAAGCCCTTTTGCGCAGGGAACGGCGGAGGGAGGGCCCTCAAGCCTGGCAAGCCTCGAACCCGCGGCGCAGCTGCGGCCGGTTCAGGTTGCGCCCGATGAACACCAGCCGGGACCGCTTCTCCCCCTCCGGCCAGGCGCCGATGAAGTCGCCGTCCGCGATCATGTGCACCGCCTGGAAGGCGAACCGCCGGTCGTCGCCCTGGTAGTGCAGGATGCCCTTGGTCCGCAGCAGGTCCTGGCCCTTCTCCTGCAGGAGCTGGCCGATCCAGGCGTTGAACTTCTCCGGGTCGAGCGGGCGCGCGGCCTCGAAGGACATGGAGTTGATGTCGTCGTCGTGCTCGTGCTCCGTCTCGGTCAGGAAGCCCGGCTGCACGTCGGCCAGGATGCGTTGCAGGTCGAACGCGCCCTGGTCCAGCACCGCGGCGATATCGACCGCCGAGCGCTGCGCCCGGTGGATGGCGGCGAAGCGGTTGATCTTGCGGATGCTGGCCTCGACCGCCTCCAGCTCGCCCGGCGTCACCAGATCGGTCTTGTTCAGCACGATCACGTCGGCGAAGGCGATCTGCGCTTCGGCCTCGGCGCTATCCTGCAGCCGGGCGGGCAGGTTCTTGGCGTCCACCACCGTCACGATGGCGTCCAGCCGGGTGCGGGCGCGCACGCCCTCATCGACGAAGAAGGTCTGCGCCACCGGCGCCGGGTTCGCGAGCCCGGTGGTCTCGATGATGATGCCGTCGAACTTGCCGCGCCGCTTCATCAGCCCGCCGACGATGCGGATGAGGTCTCCGCGCACAGTGCAGCAGATGCAGCCGTTGTTCATCTCGAACACCTCCTCGTCGGTGTCCACCACGAGGTCGTTGTCCACGCCCAGCTCGCCGAACTCGTTGATGATAACCGCGTATTTGCGGCCGTGCTGCTCCGTCAGGATGCGGTTCAGCAGCGTCGTCTTGCCGGCGCCCAGGTAGCCGGTGAGCACGGTGACGGGGATCAGGTCGGTATCGGACATCGGGGTCGCCTCGGCAGGAACTGCCCTTCATATAGGCGCGCGACCCGGCCGCGCCCAACCCCGCCCTCGGCGACCCTCCAGGTCGTGCGGCATCAGCGCCGTGGCCGGGTGATCCGTCCGCTTGGCACGGGAGCGCCGCGGGATCGACCCGGCCTCCACGCCCCCGTGGCTGGCGACCGCTTCCCCGTCAAGCCCACGCGGAGGCTCCCAAAGGATCGTGCGGGCCATCCCACCAGCACTGTCGTTTCGGGGTATCATGATGCTCAAAACCGTGAGAAGCGCGCCATTTGCGTTAGCGCAGAAAACAAAAGCTTGCGACCGTCCGCATCGCGTGTTCTTATTCCGTTCGTGACCTGCCCGCATCCCATCCCCGAGCCCGCCGACGCCGCAGCACCCTGCGACAGCCAGGCCGCGCTGGACGCCCAGCGCCGCGCCAGCCAGGCGCACGCCCTGGCGGCGGTGGCCCGCCTGACCGACCTCACCCTGGAGCTGGCCACCGTCTTGCAGGCCAACACCCTGGCCCAGGCGCACATCGCCGACACCCTGGCCGAGCCAGTGCCGGAGGCCAGCACCGCCGCGTTTGACCGCATCGCCCGCTGCACCCGGCGCTCCGCGCTCACCCTGCACCACCTCGCCCAGCCGCCCCGCCCCAGCCGCAGCGCATCCGAGTACGGTCCGCCAGACCGCACGGCCACCCGGCAGCGCGTGCTGCGCGCCGTGGAGGACGCGATCCAGGCGGAGGCGGGCGACGACGCGCAGGCCGAGCGCCTGCGCGGCGAGGCCCGCGAGCGGCTGGAGCAGCTGGACCGGGTGGAGTTCGTTTGTGACCGGGCCAGCCTGCGGGACGGCCGCCTGTCGGTGCCGGCGCTGGTGGCCGACATCGTGCACGACCT
>CAXSAX010000005.1:0-116534 GCA_964235495.1 uncultured Acetobacteraceae bacterium | reverse complement strand
CTGGTCACGAACGGAATAAGACCACGCGATGCGGACGGTCGCAAGCTTTTGTTTGTTCTACTAACGCAAATGGGGAGCTTTTCACGGCTTTGAGCCCCGTCATGCGCGGATTTAGTGTGGACTTCTGCGCCACGGCGGCCAGGAGCACGTGCGCTGCCCTCGCGTAGGTGCCCGGATCAAGTCCGGGCATGACGGGGGTGGAGAGGTGGGGGAACGTCGGGGACGCGCATGCGGGAGGTTTGGCGTCTCCGCTCGGGCGTGACGGGACATCGGCTAAAAGCTCTCCTTGAGCCCCGTGACGACCGAGCCGCGGACTGGGCTGCTGCTCACCGGAACCGCGCCCGTGCCCAGCGGCATCTTGGGCGGGAGCGGGATTTCGAGCGAGCCCGCCGTGGTCTCCTGCCGCCCGTAGCGCACGAACGGCATGGGCGCGGGGTCAAACCGTGGGTGCGCCGGCCCGGAGGCGGCCGCAGCCGGCGGGTCGGCGGCGCAGCCGGCCAGCAGCGGAAGCAGCAGCAGCAGGCCGGCGCGGGTGGGCGGGATAGGCATTTCGGTGCGATCCCAGCACGTTTAGCCTGCCTTGCAAACCGATTTCGTCGCAAGCCGCAGCGGGGCCGGCCTACTTGGATTCGGGTTGGGCCACGGGCTGAAGCCAGGTGGCCAGCTCGGCGTCGGATGCTGCCGCCACCGTCCGGCCGGGCGGGACGGCCACCCGGAGCCGCACGAGATAGGGCCGGCGGTGGTCGCCCACGGCCACGCCGGGAGATTTCAGTGGCCGGTCCGCCGGGTCGAAGCCGGCGAAATACAGCCACCAGGCGGCCCCCGGCCCGCCGCCCGGCTCCGGCACCGCCGACGCAACGCCGGGGCTGATAACCTGGGCGCCGGTGAAGTTGGGCCAGCCCGGCTGCTGCGACTGCAGCAGGTAGCGCACCTCCGGGACGCCCGGCCGTCCCCACAGGCCCTGCGGGTCGGGCGCCAGCACCTTGCGGTAGCGCGCATCGGGACCCGGCGGCAGCAGGGTATCGGACCAGGCGACGCCCGCCTTGTAGCCGATCTGCTGGTAGGCGCCCGTCGCGTAGATCAGCGCATATTTTCCCCCGGCCTTGGCGATGTACGGCGCTTCGACCAGCTTGGCCTGGGTCTGGCCGTAATCCTCGGAGCTGAGCGGGCCGAAGCGGTCGCCGGGGGCCAGCAGCGTGGCCGGGCCGCCCGGCGCGGGCTGCGCCGGCGAGAGCATGGGCTGCAGCACGATGCCGTTGCGCGGCGCCGGGCTCAGCGCGAAGCTCTTGACGTAGAGCAGGTAGAGCCGCCCGCCCTCCTCGAAATACTTGCCGTCGTAGTTGCCGGCCGCCGGGTCCGAGAACGAGCCGGACAGCACGGCGTCCGCCGACCAGGCCAGGGGTGTTGGGCCTGGCGCGGCGTCGAGTGCGCCCCCTGGAGCGGGGCGGGCATGGACGAGGACCGTCCAGTGGCTGGGGTGGGACGGGCTGTGGACGCCGATGGCCAGCACCGCGTGCCAGCCGCCCGCGTCGTCCTGGAAGATGTTGAGGTTCTGGAAGTTGGTGACGCTGGCGCCCGCCGCGGCGATGTCAGCACCGAGCTGGCCCGCGTCGATGGCGACACGGGTCCAGGAGAAGCACCGCGCTGCCGGGTTGGTGCAGCTCATGACGGCCTTGGTGGTGCCGGAGAAGATTTTCGTCCGCAGGCCGCTGGAGGGGGCGAGGCGCACGGGGACGGGGTCCGAGAAGTAGCCGGCGCCGTCGGGACCGATGACGGTCATAGGCTGGATCGCCAGCAGGGGCGCCGGCGCGCCAGGGGGAGCCATGGGCTGGGCGCATGCGGCGAGCGCGCAGAGGGCCAAGACCGGGGGCAGCAGGGCGAGGCAGGCGCGGAAGGGTGAGATCGGCATTGCGGCTTGACTACAGCACGGTTCGGGTTCCAGGGGGTTAGGTGGTTGCCTCGCCGTAGATAGTTTGTCATGGCCGGACTTGATCCGGCCGCCCACGGGGCAATGCCGCCGCAGGCTTGTCACATTGGGCACGATCCGTGCTTCACAACGATAGTCGGGTGTGGCCCAACCGCGTGGGTGCCCGGGTCAAGCCCGGGCATGACAGCGTTTTGTCGGCGATCTTGCCCGCCTCACCCCACCGCCATCTCCCCAAGGTAAGCCTCCCGCACCACCGGGTTGGCGGCCAGCTCGGCGGCCGGGCCGCTCAGCACCACCTGCCCCGTTTGCAGCACGTAGCCGCGGTCGGCGATTTGCAGCGCCATGCTGGCGTTCTGCTCCACCATGAAGATGGTGGTGCCCTGGGCGCGGATGGCCTGGATGGCGGCGAAGGTCTGCTCGACCAGCAGAGGCGAGAGGCCCATGGAGGGCTCGTCCATGCAGATCAGCCGGGGGGCGGCCATCAGGGCGCGGCCGATCGCCACCATCTGTTGCTCGCCACCGGAAAGGGTGCCGGCTAATTGGGCGCGGCGCTCCCTCACCCGGGGGAACAGGGCGTACACGCGGTCGAGGTCGGCAGAGGCTGCGCCGCGGGGGCGGGTGTAGGCGCCCATCTCCAGGTTCTCCAGTACCGTCATGCGGGGGAACAGGCGGCGAGCTTCCAGCACGGGGGCGATGCCGCGGCGCACCCGCTCGGCGGTGGGCAGGCGCTCGATGGGCACGCCGCCGAACAGCACGCTGCCGGTGGTGGGGCGGACGACGCCCATGATGGTCTTCATGGTGGTCGATTTGCCGCAGGCGTTGCCGCCGAGCAGGCAGACGATCTCGCCGGGCATGATGGCGTAGTCCACGTCCTTCAGCACGTGCAGGTCGCCGTAATGCGTGTTGACCCGGCGGAACTCCAGCAGGGGCTCAGGCCCAGACTTAGACAAGTGCGGCGGACTCCGCGTGGGCGCGGCCGAGATAGGCGTCGAGCACCGCCTCGTTGCGGCGCACCTCGTCCGGGCGACCTTCGATCAGCTTCTCGCCGTGGTCCAGCACCACCACGCGGTCGGCGAGCCGGGTCACCACGTCGAGCTTGTGCTCGATCACCAGGATGCTCAAGCCCAGCGCGCGGAGCTGGACCAGCTGCTCGGCCAGCTCGATGGTCTCCGCCGGGTTCATGCCGGCGGTGGGCTCGTCCAGCAGCAGCAGGCGGGGGGCGGAGGCAAGCGCGCGGGCGATCTCGACCCGGCGGCGGTTGGCGTAGGACAGGCCTGAGACGGGCTGGTCCGCGCGCGGGGTGAGGCGGTTGCCGAACAGGGCGAGGATTTCCATGGCGCGCTCCCGCGCCCGCCGTTCCTCGGCCCGGGTGGGCGGCAGGCGCAGCACGGCGCGGACGGGGCCGGCGTGCAGGCGGGCGTGCGCGCCGACCAGCACGTTGTCCATCACGCTCAGGCTGGGGAACAGGCGGATGTTCTGGAAGGTGCGCGCCATGCCGGCGGCCAGGATGCGGTGGGGGGCCGCGCCCGTCAGGTCGCTGCCTGCGAAGCGGACGGACCCGGCGGCCGGCGGGGTGAGCCCGGTGATGACGTTGAACAGGGTCGACTTGCCGGAGCCGTTGGGGCCGATCACCGCCAGCACGCCGCCTTCCGGCACGGCGAGCGTCACCGCGTTCAGCGCCACCAGGCCGCCGTAGCGCACGGTGACGGACTGAATCTCCAGCAGGGCAAGCCCGGCGGGCGGCGGCAGGCCGGGCAGCGTGATGCTGGTGGCGGCCTGCACCGTCGCGTGCTGCTGCGCGAAGGTGAGGCCGGCCGGCTTGCGGTGGGCGGGGATCAGGCCGTCGCGGCGGTAGAGCATCATCAGCACCAGGATGACGCCGAAGATCAGCTCGGTGGACTGCGACAGGTCCACCCGGCGCAGGGCGGGGCTGCCGGCCAGCGCGCCCAGCTGGTGCAGCCATTGCGTGAGCTCCGGCAGGAACCAGGATTGCAGCAATTGCAGGATCACGGCACCCAGCACCACGCCCCACACGCTGCCCATGCCGCCCAGCACGACCATGACCAGGATCATCACGGAGACCGGGAAGCCGAACATCTCGGGCGTCGCGGTCTGCAGCTTGGCGACGTAGAACACGCCGGTCACGCCGGCGAAGGATGCACCTATGGCGAAGGCGAGCAGCTTGTAACGCACCAGGTTTACGCCCATCGCGCCGGCGGCGACCTCGTCCTCGCGGATGGCCATCCAGGCGCGGCCGACCCGGCTGTCGCGCAGGCGCAGGCTGGTGAAGATCAGCACGGCCACGAGGGCTGCCGCCACGTAGTAGTACGGGGTCGCGTCCACGCCGAAGTCGTATCGGCCCAGGGTGGGCGGGGCGACGCCGTTCAGCCCGGCGGCGCCGTTGGTGAGCCCCGTCCAGTTGCGCGCGACGATGGGCACGATCTCGCCGAAGCCGAGGGTGACGATGGCGAGGTAGTCGCCGCGCAGCCGCAGGGTGGGCGCGCCGAAGACGACCCCGCAGCCCGCCGCCAGCGCGCCCGCCAGCGGCAGGGCGAGCCAGAAAGAGAGCGTGGTGTGCACGACGTCATGGCCGCCGGGTCCGGCCATGCGGGCGATCAGGCCGAGCCAGGCGAGCGGCTCCCAGCCGGGGGACCAGTCCGGCTGCAGCTGGAAGGAGGACAGGATGCCGTAGCAGTAGGCGCCGATGGCGAAGAACGCGGCGTAGCCGAGGTCCAGCAGGCCGCACATCCCGACCACGATGTTCAGCCCGAGCGCCAGGGCTGCGTAGGCCAGCGCGTTGGCGGCGGAGTCGATGTCCGCGTCGTCGCCGTTGAGGAAGGGGAACGCGAGGGCGGCCAGCGCCACGCCAGAGGTGAGGGCGGCGCGGAGGCGGGGGGAGAGCGTCATGACTTGTTGGGCGCCATGCGGCCGAGCAGGCCGGCGGGGCGGAACACCAGCACCAGCACCAGCAGCGAGAAGATGATCACGTCGGTCCAGCGGGCGGCGATGAACTGGCTGCTCAGGGTTTCCACCAGGCCGATGATGAGGCCGCCCAGCATGGCGCCGGGCACGTTGCCGATGCCGCCCAGAACGGCGGCGGTGAAGGCACGCAGCCCGGCGCTGTTGCCGATCACGAAGCTGGTGAAGTTGTAGTACAGCCCGAATACCATCCCCCCTGCCCCGGCCAGCGCGGAGCCGACGAAGAACGCCGTCATCACCACGCGGTCCACATCAACGCCCATCATGCGCGCGGCTTCCGGGTCCTGCGCGGTGGCGCGCATGGCGCGGCCCATGCGGCTGCGCCGGGTGAACGCCCACAGCGCCGCCATCAGCACGGACGAGACGATCCAGATGAGGACCTCGCGCAGCCGCAGCACCGCGCCGCCGAGCGCCCAGGTGAGCGGCGGCAGCGGGTTGGGGTAGTTCCGGGTGCCGGCGCCCAGGCCGAGCAGCACCAGGTTGAACAGGATGTAGGACACGCCGATGGTGGTGATCATGGCGGACGGGCCCTTGACGTTGCGCAGCGGCCGCAAGGACAGCCGCTCGATCAGCACGCCGAGCAGGCCGCAGCCGACCATGGCGGCCGCCAGCGCCAGCAGCAGCACGCCGGCCAGCGCCCAGCCGGCCAGCAGCACGGACTGCCCGGACAGGCCAAAGGCTTGCAGCACGTACAGCGCGATGAAGGAGCCGACCATGAAGACGTTGAAGTGGGCGAAATTAATCAGCTCCAGAATGCCGTAAACCAGGGTGAAGCCGAGTGCCACGAGCGCGTACATCGCGCCAAGGCTGAGGCCGTTGATGGTTTGCTGCACCAGCAGGTCGAGGGAGGTCATCAGCTTTGGGGGGCGTTGCCGACGAACTTGTACTGCTTGCTCACGTCGTCCAAGGGCGCGCTGTCGTCCCGCTGCACCTGGAACACGCTGACCACCTTGCTCTCGATGTCGCCGTTAGCGTCGTACGACAATTCGCCTTGCAGGGTGGGAAAGTGGCCCGCCTGGATCGCGTCGCGCACCGCCTCGCGCGTGACGGGGGCGCCGGTGGCGGCCACGGCCTGGATCGCCTGGATCACCACGCTGGCGGCGTCGTACGACGTGATGGAGTAGTCTTCCGGCGCCGCGCCGTACCGCGTGCGGAAGGCGGCGATCCAGGCGGCCATCTTAGGGTCGTCCATCATGTGCGGCGAGGCGACGGTGGCATACCAGCCCTGGCAGGCCGGGAACCCGGCGCCGCTCAGCAGGTCGGCGCCCAGCATGCCGTCGCCACCGCCCTTGCGCAGGTTGGGCAGGATTTCGTAGCTCTGCTTCATCAGCTTCACGCCCGCCGTGCCGACGCCGCCGTAGTACAGGCTGTCCGCGCCGGCCGCCTTGATCCTGGTCAGGATGGCGGAGTAGTCGGCGACCTTGGGGTCCAATTGGTCGCGGCCAAGCACGGCGATGCCCTTGGCCACGGCGCGCGCCTGGAACGCGTCGGCCATGCCGATGCCGTAGGCGCCCTGGTCATCCAGCACGTAGATCGCCTTGGCGCCCAGCGTCTCGGCGAAGAAATCGGCCATCTCCGGGCCCTGGTAGGCGTCCGTGGTGACGGTGCGGAAATACACCGGCTTGCCGCCGGGGCGGTACTGCGCGGCGTAGCGCGGGTCGGTGAGGTCGGGGCTGGTGGAGGCGGGCGTGATGATGGCGAGGCCGCCGCGGCTCAGAATGGGCGCCATGGCCTTGCCGGCGCCGCTCATCTGCGGCCCCACCGCGCCCATGACGGAGCGGTCGGAGACGAGGCGGCGGGCGTTGGTGGCGGCCTGCGCCGGGTCGTACTGCCCGGCCGTGGCGGTGGCGTCGTCCAGCACCACGGCTTCGAGCCGGTAGCCGGGAACGGCGTTGCTGGCGTTGGCGTCGTCGATGGCCATGAGCGCGCCGTCGCGAATGCGCGCGCCGCTTTCCGCGTCGCCGCCGGTGAGCGAGAGGTTGATGCCCACGCGCAGGAGCTTCTCCGCGGCCCGGGCGGACGCGCGCAGGGCGGGCAGCAGCGCGGCGCTGGCGAGCAGGCGGAGGGCGGCGCGGCGAGAAGTCATCGTTTGGTGTGTCCCAAGGCTGGCGGGACATTGTCGCAGCCGGACGGCGTGCGCCAGGGGGCGCGCGTTCGGCGCCTAGGTCCGGGCGGAGGCGGAGGGTGGCGGGGCCAGCGCCCCCCTCCGAGGGATCAGTTGATCGAGTCGCTGGTGTTGGCCGTGGTCGGCTGCGGGGCCTTCTTGCGGCCCTTGCCCTTGGTGGAGCCCAGCTCCTTCGCGGCGGCTGAGCGGACGGCGGGGGACTTGGCGGTGCGCATCGTCTTGGCGGCTTCCGTCTTGCCGGCCTTCGCAGGCTTGGCGGCCGCAGCCTTGGCGGGGGCCTTGGCAGATTCGGCCTTGGCGGGCTTCGGCGCCTTGGCCGGCGCGGCCTTGGCGGGAGCCGCCTTCTTGGCGGCCGGCTTGGAGCTGCTCAGCTCCTTGGCGGCGGCCGAGCGCACGGCCGGGGACTTGGCGGCGCGCATGGTCTTGGCCGCCTCGGTCTTGCCGGCGGGCTTGCTCTCGGCCGGCTTGGCGGCCTTCGGCGCAGCCTTCGCCGCGGCCGGCTTCTTCGTTGCGGCGGCCTTGGCGGGGGCAGCCTTGGCAGCCGGCTTGGGCGCAGCCGCCGGGGCCTTCTTGGCGGGTGCGCGCACGGCCATCGCCATGGAACGGGTTAGGGGATCGTCTGTGCTCATGAGTGCAAGTCCTTCGAGGCCGTTGGGACAGAACAAAGGGGACGACCGACACCCCGCCGCGAGCCTTGCCGCCCGCTTCTGCGAATCGACGACAGCAGCCAGCGTATCGCTATCACGCGCCTGCCCGCAGCCTGTCAAATAAAAACGCATCCGTTACTTCAACGGACCAGTAACGCCGCGCTACGCGGTGCGCTCCGTCAGCGGCACGAACGGCCGGTTGTCCGGCCCGGTGTAGTTCGCGGCCGGGCGGATGATCTTGTTGTCCACCCGCTGCTCCATGACGTGCGCCGCCCAGCCGGAGGTGCGGGCGATGACGAACAGCGGCGTGAACATCGCCGTCGGCACCCGCATCGCGTGGTAGGACACGGCGCTGAACCAGTCGAGGTTGGCGAACATCCGCTTGGCGTCCATCATCACCGCCTCGATCCGCTCGGCGATGTCGTAGCCGCGACTGTCGCCCGCTTCCTCGGACAGGCGGCGGGCCACGTCCTTAATCACGGCGTTGCGCGGGTCCGCCACGGTGTACACCGGGTGGCCGAAGCCGATCACCACCTCCTTGGCCGCGAGCCTGCGGCGCATGTCGGCTTCCGCCTCGTCCGGGTCGGCGTAGCGCTGCTGGATGTCGAGTGCCGCCTCGTTGGCGCCGCCGTGCTTGGGGCCGCGCAGCGCGCCGATGCCGGCGGTGATGGCAGAATGCATGTCCGACCCGGTGCCCGCCACCACACGGGCGGCGAAGGTGGAGGCGTTGTACTCGTGCTCGGCGTACAGGTTGAGCGAGGTGTGCATCGCCCGCACCCAATTGGACGGCGGCGGCGCGCCGTGCAGCAGGTGCAGGAAGTGGCCGCCGATGCTGTCGTCGTCGGTCTCGATCTTGATCCGCTTGCCGTTGTTGGAGGAGTGGAACCAATACAGCAGCATGGAGCCGGAGCAGGCGAGCAGACGGTCGGCGATGTCGCGCGCTCCGGCGGGGCTGTGGTCCTCGCGTTCCGGCAGCGCGCAGCCCAGCGCCGAGACGCCGGTGCGCATCACATCCATCGGGTGGGTGGCGGCGGGCAGCGCCTCCAGCACCTCGCGCACCACATGGGGCAGGCCGCGCAGGCTGCGCAGCTTGGCCTTGTAGGCCTGCAGCCGGGCGGCGGTGGGCAGCGTGCCGTGCACCAGCAGGTGGGCGATCTCCTCGAACTCGCAGGTCTGCGCGATCTCCAGGATGTCGTAGCCGCGGTAGTGCAGGTCGTTGCCGGTGCGGCCGACGGTGCACAGCGCGGTGTTGCCGGCGGCTATGCCGGAGAGGGCGACGGACTTCTTGGGCTTGGCGACCGTCTCGGACATTGCTTGTCTCCCTTGAAGTAAGGCCAGGGCTCTGCCCTGGACCCGCCAAAGGACGGTCGTCCTTTGGAAACCTGTCAACCGGCGTGAAGGGCCGAGCCCCTCAGAAGATGCCCGGGTTTGCCTGCTGCAGCGTGCCGTTTGGCACCGCGACGTTCAGCCGGTGCAGCTCGCCCGCCGGCAGGTTCGCCACGTCCTGCGCCGCCTCCAGGAACCGCGCCGCCTCACGGGGCGCCAGCAGCCCCTGCGTCATGACGTTGAACTTGCCGATGTAGTCCGCCCGCCCCCACGGGGTGGCGCCGAGCGGGTGGGCGTTGGCGATCGCCAGCTCATCCTCGATCACCCGGCCGTCCTTCATCACCACTTCGACGCGGGCGCCGAACGCCAGCCGGTTCGGGTCGCGCGAGTGGTAGCGCTCGGTCCACGCCGGGTCCTCGTGGGTCTCGATCTTGCGCCACAGCTCGACGGTGTCGCGGCGGGCGGCGCGCTTGGGGGCGTAGCTGTCCACGTGGTGCCAGGCGCCGTCCTGCAGCGCCACGGCGAAGATGTACATGATCGAGTGGTCCAGCGTCTCGCGGCTGGCCTTGGGGTCCATCTTCTGCGGGTCGTTGGCGCCGGTGCCGATGACGTAGTGGGTGTGGTGGCTGGTGTGGATGGCGATGCGCTCGACCTTTCTCGTGTCGCCCACGTGGGGGCGCATGCGGAAGGCGAGGTCGATCAGCGCCTGGCTCTGGTACTCGGCGGAGTGCTCCTTGGTGTAGCTGTCCAGGATGGCGCGCTTCGGCTCCTTCGGGCCGGGCAGCGTCACGGCGTACGCGGCGTCCTTGCCGTCCAGCAGCCAGGCGATGACGCTGTCCTCGCCCTCGTACACGGGGCTGGGGGCGCCCTCGCCGCGCATCGCCCGGTCCACCGCCTCGATGGCGAGCTTGCCGGCGTGGGCGGGGGCGAACGCCTTCCAGCTGCTGATCTCGCCCTTGCGGGACTGCCGGGTGGTGAAGCTCACGTGTACCGCCTGCTGCACCGCCTGGTAGATCACGTCCGCCTTCAGGCCCAGCAGCGTGCCGAGGCCGGCGGCCTGCGCCGGGCAGAGGTGGGCGATGTGGTCGATCTTATGCTCGTGCAGGCACATGGCGCGCACCAGGTCGATCTGAATCTCGTAGCCGGTGGCCAGGCCGCGCACCAGGTCGGCGCCGGAGCGGTCCATCGCCTGCGCCACCGCCAGGATCGGCGGGATGTTGTCGCCGGGGTGGGAGTAGTCGGCGGCGAGGAAGGTGTCGTGCATGTCCAGCTCGCGTACCGCCGTGCCGTTGGCCCAGGCGGCCCATTCCGGGCTGAACCGCTTGGCGGAGGCCACGCCGAACACGGTGGCGCCGCCCTTCCTGGGGTGTCCGAGCGCCATGCCGCGGGCGGAGGTGGGGGCGGCGCGGTTGACCGAGGCGATGGCCACGGCGGCGTTGTCGATGATGCGGTTGGCGATCATCTCCGCCACCTCCGGCTGTATCCGCACCGTGTCGGCGGCGACGGCGGCGATCTTCCACGCCAGCTGGTCCTCGCGCCGGAGCACGTCCTTCGAGGGGTGGACGCGGACGTCGTGGCTCAGCATTGCGGGAGTCTCCCTGTGAATCCGGGCTTGATCGGCGCTATGGGTTCGTAGGAGCGGCTGGCGCCATGGGCAAGCTGCCACACCAGGAGACCGCCATGCAGAGCGCCGCACCGGACACGATCGACTTCACCGAGGCCTTCGCCGCCCTGTCCCGGGACGCGGCGCCCGAAAGCGCCGTGCAGATGGCCGGGCAGAGCGTCCGGCTGCTCGCCTTCTCCGGCACCGGCGGCTGGCACCGGCACGACGCGGCGGAAGAGACGGTGATCGTGTGGTCCGGCGCCTTCGACGTGGAGTACCACGACCGCACGGTGCGGCTGCAGGCGGGCCAGTGCACGGTGATCGGTCGCGGGCAGGAGCATCGCGGGGTGTCGCAGCACGGCGCGCAGGTGGTGCTGGTGCGGGCGGCACGCTAGCTTGATCGTGCGCGCCAGGGCACGACATACTTTCGCGCCCCCGTCGCGCCCCCGTCGCGCCCCCGTCGCGCCCCGGGGCCGAGTGGCGTATGCTGCGCGCCGAAGCTGAGGACCACGCCATGCCAGACAGCAACACCCCGATCCGGTGGCAGCCGGACCGCTCGCCGCAGGTGACGCCTTGGCCCGTGCCGTCCCTGCCGGTGGCGCTGCTGCGGGGCGCGCGCGGGCTGTGCCCCGCCTGCGGACAAACCCATGCGTTCATCGGCTATCTCCGGGTAACGCCGCAATGCGCCGCGTGCGGCGCGCCGCTGGGCGAGGTCCGTGCGGACGACGCGCCGCCGTACTTCACGGTGTTCATCGTGGCGCACGTGGTGGTGGGGGCGATGTTCGCCACCTACCAGGCATACGACCCGCCGTTCTGGGTGCAGGCCGCCATCTGGCTGCCCGCCACCGTCATCCTGTCCCTCGTGCTGCTGCGCCCCATCAAGGGCGCCACGCTCGGGCTGCTGCTCAAGCTCGGCCTGATGAAGCCCGCCGAGGAGTGAGCGAGCCCACCGCGGCCGCCTGTGACCGACCGGGCGACAGCCCCGCCGACAACATCCAGCGCGTGGTGCTGGACGGCGAGGCGCTGACCCGGCTCTCCCCGCTGCAGGAAGCCGACCGCGCGCAGGCCACCGCAGACCTGGCCATCGACAGCCGCTTCGCCCTGCCGCGCCACCCTGGGCCGTACGTGCTGCACCTGTCCGTGCAGGAGGGTCGGCTGGTGTTCGACGTGCGCGCGGCGGACGACACGGCGCTGCAAGCGGTGGTGCTTGCGCTGGGGCCGTTCCGCAGCCTCATCAAGGATTACCAGATGCTGCTGGACAGCCACGCGATGGCGGTGGAGGAAGGCCGGGCCGAACGCATCCAGGCGATCGACATGGGCCGCCGCGGCCTGCACAACGAGGGCGCCGCGCTGCTGACGGAGCGGCTGGACGGCAAGGCCGCCATCGACTTCGCCACCGCGCGCCGGCTGTTCACCCTCGTCTGCGTGCTGCACCAAAGGATATGACGTGAAGATCGACGGCACGCCGTACCGCTGCGTCTGGCTGGAGCCGTCGGATGGCTGGTCGGTGCGCATCATCGACCAGACCAAGCTGCCCTGGTCGCTCGAGTTCCTGCGGCTGACCACGGTGGCGGAGGCGGCGCATGCCATCCGCACCATGCAGGTGCGCGGCGCGCCGCTGATCGGGGCGGTGGCGGCCTACGGCCTGGCGCTGGCGGTGCGGGCGGATGCCGGCAGCGAGGCGATGGAGCGGGCCGCCGCCCACCTGAACGCGCAGCGCCCGACCGCGGTGAACCTGCGCTGGGCCACCGAGCGGATGCTGACCCGGCTGCGCAACACTGGCTTCACCGAGCGGGTGCGGGTGGCGTACGAGGAGGCCGGGCTGATCGCCGAGGAGGACGTGGCGCAGAACCGCGCCATCGGCGAGCACGGCGCCGGGCTGATCCGCGACGCGCACGAGCGCACCGGGCGGCCCGCCCGGGTGCTGACGCACTGCAACGCCGGCTGGCTAGCCACGGTCGATTGGGGCACGGCGCTCGCCCCCGTCTATGCCGCCTGGGAGGACGGGGTGCCGCTGGAGGTGTGGGTGGACGAGACCCGGCCGCGCAACCAGGGCGCCCTCACCGCCTGGGAGCTGGGCCGCCACGGCGTGCCGCACACCGTCATCGCCGACAATGCCGGGGGGCACCTGATGCAGCGCGGCGAGGTGGACCTGGTGATCGTCGGCACCGACCGGGTGACGCGCACCGGGGACGTGGCGAACAAGATCGGCACCTACCTGAAGGCCTTGGCGGCGCAGGACAACGCCGTGCCGTTCTGGGTCGCCTGCCCCTCCACCACAATCGACTGGGCGGTGAGCGACGGCTTGGGCGAGATCGAGATCGAGCAGCGCGACGCGAGCGAGGTCACCACCGTCACCGGGCGCGGGATGGACGGCACCGTCGTGACGGTGCGGACCGCCCCCGGCGGCAGCCCCGCCGCCAACCCGGCCTTCGACGTGACGCCGGCGCGGCTGGTGACGGGGATCGTGACCGAGCGCGGGCGCTGCGCCGCCTCCGCCGCCGGCCTGGCCGCGCTGTTCCCCGAACGCGCCTGAGTTGCCGCCCTTCCGCCTGGCTCCCGCCCTGCTGCTGGCGGCCCTTACTGCCTGCTCCAACCCCCGCCCCGGCCCCGCCGTGCAGCCCGTGTCGGCAGGGGCCGGTGCGCCGGCGGGGGCTGTGGCCGGGTTCGGCCAGGCGCCGCCGTTCACCCGGGGCGGCTACGCGCCGTTCACCCGGGCGGACGCCGTGGGGGTGGCGTTGCGCGAGTGGCGGCTGTGGGGCTCCGCCGTGGACGACGACCCGCCGGGCACCCGGCCGCCGCGCTCCGCGGACGAGAAGCCGGAGCGCTACCCCGGCCTGTGGCAGCGGGTGGGCGAGTACTGGTGGACCAGCCAGGACGGCGGCTCGGCGTTCGCCTACTGGACTGGCAAGCACGATTCGAACGGCCGCGTGTTCGGGGCGGGGCAGGACGGGCATTACGCGTGGTCGGCGGCGTTCATCTCCTACATCATGCGCGTGGCCGGCGCGGGAGACCGCTTCCCGTACGGCGCCGCCCATGCCGACTACATCAACGCCGCCAAGGCGCAGGCTGACGCCGGCGGCGGCCCGCTGGTGGTGACGGCGGAGCGCATCGACCGCTACGCGCCGCAGCCCGGCGACCTGATCTGCCTCGGCCGCAGCAGCAGCCGCGCGCTGACCTACGACGACCTGCCGACCGGCTCCTTCCCCGGCCATTGCGACTTCGTGGTGGCAGCGGCGCCGGGCCAGCTCACGGTGGTCGGCGGCAACGTGGACGACACGGTGACGGAGAAGCACATCCCGACCACCCCCGCCGGCACGCTGGCCGACCCGGTGGCGGGGGTGGTGGACGCGCGGTATCCGTGGTTCGTGGTGCTGCGGGTCCAGTACGACTCTTGACGGCAGCGTTCGACGACGTGTCGAGGCGTCCGGGCAGGCCCGGCTAGCCGCCGAGGCTCACGCCGCGAAGAAGCGGCAGAACTGAGAGATGACGAGGTCGGGCCGCTCCTCCGGGATCAGGTGGCCACACGGCAGCGCCTCACCCTCCACCGGTCCATGCGTTTCCGGAGCCTCACCCCGGGGCCGCCGGCCGACCGCCGGGTTCAGCCCCGCGTCCACGGCAGCTGCTCGGCCTGCCACCCTGCGACCTTGCCGCGCTGGCCGCTGCCGTCCGGCGGGCCCTCGAACCCGTCCGCGATGTTGTAGGCGTGCGGGAACCCGGCGGCTTGCGCCAGCTGCGCCGCGGCCACCGAGCGCACGCCGCTGCGGCACAGGAAGTAGATGTGGTCCTCCGGCGTCAGCCCGGCGGCGCGCATCTCGTCCACGAAGCTCTCGTTGACCCGCATGGAAGGCGCCACCTGCCAGGAGATCATCGCCGGCTGCTTGCCCGCCGCCGCCAGGTCCGGCACGCCGACGCCGTTCCACTCGATGTCCGTCCGCACGTCCACCAGCTGCGCGCGGGGATGGCTGACCAGCGCGTCCCACACCTGTTTCGACGCCACGTTCTCCACCATCTGGTGTCTCCCTACAGATCCGCCGAAGGTGCCCCAGCATGATGCAAAGCACAATTGCGCTGCCCGACCTGCGCCGCAGCGCGCCGCTTGACGGCGTGAGCGCCGCCATCGGACATACGCCGCTGATCCATCTGCGCCGGGCCTCGGAGCTGACCGGCTGCACCATCCTGGGCAAGGCGGAGTTCATGAACCCCGGCGGCTCGGTGAAGGACCGCACCGCGCTGTCGATCATCGAGGACGCCGAGGCGCGCGGCCTGCTGCGGCCCGGCGGCACGGTGGTGGAGGGCACGGCGGGCAACACCGGCATCGGGCTGACGCTGGTGGCGCATGCCCGCGGCTACCGCAGCGTGATCGTGATGCCGCAGACGCAAAGCCAGGAGAAGATCGACTTCCTCCGCATGATCGGCGCTGACCTGCGCCTGGTGCCTGCCAAGCCGTACTCCGACCCCGGCAACTACGTGCGCACCTCCGAGCGGCTGGCGCGCGAGCTGGGCGCGGTCTGGGCCAACCAGTTCGACAACCTGGCCAACCGCGAGGGCCACCGCGCCACCACGGGGGCCGAGATTTGGCAGCAAACCGACGGCGCCGTGGATGCCTTCACCTGCGCCTGCGGCACCGGCGGCACGCTGGGCGGGGTGTCCCTGGCGCTGAAGGCGCGGCGGCCCGGCATCCGCATCGTGCTGGCGGACCCGGAGGGCAGCGGGCTGTACGGCTGGGTCAAGACCGGCGACCTGTCCGTGCAGGGCAGCTCGGTCACCGAGGGCATCGGCCAGTCCCGCGTCACCGCCAACCTGGCGGGGGTGACGATCGACGACGCTGTGCGGGTGACGGACGCGCAGGCGCTGGACCAGGTGTTCGACCTGCTGCAGCACGAGGGCCTGTCGGTCGGCGGGTCGGCCGGGCTGAACGTGGCCGCGGCCATCCAGGTGGCGCGCGCCATGGGGCCGGGCCACACGGTGGTGACCATCCTGTGCGACAGCGGCGCGCGCTACCAGTCCAAGCTGTTCAACCCGGCCTTTCTGCGCGGCAAGGGCCTGCCGGTGCCGGAGTGGCTGGCGGGCTGATCCTGGCGAGGCGGGGACAGGCCTGGCGCCCCCCCGGCCGCCCCGTTGTCAGGCTGTCTCGTCCTCTGGCGGGCTTGCCAGGTCGAGCCCGCCATAGAGTTCTGCGAGCGGCAACTCGATGCCGATTTCGGGCATGGCGATCACGGAGCCTGCCGTCAGAAGATGGCCGACCCAATCGTCGCCCGTGTGCTCGAACATGGTCCCGCCGATCTCGACCTGCTCCAGCATGACGTAGCGCCGCACGGAGGCGCTGGAGGAGTACTCCCTGTTCTTGACGCCCCGGTCCTTGGCGGCTGTGCTCTTGCTCAGGACTTCGAAGATCACCACGGGATCGGCAGTAACGGTGCTGCCGCGCCTAATCGGCCCGCAGGTCACGTAAGCGTCGGGATAGCGAATGCTTCCCATGACCTCGATCTTGAGATTGCTGCCGTGTGCCCGGCATGGTTTGCCGTCAAGACGGTTTCCGAGCGCGCGGGCAAGCGCCATCTGGATCGCGTCGTGCTCGAAGGTGCCGCCGGTCATCGCTTCTGGGCGGATGCCGTCGAACTCGTAGCGCAGCTCCTGGCGCTCCTCCCAGTCGAGGAACTCCGTCATGCTCATGGAGCGGCGCAGGGTAACGTTCATGCGGGCAGCCTAGCACGGGCCGGCAAGGTTTTCTTCCGTGAAACGCAGCCCGGCCATCCGCCGCCGCGGCTAAGCGTCCCCCTCCCCATCCAGCTCGCCGGCAATCGGGGCATGGTTGAGCAGGGCGGCCAGCAGCGTACCGCCGAGCACGTTGCCCAGCAGCGTCGGCGCCAGGAACTGGCCCAGGTAGGCGCCGAGCGTGGCATGCCCGGCCATGACGGCGTAGGCCGCCTCCACCGAGCCGGCGATCACGTGCGGAAAATGGCAGAGAGAGATCGCGTAGGTCAGCAGGATGATGATCAGCGGCTTGGCCGAGCGCGACGGCGGCAGCAGCCACACCATCAGCCCGATCAGCCAGCCGGCAAAGGCGGCCATCAGCACGCCGTGGCCGAAGGAGGCCTGGAAGGCGTGGCTGGCGAGGTCGTCCATGGCAGCGGTCATGTCGGCCGGCATCACCTCAGACCGCGCCAGCAAGGCTCCCAGCAGAACCGTGCCGATCAGGTTGGCGACCAGCACGATGCCCCACACGCGCAGCATCTGCCCGACCATGGCCAGCGTGCGCTCCGTCAGCGCCGGCAGCACGGCGGTCAGCGTGGTTTCGGTGAACAGCTGCTGCTGCCCGAGCACCACGATCAGGAAGCCGAAGGTGTAGCCGAAGCAGGCGACCAACGGACGCCAGGGCGCATCCGGCAGCCCCGCCTGCAACGCCGCCTGGATCAGGAAGGAGAACCCGATCGACAGCCCCGCCGCGAGGCCGGAGAACGCCAGGCCGCTGAACGAGCGGCTGACCTCCGCCAGGCCCTGCTCGCGGATCACCTCGTGGATTACCAGCGGGCTGAGCGGCATGCTCTCGCCCGCCTGCTTGCGGCCGCCCTTGCTGAGGTGGGCGGAGTCCTCGCCCGCCGCGCCGCCTTGGCCCGCGTCCATCGGCGTCACGCCGGGCCGTCGAGCGCCGCCAGCCAGTCGCTGCGCGACCCGGCGGCCAGCAACCCGGCCAACGGCCCCTCCTCCGCCGTCACGAACACGATGGCGGCCGTGGCGGGCGCCTCCGCCGCGTCCTCCGCCGCCCGCAGGCGCTCCGTGATGGTGCCGACCGCGGCGGCCGGGCCGAACCAGAAACGGTGCCGCGGCCAGGGCTCGCCACCATCGGCGGGCGTTTCGAGCAGCCGCAACTCCAGCCGGCTGGTCAGGTCGTGGAACAGCGCCAGCGCCACGTCCCGGTCCGTTTCCGGCAGTCCGGCCTCAGCCGCCTTGGCCTCGAGCTCGACCGGCGAGCCGGCCGTCAGCACGTCGTCCATGATGCCATCCTGATGCTTGCAGGGCGCAAGCGATCCGAGTGGCGTGCTGGTTCCCTAGCCCTTCGCCGCGCACGTCCGCGGGGCGGCCACGAGACTCCATTTCGTGATGGGATCAAGCGTGGCCGTTCATGCCGCGCCGGGCTAAGAGCGGCGAAACCGAAAGGGTGGCGCGTCATGCAGCACGAGATGATGACCTACCAGGCCGACGGCCTGACGATGCAGAGCCAGTTGTTCTTTGAGCCCGCCACCGGCCCGCGCGCCGGTGTGCTGGTGTTCCCGGAGGCATTCGGCCTCGGGGAGCACGCGATCGGCCGCGCCGAGCGGCTGGCCAAGATGGGCTATGTGGCGCTCGCCTGCGACCTGCATGGCGATGGCAAGGTGATCACGGGGCTTGAGGAGGCGATCGGCCTGCTGAAGCCGTTGTTCGAGGCGCCCGACCGCACCCGGGCCCGCGCGGGCGGCGGCTTGCAGGCGCTCACGTTGCGGCCAGAGGTCGATGGGGGCCGGGTGGCAGCGATCGGCTTCTGCTTCGGCGGCACTATGGCGCTGGAGCTGGCCCGCGGCGGGTCGGCGCTGAAGGCGGCGGTCGGCTTCCACAGCGGCCTGGGCACGGCGACGCCCAAGGTGCAGCCCGGAACCATCAAGCCGCGCGTGATGGTGTGCATCGGCGCCGACGATCCCATGATTCCACTGGAGCAGCGCAATGCGTTCGAGGCGGAGATGAAGGAAGCTCATGCCGACTACCGGCTGCACGTGTATGGCGGCACGGTGCACAGCTTCACCAACCAGCAGGCCGCCAAGGCCAACATGCCGGATGCGATCCGCTACAGCGCGGAGTCGGATGCGGAGTCGTGGGCGTCGATGACGCAGCTGTTCAGCATGACCTTGGGGTAGCAAGCGGCAGGGCGCTGCCCTGCACCCGGAAGGAGACGAAGTCCCCTTCACCACCCCTTTACACAAAGGTGGCCAGAGGACTTCGTCCTCTGGCGCGGTGCGGGGCAGAGCCCCGTTGCTTACTGCTGCCCCGCCTCGTCCGTGCGGGCCGGGCGTTGCCGGCGGTCGGCCATGAACTGGTCGAACTCCTGCTTGTCGCGCGCCTGGCGCAGTCGGTCCAGGTATTCCACGAATTCCTTCTGCTCATCCTCCAGCCGGCGCAGCGTGTCTGAACGGTACTCGTCGAACGCGCGATTGCCGGACGGGGCGGCATAGGAGAAGCCGCGGCCGTAGCGCTCCATCTCCGGGAACCGCCACTTGCCGGCCATGGCGCGGTGGCGGCGGCGGCTGAAGGCGCAGTAGGCAAGCACGGCCAGGCCGACCGGCCACCAGAACCAGAAGCCCAGGATGGTCAGCGCGATCCAGGCGGGACGGCCGACTTCATCCAGGCGGGCAGTGACGTACGACATGGAACGGCTCCGGGAGTGAATGTTAATCACATTTACATAGATGCGCTGTCCTGACCATCGCGTAAAGATGCTCACGAACTTGTTATCCGCCGAGCCCGAGGGAGCGCAGGTAGACCAGCAGCCCGGCTTCCAGCAGCTCCTCCGCCGTCATCGGCAGCGGCCGGCGGCCCGGCGAGGCTACGCCGGTGAACAGGGCCGCGATGCCGTGGCAAAGCGACCAGACGTGCAGCGCCACCATCAGGGCCGGCGGGCGGCCCCGCGGCGGTGCTGCGGCGCAGGCGGCGTCGGCGGCGGTGCGGATGGTGGCGAAGGCGGCATCGGCGGCGATGCGGAGTGACGGTTCTGTGTCGCCCACCGCGCCGTCGAACATGGCGGCGTAGCTGGCCGGGTCGCGCCGGGCAAAGGCGAGGTAGGCGCGGCCGCAGCGCTCGATGGCGGCCGCCGGGTCCGGTTGGCCGTCGCACCAGGCGGCGTGCAGCTCGTCGCGCAACTGCTCGAAGCCGCGCCGGGCCAGCTCGGACACCAGGGCGCCGCGGTCGCGGAAGTGCCGGTAGGGCGCGGCGGGGCTGACACCGGCGGCGCGGGCCAGCTCGGCGAAGGCGAAGCCGCCCAAGCCGCGCTCGGCGATCAGGCGCAGGGCCGCATCGATCAGCGCCTCGCGCAGGTTGCCGTGGTGGTAGCTGTCGCGGGCGGAGGCCATGTGAGCAGGGTTTACATCAAGCCGTGCCCAGCGGACAGCTCAGCCGATGCGCTCCTGCCCGGCCATGTAGGGGCGCAGCACGTCCGGCACGGTGATTGAGCCGTCCGGCTGCTGGCAGGTTTCCATCACCGCGATGAGCGCCCGGCCGACCGCGACGCCGGAGCCGTTGAGGGTGTGGACAAACTCGGGCTTGCCCTCCGCCGGGCGCCAGCGCGCGTTCATGCGGCGGGCCTGGAAGGCGCGGGTGTTGGAGCAGGAGCTGATCTCCCGCCAGGCCCCCTGCCCCGGCAGCCAGACCTCCAGGTCGAAGGTCTTGGCGGCGCCGAACCCGGTGTCCCCGGCGCAGAGCAGCATCCGGCGGTACGGGATGCCCAGCCGCTCCAGCACCGTCTCGGCGCAGCGCGTCATGCGCTCGTGCTCGGCGTCGCTGTCTCCCGGTCGGGTGATGGAGACCAGCTCGACCTTGCGGAACTGGTGCTGGCGCAGCATCCCCCGGGTGTCCCGCCCGGCCGACCCGGCCTCCGAGCGGAAGCAGTCGGTGAGCGCGGCCATGCGCAGCGGCAGGCGGGCCTCGGGGATGATCTCGCCGGCGGCCAGGTTGGTGAGCGGCACCTCGGCGGTGGGGATGAGCCAACGGCCGTCTTTGGTCTGGAACATGTCCTCGGCGAACTTGGGCAGCTGGTTGGAGCCGTAGGCCGTGGCCTCGTTCACCAGCAGCGGGACGGCGACCTCCTCGTAGCCGTGCTCGGCCGTGTGCAGGTCGAGCATCCACTGGCCGAGGGCGCGCTCCATGCGGGCGAGGCCGCCGCGCAGCACGGTGAAACGGGAGCCGGCGATCTTGGCGGCGGCGGCGAAGTCCATCAGGCCGAGGGCCTCGCCGAGCTCGAAGTGCTGGCGGGCGGCAGTGAGGGCGGCCGGCTCGCCGTGCTGCTTGACGACGAGGTTGGCGGACTCGTCGGCGCCGTCCGGCACGTCGGGGTCGAGGATGTTGGGGAGGCTGGCTAAAAGGCTTTGTAGATGCACGCTGAAGCCCTGTTCCGCGGCTTGCAAGCTCAATATCCGGTCGCGGATGCCCACTGCCCCTGCCTCAAGCGCCAGCGTGTCATGGCCCTTGCGGCGCTGCTCGCCGACAAGCTTCGAATGAGCGTTTCGTTCAGCCTGCAACCCGCCCAGCTCAGTGACGGTTCGCCTCAGATTCGCGTCAGTACGACTTATTTCCTCAACGTCAATGCTGATTGAGCGCCGGTTCATCGCCGCGCGAAAAGCATCGATATCGTCGCGAACAGCTCGGATGTCTTGCATCAGTCCCTACCGTCATGGCCGGGCTTGGCCCGGTCATCCACAGGGTTGCAACAGCACCGGCGTCAGGCGTTTGAACCGGCGGCACCACCTGGTCAAGGCGAGCGCTAATGCAGCTTAGTGGGCAATGTGTTATCTTAGACCATGCCGCTGAGTGCCGACCAGGAACTCTTAGAGCACGAGATGAGGATGGAGCTTATGCCCATTCAGATCAGACACTTCGAAACCCAAGTTCGGTGGGAGCCATGGAAAGCCATGGCTGTTGCGGCCGGTGCTGGGGCCGGTGTCATGGCCGCGCTCATCGGCGTGGCCACGCTCATCCTCCGCGCGATCGGGCACTAAGCCCGTCACGCCTCCACCGGCTTCTTCGCCACCAGCCCGGCCGCGATGATCGAGACCTCGTAGAGCGCGATCAGCGGCAGCGCCAAGCCGCACTGGGTGATCACGTCGGGCGGCGTCAGGATCGCAGCGACCACGAACATGCCGACATAGGCGTAACGCCGCATCTTGCGCAGCCCGGCCTGCGTCACGATGCCGACCTTGGCCAGCAGCGTCAGCAGCACCGGCAGCTGGAAGGCGATGCCGAAGGCGAAGATCAGCTTCATCACCAGGTCGAGGTATTCGCCCACCTTGGCTTGCAGCTCGATCGGCAGGCCGCCCGCGCCGTTCGGCGTCTCGAACGAGAGAAAGAAGCGCCAGGCCACGGGAAACACGAAATAATACGCCAGCGCCGCGCCCATGACGAACAGCACGGGCGTCGCAATCAGGAACGGCAGAAAGGCGCGCTTCTCGCTGCGGTACAGGCCCGGCGCCACGAACATGTAGAGCTGCGTCGCGATCACCGGGAATGCCAGGAACGCACCGCCGAACAGCGCCACCTTCAGGTAGGTGAAGAACGCCTCGTACAGCGCCGTGTAGATCAGCCGGCGGTCCTGGCCGGAGCGGGATTGCAGGATGTCGGCCAGCGGCTGCGCCAGGAACGAGTAGATCTGCGTCGAGAAATGGTAGCACACCGCGAAGCAGACGAAGAACGACAGCCCGGCCCACATCAGCCGGCGGCGCAGCTCCAGCAGGTGCGCCATGAGCGGCATAGGCGTGTCGTTGATGGTGTCTTCGGGCTTCCCGGCGGCGGAGGACATGGCTAGGCGTCGTGGGCCTGCGCCGGAGCCGCTGCCTCGGCCGCAGCCGGGGGAACGAAGGCGGGCGCGACGGAAGCGGGCGGGATGGAGGCGGGCGGCACGGCTTCCCGGGCCACGATCCCCTCGGCCGGCTTGGGCACCGGAGCAACCGGCCCGGCCTCGGCAGGGGCGGCGATGGTGTGCTCAGGCAAGGCCTCGACCGGCGTGGTCACGACCGGGGGCGGCGTACGGATCGGGTCCTGCAAGGCCTTGCGGAGCGTGCCGTCGCCGTCCACGGCACGGGTGAGCGCGCCGCGGAGGTCCATGGAGCGGATTTCGCGCACCTGGTCGCGCACCTCGTGCAGGTCGGCCTCGCGGACCATCTCGTCCACGTGGCCCTGGAACTCCGCCGCCATCTTGCGCGCCCTCTTGATCGCCGTGGTGATGGCCTTGATGGCGACCGGCATGTCCTTGGGCCCGATCAGGACGAGCGCCACCGCGCCGATCAGGGCGATCTCGGACCAGGCAAAATCGAACATAGCAGCCGCACTCCCGAACCAGCCTGTAGCATGGCCTATCTAGGGTGGGAAACCGTCGGGACCCAGGGTGGGATGCACCGTGGGGTGCATCGCGGGCTCAGGTGCCGCGGGCAGCGCGGACGGCGGCTCGACCAGCAGGTCCTCGCGCTTGGGCAGGTCCCGCAGGTCCCGCAGGGCGAACTGGGCGAGGAAGCCAGGCGTGGTGGCCCACAATGTCGGCCGACCCGGCGCCTCACGGCGGCCGGCCGCGGCGATCAGGCCAACTTCCAGCAGCGCGTCCATCGTCTGCTGCGACAGGCTGGCGCCGCGCATGTCCTCGATCTCCGGCCGGGTTACCGGCTGGTGGTAGGCGATGATGGCCAGCGTCTCCATCGCGGCCCGCGGCAAGCGCCGGGGCTGCCGCACGACCCGGCGCAGCAGCGGCGCCAGGTCCGCCGCGGTGCGGACCTGCCAGCCGCCCGCCACCTCCACCAGGGTCACGCCGCGGCCGTCCAGCCGGTCGCGCAGGGCGGCCAGCACGGCGGCGGCATCCGCCTCGGGCGGCAGCACTTGCTGCAAGGCGCGGGTGGGCACCGGCTCGGCGCTGGAGAACACCAGGGCCTCGGCCAGGCGCAGGTGGGCTTCATCCATGTGTTTCTCTGGAAACTTCGCTGGCGAACAGGATGGGGCCGAATGGCTGCTCCTGCCGCAGCCGGGCCTGGCCGTCCCGCACCAGCTCCAGCCCGGCGAGCAGGGTGGCGGCGGTGGCAGCGCGGCGGGCCAGCGGATCGGGCGGCAGCTCGGGCAGGAACCGCTCCAGCAAGGTCCAGCCGGGGGCCTGGCCGAGCATGGCGGCCAGGCGGCCGAGCGCGTCCTGCACGCTCCACAGGGGGGCGCCGGCAGGGCGGTAGCGGCGGCGGCCGGCGCCGCGGCGGATGGCGGCCAGGTAGGCGCGCAGCAGCCCCGCCGTGTCGGCGGCCAGGCCGGAGCGGTCCAGCTCGGTGAGCGACTCCGCCTCGCCCCTCGCCCACACGTCGCGGCCCAGCGCCGGGCGGCCGTCGAGCCAGGCGGCGGCGGCGCGGACATGCTGCAGCTCCAGCAGGCGGGCGGCCAGCGCGTCAGCGGCCTCCAGGCCCTCCTCGGCGTCCGGCGCGTCGTCCGGCAGCAGCAGGCGGGATTTCAGCCAGGTCAGCCAGGCCGCCATCACCAGCCAGTCCGCCGCCAGCTCCAGCCGCACCCGGCGCGCGCCATCCACCGCCAGGAGGAACTGCTCCACCAGCTGCAGGATGGAAATCCTGGCCAGATCGACCTTCTGCGCCCGGGCGAGGTCGAGCAGCAGGTCGAGCGGCCCCTCGAACCCGTCCAGCTGCAGCTCCAGGCGGGCCGCGTCAGCCATCGCGGCCGGCGAGGCGCATGACCAGGTCCTGGGCGCGGGGGATGACGTCGTCCAGCGCAGCGCCCACCGGGTTGAACGCGATGCCGAACTGGGCGAGCAGCTGCGGCAGCAGGAACACGCCCAGCAGCACGAGGACCAGGCCCGCCCGCTCCATCCGCGCCCAGCGCATCGCGAGCCCGGCCGGCAGCACACCCACCACGATGCGGCCGCCGTCGAGCGGAGGGATCGGCAGCAGGTTGAACAGGCCGAGCACCAGGTTGGTCAGGATGAACATCTCAAGGAAGTTGACGGCCAGGTCGCCGCCCTGCCCCGGCCACTGGTCGGTCAGGTTCAGCGCCAGGGCGGAGAGCCAGGCGAGCAGGAAGTTCATGGCGGGGCCGGCGGCGGCGACCAGCGCCATGTCCTGCCGCGGGTGGCGGAAGCGGCCGGCGTCCACCGGCACCGGCTTGGCCCAGCCGAACATGAAGGCGACGTGGTGGATGGTGAGCAATTGGGAGATCAGCAGGAAGCCCGGCAGCAGGATGGTGCCGAACCGGTCTATGTGGCGCACCGGATTGAGCGACAGCCGGCCGAGCCGCTTGGCGGTGTCGTCGCCCAGCCCCCAGGCGGCGATGCCGTGAGCGGCCTCGTGCAGGGTGATGGCGCCGATGGCGGCGGCCACGGTGACGGCGATGTCGAGCCAGGGTGTGCTCATCGGGGCGTTTTCATGCCAGCAAGCCGTCCCGCTCGGCCAGCAGCGCCGCCGGGTCGAGCGCCTGGCGGGAGCGCTGGGCGAGGAACAGGGCGGCGCGCATGCGGCCGAGGGCGTCGTCGGTGGCGGGCGGGCACGCGGCGAGCATCCCCGCGGAATCGGCCAGCACGCCTGAGCAGTGCAGCGCGAGGTCGCAGCCGGCGGCCAGCGCGGCCGTGGCCCGCTCGGCCGGGGAGCCGGACAGCGCGCCCATGCCCAGGTCGTCGCTGACCAGCACGCCCTCGAAGCCGAGCTGGCCGCGGATGGTGGCGGCGATGATGGCGGCAGATTGGGTGGCGGGACGGGCGGCGTCCTGCGCGGCATAGACGATATGGGCGGTCATCATCCAAGGCAGATGGGCGCACCGCGCGAACGGAACCAGGTCGGCGTCGTCGATGTCCGCCAGGCGGGGCAGCCCGGCGTGGCTGTCCAGCGTGGCGCGGCCATGGCCGGGGCAGTGCTTGCCGACCGGCTGCACGCCCGCCGCCATGATCCCGGCTGCGGCGGCGGCGGCCATGTCGCCGACCACGCCGGGATCGGCCGAGTAGGCCCGATCGCCGATCACCGCGTCCGCCCCTTCGACCGCGCGGTCGAGCACGGGGGCACATGCCACGTCGAACCCGGCGGCCGCGGCCTCCAGGCCGATCAGCGCCCCGGTGAGCCAGGCGGCGCGCAGCCCGGCGGGGCGGTCCGCATCATGCAGCGCGCCAAGGCGGGCGGCGGCGGGGTGCGCCAGCCAGTGCGGCGGGCGCAGCCGGGCGACCCGGCCGCCCTCCTGGTCCACCATGATGACGGCCAAGGGTGGCAGCAGGCGGGCGAGATGGGCCGTCAGCGCCGCGAGCTGCGCCGGGTGCTGGATGTTGCGGGCGAACAGGATGACGCCGGCGGGGCGGTGCTCACGCAGCAGGGCGGCTTCGTCCGCCGTCAGCTCGGGGCCGGACAGGCCGATGATGGCGGGTTTCATGCCCGGGGTTGTAAGGGGGCGGGTTTGGGGGGCCAAGGCCCCTCACCCGTGGGGAGAAGGGGAAGCAAGGGGCGCGATGCTTTCGGCGAAGTGGCAGGCCACCAGGCGGTCCTGCACGGGGCGCAACGCCGGGCGCTCGGCCAGGCAGCGTTCCTGGACGTGCGGGCAGCGGCTGGCGAAGGCGCAGCCGGGGGGCGGGTCCACGGGGGATGGCAGCTCGCCGCGGACGGGGGGGCTGGCGATGCGGCGCGCCGGGTCCACGAACGGGGTCGAGGCGAGCAGCATCCGGGTGTAGGGGTGCAGCGGGCGGTCCAGCACGGCGGCGCGGCTGCCCTGCTCCGCCGGGCGGCCGCAGTACATCACCAGCACGTCCTGCGCCATGTGGCGGACCACGGCGATGTCGTGGCTGATGAACAGGTAGGCAATGCCCAGCTCGTCCTGCAGGTCGCGCAGCAGGTTGAGCACCTGCGCCTGCACCGACAGGTCGAGCGCGCTGACCGGCTCGTCCGCCGTCACCACGGCCGGGCGCAGCATCAAGGCGCGGGCGATGGCGACGCGCTGGCGCTGGCCGCCGCTGAACATGTGCGGGTAGCGGTCGAACGCGTCGGGCCGCAGACCCACGCGGTCCAGCATGGCGCGCGCCTCGGCCGCCCGCTCGCGCCGGGTGCCGCGGCGGTTGATGGCGAGCGGCTCCATCAGCGCGGCGCCCACCGTGCGGCGGGGGTTGAGCGAGCCGTACGGGTTCTGGAACACCATCTGGTTCTGCAGTTGCAGCGTCCGGTCCGCCGCCGTGGGCTGGCCCTTGATGGCGATGCGGCCGGCGGTGGGCGGCTCCAGCAGGGTGCACAGCCGGGCCAGGGTGGACTTGCCGCAGCCGGACTCGCCCACCACCGCCAGGGTGCGGCCGGCCTGCAACTGGAAGGACACGCCATCGACCGCCTTCAGCACCCGGCGGCCCGCCACCGGGTAGTGCCGGGTCACCGCCACGGCTTCCAGCACCGTCATCCGGGCCAGCCCGTCGGTTGGCCGGCGGCGTCCAGCGGGTAGTGGCAGCGTGCGCCGCGCACCAGCGCGGGGCGCTCGGCGTCGCAGCGGGCGGTGCGGTGGCGGCAGCGCGGGGCGAACAGGCAGCCGGCGGGGCGGTCGGCGATGCCGGGAACCAGGCCGGGAATGGTGGGCAGCCGCGGCTGGCCCTCCGCCCGTTCCGGCAGCGCGTCCAGCAGGGCGGCGGTGTAGGGGTGGCGCGGGTGGGCGAACAGGGCGGCGGCCGGCTGCTCCTCCATCACCTGGCCGGCGTACATCACCTGCACGCGCTGCGCCGTCTGCGCCACCACGCCCATGTCGTGGGTGATGAGCACCAGGCCCATGCCGCGGTCGCGCTGCAGGCTGACCAGCAGGTCGAGCACGCCTTGCTGCACCGTCACGTCCAGCGCCGTGGTGGGCTCGTCGGCGATCAGCAGCGCCGGGCCGCAGGCGATGGCCATGGCAATCATGGCGCGCTGGTTCAGCCCGCCGGAGAGCTGGTGCGGGTAGGCGCGCATCCGCTCCTCGGGCGCGGGCATGCCGACCTGGCCGAGCAGCTCGCGCACCCGGGCCTGGCGCTGGGCGCGGGGCACGGCGGCGTGGGCGCGCAGCGCTTCGGCGATCTGCCAGCCGATGGTGTAGCACGGGTTGAGCGAGGTGGTGGGCTCCTGGAACACCATCGCCATGTCGCGCCCGACCAGGCGGCGGCGGGCCGGGGCGGAGAGGCCGCGCAGCTCGGCGCCGCGGAAGGCGACCCGCTCGGCGGCGATGTGCGCGGTTGCGGGCAGCAGACCCATGACGGCCAGCACGGACACGCTCTTGCCCGAGCCCGACTCGCCGACCACGCACAGCACCTCGCCTTCCGAGACGGCCAGGCCCACCCCTTCCACGGCGGGAAAGCACCCGGCGGCGGTATCGAAGCTGACGCAAAGCCCTTGAACGTCCAGCAGGCTCCCAGGAGCGCTCACCTCCGCAGCTTCGGGTCCAGCGCGTCGCGCAGCCCGTCCCCCAGCAGGTTGAATGCCATGACGGTCGCCAGGATGGCGAGGCCCGGGAAGGTCAGCAGCCACCAGGCGCGCTGGTAGAATTGCAGCGCGTCGGCCAGCATGGTGCCCCATTCCGGCGTCGGCGGCTGCGCGCCCAGGCCGAGGAAGCCGAGGGCGGCGGCGTCCAGGATGGCCGAGGAAAAGCCGAGCGTGGCCTGCACGATGAGCGGCGCCAGGCAGTTCGGCAGCACCACCAGCAGCATCAGCCGCAACGTGCCGGCGCCGGCGGCGCGGGTGGCGGCCACGTAGTCCCGCGCCAGCTCGCCCAGGGCTGCGGCGCGGGCGAGGCGGACGTAGCCGGGCAGCTGCACCACGGCGACGGCGAGCATGGCGTTGGTCAGGCCCGGCCCCAGGATGGCGACCACGACGATGGCCAGCAGCAGGGAGGGGAACACCAGCAGCACGTCCATCAGCCGCATGACAAGCACGTCCGCGACGCCGCCGGCAAAGGCCGCGGCCAGGCCGAGCAGGGTGCCGAACGCGAGGGACAGCGCCACCACGACCGAGCCGATCAGCAGCGAGAGCCGCGCGCCGTAGATGAGGCGGCTGAGCATGTCGCGGCCGAGGCTGTCGGTGCCAAGCGGGAACGCGGCCTGCTGGAAGGGCGGGGCGAGGAAGGAGTCGCGGAACTGCTCAGCGGGGCCGTGCGGGGCCGCTAGGGGAGCGGCGGCGGCGACGGCGACGAGCACGAGCAGGACGATGAAGCCGGCCCGTGCGCCGGGGCTGCCGAGCAGGCGGCGGGCGAAGGGGAAGCGGGGGGTGCGGAGGAGGGTGGCGCTCACGTCCCTGCCCCATCATTATGGCGGCGCGGCGCGGCCATGACGGCGTCTGGCGAGGCGTTCACCGCCGCAGCCGCGGGTTCAGCACGCCGTACAGCACGTCCACGCCCAGGTTCACCGCCATCACCAGCACCGCGATCAGCAGCGTGCCGCCTTGCAGGACGTTGTAGTCGCGGCGCTGCACGCTATCCACCAGCCAATGGCCGATGCCGGGCCAGGCGAACACCGTCTCGGTCAGGATGGCGCCGCCGAGCAACGTGCCGACCTGCAGGCCCAGCACCGTGACGACGGGGATCAGCGCGTTACGCAGCGCGTGCACCACCACCACCCGGGCCGGCGAGAGGCCCTTGGCCCGCGCGGTGCGCACGTAGTCCTCGCCCAGCACCTCCAGCATGGCGGAGCGGGTGATGCGGGCGATGGTGGCCAGCGGGATGGTGCCGAGCACGATGGTGGGCAGGATCAGGTGGCGCACCGCGGAGGCGAACGCGCCGGGGTCGTCCGTGTCGAACAGGCTGTCGATCAGCAGGAAGCCGGTGATGGGCTGCACGTAGTACAGGTCGTCGATGCGGCCGGACACCGGAGTCCAGCCGAGCGCCACGGAGAACACCAGGATCGCCATGAGGCCCAGCCAGAAGATCGGCATGGACGCGCCCACGACCGAGACGCCGATCAGGCCGTAGTCCAGCGGCGTGCCGCGGCGCACCGCGGCCACCACGCCGAGCGGCAGCCCGAGCAGCACGGCGAAGGCCAGGGCGCACAGGCCCAGCTCCACCGTGGCGGGGAAGAAGGTGGTGAACTCGGTCCACACGCTCTCCTGCGTCACCAGGGAGCGGCCGAAATCGCCTTGCAGCAGCTGCGCCTCGTAGTGCAGGAACTGCCGCCACAGCGGCTGGTCCAGCCCCAGCTCGTGGCGGAAATAGGCCAGGCGCTCGGGGGAGATGCCGTGCTCGCCGGTGCGGACCTCCACCGGGTCGCCGGGCACGGCGTGCACCAGCAGGAAGCCGAGCAGCGAGACGCCCAGCAGCGTGGGGACGATCAGCGCCAGGCGGCGGGCCAGCGAGCGCAAGGCGCTACTGCAGGTCCACTTGGTCGAACGAGTGGACGCCGAGCGGGCTCATCACGAAGCCGGTCACCTCGCGGCGCAGCGGCTGGAAGGTGACGGAGTGGGCGATGAGGAAGAACGGCGCCTCGTCGTGCATGACCACCTGCGCCTGCTCGTACAGCTTCGCGCGGGCAGCCTGGTCCGGCAGCTGGGCGGCCTGCTGGATCAGCGCGTCGAACGCCTTGTTGCACCATTTGGAGACGCTGCCGCCGCCCATCCGGGCCGCAGCGCAGCTGGCGTTCGGGGTGAAGAAGTTGTCCGGGTCGCCGTTGTCGCCGGTCCAGCCCATCTCGGCCATCGGCGCCTCGCCGGCTTGCAGCCGCTTGCGGTACTCGCCCCATTCGTAGCTGACGATGCGGGCGCGCACGCCGACCTTGGCCAGGTCCGCCTGCATCAGCTCGGCGACCCGGCGGGCGTCCGGGTTGTACGGGCGCTGCACCGGCATCGCCCACAGATCGGTGTCGAAGCCGTCCGGGAAGCCGGCCTCGGCCAGCAGCTTCCTCGCGGCGTCCGGGTCGTGCGGGTAGTCCGGCACGGCGGCGTCGTAGGACCACATGGTGGGCGGGATCAGGTTCTTCGCCGGCTCCCCCGCGCCTTGATAGACGGCGCGCAGGATGGCGTCCTTGTCGATGGCCATGCTCAGCGCCTGGCGCACCCGGCGGTCGTCGAACGGCTTCCTGGTGGCGTTGAAGGCCAGGAAGCCGACGTTCAGCCCCGGCAGCTGCTGCAAGGTCAGCGAGGGATCGGCCTTGATGCCGGGCAGGTCGGCGGGCGACGGGTAGGCCATCATCTGGCACTCGCCGGCGCGCAGCTTGGCCAGGCGCACCGCCGGGTCCTTGTTGATGGAGAACACCAGGCCGTCGAGCTTGGCCTTCGGGCCCCAGTATCCGTCGAACCGGCGGTAGCGGATGGCCGCATCGCGCTGGTACGCCAGGAAGCTGAACGGCCCGGTGCCGATGGGCACCTGGTCGATCTGCTCCGGCTTGCCGGCGCGCAGCAGCGTGTCGGCGTATTCGGCGGACTGGATGCTGGCGAAGTCCATCGCGAGGTCCGCCAGGAACGGCGCCTGCGGCTCGCGCAGGGTGAAGCGGACGGTGTAGGGGTCCACCGCGTCGAGCGCGCTGATGAGGGTTGGGAATCCCATGTCGCCGTAATAGTCGTAGCTTCCGCCGGAGACCTTGTGGAACGGGCTGTCCTCGCGGCCCTGGCGGTTGAACGAGAACAGCACGTCGTCGGCGTTGAAGTCCCGGGTCGGCTTGAAGCCGGGGTTGCTGTGCCAGTGCACGCCGTGGCGCAGGTGAAAAGTGACGGCCTTGCCGTCCGGGGCGATGTCCCAGCTCTCGGCCAGCCCCGGTTGCAGGTCGGTGGTGCCGGGCTTAAACTCGACCAGGCGGCCGTAGATCGGCCGGGTGGCGTCAAACGTGGTGCCCGTGGTGTTGATCATCGGGTTGAAGTTCTCGGGCGAGCCTTCCGAGCAATAGACCAGGGTCCTGGCCACGGCGCGCCCGGCCGGAAGAACCGCGACGCCGGCCAGCAGGAGCAGCGCCGTCCTGTGCATGGCCGTCAACGCGGGCCGCGGCGGCGGTTGAGTGCCAGTTGCTGCGGGGTCAGCTGGTAGCCGACCAGGATGCTATAGGCCGCCCCGGTGAGGTGCTCATCGACCGGCAGCACGAGGTCCACCTGCTCGCCGCTGAGCCGCAGCTTGTCGGAGTTGGGCGGGAAGGTCACGGCCACGGTATAATCCTTTTTGTCCAGGATCTTGTCGCCTTTGGCGACGGCCACGAAGTAGGTCACCGACGCGAGCGGCCCCTTGGCGGCCGGCCCGCGCGTCAGCTCCATCTTAACGGAAATGCGGGTATGCAAGTGGGTGCGGTCATCCAGGGAACATTTGCCGGACAGGCCTGTGATTCGGCCGTCCACCACCAGATCAGTCAAGTCGGCTCCGGCGCCGCGGTACTGGCTCAGGTCTCCGGCGTCCGGACGGATGGCGGTTTGCGGGCAGACCGGGGCGAAGGCCGGGAGGTCCTGCTGGGCGCAGGCGGATAGGCTGGCCAGGACGGCCAGCAACGGGAGCGCGGGCAGCAGGATGCGCCGCGCTGAAGGCAGCGTCCGGGTCGTGCCGGACGGAAGGGCACGGGCAGGCATGGACGACGGCATCGGCAACTCCGCTTGGGCGCTCCGGGCGGATGGGAGCTTTGAGGCAGGCGAGCGCGGCTCGGCGCACTCCGGGTTGTGGCAGGACGGGCGGGACGCCATACTGCGCGTCGCACATCCCACGGACAACATGGACCAGACAACCCCGCTTCGCATCCTGCTGTCCGGCCCGCGCGGGTTCTGCGCCGGCGTGGACCGCGCCATTCGCGTGGTGGAGGAAGCCATCCGCCGGTTCGGCGCGCCGGTGTACGTGCGCCACGAGATCGTCCACAACCGCACGGTGGTGGAGGCGCTGGAGGCGCAGGGCGCCGTGTTCGTGGAGGAGCTGGACGAGGTGCCGCCGGATGCCCACGTGGTGTTCTCCGCCCATGGCGTGCCCAAGGCGGTGCCGCTGGAGGCCGAGCGCCGCCACCTGCACTACTATGACGCGACCTGCCCGCTGGTAAGCAAGGTGCACCGCGAGGCCGAGCGGCATTTCGCCGAGGGCGGGCCGGACCAGCGCCATATCCTGATGATCGGCCATGCCGGACACCCGGAGGTGGTCGGCACCATGGGCCAGTTGCCGCCCGGCGCGGTGACGCTGGTGCAGGACGCGGACGAGGCGGCCGCCGTGCAGCCAGCCCCGGGGCTGCTCGCCTTCATCACGCAAACGACGCTGTCCGTCGATGACACGGCGGAGATCGTCAACGTGCTGCGCACCCGCTTTCCCGCCATCGAAGGCCCGAAGCGGGAGGATATCTGCTACGCCACCACCAACCGGCAGGCGGCGGTCAAGGCGGTGGCGCCGGATTGCGACCTGGTGATCGTGATCGGCAGCCCGAACTCCTCCAACTCCCTGCGGCTGCGCGAGGTGGCCGAGCGCGCCGGGGCCAAGCGCGCCGTGCTGGTGCCCCGCGCGCGCGACTTGGACTGGACGGTGATGGACGGCGTGCAGACGCTGGGCCTCACCGCCGGCGCCTCGGCGCCCGAGATGCTGGTGCAGGAGATGATCACCCACCTGGCCGAGCGCTACACCCTCAGCATCGAGGAGCGCCGGGTGACGGAGGAGGACGTGATCTTCAAGCTGCCCGCCCCGCTGTCTTGATGCCGCCTTGCCTCCCCCTCTCCCCTTTGCGGGAAAGGGCCGGGGCGAGGGGCGCAACGCACACGACGTAAGCCATGGCCGTTTACACCGAAGTCACCGACGAAGCGGTCGCCGCCTACCTGGCCCATTACGACCTTGGCACGGTGGTGGCCTTCCGCGGCATCGCCGAGGGTGTCGAGAACAGCAACTTCTCGCTGCGCACCACCGCCGGCGACTTCATCCTCACCCTCTATGAGAAACGCGTGGACCCGGCGGAGTTGCCCTGGTTCCTCGGCCTGATGGAGCACCTGGCCACCCATGGCATCACCTGCCCGCAGCCGGTGCGCGGACGGGATGGCCAGGCGCTGCGGCGCATGGCGGGCCGGCCGGCCTGCATCACCACCTTCCTGCCCGGGGTGTGGCCGCGCCGGGTGCGCCCGGCGCATTGCGGCCCGCTCGGCACGGCGCTGGCCGGGCTGCACGTGGCCGGGATGGATTACCCGCCGGAACGGCCGAACGCCCTTGGCCCGTCCGGCTGGCAGCCGTTGCTGGACCGCTGCCTGCCCCGCGCGGATGAGGTGCAGCCCGGCTTGGGCGAGGCGCTGGCGGCCGCGCTGGCGCGCATCCTGGCCAGTTGGCCCCCTGCCCTGCCGCGCGGCCACATCCATGCCGACCTGTTTCCGGACAACGTGTTCTTCCTGGACGGCCGGCTGTCCGGGCTGATCGACTTCTATTTCGCCGCCACCGACCTGCTCGCCTATGACCTCGCGGTCTGCCTCAACGCCTGGTGCTTCGAGCCGGACATGTCGTTCAACGTCACCAAGGCGCGGGCCATGCTGCACGCCTACGCCGCGCGCCGCCCGCTGAGCGCGGCCGAGCGGGCCGCCCTGCCCGTGCTGTGCCAGGGGGCGGCGATCCGCTTCCTGCTGACCCGGCTGTATGACTGGGTGAACACGCCGCCGGGTGCCCTGGTGACGCGCAAGGACCCGCTGGAATACCTGGGCCGGCTCCGCTTCCACCTGCTCGCCACGGATGAACACGCTTATGGACTCTGACAATGCCGGCCTGGTCGAAATCTGGACCGATGGCGGCTGCAAGCCCAACCCCGGCCCGGGCGGCTGGGCCGCCATCCTGCGCTTCGGCGGCACGGAGCGGGAGCTGACGGGGGCGGACGCCGCCACCACCAACAACCGCATGGAACTGGCCGCCGCCGCCGCCGCGCTGGAGACGCTGACCCGGCCATGCCGGGTGGTGCTGCACACCGACAGCGAGTACGTCCGCAACGGCATCACCCGCTGGCACACCGGCTGGGTGCGGCGGAACTGGCGCAACGCGGCCGGCGACCCGGTGGCCAACATGGCGCTGTGGCAGCGCCTGCTGACGGCGGCCAAGCCGCACCAGATCGAGTGGAAATGGGTGCGCGGCCACGCCGGGGACGTCATGAACGAGCGGGCAGACGTGCTGGCGACCCGGGCGAGAGAAGGTGGTTCTACACCACCTCGGCCGGAGGCTCTGCAGCGGTAGGCTCCTCAGCCGCGTCGGGAGACTCCTCAGCCGCGTCAACTGTTGTCTCCGCCGCCTGTGCGATCTCCGGGGGCGGCTCTTTGGCGCGGTCTCGGGCTCCGCCCAAGTAGGCGAACACCAACGGGTCGTGACCCTCGAAGGTCAGGTGGTATTCGGCACCCATGGCGGCGTGCGAGGCTTGGTCGATCTTGCCAACCTTCATGATGACCCACCCCTCGCCGCGGTCAACCAAAGTAGGCGGCAGGTTCACGATGCGGGCGGGCGGGCGCTTGTCGTCACGACCACGGCCCGGACCGCCAGGGCCGCCCTTGCCGCCTTTGCGCTCGCGGCTGTTCATGTCGAACTGCGCTGGGGCGGGCGTCTTAGCCTTTGGCGTGCCGGGTTGTTTGGCCATCAGACGTCTCCTCATTCGAGCCGAAGCTTGCGGCGAGCCCTTAAAGAAATTCGAGGGCGGCGGATAGACCAAGTCGGTTCGGGGCGGAGGCGTGCTTGTCGCGTGGCGTGGGAGAGCGCTTAAGACTTGAAGTGGCAGGCCGCGTACTGCCCCGGCCGGCCATGCGACTGCTCCAGCGCGGGCGGCACGCTGCGGCACACCTCCTGCACCTTGGGGCAGCGCGGATGGAACACGCAGCCGGGCGGCGGGGCGAGCGGGCTGGGCATCTCGCCGCGGATGGCGGCGCCGCGGCTGCGGCGGCGGCCGATCCGGGGCACGGCGTCCAGCAACGCCTGGGTGTAGGGGTGCGACGGGGTGGCGAACAGCTCCTCCCGCCGGGCCAGCTCCACCAGGCGGCCAAGGTAGAGCACCGCCACGCGGTCAGCCAGGTGGTTCACCACGGCCAGGTCATGGCTGATAAACAGGTAGGCCAAGCCGCCGCGCGCAGCCGCTGACAGCTGCAGGCTGCGGAACAGGTTGAGAATCTGGCTCTGGATCGACACGTCCAGCGCCGAAAGCGGCTCGTCCGCCACGATCAGCGTGGGCGCCGGGGCGAGCGCGCGGGCGATGGCGATGCGCTGGCGCTGGCCGCCGGAGAACTCGTGCGGGTAGCGGTTCAGCGCGTCCAGCGGCAGCCCCACCTGCCCCACCAGCTCGGCGGCGCGGGCCTGGCGGTCCGCCTTGCTGCCGAGGCCGGCGATGCGCAGCGGCTCGGTGATGAGGGCGGACACCGGCATGCGCGGGTCCAGCGCGCCGAACGGGTCCTGGAACACCACCTGAATCGCGCGCTGGGCTTCCTGCCGCACGGCGCGGTCCATCGCCCGGCCGCGGAACCGCATGGTGCCGGCGGTGGGCGCCTGCAGCCCGGCGACGACGTTGCCGAGCGTGCTCTTGCCGCTGCCGCTCTCGCCCACGAGCGCCAGGGTCTCGCCGGCGGCGATGTCGAGGGTCACGTTCTCGACGGCGTGCAGCGTGCGGCGGCCCACGGTGAACTGGACCTGGATGCCGTCCAGGGTGACGAGAGAGGTCACTGCCGCGCCTTGAAGCACGCGACCCAGTGACCCGGCGCCAGCTGCTCCAGCGGCGGTTCGGCACGGCGGCAGCTCGCGTCGCCGCGGGGGCAGCGGTCGGTGAAGCGGCAGCCGAGGAAGGCGCTGTCCAGGTTGGGCACGCCGCCGGGGATCACCGGTAGCTCGGCCGCGCGGTGCGCCGGGTCCGGCAGGGTGGCGATCAGGCCCAGCGTGTAGGGGTGCAGCGGGTCGGCGAACAGCGCCTCGGCCGGGGCGCGCTCCACCACGCGGCCGGCGTACATGACGATGATCTCGTGCGCGACCTCGCTGACCACGGCCAGGTTGTGGCTGATGAACTGGATCGCCATGCCGATCTCGTCCTGCAAGCCGAGCATCAGGTCGAGGATTTGCGCCTGGATGGTCACGTCGAGCGCGGTGGTCGGCTCGTCGGCGATCAGCAGGGCGGGGCGGCAGGCGAGCGCCATGGCGATCATCGCGCGCTGCCGCATCCCGCCGGAGAGCTGGTGCGGGTAGGCCGCGGCGCGCTCCTTGGGCGAGGTGATGCCGACATCGGCCAGCGTCTCGACCGCGCGGGAGCCGGCCTGCCTCCAGCTGAGCTGCTGGTGCAGCACCATCACCTCGGCGATCTGGCGGCCCACGGTCATCACCGGGTTCAGCGCGGTCATCGGTTCCTGGAACACCATCGCCACCCGCTCGCCGCGCAGGTGCCGCCACACGGCGGGGGGCTGGCCGAGCATTTCGCGGCCTTCCACCCGGACCGAGCCGGCGACGACGCCCGGCGGCGGCACCAGGCCCATCACCGCCAGCGCCGTCATGGACTTGCCGCATCCGCTCTCGCCCACCACGCCCAGCGTCCGCCCGGCGGGCACGCCGAAGCCGATGCCGGCCACGACCTGCCGCATCCCGCCGGGCGCGGGGAAGCTCACGGAGAGGTTGTCCACCGCGAGGACGTCGCTGCGCCCCGCCTCACTCATCGGCAAGCCAATGCTCCGACCAGAGGGTGCTCGGTTGCGCGTGACCGGTCGGCTGCACACCGTGCAGCCAAGTCGGCCACACATGCGCCTCGGCGCCGAAGTTGAGCGGCAGCGCAGGCAACTGGTCAGCGTAGATGCGCTGCATGTCGGCCCAGATCGGCAGGCGCTTGGCCGGGTCCAGCTCGCGCTCCATCCTGTCGATGTCGGCGTCCATCTGCGGGTTGCGGAAATCCGTGTAGTTGGTGCCGCCCCAGTCGTTGGCCGCCGTCGGAACCTGGCCGCTGGACAGGATTTGCCGCGGCGTGCTCTCGATGGGGCTGCTCCAGGAGAACATCACGACGCCCGGGAAGCTGCGGTGCTTCAGCGTCTCGCCGAACAGGGTGCGCGGCGGCTCGTTCTTGATCTCCGACTCCACGCCGATGCTGCGCCACTCGCTCTGGATCACCTGCTGCTGCAACTCCCGGAAGCGCACGCCCACCGTGGTGGTGAACTCGACGTTGAGGCGCTGTCCGCCAGGGTTGCGGCGTATGCCGTCCGGGCCGGGGACCCATCCCGCCTCCGTCAGCAGCGCGGCGGCACGGGCGGGGTCATAGGGGTAAGTCGGAACATCGGCGGCGTAGTCCGGGTCGATCGGGCTGATGAAGCTGTTGGCGACGGGAACACGCCCGCCCATCAGCTTGTCAACGATGCCTTGCCGGTCGATGGCCATCAGCAGAGCGCGGCGCACCCGCACGTCCGCCAGCGCCGGGTCATCCAGTTGCACGTCAAGATGCGTGTAGTTGAGGTTCGGCTTGTAGGCGTAGGTGAACCGCGCCGGGTACTGCCGCTGCATCGTGATCACCTGGTCGAGCGTCAGGCCTATTCCCTCGCCAGGCACCATGTCCACGTCGCCGGACAGCAGGTTGGCCTGCAACGCGGCCGTGTTGCCGATGGTCTTGATGATGATGCGGTCGAAATATGGTCGCGCGCCCGTCCAATGCTCGTTGCGGTCCAGCACGAGCTGGCTGCCCACGTCGTCGGCCGTGATGCGGTACGGCCCGTTGTACAGCCCAGGGTTGGTCGGGTCCCGGTTGTAGAGGCTGTGCTGGATGTAGTCGCCCGGCTTGGGGTTAGCCTCGTATACAGGCTGCTCCAAGTGGGCGGGCAGCAGTTCGGCGATCTCGTCATATTGGTAAAACGGCTCGCTCAGGTGCATCACCGCCGTCTGCGGGTCCAGCACATCGACCCGGCTCACCCGCGACCAGGTCTTGGTGTTGGTGAAGCCGCTGTTCGGGTCGCGGCCGACCCGGGCGGTGAAGGCGAGGTCCTCGGCGCCCAGCGGTGCGCCATCCGCCCAGGTCAGCCCCGGTTTGAACCGCACCGTCACCGCCATGCCGTCACCTTCCAGCTTGGCGCCTCCGTTGGCGATGGTGGGAAGCTCCGTGCACAGCAGGCATTGCAGGTGTCGGTCCGCGTCCCACGCCGTCACCGGGCGGTCGGCGAAGCCCAGGTCGTAGAACTTGATGACGTCGGCATCGATCTGCGGATTCAGCGTGGACGGGAAGGACGAGACGCCGATGGTAAGGGTGTGGTGCGGCGCGGCGGCAGCCAGGCTGCACAGCGCCAGCCAGACCAGTGCGGTGCGGATCATGCCGGGCGCCACTCTTCGGCCCAGGTGCTGCTCGGGTCGCCCTGCCCGGTCGGCACGTAGCCGCGCAGCCAGGGCGGCGTCACGTGTGGGTCGGCGCGGAAGAACAGCGGCAGCACCGGCGCCTGGGCGGCGTAGATGCGCTGCATGTCGGCCCAGAGCGCCTTCTGCTTTGCCGGGTCCAGCTCGCCCTCGGCGGCCAGGATGTCCGCGTCCATCGCAGGGTCGCTGAAGCCGGCGTAGTTCGCGCCGCCGTAGTTGTTGGCCGCAACCGGGATTTGGTCGGTGCCCAGGGTACGGAGCGGCGTCTCGGTCACGTTGCTGCTCCAGGCATACATTTCCATTCCCGTGTAGCTGCGGTGCTTCAGCGTGTCGCCGAACAGGGTGCGGGCCGGCTCGTTCTTGATCGTGATCGCCACGCAGGCGTTCTTGAAATTGGATTGCAGCACCTGCTCCTGCAGCTCGCGCAGCCGGTTGCCGGCGGTGGTGCCCAGCTCGAACTGCAGCCGTTCGCCGGCCGCGTTGCGGCACACGCCGTCGGCGCCCGGGGTCCAGCCCGCCTCCGCCAGCAGCGCCTTGGCGCCCGCCGGGTCGTATTTCACCACGGGCACGGCCGGGTCGTAGCCGGGGCTGAGCGGGTTGACCCAGGTGGCGGCCACCGGCTGCGCGCCGCCGAACAGCCGGTCCACCATGGTCTGGCGGTCCAGCGCCATCAGCAGCGCGCGCCGCACCCGCACGTCGGCCAGCAGCGGGTTCTCCCGCTTCAGGTCGATGTGCTCGTAGGTCAGGCTCGGCTTGAACTGGTAGTGGAACTGGTCCGGGTGGGCCTTCTGCAACGCCAGCGCCTGGTCGATGGTGAGGCCGATGCCCTCGCCGGCCACCATGTCCACGTCGCCGGAGAGCAGGTTGGCCTGCAACGCCGCGGTGTTCTCGATGTGGCGCAGGACGATGCGCTTGAAGCCGGGCTTCGTGCCGCTCCAATGCGGGTTCGGCTCCAGCACGATCTGGTTGCCGCTGTCATAGGCCGTGATCAGGTAGGGGCCGTCGTACAGCCCCGGGTTGACCGGGGCGCGGTTGTAGTTGGTGCCGTTGATGTAGGCGCCGGGGCTGGAATCCTTCGCGACGACCGCGCCCTCGACGTGCTCGGGCAGAATCTGGTCCCACTGGGCGAAGTCGGCGCGCACCCGGTCCAAGTGCAGCACGGCGGTCTGGTCGTCCACCACATCGACGCTGCTGGCGCGGTTCCAGGGGTTGGTGTTGGAGAAGCCGCTGTTGGGGTCGCTGCCCAGCTTCCAAGTGAAGGCGATGTCGCGCGCCGTCACCGGCTGGCCGTCGCCCCATTGCAGGCCGGGCTTGAGCTTGATGGTCACCGCCATGCCTTTGCCGCCATCCGGGCGGTCCTCGATCCGGGCCAGGCCGTTTTCCAGCGACGGCAGCTCGGTGCACAGCAGGCAGGAATTGTGCCACTCAGGGTCGAACGCGGTGACCTGGCGCATGACGAAGGCCATCACGTAGGTGCGGACCACCTGCGGGTCGATGTCGGGCTGCAAAGAGGCCGGGAACTGCGCGATGCCGATGGTCAGGCTGTCATGCGCCGGGTCGGCATGGGCCGCGCCGGCGGCAAGCAGGAGGGCGAAGGCAAGAGGGAGTCGCATGGAGCCGCCGGTGGTTGTCAGCTTTCACCAATGCGGACGGCGCAGCGCGGCGTCAACGTGGCAGGCTACCCACCTGGCCGCGGTCATGCGATGTCATTCCGCCGGCAACCTGATTCGCAGGCAGCGAGGGGGAACTTCCATCAGATGAGCCCATCGGTCTTCATGCACATCCTGGCCGGGCTGGCCGGGCTGGCCGCCGCGTTCGGGGTTCTCCAGGCGATGGCCGGCGTGGCCGTCGTGCGCCGGTTCGCCAGCCGTCCCCGCACCCTGGCGGCCCGCCGCGCGCCGGTCACGGTGCTCAAGCCGCTGCACGGGGGGGAGCCGATGCTGCGCCAGGCGCTCGCCTCGTTCTGCGCGCAGGACTACCCGGAGTTCCAGCTCGTGTTCGGCGTCGCCCACGCCTCCGACCCGGCGCTGGCCGTGGTGGCCGAGCTGCGCGCTGAGTTCCCGCGCGCGGACATCGCCGTGGTGATCGACCCGGCGCAGCACGGCTGCAACCGCAAGGTGTCCAACCTCATCAACATGCTGCCCGCCGCTCGGCACGACCTGCTGGTGATCGCCGACAGCGACCTGCATGTGACGCCCGACTACCTGGACCGCGTGGTGGCTGAGCTGGCGCAGCCCGGGGCCGGGCTGGTCACCACGCTGTGCATCGGCTGGGCGGCGGCGTGGCGGCTGCCGGAGCGGCTGGGCGCCAGCCAGATCACCTACACCTTCCTGCCGGGGGCGCTGATGGCGCGCGCGCTCGGCCGGCAGGATTGCCTCGGCGTCACCATGGCGCTGCGGCGGCGGACGCTGGAGCGGGTGGGCGGCCTGCGCGCCCTGGTCAACCACGTGGCGGACGACGCGGCGCTCGGCCGGCTGGTCTGCGCCCAAGGGCTGGACGTGCGGCTGGCCAACACGCTGCCGGCCACCACCGTGTCGGATGCGACGCTGATGGCCGGGTTCCAGCACGAGCTGCGCTGGGCCCGCACCATCCGCTCGCTCGCCCCTGCGGGTTTCGCGGCGTCGGCCCTGCAATACCCGATAGCCTGGGGCCTGGCCGCGGCGCTGCTCTCGGCCGGAGCCGGCTGGAGCCTGCTGCTGTGCGCCGGCGCCTGGGCAGCCCGCAGCGCCGCGGCGGGGATGATCGACCGCGCCCTGCTGCCGATGGCGCGGCCGGGCGGCTACGGGCAGATCCTGCACGCCCGACCCTGGATTATGCCGCTGCGGGAGGCGATGTCGGTCGCGGTGATGGCCGCGAGCTACCGCAGCCGCAACATCACTTGGCGCGGCCACGCCATGCAGATCGGCGCGCCGCCGCCGACCCGCGAAGCCGCCCGCCGCCATGCCGACGCGCTGAGCGGCGAGGGCGCGGCGTCGTCGGGCGCGGAGATGCTGCCGGGGGTGACGTTGGCGGCGGAGAGGCGGATGCTCAGTCGGTGATCGCCGCGTACGCCAGCACGCGCAGCTCGCGGCGGATCGGGTAGGCCGTGGACGGCATGAGCTGGGTCAGCAGCACGACGGCCATGTCCTCCGCCGGGTCCACCCAGAAGGCCGTGCTCGCCGCCCCGCCCCAGGCATATTCGCCCGGCGTGCCGACGATCTGCGCCCGCGCCGGGTCGAGCATGACGGAGAAGCCGAGGCCGAAGCCGATGCCCTCATAGCTGCTCTCGCTGAACCGCGGCATGCCCATGGCTGCCATGTCGCCGCCCAGGTGGTTGGCCGTCATCAGCGCCACCGTCTTGCGGCCGAGCAGCCGGATGCCGTCCAGCTCGCCGCGGTTCAGCATGAACTGGCAGAAGCGCAGGTAGTCCCCGGCGGTGGAGACCAGGCCGCCGCCGCCGGAGCAGATCGCGGGCGGGGCGAGGAAGCGGCTGGTGGCCGGGTCGTCCAGCAGCGTCAGGCCGCCATCCTTGCCGCGGCCGTAATTGGCGGCGAACCGGGCGTGCTTCTGCGCCGGCACGTGGAATCCGGTATCGACCATGCCGAGCGGCTCGATGACCCGGCGCCGCAGGAACTCGTCGAACGGCTCGCCGGACAGGACGGCCACCAAATGGCCCAGCACGTCGGTGGCGATGCTGTAATTCCACTCCGCCCCCGGCTGCGCCAGCAGGGGCAGCGCGGCGGCCCGCTCCACCAGCTCGCCCAGGCTGCACTCGGCGGTCTGGAAATCGATGCCCTGCTCGCGATACGCCTCGTCCACCAGGGTGGACTGCAAGAAGCCGTAGGTGAGGCCGGAGGTGTGGGTCAGCAGGTCGCGCACGGTGATGCCGCGCAGGGCGGGCACGGTTTCGAGCTTGCCGCGCTGGCCGCCGGACACCACGCGCATGGCGGTGAAGGCGGGCAGGAAGCGGCTGACCGGGTCATCCAACTGGAACAGGCCCTGCTCGTAGAGCATCAGGACGGCCAGGCTGGTGAGCGGCTTGGTCATGGAATAGATGCGCACCATCGTGTCCGGCGTCATCGCTGCGCCCGCAGCCCGGTCCGCCAGGCCGCAGCTGTGCAGGTGGGCAAGCTGGCCATGCCGGATGACCGCGGTGGTGATCCCGGCCAGCTTGCCATCCTCCACCAGGCGCTGCGCCCAGCCCGCGATGCGCGCCAGGCGCTCGGAGGATAGGCCGACTTGCTCCGGCCTCGTCGCGATCTTCATGTCCACCGCCGCCTCCTGTTATGGCCGGGCGAAGCTATACCGGAGGGCGCAGCGCGTCACTGCGGTCGGTGGTGGCGCGGGGGTCAGTAGTAGCGTGGGTAGCCGTAGAAGAACGGCGCTCCGCCAGGAAAGCCGCCATAGGGGAATCCATAGGCGAAGCGGGGGCCGTAGAAGCCCCGGCCATAGAAACCGTGGCCATAGAAACCCGGGCCGTAACCGTAGCCAAAGCCACGGAAGCCGTAGCCGCCAAAGCCGCGACCGTAAAAACCGCCATAGCCCCTAAATCCGCCGTAGCCGCCGCGCTGCGCGAGCGCCGGCACGCTGCCGAGAGCCAGGACCAAGCCAGCCATACCAAGAAGCCGTGCGATCTTCGCCATGGGTTCCACCTCTTTCCGAACGGGAGTTGGTTCGGCGATAACCCGGCAGCAAGTCACCTTTACTTTCAGTGACAATAGCGGTGGGTCTGCGAGGGCTTGGGGCCTTGCAGCAGCGTCAGGTCGGCGTTACGTCGCGATAGTACGGCTCCACCGTCCCGCTCAGCTTCATGGTGAGCGGGTTCCCGCGGCGGTCGAGCGTCTTGCCGACTGACACGCGGACCCAGCCCTCGCTGACGCAGTATTCCTCGACGGTGGTCTTCTCCACGCCGTTCAGGCGGATGCCGACGCCGCGTTCGAGCGCAGCGGCGTCGTGGTGCGGGCTGGCCGGGTTGGTGGACAGGCGATCAGGCGGCACATCGGTCATCGCGATGGCCTACAACGGTTTGCGGCCGACGGGTAGCGCAGGACGCCGCTGCAAGGAGCAAGGAGCCCACGGCGATCGCGGGTGACGCAGGCAGCCGACCAGGCGACCGGGTCCGTGACCCTGCCGGCATGGCGGCCTCGCAGTGGGCGGCTCGGCCAGTGACTCAGCCGTCCAAGCGGACCACTCTGGCCCGGCTCCCACCGCCATCCCTATGAGGCCGCATGAAGAGTTTCTGGCCCCTGCTGCTCGCCTGCGCCGTCGCCGGGTGCAGCTCACCTGACCAACCAGGCCCGCAGCAGATCACGGTGCGCAGCGACCCGGCGGGCGCCCGCTGCACGGTGCAGCAGGGCGCGGCGGTGGTCGGCGCCGTTGACCCGACGCCTGGTGAGGTGACCGTGCAACCCAGCGAGGCCAGCCTCACGATCACCTGCCGCAAGGCCGGGTGGCAGACCGCGACCGGCTCGGTCGCGGCGCAATACAAAGGCGTGGGCTTCGGCCGGCTGCTCGCCGGCGGCGCGGCGGCGGTGGTCGAGGATGCGGTGAAGCAATCCGACTTCACCTACGACGCGGCCCCGCCCCCCATCGCGTTGCAGCCGGCAAACTGACGGGCCTCACGGCGGCCCCGGCGGCGCCTCGATCACGCTGACATGGGCCGCCACCACCCGCCAGCCCTGCGGCAGCCGCACCCAGCTCTGCATCTGCCGCCCGATGCGGCCGGGCGTGCGATGGAACAAGGTGGACGCGGTGGCGAAGCCGTCGCCGTAGGTGGTGATCACCGTGCCTTCCAGCTGCCGCGCCAGCCCGGTGGCGGCCTGGCCGGCCCGGTAGCCGCGGATGGCCTCCATGCCGTACAGGTTCTCGGCCACGCCGTAGCGGATAGTGCGGCCGTCGTCCCAGAACAGCTCGTCCAGCACGGCGGTGTCGTTGGCCACCAGCGCTGCCTCGTAGCGGGCGAAAGCGGCCTGCACCTCGGCCAGAATCTCGGGTCGGTTGATGTCCATGTCGTCCTCCTCCGTTTCAGTCGTCGAGCGGCTGGCCGATCGCGGCCGGCAGCCGCACGGAGCGCCCGGCGGCGGCCAGCACCCCGAGCGCGAGCAGGTAGGGCGCCATCTGCATCAGGTAGGCGCTGAGGCCGACCCCGGCGGCCTGCAGGCGCAGCTCGAACGCCTCCGCGCCGCCGAAGGCGAGGCAGGCGGCCGCCGCGCCCCAGGGAGTCCAGCGCCCCACGATCAAGGAGGCCAAAGCGAGGTAGCCGCGCCCGCCGGTCATGCCGTCGGTGAAGGTGCCGACCTGCTGCAGGGACAGCACCGCGCCGCCCAGCCCGGCCACCGCGCCGCCGGCGACCACCGCGGCCATCCGCACCCGCAGCGGCCGTCCCCCGGCGGCGAACACCGCTTCGGGGTTCTCGCCAGCGGCCCGCAGCATCAGCCCGGCCTGCGTGCGCCCCAGAAAGGCGGCCAGCACGGCGCAGGCGAGCAGCGCGGCGTAGGTCAACGGCGGCTGATCGAACAGCACCGGGCCGAGCCAGGGCAGGCGCGAGAGGCCGGGCACCGGCCAGTCGGGCAGCGGCGCCAGGTGGATGGACGCGGCCTGCCCGGTGCCGCTCACGGCGCGCAGCCCGTAGGAGGTCAGCCCCGCGGCCAGGATGTTGGCGGCCAGGCCGGTGACCATGTTGTCCGCCCGGCCGCGCACCGCGACCAGCGCCACCGCCAGCCCGATCGCCGCCCCGCCGGCGAGGGCGGCCCCTACCCCGGCCGCCGCACTGCCGCACAGCCATGCGCCCGTGGTGGCGGCGAACGCGCCGGCCAGCATCATGCCTTCCAGCCCCACCGCGAACACCCCGGCCCGCTCGGAGAGGATGCCGCCCAGGGCCGCGAGCAGCAGCGGCGTCGCCATGCGCAGGGCGGCGGCGAGGTCGGTCATGGCCGCCGCCGCACCGTCGCGGCCAGCACGAACAGCATGGTCAGCCCCTCGATCACCGCGACGAGCGCGGAGGGCACGCCGATGCGGCGCTGCATGGATTGCGACCCGGTTTCCAGCAAGCCCACGAACAGCGCCGCCGGCGCCACCGCCAGCGGCTCCAGCGCGCCCAGCAGCGCCACCGTCACCGCCTTGAATCCGAAGCCGAGCGAGAAGCCCTCGATCAGCCGGCGGTGCACGCCCAGAACCTCGACGCCGCCGGCGAGCCCGGCCAGCGCCCCGGCCAGCAGCATCACCCCCCAGGTAAGCCGGCCCAGCCGGAACCCGGCATAGGCGGCGGCCGGCCGGCTGCTGCCCGCCACGCGCAGCGCGAAGCCGAACCGGGTCCGCCACAGCGCGAAGGACAGCAGGGCGGCGGCGGCGACCGCGAGCGGGAAGCCGGGATGCGCGTCGAGCCCCGGCCACCGCGGCAGCCAGCTTGGCCGCGGCAGCAGCGGCGATTGCAGGAAGCCCGCGCCGTGCTGGCCGAACGGCCCCACCAGCACCTGCTGCACCAGCAGCAGCGCCACGAAGTTGAGCAGCAACGTGACCAGAACCTCGTGCACGCGGCGGCCCAGGTGGATCGCCGTGGCCAGGCCCGCCCAGGCCGCGCCGGCCAGCGCGCCGCCCAGCAGCGCCACCACGATGGCCAGCGCCGGGTCAGCGACCGGGACGGCGAGCGCTGCGGCTGCGGCGCCCAAGCCCCCGAGCGCGATCTGGCCTTCCGCGCCGATGTTGATGACCCCGGCGCGAAAGCACAGCGCCACGCCAGCGCCGCTGAGCAGGTAGGGGGTGGCCCGGTTCAGCGCCACGCCGAGCTGGTGCGGCGATCCGGCGGCCCCGTCCGCGAGGGCGGCCAGCGCCTGGAGCGGGTCGTGGCCGGACAAGGCCACCAGCAGCCCCGCGCAGAGCAGCGACAGCAGCACCGCCGCGGCGATACGGCCCGCCAGCCGGGGCGCCGCCCGCCGCCACGCCGCCTGCCGCCATGCCGCCGGGGCGGTCACGCCGCCCGCCCCGCCATCCACAGGCCGATCTGCGGCAGGTCGGCCGCTTCCCGCGCCGCCATGCCGGCGAAGCGCCCCTCCGCCAGCACCGCGATCCGGTCGGCGAGCGCCAGCACCTCCTCCAGCTCCGAGGAAATGTACAGCACGGCCGACCCGGCGTTGCGCAACGCCGCCAAGCGGTCCAGCACGAAGCGGACGGCGCCGGGGTCGAGCCCCCAGGTAGCCTGGTGCGCCACCACCACCGCCGGCGCGCGGTCCAGCTCGCGCGCCACGACGATCTTCTGCTGGTTGCCGCCGGACAGCCGCGCCACCGCCGCACCCGGGCCAGGGGCGCGGATACCGTAAGCCGCCATCAGCCGGCGCGCGCCGGCGTTCCGCCCGGCGCGGGACAGCAGCCAGCCCCGGCTGTACGGCGGGCGCGCGGAGTCGCGCAGCATCAGGTTCTCGGCGACCGACATCCCGCGCACCAGCGCCGTCGTCGCGCGATCCGCCGGCAGGTAGGCCAGCCCTGCCCGCACCCGCGCCGCCACGCCCGCGCGCGTCATGTCATGGCCGTCCAGGACCACGCTGCCGGCGGTCGCGCGGCGCAGCCCGGCCAGCGTTTCGGCCAGTTCGACCTGGCCGTTGCCGTCCACGCCGGCGACGCCCACCACCTCGCCCGCGCGCAGGTCGAGGTCGATGCCGGCAAGGCCCGGCGCGCGGAGCCCACGCAGCGCCAGGCGCACCCGCCCGGGCGGGGGCCGGGCGGAGGCCTGCGTCGGCGGGGCCGCATGGCCCATCATCATCTCGGCCAGCTGGGCTTGCTGCGCGCCCGCGACCGGCAGGCGGCCGGCCACCCGCCCGGCGCGCAGCACCACCACCTCGTCGCACACCGCCAGCGCTTCGGGCAGCTTGTGGGTGATCAGGACGATGCCCCTGCCCTCCGCGCGCAGGCGGCGCAGGATCGCGAGCAGGCCCGCGACTTCCGGCGGCGCGAGGTTGGAGGTGGGTTCGTCCAGGATCAGCAGCTCGGCGTCGCGCAGGATGGCCTTGAGAATCTCCACCCGCTGACGGCGGCCGAGCGGCAGGTCGGCCACCCGCGCCGCCGGGTCGAGATCCAGGCCGAAGCGCCGGCTGGCCTCCCGCACCCGCTCCGCCACCGCGGCGCGGCGCAGGACGCGCCCCGCCTCGGGCCAGCCCAGCATGACGTTCTCCGCCACCGTCATCGCCTCCACCAGCATGAAGTGCTGGTGGATCATGGCGAGCCCCGCGCGCATGGCTTGCGCGGGATCGTGGCCGGACAGCGCGCGGCCGCGCAAGGCAATGCTGCCGGACTCCTGCGGCAGCATGCCGAACAGCACCTTCATCAGCGTCGTCTTGCCCGAGCCGTTCTCGCCGAGCAGCCCGACGATTTGGCCGGACGCCACGTCGAGGTCGATGCCGTCATTGGCGCGCACGGCGCCGAAGCTGCGCACGATGCCGCGCATCCGGAGCAGGCCGGGGCCCGCTGGCGGGCTCAGCGTCCGGGCCGGGCGTCGTTCCCGGTGGGCGTGACCGTCAGCGCGCCGGAGGCGAACTGCGCCGCCAGGCCGGCCACCTCCTCGGCGACCGAAGCGGGCACGACGGGGTTGAAGGAATGGCCGGGTGAGTAGGCCAGCGCCGCCCCGGTCACCGGCGCGGTGCCGTAGCCGTAGAGCACGAAGCTGCCGGAAAGCTGGCCCGCCTTCACGTGCTCGGCGGTGGAGCGGAGCATCGCCGGCCAGTCCTCGACGATGTTGGTCAGCACCTCGTCCGGCGCCATCGCGGTCTGGTCCGGGCCGCGGCCGGTGACGAAGACGTGCCGCTCCTTCGCGGCCTGCACCAGGCCAGCCTCCGCGGCGTTCAGCTTGCCGGTCAGCACGTCCGCACCGCCGGCGATCAGGGACAGCGCCGCCTCCTTCGCGGCCGCGGCGTCCTCCATGTCGGCGACGTAGAGGATAGTCACCGCGGCGCCGGCCTTGGTGGCGCAGAGGCGGAACGCGCCGGCCTGGGCGGTGATGTTGGGCACGCCTTGCAGGCCGTACACGCCGGCGACCTGGTGCGTGCGGCTCATCCGGGCGGCGAGCGTGCCCAGCTGGCAGCCGAACTGGGCGTTGTCCCAGTCCACCGACATCACGTTGGGCGCCATGCCCTCGTTGCCGCTGATGGCGATGAACTGCGTGCGGGGGAAATCGGGCGCCACCTGCTCCATCGCCGAGACGAAGCGGCCGGAGTGGCCCATGACGATGCTGTCGCCGCGGCTGGCGTAGTCGCGCAACGCCTCCGCCTCGTCGGCGTCGGACACGTTCTCGGAATACGCGGTCTCGAAGCCGAGCGGCTTCAGGCTTTGCAGGATCGCGTAACCCAGTGCGTTCCAGCTCTGGTCGTTGATGCTGCCGGGCAGCAGGATGGCGGCCTGCTCCGGCGCCGGCGCGGCCAGCGTGGCGGGCGCCAGCAGCGTGACCGCGAGAAACGCCAGCGAGCGGCGCAGAGTGTTCGTGGCCACAGTGTTCCTCCAGATGCGGAGCGGGTCATGCGAACCCCATGCCAACGACCCTGTCAGCCCGGCGTCAGCCTCGCCTGCAACGTCACCCGTTCGGGGGCGGCGAGCCAGGCGCGCATGGCCGCTTCGTCCGCGAAGCGGCCCGCCGCCGGCATCGGCCGCGCCTCGGCCTCGGCCACCAGCGCTTCGCCGCGGAACGGCCATGGCGAGAGGGTGAAGCCCGCCGGGTCGCCGGGCCTGGCGGCCAGGCGCAGGCTGCGGCGTCCGCCGGCCCGACCCGGCGCATCGACTTGCAACGGCGTGGCCAGCTCGCCGCAGAGCGCCAGCGAAAGCGTGTCGGAGAGCGCCACCATCTCCGTGTCATGGGACAGCGCCGCGGCGTCGAGGCCCAGGGAGCTTGCCCACCCGGCTTGCAGCACGGCCTGCGTTTGCCGGTAATGCGCCGCCGCCGCCGCGTCCGCCGCCGTCCCGCGGTGCCGCTCGGCGTAGCGGCCATAGACCAGGCTGCCATGGCGCGACACCAGCAAGGCGACCCGCCGGCCCCAGGCGGCCAGCGCCCGCTCCACGCCCCCCGCCCACATCGGGGCGTGCTGCGCCGCCCCCACGTTGCGGAATAGGTGGGGGCGTCCAGTCTGCGGGTCGAAGCTCGGCGACGTTTCCCAGTCGAGCCAGGCGATGTCGTGCTGCTCGGCGGCCAGCAGCAGCGTCTCGTCCAGCGTCTCGGCCCAGGCGCGCAGGAGCTGGCCCGACATCCAGGCATGGGCGGGCTGGCTGACCGCGAGCGTCACGGGCGGGTCGGTGGCGTCGGGCTCGCGGAACAGCATGCATCGAGCCTAACAGGCGGTGGCACGCTGCGACAGCCAGGTCGGGCGCCGCCCCGAGCGCTTCCCAGAGAACGGGGTTCCCTGGACATCCGGCGGTCGGGTCAGGCTCCAGCTTGGCTGACTGCGGCGAGGTGTTCGAGCATCCACCGCGTGGCCGGACCGAGCGGGCCGTCGGTGCGGTGGGCGACGCACATGCCGAGCCGCAGCTGCTTGCCCAGGAACTCCGTCGGCTGCAGGGCGTGCAGCCGTCCTTGCCGCAAATCCTCCGCCACCATGTGCCGCGGCATGTTGCCCCAGCCCAGCCCGGCCAGCAGCATCGCGTGCTTGGCGCTGAGGTCGCCCAGCCGCCAGGTGCGGGTGGCCAGCACGCCCTGGTCGGGGCCGGAAATCCCGGCCGAGCGGTCGGTCAGCACGAGCTGCACGTGCCGCCGCACCTCCTCCGGCGGGATCGGGCCGGGCAGCGCAGCGAGCGGGTGGCAGGGCGCCGCGACCGAGACCAGCTCCACATCCAGCAGCGGCAGCCAGGCCAGCGTGTCCGCCTCGGCGGTGAACACCGGCAGCAGCCCGAGCGCACAGGTGCCGTCAAGCACCAGGCCGACCGCGATGCGCAGCGGCTCGACGTAGAGCCGGGTGGGCGTCTCGGGGTAACGCTGGTTGAACACGCGCAGCGCTTCCAGCAAGGGCGGCAGAGGGAACAGGGCGTCCACCACCAAGGTCAGCTCCGGCTCAAGCCCGCCGGCGATGCCGCGCGCCTGGATCTGGAACGCCCCCGCCTCTTCCGCCAGCCGACGCGCGCCCGCCAGCAGCACCCGTCCCGCCTCGGTCAGCACCGGGCGGTAGCCGGTACGGTCAAACAGGACGACGCCCAGGCTGTCCTCCAGGCTTTGCACCGCGTAGGTCACTGCCGATTGCGCCCGGTTCAGCGCCCGGCCAGCGCCGGAAAAGCTGCCGTGCTCCACGACGGCCAGCATCACCCTGACTTGGTCCAGCGAGATGTCCACGGCGCTCCATCGATTGTGCTGATGATGTTGCGCGAAACTTTCCCAGTTTGCTTGGGAGAGCGCCAGGGCTAGTTCGGAGTCCGTTCGCACCTAAGTTGGAATCCGGCCATGTCCCATCTCCTGCACATCCAGAGCAGCCCGAACCTCCACGCCTCAGTCAGCCGCGACCTGTCGGCCGGGTTCGTGGCCAACCATCGCGAGAGCCATCCGGACGACACGGTCACCACGCGTGACCTGGTGACCACCCACATCCCGCATCTTGGCGTCGATCTGCTGGGCGGCTATTTCGGCAAGCCGGAAGCGCATACTCCGGAGCAGAAGGCGGCCCTGCGCTTGTCCGACGAGCTGATCGACGAGATGTCCGCCGCCGACCTGCTGGTGATCAGCGCGCCGATGTACAACTTCTCGATCCCGTCGCAGCTCAAGGCCTGGATTGACCACATCGTCCGCGCCGGCCGCACCTTCCAGTACACGGCGGAGGGGCCGAAGGGCCTGGTGTCCGGCAAGAAGGCCATGGTGTTCCTGGCGGCGGGCGGCATCTACTCCGATGGGCCGTTCAAGACCTACGATTTCCAGGAGAACTACCTGCGGGCCATCCTCGGCTTCCTCGGCATCACCGACATGACGGCCGTGCGGGCGGAGGGGCTGGCAATGGGGCCGGACGCCGCCGCCAAGGCGGTGGCGGGCGCGCGCGCCCGCGCCGCAGAGCTGGCCGCCTGAGCACCCTCACCCCATGGAAAGAACAGCTCCAATGAAACAGACCCTCACTGCCGCCCTGCTGACGGTCGGCCTGGCCGGGCCGGCGCTGGCCCAGGCGGTCGCGGTGCCGCCGGCCCAGGTGCAGGCCGGCCGCTACGCCGTGGAACCGCAGCACACGCAGATCGAGTTCGCGGTCTCGCACATGGGCTTCACCACCTATTACGGCCACTTCTCCAACGCGTCCGGCAGCTTGCAGCTCTCGCCTGCCGACCCGGCCGCCAGCCAATTGGAGATCGCGGTGCCGGTCAGCACGGTGTCCACCACCAGCGACAAGCTGGACGAGGAGTTGAAAAGCCCGGACTGGCTCGACGCGGCGCATTTCCCGCAGATGACCTTCCGCTCGACGAAGGTAGTTCCGACCGGTGCGGATGCGGCGGAAATCACCGGGGATCTCACGCTGCACGGCGTGACCAAGCCGGTGACGCTGCACGCCCGCTTCGTCGGCGCCGGCACCAACCCGCTCGACAAGAGGTACACGGTGGGCTTCCAGATCGCCGGCGAGATCAACCGCAGCGACTTCGGCGTGAAGACGTACGTGCCGCTGATCGGCGACGCGGTGCAGCTGACGATCAGCGGAGCGTTCGAGCGCCAAGGCTGAGCAAGCGGCGGGGCGCTGCCCCGCCCTCTGCGAGAGGACGGTCGTCCTCTCGACACCTGTGTATAAGGGGTCGAGGGGACGACCGTCCCCTTGCGGGTGCAGGGCAGAGCCCTGCCGCTGAAAGGGTTGCAGCATTGGCCTGGCCTCGCGTCGCGTTCTTGCTCATCGCACTAACCAGCCCCAGCCTCGCCCGCGCGGCGTCCCTCCCGCCGGTGGAGGCGCAGCACGGCATGGTCGTCTCCTCGCAGCGATTCGCATCCGAAGCCGGGCTCGAAATCCTGCAAGCGGGCGGCAACGCGGTCGATGCGGCGGTCGCGGTCGGCTATGCCGAGGCGGTGGTCAATCCATGCTGCGGCAACATCGGCGGCGGCGGGTTCATCACCCTGCGTCTCGCCGATGGGCGCGACCGTTTCCTCAATTTCCGGGAGACCGCGCCCGCGGCGGCGACCCCGGCGATGTTCCTCGACGCGGCCGGTGCCGTGATCCCCGGCGAGAGCGTGTTCGGCTACAAGGCGGCCGGGGTGCCAGGCACCGTGCTGGGCCTCGACACCGCGCTGCGCCGCTACGGCACGCTGCCGCGCGCGCAGGTCATGGCGCCCGCCATCCGGCTCGCGCGCGACGGCTTCGTGCTGAACCGTGGCGACACCGACATCCTGGACGCCGGCGCCAGCCGTTTCGCCGGTGACCCGGCGCTCGCCCGCATCTTCCTCCGGCCGAACGGCAGCACCCTGCAGCCCGGCGATACGCTGGTGCAGCCCGACCTGGCGCGCACGCTGCAACGCATCGCCGACGAAGGCACGGATGCGTTCTACCGGGGCGATATCCCGGCCCGGGTGGAGGCGGCGTCCCACGCGGGCGGCGGCCTGCTCACCGCGGCCGACTTCGCCGGCTACACGGTGACGGACACCGAGCCGTTGCGGTGCAGCTACCGCGGCTACGCCATCCTGTCCTCGCCGCCTCCCTCATCCGGTGGGGCGACCCTGTGCGAGACCCTGCAAATCCTGGCGGGCTACGACATGGCGGCGCTCGGATACCACTCGGCGGCGGCCGTGCACGCCATCGTCGAGGCTTTGCGCCAGGCCTACCTCGACCGCAACACCTACCTCGGCGACCCGGCCTTCGTGTCCAATCCGCTCGGCCGGTTGCTGAGCGCCGACTACGCCGCCGCCGTGCGCGCGGCCATCCCGGCCGGCCACGCCGGGTCCTCCAGGGAAGCGCGGCCGGGCCTGCCTTCCGACGAGAAGCCGGAAACGACGCACTACTCGGTGATGGACGAGGCGGGGAACGCCGCGAGCGTCACCTACACGATCAACGGCTTGTTCGGCGCCTACGTGGCTGCGCCGGGGACCGGGTTCCTGCTCAACGACGAGATGGACGACTTCACCGCCAAGCCCGGCGTGCCCAACATGTTCGGCCTGGTGCAAGGTGCGGCCAACGCCATCGCGCCGGGCAAGCGGCCGCTCTCCTCCATGGCGCCGACCATCGTCATGCATGACGGCCAGCCGCTGCTGGTGCTGGGATCGCCGGGCGGCTCGCGGATCATCACGACGGTGCTGCAAACGATCCTGAACGTGATCGACTACGGTATGCAGCCACAAGCCGCCGTGGACGCGCCGCGCATCCATCATCAATGGCTGCCGGACGAGATCGCGACCGAGCCGTTCGCGTTGTCCGCCGACACGCAAGCGCTGCTGCAGGCGATGGGCTACAAGATCGTCGTGCAACGTCCCTGGGGTGCGGCGGAAATCATCGAGCGGGGCGCGCCGGGCGGAGAGGCAGCCCAGCCGGATGCGCTGCAGCCTGGACTGCTCTACGGCGCCAACGACGCCCGGCGGCCGGTCGGAGCCGCGATCGGCTACTAGCTGGGCTGGAGCATGTCTTGCGTCCTGGTGGCCGTTGCCGCCGATGCAGCCCTGCCCCTTGACCACAACGATGCCGATTGGTTGCTTGGTGCCCCGTACGGGATTCGAACCCGTGTTACAGCCTTGAAAGGGCCGTGTCCTAGGCCTCTAGACGAACGGGACGGGCCAGGCCGTCATGTGCCGTCGCAAGGGCCCTAGGTCAAGCGGCGGCGGCGTCGCTCACGATGAAGCTGGCCGATACCGTGCCGTTCCACTCCTCAGCCCGCACCGTGCCGGCCAGGTGCACCGGCGCGCCCGGCGTGCCCAGGGCGTGGCCCAACGGCGTCCCGGCAGCGCGGAACACCATGGCCTTGAGCCGCCCGCCGCCCTCCCCTTCCACGAAGGCGCGCAGCGTGCCGCCGTCGCGGCCGATCCAGTCGGCGCGCACAACCCGGGCGCGCGGCAGGGCGAGCACCGGCTCCTCGTTGCCAGTACCGAACGGCGCCAGGCGGGCGATCTGCTCGGCCAGCTCTACCCCCGCGGCGGCGACCGCTACCGTGGCTTCAACGGGAAGGTCCGGCGTGCGCGGCAAGGTGGCGGCGTGGGCCAGGCGATCCTCCAGGAAAGCGTGGAAGTCGGCCAGCCGATCCAGCTCCAGGCTGAACCCGGCAGCCATCGCGTGGCCGCCCCCCGTGATGAGCAGCCCTTCGCGCCGCGCCTCCAGCACCGCAGCCCCCAGGTCGACGCCTGCCACGGAGCGGCCGGACCCCTTGATCCGGCCCTCTGCCAGCGACCCGGCCAAAGCGGGGCGGTTCTGCCGTTGCTTGATGCGCCCGGCGATGATGCCCACCACGCCGGGGTGCCAACCGGCCCCGTGCACCAGCAGCACCGCGCGGCCCGTCTCCGCCTGGGCCTGCGCGGCGTCGTGGGCGGCGTCCAGCACGGCGGCTTCCAGTTCCTGCCGGTCCCGGTTGACCCCGTCCAGCCGAATGGCCAGGGCGCGCGCCTCCACCGGATCCTCGGTCAGCAGCAGCCGCAGGCCCAGGTCGGCCTCGTCGATCCGCCCGGCCGCGTTGATGCGGGGGCCGAGCGCCCAGCCCAGCGTGCCGGCGTTCGGGCGGTCCTTGGCGGAGGCCACCTCCAGCAGGGCGGCGAGGCCGGGCCGCTCGCGCCGGCCCATGACCTTGAGGCCCTGGGCCACGAAGGCGCGGTTGAGGCCGGTGAGCGGCATCACGTCGCACACCGTCGCCAGGGCCACCAGGTCCAGCATGCCACGCATGTCCGGCTCCGGGCGGGCGGCGAACCAGCCGGCTCGGCGCAGCGCGCGCAGGGCAGCGATGGCCGCCAGAAAGGCGACCCCGGCGGCGCACAGGCCGCGCAGGCCGGAGCCGTCATCCAGCCGGTTCGGGTTGACGGTCGCGAGCACGGGCGGCGGCGGGCCTTCCGCCTTGTGGTGGTCCAGCACCAAGGCGTCGGCCAGGCCCGCCAGCGCGGCCAGCGCCTCGGCGGCGGCGGTGCCGCAATCCACGCACACCACCAGGGTGGCGCCCCGGGCGGCCAAGGCGCGTAGCGCGGGGGCGTTCGGGCCGTAGCCTTCCAGGATGCGGTCCGGCACGTGGGTCAGCACGGGGCAGCCGAGGCCGCGCAGCAGCAAGGTGATGATGGCCGCGGAGCAGGCGCCGTCCACGTCGTAGTCGCCGAACACCGCCACCGTCTCGCCCGCTTGCACGGCGCGGGCCAGACGGGCAGCGGCGGCGTCCATGTCGGCCAGCACGGACGGGTCCGGCAGCAGGGCGCGCAGGGTGGGGGCGAGGAAATCGGCCGCCGCGTCCGCCGCGACGCCGCGGGCGGCGAGCAGGCGGCCCACGATCTCGGGCACGCCGGCGCGCTGGGCCAGCTGCAAGCCGGTGCGCTCCTCGCCGCCCCGCCACACCCAGCGGCGCCCGGTGACGCTGCGGGCGACGCCAAGCGCGGGCGGGGGCGGCGCGATGGCGTTCAGTTCGGCTGCCAAGTCTTGGTGGCGAAGTTGTGGTGGGCCTCCACGTAGCGCACCGTGCCGGACTTGGAGCGCATCACCAGCGAGTGGGTGATGGCTCCGGTGGCGAAGCGGCGCACGCCACGCAGCATCGGCCCCGTGGTGACGCCGGTGGCGGCGAACATCACGTCTCCCTTGGCCATCTCCGCCAGATCGTACTTCCGCTTCGGGTCGGTCACGCCCATGCCGCGGGCGCGCTCGACCTGCGCCTCGTCCTCGAACAGCAGGCGGCTCTGCATCTGGCCGCCCAGGCAGCGCAACGCGGCGGCGGCCAGCACCCCCTCCGGCGCGCCGCCGGCGCCGATGAAGATATCGACCCCGCTCATCGCCTGCGCCGCCATGATGACGCCGGACACGTCGCCGTCGCCGATCAGCATGATCCGGGCGCCGGCCTCGCGCGCGTGGGCGATCATGTCGGCGTGGCGGTCGCGATCCAGGGTGCACAGCACCAGTTCGCCGATCTCGACGTTCTTGGCGGTCGCCAGGTTGCGCAGGTTTTCCCAAACCGGCGCATCCAGGTCCACCACGCCGGGCGGCAGGCCGGGGCCGACGGCGATCTTGTCCATGTACACGTCGGGGGCGTGCAGGAAGTTGCCTTTCTCCGCCAGCGCCACCGTCGCCATGGCGTTGGGGCCGCCCTTGGCGGTGATGGTGGTGCCCTCCAGCGGGTCCACCGCGATGTCCATGGCGGGGCCGCCGCAGCCGACCTTCTCGCCGATGTACAGCATGGGCGCCTCGTCCATCTCGCCCTCGCCGATCACCACCGTGCCGTCGATGGCGATGCCGTCGAAGGCGCGGCGCATGGCTTCCACCGCGGCGCCGTCCGCCTCGTTCTTCTTGCCACGGCCCATCCAGCGGCTGCCGGCCAGAGCGCCCGCCTCGCTGACCCGGCACAGCTCCAGGGCAAGGTTGCGGTCGTTGGTGATCTCGGGGGGGCGGTCCATGGGCGGGCTCCTTGTCAGCCTGGCTCGATTCGGATGAAGGCGGGCGTCTCCAGCACGGTCTCCAGCGCCGCGATGCGGCCGAGGGCCCCGCGCATCGCATGCTCGCGGACCTCGTGCGTCACCAGTATCACGGGGACCGCCTCGGCGGGGCTGCGGCCGTGCTGCAGCAGGGATTCCAGCGACACGCCCTGGTCCCGCAGGATGGCGGCGACATCGGCGATCACGCCGGGCCGGTCCGTCACCATCAGCCGCAGGTAGTAGGCGCCGAGGTGCTGGCCGATCGGCACGGACGGGCCATCCGCCAGCGTGTCCTGCCCCCAGGTGGGCGTCAGCCGGCCACGGGCGAGGTCGATCAGGTCCGCCACCACGGCCGAGGCGGTCGGCCCCGCCCCCGCACCGCGGCCCTCCAGCATGACCCGGCCGACCGCGTCGCCCTCCGCGACCACCGCGTTGAACACGCCGTCCACCCGGGCGATCGGCGCGCTCGCCGGCACCAGGCAGGGATGCACCCGCGCCTCCACGCCCGCCTCGGTGCGCCGGGCGATGCCGAGCAGCTTGATGCGGTAGCCCAGCTCGTCGGCGAAGGCGATGTCGAGCGCGCTGACCCGGCGGATGCCTTCGACGTGCACGGCCGCGAACCGGATGGGCTGGCCGAAGGCGAGGGCGGCCAGGATGGCGAGCTTGTGGGCGGCGTCGGTGCCGTCGATGTCAGTCGCCGGGTCGGCTTCCGCGTAGCCGAGCGCCTGGGCCTCGGCCAGCACGTCCGCGAACTCGCGCCGTTGCTCGCGCATGGCGGTGAGGATGTAGTTGCAGGTGCCGTTGAGGATGCCGGTGACCCGGCTGATGCGGTTGGCCGCCAGGCCCTCGCGCAGTGCCTTGATGACGGGAATGCCGCCGGCAACGGCCGCCTCGAACGCAAGGGGGGCGGTGCGAGGCAGGGTGGCGCCGTGGAGAGCGATCAGCGCCTTGTTGGCCGTGACGACGGGGCGGCCGGCAGCGAGGGCGGCGGTGACGAGGGCGCGGGCCGCACCTTCAGCGCCGCCAATCAGCTCCACCACCGCATCGATGCCGGAAAGGGTGGCGAGGTCCTGCGGGTCTTCGGCCCAGTGCAGGCCACGAAGATCCAGGCCGCGGTCGCGGGAGCGGTCGCGCGCGCTGACGGCGGTGGCCGTGATGGGCTGGCCGGCGCGGGCGGCGATGAGGCCGGCATTGTCGTGCAACAGGCGGAGCACGCCGGCGCCGACGGTGCCGAGGCCGGCGATGGCGACGTGCATGTTACCCCGCAACCTCCTCCACCGCGCCCGCATTCACCCCAGCGCCCAGGAACCCCTTGATGCTGCGCACCGCCTGGCGCAGCCGCTGCGTGTTCTCGACCAGCGCGATGCGCACGTGCCCGTCGCCCTGCTCGCCGAAGCCGATGCCGGGCGCCACCGCCACCTTTGCGCGGGCCAGCAGCAGCTTGCTGAACTCCACGCTGCCGAGATGCGCGTAGGACGGCGGGATCGGCGCCCAGGCGAACATGGAGGCTTCCGGGCTCGGCACCTCCCATCCGGCCGCGTTCAGGCCGCGCACCACCACGTCCCGCCGTTCGCGGTACACCGCGCGCATCTCCGCCACGCAGTCCTGCGGGCCGTTCAGCGCCGCCGTCGCGGCCACCTGGATAGGGGTGAACGCGCCGTAGTCGAGGTAGGACTTCATGCGGGCCAGCGCCGAGATCATCCGCGCGTTGCCGGCGGCGAAGCCCATGCGCCAGCCGGGCATGGAGTATGTCTTGGACAGCGAGGTGAACTCCACCGTGATGTCCCGCGCGCCCGGCACCTGCAGCATGGAGGGCGGCGGCTCATCGCCGAAGTAGATTTCCGCGTAAGCCAGGTCCGACAGGATCAGGATGGAGTGCTTGCGGCAGAACGCCACCACCTCGCGGTAGAAGTCGAGGCTCGCCACGGTGGCCGTCGGGTTGGCGGGAAAGTTCACGATCAGCGCCGTGGGCGGCGGCACCGAGTGGCGCACCGCCTGGTCCATCGCGCGCAGCATGGCCTCGCCGGGTTCGGCGGGGATGGAGCGAACGGACGCGCCGGCGATGATGAAGCCGAACTGGTGGATCGGATAGGACGGGTTAGGCACCAGGATGGTGTCGCCAGGGCTGGTGATGGCGGAGGACAGGTTGGCTAAGCCCTCCTTGCTGCCGAGCGTCGCCACCACCTCGGTGTCAGGGTCGAGCATCACGTCGAAGCGGCGGGCGTAGTAGGCGGCGAGCGCGCGGCGCAGGCCGGGAATGCCCTTGCTGGTGCTGTAGCGGTGGCTGCGCGGGTCCTGCACCGCCTCGATCAGCTTGGCCACGATGTGCGGCGGGGTCGCGCCGTCCGGGTTGCCCATGCCGAGGTCGATGATGTCCTCGCCAGCCGCCCGCGCCCGCGCCTTCGCCTCGTTGACGGAGGCGAACACGTAGGGCGGCAGGCGGCGGATGCGGTGGAACTCGGCGGACATCGGTGGGCTCCGTTACAGGCTGGCGGTGCCGCCCTGCCCGGCGGCCTCCGCACGCACGTGCAGGTTGGCGGCGGGAATGCCGGCGGTGGCGAGCGAGGCGGCGATGGCCTTGGCGCGGCGCAGCGCCAGGTCCAGTGCGCGGGACTGCGAGTCGGGCGTCGGCAGCACCACGCCGCCATGGCCGGTCACGGTGAGGGCCACGCCCTTATGCGCCAGGGCGAAGCGGCGCAGGTTCAAGGGCGCGGACGGCGGCAGCTCGTCCGAGCCCGGCGTGAACGCCACCGTCACCAGGGTAGCGGGCACCAGGGTGGCGGGCGCCGCTGCCTGGGCGGTGTTCGCCACCGGCGGGGGAGCCGGCGGCGCTGGCGGGACCGCGCTGCCCAACCCGACGGCCAGCGGCGGGGGCGCCCCGGCCAGGGTCGGAAGCGGGCCGGACGTGACCAGCTCCGGCACGGCTGGGACGGCGCTGATGCCGGAGAGCACGGGCGGGGCCGGCGGCGGGGCCGGAGAGGGCGCCGCGTCCACGACCACCCGGTTGGCGCCCGGATCCGGCGCAGCCGGCTTGGGCGGGGGCGGCGGAGGCGGCAGCGCCTTCAGCGGGTCGAGGGCCGCAGCGGCGCCCGCCGCGTCGCGCTGGGAGGCGAGCCGGTCGGCGATGCGCTGCTGCGCCAACACGTCGGGCGCAACAGGCCGGGCAGGCACGGTGGCCAGGTTCGGATACGGGTCGTCGGCGCCCGGCGGCGGCGGGCGCTGCTGCGCGATCACGCCGCCCTGCAAGCCATGGAACAGGTCCACGCCCGGGCCGAGCACGGATGAACTGACGCAGCCGGCCAGCCCCGCTGCGAGCGCAAGCGCCGCCACTGCTTGCCGCAGCCTGGCCGCGCGCCTAGCGTGCTGGTGAAAAACCTCAAGCATAAGTCAGCGATCGAGCCCCCACCCGCCCTGTCTAGCGGGGCGCGAACCCGACGGGAAGGACGCCATGGCAGACGAAGCCATCAACAGCACCGAGAGCATCGCCACGGACCCGTTGAGGCTGACCCGGTCTATGGCCGACATCGCCGAACGCTCCCAGCGCATCGTGGGCGACTGGCTGAAGCGCCAGGGCGCGGAGGCCGCCAACCCCGACCCCATGAACATCGGCGCCGCCTTCATGGAGATGACCGCCAAGCTGATGAGCGACCCGGCGCGCCTGGTGCAGGCGCAGGTCGGCTTCTGGCAGGACTACATGACGCTGTGGCAGGTGACCGCCCGCCGCATGATGGGCGGCCCTGACCCGGCGCCCGCGGTCATCCAGCCGAACCCGAAGGACAAGCGGTTCAAGGACGACGCCTGGAAGGAGAACGAGGTGTTCGACTTCATCAAGCAATCCTACCTGCTCTCCGCCCGCTTCGTGCAGGACGTGGTGGGCCAGGCGGAAGGGCTGGACCGCAAGACGGCGCAGAAGGTGGATTTCTACTCGCGCCAGTTCATCGATGCGATGAGCCCGTCCAACTTCCTGCTGACCAACCCCGAAGTGCTGCGCAAGACCGCCGCCACCGGGGGCGAGAACCTGATCCGCGGGCTGAACAACCTGCTGGGCGACCTGGAGCGCGGGCGCGGCAAGCTCGCGATCAAGATGACGGACATGGACGCCTTCAAGCTGGGCGAGAACATCGGCGTCTCGCCCGGCAAGGTGGTGTTTCAGAACGACCTGATGCAGCTGATCCAGTATGCGCCGACGACGGAGCAGGTGCAGCGGCGGCCGCTGCTGATCATCCCGCCCTGGATTAACAAGTTCTATATCCTGGACCTGCGCCCGAATAACAGCTTCGTCCGCTGGGCGGTGGGCCAGGGGCACACCGTGTTCATGGTCAGCTGGGTCAACCCCGACGAATCCCTGGCCGGCAAGGGATTCGAGGACTACATGGCCGAAGGCGTGTTCGCCGCCCTCGACGCCATCGGCCAGGCCACGGGCGAGCGCCAGGTCAACGCGATCGGCTACTGCCTCGGCGGCACGCTGCTGGCCAGCACGCTGTCCTGGATGAAGCGCCGCGGCGACGACCGGATCAGCAGCGCCACTTTCCTTGTCACCATGACGGACTTCGCCGAGGCGGGCGAGCTGGGCGTGTTCATCGACGAGGAGCAGCTGGCCCAGCTGGAGGCCAGGATGGACCGCGACGGCGTGCTGCAGGGCGCGGATATGGCGCAGACCTTCAACATGCTGCGCGCCAACGACCTGATCTGGTCCTTCGTGGTCAACAACTACCTGCTGGGCAACGAGCCGTTCCAGTTCGACCTGCTGTACTGGAACAGCGACGCCACTCGCATGCCGGCGCGGATGCACAGCTACTACCTGCGCAACATGTACCACGAGAACAAGCTGGCCCGCGGCGAGCTGGAGCTGGCGGGCGAGCGGATCGACCTCGGCGAGGTGGACGTGCCGGCCTACTTCATCTCCACCCGGGAGGACCACATCGCCCCCTGGCGCAGCACTTACCGCGGCACCCAGCTGCTGGGCGGCCCGGTGCGCTTCGTGCTGGCGGCGAGCGGGCACATCGCCGGCGTGGTGAACCCGCCGGAGAGCGGCAAGTACAGCCATTGGGTGAGCAACGCCCTGCCACCCGCGCCGGAGGACTGGTTCGCCGGCGCGCAGGAGATGGCCGGGTCCTGGTGGCCGGACTGGCAGCGCTGGGCGGTGGGGCTGGCCGATGACAAGGTGCCGGCGCGGGCGCCGGGTGCGGACGGACTGGCGGCGATCGAGGATGCGCCGGGGAGCTACGTGCGGGTCAAGGCCTGACGACAGCCGACGCGCAAGCCGTGTTCGGCAGACGGTGCGAGAGTGGAGCAAACGACCGCCCTCACAGTGCCAACCGCGCCTCCACCACGTCCGGCTCCTCCGGCGAGGGGTGCAGGCTGCACCCCAGCCGCCGCACGAAGGCCAGCATGGGCGCATTCTCCGCCAGCACCTGGCCCACCATGGCCGTCATGCCCTGCTCGCGGCCCCACTCCTCCAGCCGCTGCATCAAGCGCCGGCCCAGTCCCCTGTTCTTCATGGCGCGTTCCACCACCACGGCGAACTCGCCGCCGTCGCCGTCGCGCACCAGGCGGCTCACCCCGGCGGTGTCGCCGTTGGCGCGAATGGCGACGAACGCCATCTCGCGGTCGTAGTCCACCTGGGTCATGCGGGCGATCCGCTCCGGCGACAGCTCCCGCAACGAGGAGAAGAAGCGGTAGCGCACATCCTCCGGGGTCAGCCGGGTGAACAGGGCGGCGTGGCCGGCCGCGTCCTCCGGGCGGATCGGGCGGATGGTCAGCATCTCGCCCCCCAAGTCCCACGGCTCGGCCAGGGCGGCGGGATATGGCGCGATGGCGAGCCGGCCGGCCTCCCCCGGCGGGCGCACCGAGGCGCGCGCCGGGCCGTCCGCCGGGAGCGTCAGCGCCGCCAGCTCCGGCGTGTCCACGACCAATTGGCTGACGCGCACCAGGATGTCGGCCAGCGCCTGCTCCCGGTCCGGGGATAGGACGCGGGCAGCAGGCGCCTGGGCCGTCAGGCCGTGCGCCAGGGACAGGTTCAGCGGCGGCAGGTCGAAGGCGCGCTCATCCATCCGCTCGCCGCCCACGCCGATGGCGGGGCCGAACAGCGGGTCGTCCGCCACCGTCACGTCCAGCGCGGGCGGGCCCAGGCCGTAGGCGGCGAGCACGCGGGCGACCTCCCCGTCCGACAACGCCAGCCGGCCCTCGCCTCGCGCCTCCGCCACCACGCGGCGCACGGCGGCGCGGTCCGGCGCCAGCTCCAGCACGTCGCTCGGCGGCAGCTCGCGGGCGGCGGCGCGGGCGCGGCGCTGCTGCAGCAAGTGGCGGAAGCCCTGCACCGCCTGCTCGGGCGAGGCGAAGGCCGGCACCCCCGCCGCGGCCAGCCGGCGGCGGTGCAGCGCGCCCGTGGTCTCGCCCATGGCGCATGCCAGCAGCGGCACGCGGCCTTGCGGGGCCGCCGCCAGCGCCTCCACCCCGGCGGCGTCCGCCGGGCCGGTCGGCGCCAGCACGACCAGGATGCCGCCCACCTCGCGCGCGCCGGACAGCAGGGCGGCGGCCTCCGCCAGCCGCGTGGGCGCTTGCACGCCGACATAGATTATGTCCGCCACGTCCTGCGCGGGAAAAGCCAGGCGCAGCACCTGCTGGGTCTCCGGCGCCAGGGCGGCGAGCGGAATGCCGCTGGCCAGCGCCGCGTCCGCCGCCATGCGGCCGGGCCCGATCGCATTGGTCACGACCGCCAGCGCCTCGCTGCGGGGCGCTGGCGCGCGGGTGAGCGTTTCCAGCGCGGCCAGCATGTCCTCCAGCCGCGAGACGGTCAGCACGCCGGCGCGGTTGAGGGCGGCGTCGAACACCATCTCCGCCCGCCCGGTCGGGTCCAGCAGGCGGCTGCCGGCGCGCAGCGCCACCACGGGGCGCAGCCGGGCGGCGGCGCGGGCGGCGGAGAGAAAGCCGCGCGGGTCGCGGATGCGGCGGATGTCCAGCAGGATCGGGCCGGTGGCGGAGTCGCGCGCCAGGAAGTCCAGCACGGCGTCGAACCCGGTGCCGGCGTTGCCGCCGATGCCGACGATCTGGCTGAACCCCACGCCGTTCGGTTCCGCCCAGTCCAGCACCGCCCGGCACAGCGCCCCGGATTGCGACACCAGCGCCACCCGGCCCGGACGCGGCGGCAAGTGGGACAGGGTCGCGTCCAAGCGGCCCGCGGGGCAAGCGATGCCGAACGACCCGGCGCCGAGGATGCGCACGCCCGTCTCCGCTTGCGCGGCGGCGATGTCCGGCGCCATGCCGATCGCCACCCCGGCGTAGATGCCCGCGCGCAGCAGGCCCGGCAGCAAGGGGCCGACCGGGTCGGCCTCGGAGGCGAACACGGCAAGGTCGGCTGCCGCCGGGTCGGCGTTGGCCGGCACCAGCTGGATGTCGCCGGGAAAGGCGCTGGCGGCGAGGTTGGCCAGCACCTGGCGGCCGATCCGGCCTTCACCGCCGAACACGGCCACCGAACGGGGATGAAACATGCGCTCCGGATCGAAACGGGTCGCAGAGGAGCGGCTCGGGTTCATGCTGCGCTGCAACATAGCGATGCGACCCAGCGATGTTTAGGCCGGGCGGCGTCCGATCACGCGCACCATGCCGGTCGGCGGCGGGATTTCGACGTCCACGAAGCCCGCCCGCTCCATGGTGGCGGCGACTTCCTCCGGGTGCCAGGGACGCCCGCCGCTGCGCACGGTGCGCAGGCGGGCGACGGCGCCGGGCAGCGCGGCCTCCGGGATGGCGAACAGCCCGGTGACGAGCCAGCCGCCGGGCGCCATGGCGTCGTGCAGCCGGGCGATGCCGGCTTCCACCACCGGGCCCGGGATGAACGGCGCCGGCAGCCAGGCCAGGTCGAAGCAATCCCGCTCCGGCAGGTCGTCCAGGCTTTGCTCGCGCAGCTCGACCCGGTCCGCCACGCCGCTCTCGGCCAGGCTGGCATGGGCGATGGCGAGCGAGGGCTGCCACAGGTCGATGCCGGTCACGCGCATGTGCGGCCAGGCCTGGGCCGCCGTCATCGCCACCTCGCCCACGCCCGTGCCCACGTCCAGGAAGCGGCGGCCCTGGGCAATGGCGGCGTCCAGCGCGGGACGGCTGGGGCGCAGCGCCTCGATGCTGAACACGTTGCTGCGCGAGGAACGCCCGAGCGAGCGCAGGATCACCGGGTCGGTGTGGGTCCAGCCGGGCGGGGCGGCCGGGTTGTCCAGCAGGCTGCCGGCGTCGCGGAAGAAGGTTTGCAGCAGGCCGAGCGCGCTCTCCTCCTCGCCGTCCTGCATGTCGGCCAGCACGTCCGGGCCGAGTTCGGCGGTGATCGCTTGCAGCAGCGCCCGGGTGGCGGGATGCCCGGGGTCCCCGGCCAGGCGCAGCTTCATCTCGGCGCCCAGCGCGGCCATGGCGGTCAGCTGGACGTTCAGCCGCGCCAGGGCGGCATATAGGGTTTGGTAGCTCACGGGGTCTGGTCGCTCATGGGCCCGGACCTAGCCCGGCCATTGGGGCGCTGATAGGGCGGGGGTGCGGCGTGGGCGGGGCAGGGCTACAGGTTGAGCCGCAGCCACGCCCCGAGTTCGCCCACGATGCCGCGGCGGAACGCGAGCACGCAGACGACAAAGACGACGCCCTGCACCACCGTCACCCAGGAGCCGATGCCGGCCAGGTAGCTTTCCATGAACTTGAGCACCAGCGCGCCTACGCCCGGCCCGAAGATGGTGCCCATGCCGCCCAGCAGCGTCATCAGGATGATGTCGCCGGACGCGCCGAAGCTCACATCCGTCAGGGTCGCGATGCCGAACACCAGCGCCTTCAGCCCGCCGGCGATGCCGGCGACGAAGCAGGACAGGACAAAGGCGATCAGTTTGTAGTCGTCCGTGCGATAGCCGAGCGAGGTGGCGCGCGGCTCGTTCTCCCGGATCGCCTTGAGCACTTGGCCGAATGGCGAATGCACGATGCGGTGGATCAGCAGGAAGAACAGCACGAACACGGCGGCCACGAAGGCGTACATCGCCCCGTCCGATTGCAGGGAGAACAGGCCGAACAGCGCCCCGCGCGGCACTTGCTGGATGCCGTCCTCGCCGTGGGTGAACGGCGCCTGGACGCAGAAGAAGTAGTTCATCTGCGCCAGCGCCAGCGTGATCATGCTGAAATAGATGCCGAGACGCCGGATCGCCAGCGCGCCGAACACGACGCCCAAGGCCCCGCCCACGACGCCGCCCAGCAGCACGCACAGCTCGGGCGTGAGCCCCCAGGCCTTGGCGGCATAGGCCGAGACGTAGGCGCCCATGCCGAAATAGGCGGCGTGGCCGAAGCTCAGCAGCCCCACGTAGCCGACCAGCAGGTTGAACGCGGACGCCAGCAGCGCGAAGCACAGCACGTTCATCAGGAACACGGGATACAGCACGAACGGGCTGGCGGCGATCAAGGCGAGCAGCGCCAGGAAGGCGATGCCCTGCGGCCGCGAGAAGCCGAACATCAGCTGGCCCGGCCGAACAGCCCGGCGGGGCGGACCAGCAGCACCAGCACCATGATGACGAACACCACCGTGGCCGAAGCCGGCGGGTAGAACACCTTGGCCAGCCCCTCCGCCACGCCCAGCCCGAAGCCGGTGACGATGGAGCCGAGGATGGACCCCATGCCGCCGATCACCACCACGGCGAACACCACGATGATGAGGTTGGAGCCCATGCCGGGATTGACCGAGTAGATGGGCGCCGCCAGCACTCCGGCGAACGCGGCCAGGGCGACGCCGGAGGCGTAGGTGAGCGTGATCATGCGCGGCACGTTCACGCCGAAGGCCTGCACCAGCGCCGGGTTCTCGGTGGCGGCCCGCAGCCTGGCGCCGATCGAAGTCTTGTCGATCACCAGCCAGGTCGCCAGGCACGTGACCAGCGCCACGACCACGACCCAGCCGCGATAGTTGGGCAGGTACATGAAGCCGAGATTAGTGCCACCCGACAGGCTCGGCGGAATGCGGTAGGGCAGGCCGGAGGCTCCGTATCCGTTGCGGAACAGCCCCTCCAGGATCAACGCCAGGCCGAAGGTGAGCAGCAGGCCGTAGATCGGGTCGATGCGGTAGAGCCGGCTGATCACCGACTTCTCCAGCGCCGCCCCAAACAGCCCGACCGCCAGCGGCGACAGCAGCAAGGCCCACCAGTAGTCGATGCCAAGGTAGTTTTGCAGCATCCAGGCCACGAACGCGCCCATCATGAACAGCGCGCCGTGGGCGAAGTTCACGATGCCCAGCATGCCGAAGATGATCGCCAGCCCGAGCGAGAGCAGGGCGTAGAACGCGCCGTTGATCAGGCCGAGCAGCAGCTGTCCGAACAGCGCGGCCGCCGGGACGCCGAAGATCGTGACCATCGCCGGGCTAGCTGCGTGCGGCGCGGAGGCTCACGACTTCACCAGCGAACAGCTTCCGGCCTGCAAGGGGCGGAACGCCTGGTCGGCCGGCGTGGTCGCCACCAGCTTGTAGTAGTCCCACGGATGGGTGCTCTCGCTGGGCTTTTTGACCTCCCACAGGAACGCCGGGTGAAGGCCGCGGCCATCCTCGCGGATGCTGCCGGGGCCGAACGCGTCGTCGTCCGTGGGCATCGCCTTCATGCGCGCCACCGTGGCGGCGCCGTCCTTCTTGGCCTCCGCCGTGCCCATGGCCTGCACCACCTTCATGTAGTGCAGCACGCAGGCGTAGTCTCCGGCGTGGACCATGCCGGGCCGCACGCTCGGCGCCTTGGGCTTGAGCCGCTCGGCGAAGGCCCGGGTGCGGTCGTTGGCGTCCCAGTAGAAGCTGTTGGTGATCTGCAAGCCCTGCCCCGCCTCCAGCCCGATGGCGTGCACGTCGCTGATGAAGGTCAGGAACCCGGCGAGCTTCACCCCTGACTGGGTGATGCCGAACTCGTGCGCCTGCTTGACCTGGTTGGCCGTGTCCACGCCGGCGCTCGCCAGCCCGATCACCTTGGCGCCGCTGCTCTGCGCCTGCACGAGCTGGGAGGAGAAGTCGGTGGTGGTGGGGAACGGGTAGGACACCGCCCCCAGCACCTTGCCGTGCCCGGCGGTGACCACGTTGGTGGCTTCCCGCTCCAGGGTGTGGCCGAAGGTGTAGTCGGCGGTGATGAAGAACCAGGTGTCCCCGCCTGCGGCCACCAGCGCGCCGCCGGTGGACTTGGCCAGCATGTAGGTGTCGTAGGTGAAATGGATGGTGTTGGCGTTGCACTGCGGCCCGGTGAGGTCGCTGGTGGCGGCGCCGTTGTTGATGTGAATCTTGTTCTTGTCGCGGGCGACGCCGGAGATCGCCAGGCCGCAGGCGGAGTTCACGCCGTCCACGATCAGGTCCACGCCGTCCCGGTCGAACCATTCCCGCGCGATGGAGGCCGCGATGTCGGACTTGTTCTGGTGGTCGGCGGACAGCACCTGCACGCTGCCCGCGCCCGCCTCCTCCAGCGCCTGCTGCACCGCCAGCACCGCGAGCGGCCCGGATGCGTCGCGGTAGGTGCCGGACATGTCCGTCAGCACGCCGATCTTGACCGCCGCCCCTTGGGCGCGGGCCTTCCCCGCCCCAGAGGCCGCCATGGCCAAGGCGGGGGCTGCCGTCCCGATCAAGCCGCGTCGCGTCAGGTTCATGTCGTCTCCTTCAAGGGCGCCTTCAAACGCCGAGGTAGTCGTGCAGCTTGCCCATCTGGGCGTCGATGTCGCCGTTCGGGATCATGTCGATCACCCGGCCGTGCTCCATCACGTAGTGGCGGTCGGCCACGGTGGCGGCGAAGCGGAAGTTCTGCTCCACCAGCAGCACGGTGAAGCCCCGCGCGCGCAGCTCGCGGATGGTGCGACCGATCTGCTGCACGATGACCGGCGCCAGCCCCTCCGTCGGCTCGTCCAGCAGCAGGAAGCGCGCCCCGGTGCGCAGGATGCGGCCGATCGCCAGCATCTGCTGCTCGCCGCCGGACAGCCGCGTGCCCTGGGACGAGGCGCGCTCCTTGAGGTTGGGGAACAGCGCGTGGATGGTGGCCACGTCCAGCCCGCCGGGTGCGATCACCGGGGGCAGCATCAGGTTCTCCGCCACGGTCAGGCTGGCGAAGATGCCGCGCTCCTCCGGGCACAGCGCGATGCCGGCGCGGGCCACCGCGTCGGGCCGCAGCCGGATGGTCTCGCGCCCCCTGAACGCGACCGACCCGGCGCGGCGCGGCACCAGGCCCATGATGGATTTCATGGTGGTGGTCTTGCCGGCGCCGTTGCGGCCCAGCAGCGTCACGACCTCGCCTTCGCCCACCTCGAAGTCAACGCCATGCAGCACGTGGCTCTCGCCATACCAGGCGTTAAGGCCTTGGACTTGCAGCATCGCTTGCAGCATCGGCGCGGGCGTCACCTTAAGCGGTTCCCGGCGCATCGGTGCCCAGGTAGGCGGTGACCACCTCGGGGTTGCGGGACACGGTGGCGTAGTCGCCTTCCGCCAGCACCTGGCCGCGCGCCAGCACGGTGATCTGGTCGCACAGCCCCTCCACCACCGACAGGTTATGCTCCACCATCAGGATGGTGCGGCCGACGCGGATGCGGCGGATCAGCGCCACCACGCGGTCCACGTCCTCGTGCGTCATGCCCGCGGTCGGCTCGTCCAGCAGCAGCATCTGCGGGTCGAGCGCCAGGGTGGTGGCGATCTCCAGCGCGCGCTTGCGGCCGTAGGACAGCAGCACCGCCGGGGTCTCGACGTGCTCGGCAAGCCCCACATCCTCCAGCAGCGCCCGGGCTTGGCCGTCATACTGTTTGAGCAATCCTTCGGCGCGCCAGAAGTCGTACGACCCGCCGCGCTTGCGCTGCAGCGCAAGCCGCACGTTCTCCAGCGCGGTCAGGTGGGGGAACACGGCCGAGATCTGGAACGAGCGCACCAGCCCGAGCCGCGCCACCTGGGCCGCCTTCAGCCCCGTGATGTCGCGGCCCGCGTAGCGGATGGTGCCGCGTGTCGGTTGCAAGAACTTGGTCAGCAGGTTGAAGCACGTCGTCTTGCCAGCGCCGTTGGGGCCGATCAGCGCGTGGATGCTGCCCGGCATCACGCGCAGATCCACGCGGTTCACCGCGATGAAGCCGCGGAACTCGCGCGTCATGCCCTCGGTCTGGAGGATCGGCTCTGCCACCCGGCGTTTCCTGTGAGCTTCGTTGCTTGGCTGGGTGATTTGCATATCGCCGGCGCGGCGGCAAGATTGCCGCACGGCGGCGGAGCGCCGCTCAGGGCCGCCCTCTGGCAGGGCCTGGGGTGACGCCCCACCTCCCGTGGCAATCCTGCAACGCCATGCGAGCCGCCGCGGGGCGCTGGAGGGGCTCACCCAAGCCCGCATTGAGGACTCGAACGCTGCGCCTGCCGCATGCCCGACCCCTGTCCGCCTCCCTGGCCGCCCCCCTGGCCGCGCTCGCCACCCTGCTCGCCTTGGCCGGGTGCGACCTCGGGCCGGACTACGCGCGCCCGGCGTTGACCATCCCGCCCGCGTTCCGCGCCACCGTGGAAAGCGCGGGGGCGGCCTGGCCGGCGGCCGACTGGTGGCGCGCTTTCGGCTCGGCGGAGCTGGACCGGCTGATGGCGGACGCGCGGGTCTACAACCAGAACCTGGCCGCCGCCGCCGCCCGCGTGGTGCAGGCGGACGCGCAGGTGTCGATCGCCGGGTCGCCGCTGCTGCCCACGATCAGCGCCAACGGCAGCGCGAGCTACAGCCGCATCGGCTCCACGGGCGTGGGCGGCGCGTCAGGCATCACCACGGGCGGCGCTGGAGTCACCTCCACCACCAGCACGGGCGCCGGCACCACCACCAGCACGACCAACAACGTCGGCAGCACCGTCGTCACCGGCGCCAGCGGCCTCGGCGGCACCCGCTACGTGGACAGCCGGCAGTACAGCTTGCAGGGCGCAATCAGCTACGAGGCGGATTTCTGGGGCAAGAACCGCGCGACCTACAACGCCGCCCAAGCCGCAGCCCTGGCCAGCCGGTTCGACCAGGAGACCGTGGCGCTCACGGTCGTCACCTCCGTGGCCACCACCTACTTCCAGGCGCTGGGCGCGGCCGACCGGCTGGCGGTGGCGCAGAGCAACCTCCGGATCGCGCGCGAGACGCTCAAGGTGTTCCAGGCCCGGGTGCAGTTCGGCACCGGAACGGCGCTCGACGTGGCGCAGCAGGAGGCGCTGGTGGCCGGTGAGGCCGCGCTGATCCCGAGCTTCCAGAGCCAGCTGGAGCAGCAGGTGATCGGGCTCTCCACCTTGGTCGGGCTGCCGCCGGAGCAGATCACCGTCGCCGCCAACACCCTGTTCGACCTGCCGACCCCCCTCGTCAGCGGCGGCCTGCCCTCCGAGCTGCTGGCCCGGCGGCCGGACGTTGCCAACGCCGAGGCCAACCTCGTCAGCCAGAACGGCAACGTGCGCGCCGCCCGCGCCGCCTTCTTCCCGGCGGTGCAGCTCACCACGCAGGGCGGCATCGAGAGCCTGGCGCTGTCCACCCTGCTCGGCCCCGGCAGCCTGCTGTTCAGCGCCGCCGCGTCCGTCACGCAGACCATCTTCGACAACGGCCTGGAGCAAGGCAACCTCAACCAGGCCAAGGGCCGCTTCGCCGAGCTGGTCGCCGACTATCGCCAAGCGGTGCTGCAGGCCTTCCAGGACGCCGACACCTACCTCGTGGCGGTGCGCTACGCCGGGCAGCAAGAGGCGTTGCAGCGCCAGGCCGTGATGGTGGCGCAGAAGGCGGAGGAGATCGCGCGCGCCCAGCTCGCCGCCGGCACGGTTGACATCACCACCGTGATCAACACGCAGACCACGCTGTTCAACGACCAGGATACCCTGGCGCAGGTGCGGCTGTTGTATTTCCAATCGCTGATCAACCTCTACAAGGCGCTGGGCGGCGGATGGACGCTGCCCCGCGCCACGGGAAACACATGACGCTCCGCCGGTCCCTGCTGCTGCTGACCGTGCTCGCCGCTGCCGGCGCGGGCGGCTGGTACGAGTTCGGGCGCACCGCGGCGCCGAAGGACGATCGCCACCGGGCGCGGGCCGGCAGCGCCGAGGGCGATCCGGTCCCGGTGCTGGCCGTCGCCGCCAAGCTGGGCGACGTGCCGGTGTTCTTGGACGCGCTCGGCACCGTGCAGGCGTTCAACACCGTCAGCATCAAGGCGATGATCGACGGCCCGCTGCTGCAAATCGCCTTCAAGGAGGGCCAGGACGTGCGCGCCGGGGACGTGCTGGCCCGCATCGACCCGCGGCCGTACCAGGCCGCGCTCGACCAAGCGGCGGCCAAGAAGGCGCAGGACGAGGCTAACCTGGCCAACGCCAAGGTGGACTTGGTGCGCTACCAGAAGCTCGCCGCCACCGCCTACACCTCCGCCCAGACCTCTGACACCCAGAAGGCGACGGTGGCGCAGGACGAGGCGCTGGTGCGGCAGGACCAGGCGCAGATCGACACGGCGCGCACCAACCTGTCCTACACCACCATCACCAGTCCGCTGGAGGGCCGCACCGGCATCCGCCAGGTGGACCAGGGCAACATCGTCCACGCGGCGGACACGACGCCGCTGGTGGTGATCACCCAGCTGCAGCCGATCTCGGTCGTGTTCACCCTGCCGCAGCAAACGCTGGGCGAGGTGGCCGCCGCCATGAAGGGCAGCGCGCCGGAGGTGCTGGCGCTGCCGCAAGGCGTCGCCAACGAGGCAAAGAGCGTGCTCGACCGCGGCCAGGTGGCGGTGCTGGACAACACGGTCGATCAGGCGACCGGCACCATCAAGCTCAAGGCGACCTTCCCCAACGCCTCGCTCGCCCTGTGGCCCGGCGGCTTCGTCAACGTGCGGCTGCTGGTGGACACTGAGCGCAACGTGGTCAGCCTGCCGCCGACCGGGGTGCAGCGCGGCCCATTGGGGGCCTACGTCTACCTGCTCAAGCCGGACAATACGGTGGAGCGCCGCGCCGTGCAGGTGGGGCACGAGGACGAGGCCGCCTCCGTCATCACCGCCGGGCTGCGGCCGGGCGACCGGGTGGTGACGGACGGCGCATCCCGCCTGACCGACGGCGCCAAGGTGCACGTGCAGGACGCCGCCGTGCCGCCCGAGGCCGCGGCCCAGCCGGCCCGCGCCCGCACGCCGGGCTGAACCCGGCATGAACATCTCCGCCCCCTTCATCGCCCGTCCCGTGGCGACCGGGCTGCTGGCGGTGGCGGTGCTGCTGGCCGGGCTGCTGGGCTACGGCGCGCTGCCCGTCTCGGCGCTGCCGCAGGTGGACTTCCCCACCATCGAGGTCAGCACCCAGTTGCCCGGCGCCAGCCCGGAGGTGACGGCAACCCTGGTCACCGCCAGCCTGGAGCGCCAGTTCGGCCAGATCACCGGGCTGTCCAGCATGCAGAGCGTCAGCAGCGAGGGCACCAGCCAGATCACGCTGCAGTTCAACTTGTCGCGCTCCATGGACGGGGCAGCGCAGGACGTGCAGGCCGCGATCAATGCCGCCGAGGGCACGCTGCCCGCCACCCTGCCCTACCCGCCGGTGTACTCGAAGGTGAACCCGGCGGACGCCGCCATCGTCACCCTGGCGCTCACCTCCGACAACGTGCCGCTGGACGGGGTGGCGGACCTGGCGGACACGCTGCTGCAACCGAAGCTCAGCCAGATCGTCGGCGTGGGCAAGGTGACGGTGCAGGGCGGGCTGCGCCGGGCCATCCGGGTGCGGATCGATCCGGCGCGGCTGGCCGCCTACAACCTGTCGATGGAGGACGTGCGCACCGCAGTGTCCGCCGCCAACGTGAACGGCGCCAAGGGCGGCTTCGACGGCAAGGCGCAGGCCTTCGGGTTGTCCACCAACGACCAGCTGCTGGACCCGGAGGCCTACCGCCAGCTGGTGATCAGCTACAAGGACGCCGCCCCCTTGCGCCTGCGCGACGTGGGCAGCGTCGAGGCCAGCATCGAGAACACCCGTGTCGCCTCCGCGCTCGACGGGCATCCGGCGGTGATCCTGGACATTCAGCGCCAGCCCGGCGCCAACATCGTGCAGACCGTGGCCGACATCCGCGAGGCGCTGCCCGCGCTGGAGCGCGCCCTGCCCGCCGGCGTGGCGCTCTCGGTGGTGACGGACCGGACCGAGACCATCCGCGCCTCGGTGGCGGACGTGCAGTTCACCCTGCTGCTGGCGATCGGCCTGGTGATCGCGGTGATTTACCTGTTCCTCGGCTCCTGGCGCGCCACGGTGATCCCGGGCATCGCCCTGCCGTTGTCCCTGATCGGCACCTTCGGTGTCATGGCGCTGCTGGGCTACGCGCTCGACAACCTCTCGCTGATGGCGCTGACCGTCTCGACCGGCTTTGTGGTCGATGACGCCATCGTCATGATCGAGAACGTGGTGCGCTTCATCGAGCAGGGCGTGCCGCCGCTGCAGGCGGCCTACCGCGGCGCCAAGCAGATCGGCTTCACCATCGTCTCGCTCACCGTGTCGCTGGTGGCGGTGTTCATCCCGCTGCTGTTCATGACGGGCGTGGTGGGACGGTTGTTCAACGAGTTCGCGGTGACGCTCGCCGTGTCGGTGGTGGTGTCGGCGGCCGTGTCGCTCACCCTCACGCCCATGATGTGCGGCAGGCTGCTGCGGCCGCTGCACGCAGCCAGGCCCACGCTGCTGGCCCGCACGTTCGACGCCGGGTTCCGCCGCATGGCGACCGGCTACCGGCGCACGCTCGGCTGGGCGCTGCGGGCGCAGGGGTTGGTGCTGCTGGTGGCGGCGGGCACGCTGGTCGGCACGGTGCTGCTCTACATCGCCGTGCCCAAGGGCTTCCTGCCGGCGCAGGACACGGGCGTGATCGTGGCGGTGACGCAGGCGGGCCAGTCCATCTCGATCCCCGCCATGAGCACGCTGCAAGCCCGCTTCGCCGACGCCGCCCGGCGCGACCCGGCGGTGGCCAGCGTGACCTCCTTCGTGGGCGCCGGCTCCATCAACCCCACGCCCAACTCCGGCCGGCTGACCATCGCGCTGAAGCCCCGCCCGCAGCGCGACGGGGTGGCGGCGGTGCAGGCGCGGCTGCAACGAGCGGCGGATGCCATCCCCGGCCTGTCCGTGTTCACCCAGCCGGTGCAGGACATCCAGATCGGAACAAGGGTCAGCCGCACGCAATACCAGTATACCCTGGTCGATACCGACGCGGCGGAGCTGGCCGCGTGGGCGCCCCGCCTGCTCGCGCGACTGCAAAGCGCGCCCGGCCTGCGCAACGTGGCCACCGACCAGCAGGACGAGGGCCTGGTCACCCACGTCACGGTGGACCGGGAGGCGGCACAGCGCCTGGGCGTGTCGATGCAGACGATCCAGGACGTGCTGTACGACAGCTTCGGCCAGCGCCAGATCAGCACTATCTTCAGCCAGGCCAACCAGTACCGCGTGGTGCTGGAGGCGGACCCGGCCTGGCAGGCGGACCCGGCTTCCCTGCTCCGCCTGCGGGTGCCCGGCGTGCTGTCCGCGCAGGGGCAGAGCACCACCTCCGGCGCCACCGTGAGCGGGGCGGCGCAGTCGCTGATCCCGCTCTCGGCGGTGGCGCGCATCAGCCAGGGCGTCGGGCCGCTGGCGATCACCCACGAGCAGCAGTTCCCCTCCGTCACGCTGTCCTTCGACCTGGCGCCCGGCACGTCGCTGGGCGACGCGGTGAAGGACGTGGCGGATGCGGAGCAGGCGCTCGGCCTGCCGGAGACGGTGACGGGCAGCTACTCCGGCGAGGCCGCCGAGTTCCAGCGCTCGCTCAGTTCCGAGCCTTGGCTGATCCTGGCCGCCGTGGTGGTGATCTACATCGTGCTGGGCGTGCTGTACGAGAGCACGATCCATCCGGTGACGATCCTGTCCACCCTGCCTTCGGCCGGCATCGGCGCGTTGCTGGCGCTGATGGCGTGCGGGCTGGACCTGTCCTTGGTGGCGCTGGTCGGCATCGTGCTGCTGATGGGCATCGTGAAAAAGAACGCCATCATGATGATCGATTTCGCGGTGGAGGCGGAGCGCGAGCGCGGCCTCTCGCCCGAGGCCGCGATCGAGGAAGCCTGCGCCCTGCGCTTCCGCCCCATCATGATGACCACCGCCGCCGCCCTGCTGGGCGCGCTGCCATTGGTGCTGGAGCACGGCACGGGCTCCGAGCTGCGCTTCCCGCTCGGGGTGACGATCGTGGGCGGGCTACTGCTGAGCCAGCTGCTGACGCTCTACACGACACCGGTGATCTACGTGACGTTCGAGCGGCTGCGCCTGCGCTTCGCACCGGGGCTGCGCCCGGCGGCGGCGGAATAGGCCGACGGAGTCGTGCTAGGATGCCGCTGACGCAGGACTAGGAAGAGGCCAAATACCTCAAAGAGATGGAGAAGCTGGACGTGGACATCGACGATGCCCGCCTGAACATGACCAAGCTGAACAGCGACATGCGCTGGGAAAGCCTCAAGTTCGGAGTCAGCGCAGCCGTTGCAATCGCTTTGGCGGTCGGATCCGGGGTTGGCTTGGCGAACTATCTTGGCCGCGAGTCGGAGACGGAAACTCGGCAGTTGCAGGTGCTGGTCACCCAACAGACAGCCAGCTTAGCCGCCCTGCAAGCCGAGATCAGGGCCAAGCAGGCCAGCCCCACCATCTACCTGCTGCAACCGGGCCAGGCGCCTGCCGCTATCACCCCGGTTCCGGACAAGTCGCCGTAAGCTGGCCTGCACGCCTTGAACTTCTCCACCCCCTTCATCCTTCGCCCCGTCGGCACCGCCCTGCTGTCGCTTGGCCTGCTGCTGGCCGGCCTGGTCGCCTACCAGTTCCTGCCGGTGGCGCCGCTGCCGATGGTGGACTTCCCCGCCATCGTGGTGTTCGCCGGCCGGCCCGGCGCGGACCCGGAGACGATGGCGACCTCCATCGCCGCCCCGCTGGAGCGCCGCCTGGGCGAGATTCCCGGGATGAACGAGCTCACCTCCACCTCCTCGCTCGGCTCCACCGCCATTGTCTGCATCTTCGACATCGGCCGCTCCATCGACGGGGCGGCGCACGACGTGCAGACGGCCATCAACGCCGCCACCTCCGACCTGCCCTCCGACCTGCCGATCCGGCCGTACTACCGCAAGTTCAACCCGGCCGACGCGCCGATCATGACCCTGGCGCTCACCTCCAAGACGCTGTCGCCGGGCCAGGTGTACGACGCGGCGGACACCATCCTCGCCCAGCGCCTCTCGCAGCTGGACGGGGTGAGCCAGGTGCAGATCAACGGCGCGGAGAAGCCGGCCGTACGGGTGCGGCTGAACCCCGGCGCGCTGCGGGCCGCCAGCCTGTCCGGGCAGGACGTGTTCACCGCCATCCGCAACGCCAACGTGACGCAGAGCACCGGCAGCTTCGAAGGGGCGGACCGCGCCCGCGACATCGCCGTCAACGGCCAGATGCGCCAGGCCAGCGACTATGCCGGCCTGGTGGTCAAGTCGCAGAACGGCTCCGCGCTGCGGCTGTCAGACGTGGCAAGCGTGGTGGACGGCGTCGCCAACAGCCGGCTCGCGGCCTGGGACGGCACGACGCCCGCCATCCTGCTCGGCATCACCCGGCTCGCCGGGGCCAACGTCATCGAGACCACCGACCGGATCAAGGCGGAGCTGCCGCACCTGCTGGCCTGGATGCCGCCCGACATCGACGTCAAGATCATCGCCGACCGCACCAGCACCATCCGCGCCAGCGTGGCCGACGTGGAGAAGACGCTGCTGGTCTCGATCGTGCTGGTGCTGGCGGTGGTGCTGGTGTTCATGCGCCGCCTGGTGCCCACCCTGGCCGCCGCCGTCACGGTGCCGCTGTCCATCGCCGGCACGCTGGCCGCCATGTGGAAGCTCGGCTACTCCTTGGACAACTTCTCGCTGATGGCGCTCACCATCTCGGTCGGCTTCGTGGTGGACGACGCCATCGTGATGATCGAGAACATCGCCCGCCACGCCGAGATGGGCGAGCCGCCGCTCGTGGCCGCCATCCGCGGCGCGCGGCAGATCGGCTTCACCGTGCTGTCCATCTCCATCTCGCTGGTCGCGGTGTTCATCCCGCTGACCTTCATGGGCGGGCTGCCGGGCCGGCTGCTGCACGAGTTCGCGGTGGTGCTGACCGTGGCCATCGCCGTCTCCGCCGCCGTCTCCCTCACGCTGACGCCCATGATGTGCGGCCAGATCACCGGGCTGCGCATCGCACCGCCGCGCTGGTGGGCCCGCTTTGACGCGGCGGTGGAGCGGGCGCTGGCCGCTACCCTGCGCGGCTACGCCCGCTCGCTCGACACGGCGCTGCGCTGGCGGCGGCTGATGCTGCTGGTCACGCTCGGCTGCGCCGTCGGCACCGTGGGGCTGTGGTGGGAGGTGCCCAAGGGCTTCCTGCCGCTGCAAGACACCGGGCTGCTGCAAGGCAACACCCAGGCCGACCCGTCCACCTCCTTCGCCGCCATGTCCGCCAAGCAGGGCCGCGTGGTCGAAGCCATCCTCGCTGACCCGGCGGTGCAGAGCGTGGGCTCCACCGTGGGCGTGGCCAACGGCTTCTCATCTCTCAACCGCGGCCAGCTGACCATCCAGCTCAAGCCCATCAGCAAACGCCGGATCAGCAGCGAGGCGGTGATCGCCCGGCTGCGCCCCAAGTTGCAGGCAATGGCGGACATCCAGACCTTCCTGTCCTCCGTGCAGGACCTGCGCGGCGGCGGGCGCAGCGGCGGCAGCCAGTTCCAGTTCGTGCTGCTGGACCAGGACCTGGCCGAGCTGCGCGTCTGGACCCAGAAGCTGGAAGCGGCGCTCCAGCACGTCTCTGGCATCGAGGACGTGAGCAGCGACCAGGACAAGTCCGGCCCGCAATCCGACGTGGTGATCGACCGGGACGCCGCGGCCCGGCTGCAGCTCTCCACCACGGCGATCGACAACGCGCTGAACAACGCGTTCGCCCAGCGGCAAATCTCCACCATCTACACCGACCGCAACCAGTACAAGGTGGTGCTGGAGACCGACCCGGCGCTGCAAACCGACCCCTCGATGCTGCAAACCGTGTATGTCGGCGCCCCTGGCGCCACGCAGGTGCCGCTCTCCGCCGTAGCGCGTTTCGAGCGCGGCACCGCGCCGCTGGCGGTGGAGCACCAGGGGCAGTTCCCCTCCAGCTCCATCAGCTTCAACCTGCTGCCCGGCACGTCGCTGGGCCAGGCCACGGCGCTGGTGGAGAACACGGCGCTGCAGCTGCGCATGCCGGAAGGCGTGCACACGGATTTCGCCGGCAACGCGCAGTTCCTGAAGAAGTCCCTCGCCTCCGAGCCGGCGCTGATCGGGGCTGCGCTGCTGACGATCTACATCGTGCTCGGCGTGCTGTACGAGAGCCTGCTGCACCCGCTCACCATCCTGTCCACCATCCCCTCCGCCGGCCTGGGCGCGCTGCTGGCGATCGTGGTCACCGGCGGCGAGCTGTCGGTGCTGAGCGTCATCGGCATCCTGCTGCTGGTCGGCATCGTGAAGAAGAACGCGATCATGCTGGTGGATTTCGCGCTGGAAGCCGAGCGGGAGGGCGGCATGACCCCGGAGCAGGCGATCCGCGCCGCCTGCCTGGAGCGCTTCCGCCCCATCACCATGACGACGCTGGCCGCGTTGCTGGGCGCGCTGCCGCTGGCGCTGGCCTGGGGCGCCGGATCGGAGTACCGCGTGCCGCTGGGGGTCGCGATCGTGGGCGGGCTGATCGCGAGCCAGGCGCTGACGCTCTACACCACGCCGGTGGTGTACTTGGCGCTGGAGCGGCTGGCGCGGGGACGGCGGACCCGCATCGTGGCCGTGGCGGCCGAGTAGCGCGCCAGCCATGCCAGAACCCCGCCTCGTCACCGCCATCGCCGGGCATGGGGCGGACGACTCCACTGATCCGGCATCGCTGCCATGCTGGAGCTTCACCAAGACCGTGATGGCCGCGGCCGCGCTGGCGCTGGTCGCCGCTGGCAAGCTGAGCCTCGATGCGCCGATCGACGGTCAGCCCTTCACGCTTCGCCACCTGCTCCAGCACCGGGCGGGCCTTCCCGACTACGGCGGGCTGGCGTCGTATCACGAGGCGGTCGCCAACCGCGAGACGCCCTGGGAGCGCGGCCTGCTGCTGCGGCGGATGCAGGCCGACATGCTGCTCTTCGAACCCGGCCAAGGCTGGACCTACTCGAACATCGGCTACCTGCTCGTCCGTGATCTGGTGGAGGCTGCAACCGGCCAGGAACTCGGCCCGGCGCTTGATGCGCTGGTATTGGCCCCGCTCGGCATCGAGGGCGCCATGGTTGCCCACGAGCCGGCCGACATGGCGGCGACGGGCTGGGGAAACCCGGCCGGCTACCATCCCGGCTGGGTCTATCACGGCCTGCTGGTCGGACCAGCCGCCAGTGCAGCCACCTTGCTGCACCGGTTGCTCGGGGGCAGCTTGCTGTCGGCGCCGCTGCTGTCCGAGATGCTGTCGCCGCATTCAGTCGGCGGGCCGGTCCCGGGGCGGCCGTGGCAGACGGCAGGCTACGGCCTGGGCCTCATGATCGGGATCGGCGAGACGGGCGCCACCTATGTCGGCCACACCGGCGGCGGCCCCGGCAGCACGGCGGCGATCTACCAGTGCGGACCGCACCGGACCGCTGCAGCCTTCGCAGACACCGAGGACCCCGGCTTCGTCGAGCGCCGGGCAACATGCCTTGCGCTCTGACGGCGAGCTTCGCTTGCCGCAGGCCGCCAGGCCGGGCAGTCCGGCCTTGAGGGCGGCTCACTGTGAAGCAAGGCCAGGGGCTTTGCCCTGGACCCCACCAAAGCCTGAGGATTTGGAACGCGATACAAAGGGTTCCAAGGGCCGAACGGCCTTTGGCGGGTTCGGGCAGAGCCCGACCTTGCTTCAGCAGGCCGATGTTCAAAGCCGCCGATATGACCCGCCTCACCGCATCGGCGAGAATTCGGTCGGGCGCAGGATGCGGCTGCGCATCTCCATCACGTAGCCGGAGGACTTGGCGCGGAACGCCTGCCACGCCGGGTCTGCCTCCATCGCCGCGCGGCGATGCTCCCGGTCGCCGGCATCGGCGTAGCGCCACAGGTGCACCACCTCGTTGATCCGCCCGCCGCTGTCCGTGGTGAACCAGCCGACGAGGTCGCCCAGGTGGCTGACTTGCAGCGCCATGCCCTCCGCCTCGTAAAGCCGCAGGTAGTCGCGCACGTGGGCGGGCCAGATCAGGTAGGTGCGTTCGTCCAGGATCATGCGGCGGAGTCCGGAGGCTTGGCGGGGGGCGGCCATACTCTTAGCGTGGCGGCTCCCCGCAAGGCCAGGCCGCTTGAGCACGCCCCTTCCCGCCCCGGCTGCCGCCACGCTTGCAGCGCTGCGCGCCCGCCGCCCGCTGGTGCATTGCCTGACCAACCCGGTGGCGGCGCCGCTCACCGCCAACGCCCTGCTGTGCCTGGGCGCCTCCCCGCTGATGGCAGAGGCGGAGGCGGAGATGGCGGCGGTGGCCGGGTTCAGCGACGCGCTGCTGGTCAACCTGGGAATGCAGACCCCCGCCCGCATGGCCGCCGCGCACGCTGCCATCGCTGCGGCCCGAGCGCGAGGCACGCCCTGGGTGCTGGACCCGGTGGCCGCCGGGGCCATCCCGCAACGGCTGGCGCTGGGGCGCGCCCTGGCGGCGTGCGGCCCGGCGCTCATCAAGGGCAACGCCTCCGAAATCCTGGCCCTGGCCGGCGCCGGCCAGGGCGGGCGCGGCACGGACGCCACGGACGATGCCGAGGGCGCACTCGGTCCGGCTCGCCGCCTGGGGGCCGAGACGGGCGCGGCCGTGGCCATGACGGGCGTGGTGGACTGGGTGACGGACGCGACGCGCACGGCGTCGGTGCGGGGCGGGCATCCATGGATGGCGCTGGTCAGCGGGCTGGGCTGCGTCGCGGGAGCGGTCGCGGCGGCGTGCCTGGCGGTGGAAGCGGATGCGTCAAGGGCCGCAGTGGATGCGCTGACGATGCTGAGCGTGGCGGGAGAGCGGGCGGCGGCGCGAGCGGACGGGCCAGGGTCGTTCGCGGCGGAGCTGCTGGATGCGCTGCACGGGCTCGAGGCTGCGAGCCAAGGCCAGCCATGACGTTCCTGAAGGACGCCGGGGCGAAATGCGCCGAACATGCAAGGCGCGCGTGGTCCTGGTGGCGGTCGAGCCGGGCCGGGACGCTCTCGCGCGGATGATGCCCGAGCTGCCAGAGCCTGGTCAGCCCGCCAGCTGCTCCGGCTCCGTCCGCACCCGCTTCACCACCAGCTTGTTCAACGCGTGCACGTAGGCGCGCGCCGCCGAGACGATGGTGTCGGTGTCCGCGCCCTGCCCGTCCACCATCTTGCCGCCCTCCTCCAAGCGAACGGTGGTGCGCGCCTGCGCGTCCGTGCCCTCCGTCACCGCGCCGACGGAGAACAGCACCAGCGCGCCCTCGTGCGGGAAGATCGCCCGCAGCGCGTTGAACGTGGCGTCCACCGGGCCGAGCCCCGTGGCGGCGGCCGACTGCACTGCGCCGTCCACCTCCAGCTCCAGCTCAGCCTTCGCCGGGCCGTGCGAGCCGGCCTGCACCGCCAGCGAGACGAAGCGGAGGCGGGCGTGGTCACGCACCACCTCGTCATCCACCAGGGCGACCAAATCCTCGTCGTACACCACCTTCTTGCGGTCGGCGAGATCCTTGAAGCGGCGGAACGCCTCGTTCAGCCGGTTCTCCCCCACTTCGCCGTAGCCCAGCGCACGCAGCTTGTCGCGGAATGCGGCGCGGCCGGAGTGCTTGCCCATCACCAGGCTCGACTTGGTCCAGCCGACGCTCTCCGGCGTCATGATCTCGTAGGTGGCGGCGTTCTTCAGCACGCCGTCCTGGTGGATGCCGCTCTCATGCGCGAAGGCGTTGCGCCCCACGATCGCCTTGTTCGGCTGCACGTCAAACCCGGTGATCGTGGCCAGCATCTTGGACACCCGCAGGATGTTGGGCGTGTGCACCCCCGTGGCGTACGGCACCGCGTCGTGCCGGGTGCGCAGCGCCATTACGATCTCCTCCAGCGCCGCGTTGCCCGCCCGCTCGCCGATGCCGTTGACGGTGCACTCCACCTGGCGCGCCCCGGCGCGCAGGGCGGCGATGGTGTTGGCCACCGCCAGGCCGAGGTCGTTGTGGTTGTGCGTGGATAGGATCACCCCGTCAGCGCCCGGCACCCGCTCGCGCAGCATGGTGAAGATGCGGTGCATGTCCTCCGGCAGCGCGTAGCCCACCGTGTCCGGGATGTTGATGGTGGTGGCGCCCGCCTTGATCGCCGCCTCCACGCAGCGGCACAGGAAGTCGGGCTCGGTGCGGCTGCCGTCCTCGGCGGACCATTCCACGTCGTCCGTGTGCTGCCGGGCCAGCGCCACGCTGTCCGTCGCCAGCTGCAGCACCGCGTCCGGCTCCATGCGCAGCTTGTACTTCATGTGCAGCGGGCTGGTGGACAGGAAGGTGTGGATGCGCGGGCGTTCGGCGCCGCGCACCGCCTCCGCCGCGCGCAGGATGTCCGCCCGGCCGGTGCGGGCCAGCCCGGCGACCACGGGGCCGCGCACCTGCTCGGCGATCAGCTGCACGCTCTCGAAATCGCCGGGCGAGGCGATCGGGAACCCGGCCTCGATCACGTCCACGCCCAGCTCGGCCAGCGCCTCGGCCATGCGCAGCTTCTCGTGCAGGTTCATGGAAAAGCCCGGCGACTGCTCGCCGTCGCGCAAGGTGGTGTCGAACAGGACGACGCGGCCTTCGGCCATGTCGCCGAAATGCGGGTGGGAGATGGTCATGAGCGCTTCCTTGGACCGGTCATCAGCGGGGTGGGGTGGGCGGGCATCTCAGGTCCCCCTGAGCGATGCCAGCACACGACGGCCTGGCGAGGCGCTCAGGGGCGATGAAGTCGCAGGCAGAGTCGGAGGGAGCCGCATGACATGCCCAGACCCTAGTGGCCGAAGGCGGGCAGTGGCAAGGCGGCATCGGCCAGCAGCCTTGCCGCAAGCGCAAGGCTGGCTTGCGAGGCCTCGTCCAGCGCCAGGGCGCCCGCGTCGTGGTACAGCACGATGACCGCGGTCGGGTCGAACCCGGCCAGGGCGTCCGCCAGCACGGCCGGCGGCGTGCCCAGCGCCGGGTTCATGCGGACCAGCCGGACCTGGCCGGCGAACTCGCTGAAGTCGCCCGCCACCTCCTCGCCGAAGCTGTCGGCGATCAGCAGCAGGCGGCCCGGCCCGGGGCGGGCATAGGCGGTGAGCGCCTCCGGCAGCGCCGGGTCGCAGCGGATGCCGGTGCACTGGGCCACCCCGGCGGCATGCAGGTCGGCGGTGCCGATCGGGTCGGTCACCGCCAGGCCGGGGTCGAACTCGTCGAGGTCGGAGGCGCGGTTGTCCGGGCGCAGAGGCAGCGTCAGCGCCTGGCGCAGGCCCATGCCGGCGGCGACGAACTCCGCTACCCGCAGCGGCCCCTCCCCGGCCCAGTGGAAATGCCGCCGGGGCAGCACGAGGAACCGCGCCTTCATCGCCTGCATGGCGGCCACCGGGTAGATCACCGCCGGGTCGTCCAGGGCGGCGGCCAGGCGGTCGGCCGCCGGGTCGGCGCAGGGCAGGCCGGCCGGCAGGTCCTCCGGATACAGGCGGGGCGCGGTCGGCACGATGACGAAGCGGAACGGCACCCCCGCCGCGCGCCCGGCGGCCAGCACCGGACGGATCAGCCCGGCGGCGCGGGCGATCGCCGCCGGGCCCATGCCGCCGCAAAGGCCGGCGATGAGCGAGCCTGGCGCCGCCCCCGTGTGGTTGCCCAGGAACAAGCGCCCGTGCCGCCCGGCGACGATGGGCGGGGGCACGGAGCCGGCCACCCGGTAGCGCAGCCAAGCCTCGGCCCGCCGGACCGGGGGCGGCCCCCACACCACGGCGAGGCAGACGGCGAGCGCACACAGGACGGGGCCGGCGCGCCGCGCGAACGGCGGCACCGGGCTGTGTTCGGGTGGCGTGGGCAGGGCGCCGTCGCTGGCTGGCCGCCGGAGACCCGGGGCCTAGTTGCGCGCCTTGTCCACCAGCGCGTTCTGCTTGATCCACGGCATCATGCCGCGCAGCGCCTCGCCGACCTTCTCGATAGGGTGCTCGGCGTTGCGCCGCCGGGTCGCCTTGAAGCTGGACTGGTTGACCCGGTTCTCCAGCATCCAGTCCCGCGCGAAGCGGCCGGACTGGATGTCGGTCAGCACGCGCTTCATCTCGGCCTTGGTCTCGGGCGTGATGATGCGCGGCCCGGTGACGTACTCGCCGTATTCCGCGGTGTTGCTGATGGAGTAGTTCATGTTGGCGATGCCGCCCTCGTAGATCAGGTCCACGATCAGCTTCACCTCGTGCAGGCACTCGAAATACGCCATCTCCGGCGCGTAGCCGGCTTCCACCAGCGTCTCGAACCCGGCCTTGATGAGTTCCACCAAGCCGCCGCACAGCACCGCCTGCTCGCCGAACAGGTCGGTCTCGCACTCCTCCTTGAACGTGGTCTCGATGATGCCGGCCCGCCCGCCGCCGATGGCGCTCGCGTAGGACAGCGCGATCTCCAGCGCGTTGCCGGAGGGGTCCTGCGCCACCGCCACCAGGCAGGGCACGCCGCCGCCGCGCTGGTACTCGGAGCGCACGGTGTGGCCTGGTCCCTTGGGCGCGATCATGAACACGTCGATGTCCGGGCGCGGGTCGAGCAGGTTGAAGTGCACGTTGAGGCCGTGCGCGAAGGCGAGCGCCGCGCCGGGTTTCATGTTCGAGGCCAGCTTCTCGCGGTACAGGTCGCCCTGAATCTCGTCCGGGGTCAGCATCATGACGACGTCGGCCTGGCGGGCGGCGTCCGCCGGGTCCATGACGGGCAGGCCCGCCGCCTCCGCCTTGGCGACGCCGGCGGAGCCGGGCCGCAGGCCGACGATGACGTTGGTGACGCCGGAATCATGCAGGTTCTGGGCGTGGGCGTGGCCCTGGCTGCCGAAGCCGATGATCGCGACCTTCTTGGCCTTGATCAGGCTCACGTCGGCGTCTCGGTCGTAGTAAACGCGCATGGTCTTGCTCCAATACAATAAAGCCCTTTCCCCTTGCGGGAGAGGGTTGGGTGAGGGGTGGCGACCGGGTGAACCCTGCCGCGCGGCCTCCCCTCACCCCGGCCCTCTCCCGCAAGGGGAGAGGGAGAAGAAAACTACAGCGTCCCCGGCCCCCGGCTGATCGCCGCCACCCCGCTCCGCGACACCTCCGCCAGCCCCAGCGGCCGCATCAGCGCCACGAACGCGTCGATCTTCTCCGTCGCCCCCGTCAGCTCGAACACGAAGCTGCCCACCGTCGTGTCCACCACCCGGGCGCGGAACGCGTTGGCGATGCTGAGGCTCTCCGTCCGGTCCGCCCCCGTCGCCACCACCTTGATCAGCGCCAGCTCCCGCGCGATGTGCGGCCCCTCCTTGGTCAGGTCCGCCACCTTGTACACCGGCACCAGCCGGTCCAGCTGCGCCTTGATCTGCGCGATGATCATCTCCGTGCCCGAGGTCACGATGTTGATGCGGCTGCGGCCGCGGTCGTCCTCCACCGGCGCCACCGTCAGGCTGTCGATGTTGTAGCCGCGCCCGCTGAACAGGCCAATCACGCGCGCCAGCACGCCGGACTCGTTCTCCACCAGCACGGAGATGGTCGCCGTTTGCAGGGGCGCGTCCATCAGACCAGCATCAGCCCTTCCTGCGTCAGCCCGGCCGCCCGCGCCTCGCCGCCCGGGCCGAGGATCATCTCGTTGTGCGCGGCGCCGGACGGGATCATCGGGTAGCAGTTCTCCTTCTCGTCCACGCAGATGTCCGCGATTACCGGGCCGGGCGTCGCCAGCATGCGCTCGATCACCCCGTCCAGCTCACCCACGCAGGTGGCGCGCAGCCCCGTGCCGTGGAACGCCTCGGCCAGCTTGACGAAATCCGGCAGGGCGGCGCTGTAGCTCTCGGAGTAGCGGCTGCCATGCAGCAGCTCCTGCCACTGCCGCACCATGCCCATATACTGGTTGTTCAGGATGAACACCTTCACCGGCAGGCGATACTGCGCCAGCGTCGCCATCTCCTGGATGTTCATCAGGATGGACGCCTCGCCCGCGATGTCGATGCACAGCGCGTCCGGGTGCGCCACCTGCACGCCCATGGCGGCGGGCAGGCCGTAGCCCATGGTGCCCAAGCCGCCCGAGGTCATCCAGCGGTTCGGCTCGTCGAAGCCGAAATGCTGCGCGGCCCACATCTGATGCTGCCCCACCTCGGTCGAAATGTAGGTCTCGCGCCCGGCGCAGGCGGCATGCAACCGGCGCAGCGCGTGCTGCGGCTTGATGACGGCGCCCGGCGTCATGTCCTGCTCGTAGGCCAGGCAGTCCGTCTCGCGCCAGGCGTCGATCTGCCGCCACCAGGCGGCCAGCGCCGCGCGGTCCTGCGCCTGCGGGTCCTCGTGCCAGGCGGCGATCATGGCGCGCAGGATGCGCCCGGCATCGCCGACCACCGGCACATCCACCGCCACGTTCTTGTTGATGGAGGACGGGTCGATGTCGCAGTGGATCTTCTGCGCGTGCGGGGCGAAGGCGTTGAGCCGCCCGGTCACCCGGTCATCGAACCGCGCGCCGACGTTCAGCATCACGTCGCAGCCATGCATGGTGAGGTTCGCCTCCACCGTGCCGTGCATCCCCAGCATGCCGAGGAACTGCCGGTCGGACGCAGGATACGCGCCCAGGCCCATCAGCGTGGAGGTGCAGGGCGCGCCGCTCAGCCGCACCAGCTCGCGCAAGGCCGCCGTCGCGTCGTCCCCGGCGTTGATCACGCCGCCGCCGCTGTACACGATCGGGCGGCGCGCGCCCTTCAGCAGCGCCACCGCACGGCGGATTTGCGCCGGGTCCGGCTCGGTGCGCGGACGGTAGGAGCGGTGCGGCTCCCGGCTCGGCGCGGCGTACGGCGCGGGCGCGATCAGGATGTCCTTCGGCAGGTCGATCACCACGGGGCCGGGCCGGCCGCCGGCGGCGATGGCGAATGCCTCGTGCACCACCCGCGCCAGGTCCTCGCTGCGCTTGACCAGGTAGTTGTGCTTGGTGGCGGGCCGGGTGATCCCCGTGGTGTCCGCCTCCTGGAACGCGTCGTTGCCGATCAGGTGCGTCGGCACCTGGCCCGTCAGGCACACGATCGGGATACTGTCCATCAGCGCATCGACCAGCCCGGTGACGGCGTTGGTCGCGCCCGGCCCGGACGTCACCAGCACCACGCCGACCTTGCCGGTGGAGCGCGCATAGCCCTCCGCCGCGTGGACCGCCGCCTGCTCGTGCCGCACCAGGATGTGGCGGATGGCGTTCTGGTTGAACAGCGCGTCGTAGATCGGCAGCACCGCCCCGCCGGGATAGCCGAACACCACGTCCACGCCCTGGTCCTTGAGGGCCTGCAAAAGGATCTCGGCGCCGGAGCGGCGGGTGCTGCTGTGGTGGGTCATGGCGGCAATCTAACTTTGCTGCGGTGCAGGGTCAACCGAACCTTGAAGAAAACGCTGCATGCCTGCCATGAAACTTTCCGAAAGTTGCGTACAACAACTATATTGCGCATTGATCGTATGCGTTTCGCTCGGGTCTGCCATCGGTTGGTGGCGGAACCAGGTCGCCTGGCGCTTGGTGTACTGCCCCGTCGCCAGCACGGCCAGGCGGGCGGCCTCCGCAAGCGGCAAGGTGCCTTGCAGGTGGGCCGCCAACTCGGGAACACCGTGCGCGCGCATGGCGGGCAACGCCGGGTCAAGCCGCTGGGACAGCAGCCCGGCCACCTCCGCCAGCGCGCCGCCCTCCAGCATGGCGGCGAACCGGGCGGCGATGGCGGCGCGCAGCTCGGCGCGCGGCGGGTCGAGCAGGATGACCCGGTAGCGCCAGGCTGGTTCCGCCGGGACGGCGCGCCGCCAGGCGGCCAGGCCCCGTCCCGTGCCGCGCCATACCTCCCAGGCCCGGGCGAGCCGCTGCCCGTCGCCGGGGCGCAGGGTGGCGGCCGTGTCCGGATCGGCGGCGGCCAGACGGGCGTGCAAGGCCTCCGCACCCTCGGCCGCCAACAAGCGGCGGGCCTCCGAGCGGGCGTCGGCGCCCGGGTCGGGGATGTCCGCCAGGCCCGCGGTCAGCGCGCGGAGGTAGAGGCCGGTGCCGCCGCACAGGATCGGCGTCGCGGCGGCGTCCATGGCGCCGAGCGCCGCTCCGCGCCACCACGCGGCGCTGCCGGGCTCGGCGGCGGGGCGCACGCCATACAGCCGGTGCGGCGCGGCGGCTTCCTCCTCCGGCGTCGGCCGCGCGGTCAGCACCCGCAGCTCGCGGTACGTCTGCATGGAATCGGCGTTGATCACCGTGCCGCCGAACCGCCGGGCCAGGTGCAGCGCCAGCGCCGACTTGCCGCTGCACGTCGGCCCGGCGACGATCAGCGCCCGCCGCTTGTCCATGCCGTCCGCCCCTGCCATGCAGCCATCATGCCGCATATCCTCACCCTGGTCGCCGCCCGCGACGCCACCACGCTGCGGCCCGACGCCATCGCCCGGGTGCGCGAGGCGGTGCGCGGCGGCACCCCCCTCGTGCTCTCCCCGGGCGAAGCCGTCGATATCCCCTGCCCCGGCGCGCCTGACCTGCCCGCCGCGCGCGCCGCCCTGGAGGGGGAAGCGGTGGATGCGCTGGCCGTGTCCACCCGGGGCCGCCGCAAGGGCCTGCTGGTGGCGGACATGGATAGCACCGTCGTCACCGGCGAGACGCTGGACGAGCTGGCGGCCCTGGCCGGGTTCGGCGCGCCGGTGGCCGCCCTCACCCGGCGCTCGATGAACGGCGAGCTGGACTTCGCGGACGCGCTGCGCGAGCGGGTGGCGCTGCTGCGCGGCGTCGGGCTGGAGGCGCTGGAGCGCACCTGGGAAGCGGTGCGGCTGACGCCGGGCGCGCGCACCCTGGTCGCCACCATGCGGGCGCACAACGCCACGGCGGCGCTGGTCTCCGGCGGTTTCACCTTCTTCAGCAGCCGGGTGGCGGCGCTGTGCGGCTTCGACGTGCATCGCGCCAACACCCTGGAGGACGATGGCGCGGCGCTCACCGGCCGGGTCGGCGAGCCGGTGCTGGACCGGGACGCCAAGCTCGCCACCCTGCAGGAGCTGGCCGCCGCCCGCGGCCTGCGCCTGGCGGCGACGCTGGCGGTGGGGGACGGCGCCAACGACTTGGCGATGATCGCGGCGGCCGGCATGGGGGTGGCGTTCCACGCCAAGCCGGTGGTGGCCGCCGCGGCGCGGCACCGGGTGGACCATGCGGACTTGCGGGCGCTGCTGTTCGCGCAGGGCTACTCGGCGAGCGCGTTCACCGAATAGGCTTGGCTCCGGTAAACGGCATCGCCGTTCACGCGACGTTAGGGGTGCCGGGATCAAGCTTCAGCCGTGCACAGCACGAGATGGCCGGACCGTTCGCCACGCCGGCCCTGCAAGGTTGATGAGATGCCAGTATCCTCGAAGGTCCACGAACTTACGCGGGGTGGCGGCAGCGCCACGGCCGTGGCAGGCCGCCGACCCGGCGCGGACCACCTCCATGCCGTGCTGAACGGCCTCGGTGCGGGGCTGCTCAGCTTTGACGCATCGTTGGCCATCCTGGCCAGGAACGATCGTCTCAGCGCCATGCTGGGCATTGCCCCGGATGCGCTCGCGAATGCCATGGATGTCGAAAGCCTGCTGCAAGCCAGTCCGATGCTGCAGCAGGGCGGCGCGCGCCTGGTGCACGAGGCGTGCATGGCAGCCGTTGCAGGATCGGATGCGGCAAGCCTTGCCTTCTCCGGCGAGGGCCGCACCTTCACGCTGCAAATGTCGGCAATCGGTCCTGGCCAGTGGCTGGTCGTGATGGAGGAAACCACCGCGCGCCGCCTGGCGGAGGCGGAGGCCCTCCAGGAAGCGATGCGCGACAAGCTGACCGGGTTGTGCACCCGCGCCATGTTCCAGGACCGCGTGGCCGCCAGCCTCGCCGGCCTGGACCGGGACGGCGCCGGCCTGGCCATGCTGATGATCGACCTGGACCGGTTCAAGGCCGTGAACGACACGCTGGGGCACCCGGTTGGCGACATGCTGCTGCGGCTGGTCTCCAAGCGGCTGTCCTCCGTGCTGCGCAAAGGCGACCTGGTGGCCCGGCTGGGCGGCGACGAGTTCGCCGCCATGATCTCGCCCTCGCTCGGCGCGGACGGCTTGGCGAGCCTGGCCAAGCGCGCGGTGGACATGCTGGGCCGCCCTTACCTGGTGGACGGCCACCAGGTGAACATCGGCGCCAGCATCGGCATCGCCGTGGCGCCGGAGGACGGCGCCGAGTACGGCCAGCTTGCCCGCAACGCGGACCTGGCGCTGTACGCGGCCAAGAAGGCCGGACGTGGCACGTTCGGCTTTTTCGAGCCGGCAATGGACCAGCGCGCGCTGGCCCGGCGGGCGATGGAAATCGACCTGCGCCGGGCCTTGGTGATGCGCGAGTTCGAGCTGCACTACCAGCCGCAGATTGAACTGGAGCGCAACGCGGTCGAAGGATTCGAGGCCCTGGTCCGCTGGCGGCATCCGGAGCGCGGGCTGGTGTCCCCAGCCGACTTCATCTCCTTGGCCGAGGAGATCGGGCTGATCGTGCCGATCGGCGATTGGGTGCTCGGCGAGGCTTGCATGCAGGCCTCAGAGTGGAAGGACGACGTCCGCGTCGCGGTGAACGTGTCGCCCATGCAGTTCGAGGACCCGGGCCGGCTGGTGGACACGGTGACGCGGGCGCTCGCGAAGTCCGGCCTGCCGGGCGCGCGGCTGGAGATCGAGATTACCGAAAGCGTGCTGCTGCGCAACGAGGCCGCCGTGCTTGCGGCGCTGCACCGGATACGCAGGCTGGGAGTCAAGGTGGCGATGGACGATTTCGGCACCGGCTACTCGTCCTTGAGCCAACTGCACAGCTTCCCGTTCGACAAAATCAAGATCGACCGGTCGTTCGTGCGCAACGGCGGGGACGCGCATGGGCAGGACGCGATCATCCGCGCGATCGCCGCCCTCGGCGTGAGCCTCGGCATGACCACGATCGCCGAAGGCGTCGAGACCAATGACCAGCTTGCACGCATCCGGGCTGAGGGATGCACGTCCGTGCAAGGCTACCTGTTCAGCAAACCCGTGCCGGTCGGCGAGGTGGCGGACCTCATCGCCCGCTTCGCCAAACGGGGCAAAACATCCGTAACCTTGGCTGTCTGAGAACCCGACCATGCCCCATCTGTACCGAGTGCTGTATTGCAGCCGCAACCGCCTGTCCGGCACGCCGGCGACGTATGCCGCCGAGATCGAGGCGATCCTGGCCAAGTCCCGCGTCAACAACGCCCGGGACGGCATCACCGGCGGGCTGCTGTTCAACGACGGCTGCTTCGCGCAGGTGCTTGAGGGCCCCGCCGATGCTGTGGAGGCCGCCTTCGAGCGCATCCAGTGCGATGACCGGCACGGGGACGTGATGATGATCGAGACCGGGCCGGTCCCGGCGCGGGACTTCCCACACTGGTCCATGGCGTTCAACGGCCAAGCCAACCAAGCCAACCCGCTGGCGAAGCAGGCCCTGGCCGATGCGTTCGCTGGCCGCACCAGCTCCGGGGACAAGGTGCTGCACGTGCTGCGGCAGGTCGTGACGCATGACGACGCCTGGTCCGTGATGGCGTGAGGATGGCGGCCCGAACCCGGCGAGCCGTCAGGCTCGACCCCTGCTTCGCAACAGGATGCCTTACCGCACGAACACCTGCACCTGCCGCGTCGCCACCCCCTCCGCCCGGGCCAGCAGGTGGATGCGGTCGTCGTCCACCCCGTCCGCGCTGATGGCGCGCGCCACGGCGCGGGCGTCCGCAGTCAGGCCGGTCGCCGCGCCCACCTGGTCGGCCGGGGCGCCGGTCGCGGGCACCACCGTCACCACGTCGAACTGCACGTCCGGCTTGCGGCTGACCGCCAAGGCCACCGCCTGGTGCAGCTCGGTCGCATAATCCGGGTTCGGGCGGCCGAAATCCACCGTGACCAGCGGCGGCGGCGCGCCTGGCCCGGCCGGTCCCGCCAGGTCCGGCGGCGTGCGCCCCGCCTGCGGGTTGAAGGTGCGCTGGTCGATCAGGGTACAGCCCGCCAAGGCGGCGAGGCACAGCAGCAGGGCGGGGGCGCGGAGCATGCCGCCACGTTGCATCAATGCCGCCCCTGGGCAAGATGGCGGCCTCACACCGGAGCGCCCGCATGTCCGCCAGCAACCAGCGCATCGACGGCCGCCGGCTTTGGGACAGCCTCATGGCGATGGCCGCCATCGGCGCCACGGACAAGGGCGGCGTCAAGCGCCTGGCCCTCAGCGCCGTGGACAAGGCCGGGCGCGAGCAGTTCCGCGCCTGGTGCGAGGCCGCTGGGCTCGCGGTGCGGACCGACACGATGGGCAACATGTTCGCCCGCCGCCCCGGGCGCGACCCGGCCGCGCCCCCCGTGCTGTTCGGCAGCCACCTGGACAGCCAGCCCACCGGCGGCAAGTTCGACGGCGCGCTGGGCGTGCTGGCCGGGCTGGAGGTGATGCGCACGCTGAACGAGCTGGACCTCGTGACGGAGGCGCCCGTCGAGCTGGTGAACTGGACTGACGAGGAGGGCGCGCGCTTCGGCAAGGCCATGATGGGCTCCGGCGTGTGGGCCGGCGCGTTCAGCCAGGCCGAGACGGAGGCGCTGCGCGACCCGGACGGCGTGAGCGTGGCCGAGGCGCTGGACGGACAGGGGCTGCGCGGCCCCGAGCCGGCCCGGCGCTTCCCCGCCGACAGCTACTTCGAGCTGCACATCGAGCAGGGGCCGATCCTGGAGGCGGAGGGCTGCGCCATCGGCGTGGTGACCGGCGGGCAGGCGCAGATCTGGTACGACGCCGTGGTCACCGGCCAGGACAGCCACGCCGGCACCACCCCGCCTGCTGCCCGGCGGGACGCGCTGGTGGGGGCGGCGCGCATCATCGAGCTGGTGGACCGCACCATGCGCGCCCGCGGCGAGCTGGGCCGCGGCACGGTGGGCCAGCTGTTCGTCAGCCCGAACAGCCGCAACGTCATCCCCGGCGAGGTGCGCTTCAGCGTCGAGTTCCGCCATCCGGACGAGACGGAGATGGCCCGCATCGCCGCCGGGTTCCCCGAAGCCGCCGGGCGGGTCGCGCGGGACTCCGGCGTGCGGCTGGACCTGTCCGAGCGCGTCCGCATCGCCGCCCAGCCGTTCGACCCGGCGTGCGTGGCGCTGGTGCGCGAAGCGGCGGCCCGGCTGGGCTATCCGTCGCGGGAGATCGTGTCCGGCGCCGGGCACGACGCGATCTTCGTGGCGCCGCACGCGCCGACGGCGATGATCTTCACGCCCTGTCGGGACGGGCTGTCGCACAACGAGGCGGAAAGCATCGAGCCGGAGCAGGCAGCAGCGGGGTGTCAGGTGCTGCTGGAGGTGGTGCTGGCGCGGGCGAACCGGATCTGACGCTGCCTCCGCTGCGGTGAGCTGAGCCAGGGCGCCGCTTCGCGCCGCCAAGAGCTTCGAGCGGCACGGGGATTGAGCAAGGCCGGCCTGCCGCCGCTGGCAGACTTGCGCCACCTCGACAGGGCAGGCCTGCCGACCGCCATGACGGGCTGAGGCGCCGCAGCCAGCCACCCCGCCAGGAGCTGGATGCATTGACATGCAGCCAATCCTGGAGCCGGATCATGCGGCGTTGTTCTCATGACATGCCAAGACCTAGGCGGCATGAATACTTAAGAGATGCGCATTCTCCTGCCGACGATTGTCACAGGGTGTCTATGCTATGAACCAACAACAATACAGTGCAACAAAGCCCGAAAACCGCCTGCTCGCAGTTTTACCATCTCAAGACCTGGGTTGGCTCTGGGCGCTGTTCGAGCCTGTCAAGCTGGGTCGAAATCATGTCCTGTTGTCGCCAGGACAGCGCGTGGCGTCGATTTACTTCCCGCAATCCGGCCTAGTTTCGATGCTGACGCGGCTTGCGGACGGACGATCCGCCGAAGTCGGCGTGGTGGGCTTCGAAGGTTTGGTCGGCCTGCCCCTCGTGCTCGGAAGCGACACGAGTTCGGTCGAAGGCGTGGTGCAGGTGCCGGGCACCATGCTGCGGCTGGGGGCCGATGCGCTTCGCCAGGCGCTCGAGAATATCCCGGCGCTGGAACGGCTGCTGCTGCGCTACGTGCTGGCCTTTCACCAGCAGGTCACGCAAACAGCAGCCTGCAACGCCAACCACGCCCTGGACCAGCGGCTGGCGCGCTGGCTGCTGATGGCGCATGACCGGTTGGGAGGCGACAACCTGCCCCTCACCCAGGAACAGCTGGCGCTCATGCTGTGCGTGCACCGCCCCGGCGTGACCGTGGCGGCCCAGGTATTTCAGAAGGCCGGGCTCATCCGGTACGATCGCGGCAACATAACGATCACCGACCGCGCCGGTCTCGAGGCCACCGCTTGCGAGTGTTACTCGTCGGTCCGGCAACGCTTCAAGTCCCTGCAAGGCCCGGCGAGAACCTAGGCGACGCTCAATCGCCTCGCTTGATGCATCGTTGCCCAACGTACTGTGTCGGACAGACGTTGTCAGACAATCGCGTTACTTGTGATTGACAGATCGACAAGGGGATCAAGCCGAACTGTTGGCAAGAACGTCCGAAACATCCTCAAACCGGCTGTTGTCCGATCCCTGATCCAAGCAACATCCTTGTGTCCCAAGTAACGCGTGGGCTGTCTCGGCGTCGGCGTCAGGCCGAATGCGTGGGACTGCCTGGTGTTGATTATTGTTATTAAGTCCGGCTGAGAACAGCTTGATCCTCTAAGAAATCAAGGGATGGTCCACATGGCACTACCTGTCTCCGGTGCATCGTTGACTGGCGCCTATGTCTATCAGGTCATGCTGAACGCCACCGTCGGTGTCCTGGTCGGCGTGACAGCGGCAGACCTCCTGACATCCCACAGCGGATCGACGGTGAGCTTCGGCACGGATCAGGCGACCGGTTCGGAAAAGGTGACCTACGTCGAACAGAACGGCACAACCGTCACGCAGGACATCAGCGTGGCCAATGACCTGCAAAGCCTGAGCGCATTCACCTACACCAGCGGCGGAAACACGTATATCGTCGCCAACACGCCTCTGGCGGTCGGAGCGGCGGATATCACCGTGGGCAACCTGACCGCCCTCATCGGCGGCTTGGGAGATGCCGGCCTGGTGGCTGGGGCCAACACCTATATGGCTTGCTATGCCCCGGGCACCTTGATCCAGACCCGGCAGGGCGAGGTCGCAATCGAGGAGCTCACCATTGGCGACGAGCTTGTCACCTGGTCCGGCGACCTGAAGCCGATCAAGTGGGTCGGCCGGCGATCCTACGCCGGGGCGTTCGTGGCCGGGCACCGCGAGATCCTGCCGGTCTGCATCCATGCCGGAGCGTTGGGCGACGGCCAGCCGCGCCGCGATCTTTTCGTCTCACCCCGCCATGCTATGTTCCTGCACGGCGTGCTGGTGCCCGCCTGGTTGCTGGTCAACGGCGTGTCCGTCACCCAAGCGCCATCGGTCGAGTCCGTCCACTACATCCACGTCGAGCTGGACGAGCACGCAGTGATTTGGGCCGAGGGCGCCGCCTCGGAGTCGTTCGTTGACGACAACAGCCGCGGGATGTTCCAGAACGCCCATGAGTTCGAGGCGCTGTACCCTGGCCGCCCCCGCGCCCCGGCCGTCTACTGCGCCCCCCGGCAGGAGGACGGCGAGCAGCTCGCATCGATCAAGCGCATGATCGACCATCGGGCAGGCTTGCCGGTGACGGGGCTGGGCGGGCCGCTGCGTGGCCGTATCGACGACCTGGAGGATTTGGTGCTCAGGGGTTGGGCGCAAAATCCTGAGTGGCCGGAGGCGCCAGTCTGCCTCGAAGTGCTGGTGGACGGGGTGGTCGCCGGCCGCACGCTGGCCAACGCGTTCCGCGCGGACTTGCGGGCGGCGGGGATGGGCAGCGGGCGCCACAGCTTCAGCTTCGCCATCCCGCCCGGGATCGATGCACGATCCGTCGAGGTTCGCCGGGTGGCGGACCAGTCAGTGCTGGGGACCAGGGCGTTGCAGCCGCAGGCTCTCGCCCAGCCGCGATCCATCGCCGCCTAGCAAGCCTTGCCGCTCGTCGGTTGCATTGACGGGGCCGACCGCAGATGGCTGCACGGCTGGGTTCGGGACACGGCGTTCCCGGACAAGCCGGTCTGCCTGCTGATCACGGCCAACGACGAGCTGCTGCAGCGGGTCGTGGCCAATCGCTACCGTGCGGATTTGGAGCAAGCCGGCTTCGGCAACGGCCGGTTCGGCTTCGCCGTGCTGCTCAGCACGCCCCTGCTGCCGAGCCGGCTTTGGCTGATCCGCATCTGCTCCGAGGCCGATGGCGAGGAGCTGGATGGCTCGCCGATCTACCTCCCCCCCTCGGCCGAGTTCGACGGGGAGGCCGAGACCGCGTTCGCAGCCGCCATCCGCAACGTCTCGACCGAGGCCGAGCTTGATCAGCGGATCACCTTCCTGGCCGATCAACGCGACAGGCTGCTGCAGGTGCGGGCCGACTGGCGCTCCGCCCGGGCAACGCGCAACGCCGCCTTCCTCCGTCTCGCCTCGGTGCCCGAACAGCCCCGCCGCGCCCTGGTGATCGACGACCACGGCGTGCCGGAGCAGGACCGGGACGGCGGATCAGCCGCGATCATGTCGCACATGCACTCCTTGCAGCGCCTCGGCTACGACGTGACCTTCGCGGCCCCCCAAATGGCGGGCGGCCCGGCGGCGGCAGGCTTGCGCCGGGCCGGCATAACCATCTGTCACGCGCCGTGGTTCGCTTCGGTGGAGGAGGTGCTCCGGCGCGAGGCGGACGGCTACGAGCTTGTCTACCTGCACCGCGTCGCGACGGCGGTCGACTACGCTAGCCTCGTCCGCCGCCACCAGCCGCACGCCTGGCTGATCTACGCCGTGGCGGACCTGCACCACGTGCGGCTGGCCCGGCAGGCCGCGGTCGAGCGGCGGCAGGACCTGATGGACGAGGCGCGCCGCATCAAGGCTCAGGAGCTGTGGGCCGCAGGGATGGCTGATGCGGTGATCACCCATTCGTCGGCGGAAGCCGCCTTGCTGCGCCGCGCCGTCCCTCCCGGGCGCGTGCACGTCATGGCCTGGTCGGTGCCGTGCCGCTCCGCCCCGGCCGGCTTCGCTGAGCGAAGCGGCATGGCGTTCATCGGCAACTTCCGCCATGCGCCGAACGTGGCGGCCGCGCTGCACCTGCGCGACGAGATCATGCCCGCGCTCTAGGAGCTGGACCCCCAGATCGAGTGCAAGCTGGTTGGCCCCCACTTGCCGGCCGCGCTGGCGGCCCCGCAGCCGGGCCTGGCCGTGATGGGCCACGTCGCTGACCTGCGGGAGGTGTTCGATGCGGTGCGGCTGACCGTGGCGCCCCTGCGGTTTGGCGCCGGGCTGAAGGCCAGGGTGATGGAAAGCCTGGCAGCAGGCGTGCCGTGCGTATGCTCCCCGGTCGCGGCGGAAGGCCTGGACCTGCCGGCCGGGCTGCGCGAACTCGTGGCGCCGGAGACGGGAGCAGCCGTCACTGCGATCATGCAACTGCACACCGACCAAGCCTACAACCGCGAAATGGCCAGGGCTGGCTTGGCGTTCGCCAGGTCAGCGTTCTCCGAAGCTAAGCTGGACGAGGCGATGCAGGCCGCGACCGGCGGTCTCGAAGCTGGGGGCTAGCCGAGTCTCCGCCAGGCGGCTGCATGGCGGCGGCGATCGCAATCACGCCGCCTTCGGCGCCGGCAGCCGCGGCAGCTCCACCGGCAGCCGGTTCACCACCGCTTCCATCGCCTCCAGCTGCGGCCGCTCCATTGTCTCCCGCTCCAGCAGCTGCACTGCCGAGTGCCGCAGCAGCTCCTCGTTCGCCCGCAGGATGCGCAGCGCCAGCTCATACGCCCCGTCGATCAGCAGCCGCACCGCGCGGTCGATGCTGGTCGCCGTCGTGTCGCCGTAGGAACGCGGCGTGTAGTCCCGCCCGCCTTGCAGGAACTGCTGGCGCTGCGGCTCGTAGGCCACTTGGCCTAGATCGGGATCCATGCCGAAGCGCACCACCATGCTGCGGGCGATCTCGGTCGCGCGCACCAAGTCGTCCGCCGCCCCCGTGGAGACGCGGCTATAGACGATCTGCTCCGCGGCCCGGCCGGACAGCAGCACCACCATGCGGTGCACCAGCTCGTCCCGGCTCATCAGGAAGTGCTCCTCCGTCGGTCGCTGCATGGTGTAGCCCAGGGCGGCGATGCCGCGCGGGATGATGCTGATCTTGTGCACGGGGTCCACGTCCGGCAGCGCCATCGCGCTGATCGCGTGCCCCAGCTCGTGCATGGCGACAGTCTCGCGCTCCTGCTTGCTCAGGATGCGGTTGCGCTTCTCCAGGCCCGCCACCATCCGCTCGATCGCCGCCTCGAAATCGTCGAGGGTGATGTTCTCGGCGTTGCGCCGCGTGGCCAGCAGGGCGGCCTCGTTGGCGAGGTTGGCCAGGTCCGCCCCGGTGAAGCCCGGCGTCAGCCCCGCGATCGCCTCGGCATCGACGCCTGGCGCCATGCTCACCTTGGCCAGGTGGATGCGCAGCACCTCGACCCGGCCCTTCTTGTCCGGGCGGTCCACCAGCACCTGGCGGTCGAACCGGCCGGCGCGCAGCAGCGCCGGATCCAGCACCTCGGGGCGGTTGGTGGAGCCGATGATGACCAGCCCGGTGCTGGGGTCGAAGCCGTCCATCTCCGAAAGCAATTGGTTGAGCGTCTGCTCCTTCTCGTCGTGCCCGCCCAGGCCGGGGCCGTTGCGCGCGCCGCCCAGCGCGTCGATCTCGTCGATGAAGATGATGGCGGGCGCTTTCTCGCGGGCTTGCTTGAACATGTCCCGCACGCGCGCCGCGCCCACGCCCACGATCATCTCCACGAACTCGGAGCCGGAGATGGAGAAGAACGGCACCCCCGTCTCGCCGGCCACGGCGCGGGCCAGCAGCGTCTTGCCGGTGCCCGGCGGCCCCACCAGCAGCACGCCCTTGGGCACGTGCGCGCCCAGGCGGCCGTAGCGCTGGGGCTCCTTCAGGAACTCGACGATCTCGCGCAGTTCGTCCTTCGCCTCGTCCGCCCCGGCCACGTCGGAGAAGCGCACCTTGGTGTCGCTTTCGGCAAAGATGCGGGCGCGGCTGCGGCCGATGCCCATGATCCCGCCCATGCCCCCCATCCCGCCGCCCGCGCCGGACATGCGGCGCTGCAGGAACAGGAAGCCGCCCCAGAACAGCGCGAGCGGCAGCATCCAGCTGATCGCGCTCGACAGCCAGCCCGGCGGCGGGCTGGCTGAGAACGTCACGTGGTCGGCGCCGAACGACTGCGCCAGCGCCGGGTCCACCCGCACGGTGGAGAAGCGGGCCGGCTTGCCCTTCTCGGCCCCCTTGATGTCGCCGTCGATGCGGCTGGGCGAGACGACCAGGTTGTCGAGCTTGCCGCCTTGCAGCATGGCCTGGAACTCGCTGTACGGCAGCGCCTGCACGTTGCCGGCCAGGCCGGCCAGGTAGTCCTGCACCAGCAGCAGCCCCAGGAACGCGGCGGCGAAGTACCAGATCTGGAAATGCTGCTGCGGTTTCAGTTTGGCGGCCATGGCTCAGCTTTCAGGGAAGGGTCTGCCACCTCAAGCGCAGCGCCGCCGCCTCGGTTCCTGCCCCACCTTGCCTGCCGCGGCCGGTCCCCCTAAACCCGCCGCCATGCAGGAGAGCGCATGAGGTGGCTCGACGGTGCCGCGGAGGCCGCCAGCCACCAGCACAGCCTGGCCGGCGCGCTGCGGGCCGTGGCGTCCGGCATGGACCCGGCCTGCGGGTTTGCCAGCGGCATGGCGGACGCCGCCGCCGTGCTGTGGTCCGCCTTCCACCGCTTCGACGCCGCCGACCCGCATTGGCCCGACCGCGACCGCTTCGTGCTTTCCCCCGGTCACGGCGCGCCGCTGCTCTACGCGCTGCTGCACCTGACGGGACATGCCGGCATGGACGCGGCGGCGCTGGCCGGCCACCGCCAGCTGCACAGCCCGGCGGCGGGGCACCCGGACCACACCGCGCACCCGGCGATTGAGGCCACCACCGGCCCGCTCGGCCAGGGCCTGGGCATGGCCGTAGGCATGGCGCTGGCCGAGCGGCTGCTGGCGGCGCGGTTCGGCAAGAGCCTGGTGGACCACCGCACCTGGGTGCTCGCCACCCTGGGCGACCTGATGGAAGGGGTGAGCCACGAGGCCGCCAGCCTGGCCGGGCACCTGCGGCTGGAGAAGCTGCTGGTGCTGCTGGAGGACGACACCGGCTGCACCAGCTGCTGCAGCGCGCTGGCCGGGCCGGATGACGCCCTGCGCCGCTTCGCCGCCAGCGGCTGGGCGACCCGCAGCGTGGACGCGCACGACCCGGCGGCGCTGGCGGCGGCGCTGTCGTCGTCCGCCCGCTCCCGCAAGCCGACGCTGATCGCATGCCGCACCGGCGGCCATGGCGGCGCTGCCGCGATGGCGCCCCACGCCGCCGCGCGCTGGGCCGAGGTCGGGCAACGGGGCAGCGCCGCCCGCCGGGCCTGGCTGAAGCGCCTGGCGCACCACCCGCTGCGGGCGGAGTTCGAACGGGTAACCGGCGGGCGGCTGCCGGAGGGCTGGGCGGAGGCGCTCGCCGCGTTCAAGGCCGACCTCGCGGTCGACCGCCGCCCCGCCAGCACCCGCGACTCGGCGGTTCGGCTGCTGGAGGCGCTGGCCCCGGGCTTCCCCGAGCTGGTCGGCGGCCAGACGGAACTGGGGCCAAGCAGCGGCACGCCCGTGACGCCGGGCAGCTTCTCCGGCCGCCAGGTGCATTACGGCCCGCGCGAGCACGGCATGGCGGCGTGCCTGAACGGCCTGGCGCTGCATGGCGGCGTGCTGCCCTACGCGGTGGCGCCCCTGGCTGCCACGGACAGCATGCGCCCGGCGCTGCGGCTGTCCGCCATGATGGGCGTGCGCGCCATCCACGTGGCCACGCATGACAGCATCGGCCTAGGCGCGGACGGCGCGGCCTACCAGCCGGTCGAGCAACTGGCCGGGCTGCGCGCCCTGCCCGGCCTGCTGGTGCTGCGCCCCGCCGACGCCATGGAGGTGGCGGAGTGCTGCGAGATCGCCGTCCGCCGCAACGACGGCCCATCCCTGCTGATGCTGTCGGAGCAGCCTTTGCCCGCGCTGCGGATGGAGGCGGGGGAGAACCGTTGCGTCCGCGGCGCCTACGTACTGGCGGAGGCCCACGGCCCCCGCGCCGCCACTCTGATCGCCAGCGGCAGCGAGGTGGCCCTGGCCTTGGCCGCGCGGGACTGGCTGGCCCGGGAGGGCGTCGCCGCGGCAGTGGTGTCCATGCCAGCCTGGGGCCTGTTCGCTCGGCTGGACGGGGCGGCCCGCGCCGCCGTGCTGGGCAGCGCGCCCCGCTTCGGCATCGAGGCCGCGTGCGGCTTCGGCTGGGAGCGCTGGCTGGGCGAGGACGGCGTGTTCCTCGGCCTGTCCGGCTTCGGCGCGTCCGCCCCCGCCAGCGCGCTGTTCCAGCATTTCGGCCTGACGCCGAAGGCCGTGGCGGCGGCGGTGCTGCGACGGCTGGGCAGCGCCGCCTAAGCTTCAAACCCAACTGGGTTTGGAGCTTAGTTAGAAACTGCCAGGCCTAAGCGCTGCGGGTCGGCGCTGGCCCCGCCCGCCAGCTCGGCGAGCGCGATCGGCTGCGGCGGCGCCAGGGTGACCACCAGGCGCCGCGGGTTGTCCAGGAAGGCCCGGAGCGGGTCGGTGATCGCCGGCGGCAGCTTGGCCTGCGCCGCGGCGGCGGCCAGCACCACCTTGCCCTGCTGCTTCAGCGCATCCGGGGTCGTGCCTTGCTGCGCCGCCAGCATGGCCAGGTACTTCGCCGCCAGGCCCTGGTCGTCATAGCCGACGGTCAAGCCTTGCAGCCGGGTTTGCAGCAGCTCGGGGAGGCCGATCCCGGCGGTTTTCTCGGGCATGTCGTCCAGCCCCATCGCCAGGTGCAGCCGGCCCATCCCGGCGGCCTCGATGTCGAACTTGTCCATCCGCAGCTGCCGGGTGTCGTGGCTCTCGACGGCATGCATCTGCGCGTCGGCCTGCACCTGCTGGTAGCCGAGCTGCATCAGTGCCGGGGTGAGCTGCGGATCGGCTTGCAGCACGAGGCCGTGCAGGGCCAGGTGGTCGTCGAAGCTGGCGGACGCCGCCGGGTCGGACCCGACATCGAGCGAGGCGAGCGTCAGCAACGGCTTGCCCTGCACGCTCAGGCGGAGCGCCGAGAGCCCGGCGTCGTAGTGCGGGTTCGGGAAGCCCGCGGTGCTGCCGGTGGCCTCGGCCCGCGCCACCATCTCCGCCAGCGGCACCCGGCGGGCATGGAAATCGTCGATCTGCACGTGCATCGCCGTTGCGGTCGCCGTTTGCAGGTCCAGCCCGGTCAGCGCCGCATCGCCTTGCTGCCCCGCGCCGTAATGGTCGACCGTCACGTCCTTGGCGGCGAACTTGGTCCCGTCCACGGCCGAAACGGTCAGCCCGTGCAGCTCGCCATGGTCGAAGGTGACGGCGGCCGGGTCGATGTCGGCGGCGTTGGCGGCCAGCACGGGCAGGCCGAGATTGTCCACGGCCAGCGAGTCAGCCGCCGCCTCGCCGCCCGCCGCCTTGGAGGTGAGATTGCTCAGCGTCAGGCGGCGCAGGCTGTTGCCCGGGCCGGGTGCGACGTCGGCGGCCGCGGCCGTGTAGGCGGCGCCGTGAACCGACAGCGCCACGCCGGTGAGGTGGGCGCTGCGGCCCAGCAGGCTCGGCGCGGCGGTGGCGTAGCTGAACGTCGATCCCGGGGGGAGCGAGGCGCGGAATGCGGCGATCCCCGCCTCCATCTCCTGGCCGGCCCGCTGCCGGGCATACAGATAGCCGCCGCCCGCGGCAGCGAGCAGGATCAGGATGACGACGGCAGCTTTCTTCATGCGCGGACTCCCTTGTCGGCGCAGTTATAGCGGATTGCGCCGGCCGCTGAACATGGCATGCCGCTCGGGCGCCCGCCGGGCGCAGCCACGGGCATGCTCATGGACTTGCAGCAAATTCCGCCGTCCGGCTAGGCTGGGCCACCTGGGCGGGAGCACGTTCATGCGGTGGTTGGCACTGGCCCCAATCTGCGCGCTCGCCGGCCCGGCCCAGGCGGACCAGCTGGTGGCCGCCAAGCCGGGCATCATGTGCGCCTCCGCCGACGCGCTCGGCCGCCTGACGCTGCCGGGCGGCGACAGCCGCACCCACCGCACGGCCCCGTCGCCGGCCGACTTAAGGACTGCCGCCGCGGGCGGCTGCATCGACATCGCGCCGGGTCAGCAGGTCACGACGCTAGAAACCTACCGCAACACCTCGGTGGCGGTGGTCAACGGGGCGCGGCTGACCATCCCCAACGCGGACTTCCAGCCGGCGGCCGCGTCCGCGTCCGGTCCGGCCCCCGGCGGCTATGCCGTCGCCAGCCGGGTCGCGGTGGACGGCGAGGCTGGCCAAGCGCTCGAAATCCTGGAGGACAGCCGCATCTCGGCGCAGTTGCGCAGGCTGATGTGGCACGTCTCCGACGACCCGGCGTTCGTGCTGCCGGACCACAGCCCGCTCGCCGCCGAGCTGACCCGCCATCCGCTGCGGGCAGCCCGGGTGCGCATCGTTGACGCGCAAGGCGCCACCCTGGCCGAGCAGCTGCTCGACGAACCGCTGGCGAAGGTGGAGCGGGCGGGATGGCGCGGCCTTGCCGCGCCGACCTACCTGCTCACTGTGGATCACTCCATCGGGATGGGCAGCTATGCCGGGCTGAGCGCGACGCTGCTCGTGCCCGGCGAGTCCGGGCTCGACCCGGTCACCTACGCCACCCCCGACGGGCATTCCGGCGTCCTGCGGTTGGGCGAGACCCTTAAGACAGGGTGGCAAGCCGTGCCGGGACGCGCCGGAGGTCCCGACGAGTTGGAACAGGCGTACTGCCGCCCCGACGACAAGAACGACTTCACCGTTACCTATGAAACCTACCGCAACGTCCGCGGCGCCTGGCAGATGACCTCCCGCAAGCAGCCGGGCTTCTGGGAGAACGAGGCGTTCCCGCCCCGCTCGGCGTTCCCCTGACGCCCCCGCCCCCGCCCCCGTCCCCGCCCTGGCGCGCCGCCGGCAATCCCGTTACATCCGGGCACCCACAACGGAGAGTGCCGCCATGGCCGTGAAGGTCGCCATCAACGGGTTTGGGCGCATCGGCCGCCTAGTGCTGCGCGCCATCATCGAGAGCGGGCGCACGGACGTGGAGCCGGTCGCCATCAACGACCTCGGCAGCGTGGAGGCCAACGCCCACCTGTTCCGCTATGACAGCGTGCACGGCCGCTTCCCCGGCAGCGTCACGGTCGATGGCAGCAGCATCACCATCCAGCATAACGGCCGCAGCTACGGCCCCATCGCCGTCAGCGCCGAGCGCGACCCGTCCAAGGTGCCCTACGGGGGCATCGACGTGGCGATGGAGTGCACCGGGCTGTTCACCAAGAAGGAGGACGCGGCCAAGCTGATCGCCGCCGGGGCGCGCAAGGTGCTGATTTCAGCGCCGGCGGACGGGGTGGACGCGACGATCGTGTTCGGGGTCAACCAATCGGTCATCACTCGCGACATGACGGTGATCTCCAACGCCTCCTGCACCACCAACTGCCTGGTGCCCATGGTCAAGGTGCTGCACGAGAGCTTCGGCGTGGTGCGCGGCTTCATGGTCACCATCCACTCCTACACCGGCGACCAGCGCACGGTGGACACGCTGCACAAGGACCTGCACCGCGCCCGCGCCGCCGCCGTGTCGATGATCCCGACCTCCACCGGCGCCGCCAAGGCAGTGGGCCTGGTGCTGCCGGAGCTGAAGGGCAAGCTGGACGGCACCTCCATCCGGGTGCCCACCCCCAACGTCAGCCTCGTCTCGCTGGACGCGAACCTCGCCCGCCCGGCCAGCGTGGCCGACATCCACGCGGCGATGCAGGCGGCGGCGGAAGGCCCCATGCGCGGCATCCTGGAGTTCAGCACGGAGAAGCTGGTCAGCAGCGACTTCAACCACGTCGCCGCCTCCTGCTCGTTCGACGCGACGCAGACCGCCTCCATCGACGGCGGGCAGATGGTCCGCGTGGCCGGCTGGTACGACAACGAGTGGGGCTTCAGCTCGCGCATGAGCGACACCGCCGCCCTGTTCGGCAGCCTGTAGCCATGCACCGCACGCTGGACGGGTTGGACGTGCGCGGCCGCCGGGTGCTGGTGCGCGCTGACCTCAACGTGCCGGTGCGGGACGGCGCCATCACCGACCTCACCCGGATCGAGCGGCTCTCCCCCACCATCCGCGAGCTGGCCGACGGCGGCGCGCGGGTCATCGTGTTCAGCCATTTCGACCGCCCCAAGGGCAAGCGCGTGCCGCACATGTCGCTGGCGCCGATGGCGGTGGCGATGGCGTCCGTGCTGGGCCGGCCGGTGGCCTTTGCCGAGGACAGCACCGGCCCCGTCGCCCACGCCGCCGCGCAGGCGTTGGGCGACGGCGAGGTGCTGCTGCTGGAGAACACCCGCTACCACCCCGGCGAAGAGGAGAACGACCCGGCGCTCGCCCGCGAGTTCGCCGCCTTGGCGGAGATCTTTGTCCACGATGCGTTCTCCGCCGCCCACCGCGCCCACGCCAGCACCGAGGGCGTGGGCCGGCTGCTGCCTGCCCATGCCGGGCGGCTGATGCAGGCGGAGCTGGAGGCGCTGGACGCCGCGCTGGGCAACCCGAAGCGCCCGGTGGCGGCCATCGTCGGCGGCTCCAAGGTCTCGACCAAGCTGGAGCTGCTGGGCAACCTGGTCACCAAGGTCGATGCGCTGGTGATCGGCGGCGCCATGGCCAACACCTTCCTCGCCGCCAAGGGCGTCGGCGTCGGCCGCTCCTTGCAGGAGGCGGAGATGCACGTCATCGCCCGCGCCATCCTGGCCCGCGCCGAGGAGGCCGGCTGCGAGATCGTGCTGCCGGCCGATGCGGTGACCGCCACCGAGTTCAAGCCGAACGCCGCCACCGAGACGGTCGCCATCGCCGCGGTACCGGACGGCAGCATGATCCTGGACGTGGGCCCGGAGACGGTGGAGGACCTGAAGCAGCGCATGCTGGGGTGGCGCACGATCGTCTGGAACGGCCCGCTCGGCGCGTTCGAGACGCCGCCGTTCGATGCGGCGACGATGGCGCTGGCCCATGCCGTGGCGGAGGCGACGGAGGCGGGCGCCCTGCGCAGCGTGGCCGGCGGCGGCGACACGGTGGCCGCCCTGCGGCAGGCCGGGGTGCTGCACCGGCTGACCTACGTGTCCTCCGCCGGCGGCGCGTTCCTGGAATGGCTGGAAGGCAAGACGCTGCCGGGCGTCGCGGTGCTGATGGCGGGATGAGCGCGTCCATTCACTTTGCCGTAACCTTTCCCCGCTAATCTGCTCCGCATGATCGCGCCCAGCAGCCTGTCCGCATTCACCCCCTCCGCGCCGGCGCACCCGGCGACCCGGGTTTCCGCGCCAGCCGCCGCGCGGGCCGCCGCCCCGGCCGCGGTGCAGAAGCCGCTCGGCGGCCTGGCGACCGGCAGCGCCCCGCCCCGGGTGGCCCCGCGCGGCTCCCTGGTGGATCTCTCGGTCTAGCCCCGCCCACCGATTTCGTCGCGGGGGGCCTTGATCCGCCCTCGCCGCCCCGTCACGCTGGGGGCGTGCCCAATTTCGTCGCCACGGTTCCAGCCGGAGACACCAGGGAGCGGCAAGTCTGCTCCGCCTGCGGCTACGTGGCCTACGAGAACCCCAAGGTCGTCGTCGGAGCCGTCGTGGCGGAGGACGGCCTCGTCCTGCTGTGCCGCCGCGCCATCGAGCCGCGGGCGGGCTACTGGACCCTGCCCGCCGGCTACCTGGAACTGAACGAGACCACCGCCGAGGGCGCCCGGCGCGAGGTCATGGAGGAGGCCGGGGCGGACATCGCGCTGGACGGCGTGCTGGCGCTCTACGACGTGAGCCGCATCGGCCAGCTCCAGGTGCTGTATCGCGCGCGCTTCGCCACGCCGGGCATCGCCGCGGGCGAGGAAAGCCTCGAAGTCGGCATGTTCGCCTGGGACGACATCCCGTGGGACCAGCTCGCCTTCCCCACGGTCGCCTGGGCGCTGCACGCCTGGCGGGACGCTGGGCCGGGTCCGCTGGGCGCGCCGGTCGGCAACCCGGCGGCGGACCGGCGCGGCGTCGAGCCGCTCCAGCCGGGGCCGGTGCCGTGAGGCGGGCTGCATGGCTGGCGCTTGCCGGGCTGGCCGTCGCCGGCGCGGCCCCGCCCAGCAGCTTCACCATTACCCCCACCTTGCCCGACTCCGTGAAGCCGCCGCCGCGTCCGCCGCCGAAGCCCGGCATCCCAGGCTTCACCGCCGCCCCGACCCCCGACCCGGAAGCGTCCGTCCCGGCCACCGAGGCGTCCAAGGACTCCTCGCTGTCGCCGAGCCTGTTCACCCGGCATGACCAGTATCGCGGCGAGGGCATCTCGCCGTCCTCCTCGGCACAGAGCGGCCAGGACCGCAAGTCCAAGCCGGGCGCCGGACTCAACCTGACGATGCCGTTGCAATAGCGCGTGCTGCGATCCCTCACGGTCCTGATCCTCTGCCAGTTCGCAGGGGAAATCATCGCGCGCGCCCTGCGCCTGCCACTGCCCGGCCCGGTGCTCGGCCTGGTGCTGCTGTTCATCGTGCTGGTCGTGCGCGGCGGCCCCGACCCGGCGCTGCGCGACACGTCCAACGGCCTGCTGCGCTACCTGTCGCTGCTGTTCGTACCGGCCGGCGTCGGCATCGTCACCCAGCTGGACGCGCTGGCGCGGGACTGGGTGGCGATCCTGGCCTCCATCCTGGTCTCCACCGCGCTCAGCATGCTCGTCACCGGCTGGGTCATGCAGCGCCTGTCGCGCGGGCGGGACGGTTGACCGGCGTGGCGCAGCTCTGGGTCTATCTGCAGACCACGCCGCTGCTCGGCCTGGCCGCCACCTTGATCGCCTGGGAGATCGCGAGCTTCCTGAGCGGCCTCGCCCGCGGCCACGTGCTGGCCAACCCCATGCTGATCAGCATCGTCCTGCTGGCCGCCTTGCTGTTGCTGACCGGCACGCCGTACCGCGCCTACTTCGAGGGGGGGCAGTACGTGCAGTTCCTGCTCGGCCCAGCGACGGTGGCGCTGGCAGTGCCGATGCACGCCAACCTGGCCCGCATCCGCCGCGCGGCGCCGGCCATCGTGCCCGCGCTGCTCGCCGGGTCGCTCACCGCCGTGGTCAGCGCCATGCTGATCGCGCGGGGTTTGGGCGCGTCCCGCACGGTGGTGCTGTCCCTGGCGCCGAAATCCGTCACCACGCCGATCGCCATGGGCATCGCCGAGCAGATCGGCGGCTCGCCCTCGCTGGCCGCGGTGTTCGTGCTGATGACGGGGCTGACCGCGGTGCTGCTCGGCCCGGTGGTGATGCGGCTGGCGCGGGTGGTGGACTGGCGGGCGCAGGGCCTGGCCGGCGGCACCGCCGGGCACGGGCTGGCCACGGCGCGGCTGCTGCTGGTGAACGAGACGGCGGGCGCGTTCGGCGGCCTGGCCATCGGGCTGAACGGCATCGTCACCGCCGTGCTGGTGCCGCTGCTGGTGACGCTGCTCTAGCTTACCGGGTGCGCAGCGCCGCGAGCAGCGCGGCCAGGGTGGGCGGCACCTGCCGGCGGCTGGTGTGGTAGAGGTAGTAGCCGGGAGCGGTCCAGCACCAGGCCTCCAGTACCCGCGCCAGCCGCCCCGCCGCGACGTGGCCCGCCACCTGGTCCTCGAACAGCAGCGCCACGCCCTGCCCGGCCAGCGCCGCGGCCAGGATCAGGTCGCTGTCGTTGAACACCAGCGGGCCGTCCACCCTGACCTCGAACGGCCGCCCCGCTTCCTCGAATTCCCAGGCGTAAAGTCCTCCTGCGGTCGCCAGCCGGTAGTTGATGCAGCGATGCCGGGCCAATTCGTGCGGCGTGAGCGGCACGCCATGGTCCGCGAAGTAGCCCGGCGCAGCCACGACCGCCGAGCGGATCGGCAGCCCAACCCGCACCGCCACCATGTCCTTGGCGACCTTCTCGCCGAACCGCAGCCCGGCGTCGTAGCGGCTCGCCACGATGTCCGTCAGGCCCTCGTCGATGACCACTTCGACGCGGATGTCCGGGTACGCGGCCAGGAAGCCGGGCAGCACCGGCCACAGCACGGCGGTGGCGGCATGCTTGGGCGCGGTGATGCGCAAATCCCCCGCCGGCTTGCCGCGCGCCTGGCCCAGCGCCGCCAGCTCGGCGCCGATGTCGGCCAGCGCCGGGCGAAGCGTCCGCAGCAGCCGCTCGCCGGCCTCCGTGGGCGCCACGCTGCGGGTGGTCCGCGCCAGCAGCCGCACGCCCAGGCGGCTTTCCAGCGCCCGCATGGCGTGGCTCAGGGCGGAGGGCGACATGCCCAGCTTGGACGCGGCGCGCGTGAAGTTCAGGCAGTCGGCTACCGCCATGAAAGCGGCTAGGTCATCCAGCTCGTTCCGCCTCATTGCTGCAACCGCTGCACAAGTTCATGTCGATCTTGGCATCTAATGCGATGGCGTTTGCCGCGCTAGATGCCGGTAACCAACCGGGGACCTTCCGTCATGCGCTACAACCAGCTCGGCCGCACCGGCCTGTTCGTGTCCGAGCTTTGTCTCGGCACCATGACCTTCGGCGGCGGCGGCGTGTGGAGCGTCATGGGCGAGGTGGGCCAGTCCGCGGCGGAGCGCCTGGTCGGCCGCGCCCTGGACGCCGGCATCAACTTCATCGACACCGCCGACATCTACTCGGATGGCCAGTCGGAGACGATCACGGGCGCCGCGCTCAAGACCCTCGGCATCAAGCGCAGCGACGTGGTGCTCGCCGCCAAGGCCTATGGCGCCACCGGACCCGGCCCGAACGACCGCGGCGCGTCGCGCGGCCACATCATGGACGCCGTGCACGCCAGCCTGAAGCGGCTGGGCACCGACTATATCGACCTCTACCAGATGCACGGCTTCGACTCCGTCACGCCCGTGGAGGAGACCGTGCGGGCGCTCGACGACCTGGTGCGGCAGGGCCACGTCCGTTACGTCGGCATCTGCAACGCGCGCGCCTGGCAGGTGATGAAGGCGCTGGGCGTCGCCGACCAGCGCGGCTGGGCGCGGTTCGAGACGTTGCAGGCCTATTACAGCCTGGCCGGCCGCGACGTGGAGCGCGACATCGTCTCGATGGTGGAGGACCAGAAGCTCGGCCTATTGGCATGGAGCCCGCTGGCGGGCGGCCTGCTGTCCGGCAAGGTGGGGCGGGGTCAGGCCGCGCCGGAGGGCTCGCGCCGGGCCAGCCTGCCGTTCCCGCCGGTGGACGAGGCGCGCGCGTTCGACTGCATCGACGCCATGCGCCCGGTCGCCGCCGCGCACGGCGTGTCGGTGGCGCAGGTGGCGCTGGCCTGGCTGCTGCTGCAGCCCCACGTGACCTCCGTCATCGTCGGCGCGACGCGGGTGGAGCAGCTTGAGGACAACATCGGAGCGACGACGCTGCGGCTGTCGGATGCGGAGATGGACGCCCTGAACACGGCCAGCGCGCTGCCGCCGGAGTATCCCGGCTGGATGTTCCCCGCCTTCGTGGACCGCCAGCGTTTCCCGGCCTGACCTCCCCTTGCAGCAAGGCAACGCCATGCCCCTCGCCGCTTACCGCACCCTCGGCCGCTCCGGCCTGGTCGTCAGCCCGGCCGCCCTGGGGACCATGACCTTCGGCAACCAGGCCTGGGGCTCCGACGACGCCGCCAGCCGCGCCGTGTTCGACGCCTACGTGGACGCCGGCGGCAACTTCATCGACACCGCCGACGTCTATTCCAGCGGCCGCAGCGAGGAGCTGCTGGGCGTCACCATCGCCGACCGCTCCCTGCGCGACAGGCTGGTGCTCGCCACCAAGTGCGGCTTCAACGCCGAACCCGGCAACCCGCACGCCGGCGGCAACGGCCGCAAGAACATCCACCGCGCGCTGGAAGGCTCGCTGCGGCGGCTGCGCACCGACTGCATCGACCTGTACTGGATGCACGTCTACGACATGGTCACCCCGGCCGAGGAAGTGCTGCAAACCCTGGGCGACCTCGTGCGCGCCGGCAAGATTCGCTATTTCGGCCTGTCCGACCTGCCCGCCTGGTACGCCGTCAGGATGGCGACGCTGGCCGCGGCCCACGGAGTCCCCGGGCCGGTCGCCTTGCAGATGGAATACTCCCTCGTGGCCCGCGGCATCGAGCGCGAGCACGTGCCGGCCGCCCGCGAGTGCGGGATGGGCGTCGTGCCCTGGAGCCCGCTGGCCGGCGGCTTCCTGTCCGGCAAGTATGTGCGGGAGGGCGGCCAGGCCACCGGCAGGCTGAGCGGGCCCAACCCCTTCCAAGGCCCGTTCAGCAAGTTCACCGACCGCAACTGGTGCGTGCTCGATGCGCTGCGGGACGTGGCCGCGCAGCTCGCCCGCCCGCCCGCGCAGGTGGCGCTCGCCTGGGCGGCGGCGCAGCCGGGCGTGGCCTGCCTGCTGCTCGGGGCGAACCGGCCGAAGCAGCTGCGCGAGAACCTGGCCGGCCTGGAGCTGCTCCTGTCCCCCGAGCAGGGCCGGGCGCTCGACGAGGCGTCCGCGGGCGAGCCCGCCTTGTTCACTCCGCAGCTGCGCCGCATGGTGTTCGGCGGCGTCGATGTCGCGGGGGGCGCGGGCTGAGCGGAGCCGCCTACTCCGTATCCTTCATCGTCCGCCGCACCGCGCCGCCGAACCCCCGCCCGCGCCCGATCGCGCCCTCGCCGAATCGGGCGCGCAGGCTGTCCACCGCGCCTTGCGCCGCCACCCGGCGCGCCGCGTCAGGGTCGGCCAGATCTCCCCGGTCAGCCTCGATCCCGGCCAGCAACGGCGAGGCGCCGATGCCGACCAGGCGGAACGCCGTGCCGTCCGCCTCGCGCAGCAGCAGGCCGCGGGCGGCGGCGAACAGCAGGTCCGGCAGCACGGTGGGCGTCGGCAGCCGCACCGCCCGGGTGCGCAGGGCGAAGCGCGCCGTCTTGAGCTTCAGCACCACGCCGCCAGCCGCCAGCCGCTTCTCGCGCAGCCGCCGGGCCAGCTTCTCGGCCAACTGCCAGAGCGGGCGCTCCAGCTCCGCCAGCGTCGCCAGGTCGCCGTCGAAAGTGGTCTCGGCGCTGACCGACTTGGTGTCCCGCTCCACGGAGACGAGGCGCGAGTCCTCGCCGCGGGCGCGCCGGGCGAGGCCAGGGCCGTCATCGCCCAGCCGAGCCCGCGCCGCGCGGTCGTCCAGCGCGGCCAGGTGGCCGAGATGGGTGATGCCGAGGCCGGCCAGCCGCCGTTCCAGCGCCGGGCCGATGCCGGGCAGCTTGCGCACCGGCCAGGGCGCCATCACCCCGGCCGCCTCCGACCCCAGCACGGCGAAGCCGCGCGGCTTGTCGCGCCCGGCGGCGAGCTTGGCCAGCAGCCGGTTCGGCGCCAACCCAATCGACACGGTCAGGCCCAGCTCGGCCTCCACGTCCCGGGCGAAGCGGGCCAGCACGGCGGCCGGCGGCGCGCCGTGCAGCGCCGCGGTGCCGGACAGGTCGACCGCCGCCTCGTCGATCGACAGCGGCTGCACCAGCGGCGACAGCCGGCCCATCAGCGCGCGCACGGCGCGGGAGGCGGCGCTGTACTTGGCGAAGTCGGGCCGGATCACCACGGCGTCCGGGCACGCCTGCAACGCCTTGAACATCGGCATGGCGGAGCGGCAGCCATACAGGCGGGCCACGTAGCAGGCCGCCGTCACCACGCCGCGGACGCCGCCGCCGACCAGCACCGGGCGGCCCGCCAGCTCCGGCCGGTCCCGCTTCTCCACGCTGGCGAAGAACGCGTCGCAGTCGATGTGGGCGATGGCGAGGGCGAACAGCTCGGGATGCCGCACCACCCGCCCCCCGCCGCACGCCGAGCACGGGATGCTCTTGGTGGCGGCAAAGCAGTCTCGGCACAGTCCGCAAGGGGCGCCCGTCATGGCGGCCAGAGCCAGGCAGCACCCCGCACGCCAGAGCTGTCGCCGTGCTTGGCGGGCAGGATGGGGGTTGCCGACACGTCGCTGAACACGTGTCGCTTGAGCAGGGCCGGCAGCTCCACGTAGAGGTGGCCCATGTTGGACAGCCCGCCGCCCAGCACGATCGCGTCCGGGTCCAGGAAGTTGACGATCTGCGCCAGCCCGCGCGCCAGCCGGTCGGCATGCCGGGCCAGGGCGGCGATCGCCACGGGGTCCCCGGCGGCGGCGCGGGCCGGCAGGGCGGAGGCGTCCCGCGCGCCCGGCCCGTTCGCGTCCGCCGCCAGGCCGGGCCCAGCCACCAGCGTCTCCAGGCAGCCGACCTGGCCGCACCAGCAGCGCGGCAGCGGCATGTCCTCCACGCTCACCCAAGGCAGCGGGTTGTGCCCCCACTCCCCGCCGAGCCGATTGCGCCCTTTCAGCACCTGCCCGCCCACCACGATGCCGCCGCCGCAGCCGGTGCCGATGATGACGCCGAACACCGTGTGCTGCCCCGCCCCGGCGCCGTCCGACGCCTCGGACAAGGCGAAGCAGTTGGCGTCGTTCTCGATCCGCACCGGGCGGCCCAGCACCGCCGCCAGGTCCTGGTCCAGGGCGCGGCCGTTCAGGGCGAGCGAGTTAGAGTTCTTCACCAGCCCGGTCGCTGGGCTGATGACGCCGGGGATGCCGATGCCGACCGTGACCGGCCCCACCTCCGCCTCCGTCTCCGCGACGGCGCCGGCGAGCGCGCGCACCGAGTCGTCGTACACCGAGGGCGTCGGCACCCGGCGGCGCAGCAGCACCTCGCCGCCCGGATCCAGCACGACATGCTCGATCTTCGTGCCGCCCAAGTCGATGCCCATGCGAAGCGCCATGCCCAGTCTCCCTTGCCGCCGCCGCGGTCGCACCGCAGGATGACCGAATGGCTGCTGAAACCCTGCTTGACGTCAAGGGCATGCAATGCCCGCTCCCCGTGCTGCGCGCCAACCGGGCGCTGCGCGGCCTCGCCCCCGGCGACCGGCTCCGCGTGCTGGCGACTGACCGTGCGGCCGTGGCGGACTTCCGCGCCTTCTGCCGCGAGACCGGGCACACCCTGGTCAGCCTCAGCGAGGAGGCCGGCGTGTTCTCCTTCACCATCCGCTGCCGACCGGACGCGGCGGCATGAGGGCGACCGCGCTGATCACCCACACGGACTGCCTCGGGCACGACACCGGGCTGGGCCATCCGGAACGCCCCGACCGCCTGCGCGCCGTGCTGCAAGCGCTGGAGCACCCCGACTTCACCAGCCTGCTGCGCGAGCAGGCGCCGCTGGCGACTCGCGAGCAGCTCTGCCTCGCCCACCCCGCGGCCTACGTGGACCGGCTGCTGGCGCTCGACCCGGAGATCGGCGAGCTGCTGGCCCTCGACCCGGACACCGTGGTCAGCGCCGGCAGCCTGGCCGCCGCGCGCCGCGCCGCCGGAGGCGCCATCGCGGCAGTGGACGCGGTGATGGAAGGCTGGGCCGCCGCCGCCTTCGTCGCCACCCGCCCCCCCGGCCACCATGCCGAGCGCACCCGGGCGATGGGGTTCTGCCTGTTCAACAACGCTGCCGTCGCCGCCCGCCACGCCCGCACGCGCTGGGGGCTGGAGCGGGTGGCCGTGGTGGATTTCGACGTGCACCACGGCAACGGCACGCAGGACATCTTCGCGGCCGACCCGGCGCTGTTCTACGCTTCCAGCCACCAGCACCCGTGCTACCCCGGCACCGGCTCGCCGCAGGAGACGGGGGTGGCCGGCAACATCCTGAACGCGCCGCTGCCGCCCGGCGACGGCAGCGAGCGGTTCCGCGCCGCCTGGGCCGAGCGGATCATCCCGGCGCTGGCGGCGTGGCAGCCCCAATTGCTGATCGTGTCCGCCGGGTTCGATGCCCACCGGGACGACCCGCTGGCCGAGCTGCGGGTGGAGACGGAGGATTTCGCCTGGCTGACCGACCGGCTGAACGCGGTGGCCCAGGCGCACTCGGGCGGCCGCGTCGTCTCCCTGCTGGAAGGCGGCTACGACTTGGCCGCGCTGGCGGCGTCGGCGGCGGCCCACGTTCGCCGCTTGATGCATGGCTGACCAGTCGTGCTCGTATAGCAACACTGTGATTTCGTTGCACAGCGAGCCTGTTGTCGCCGGGTCGGCAAGCGCGTAGTGACGGCGGGCTAAGGAGGGCGCATGTCGCAAGACATCTCCGGCCTGTCGTTCGAGGACGCGCTGGCCGAACTGGAGCGGATCGTCAAAGGCCTGGAGGGCGGCCAGCAGAAGCTGGAAGACGCCATCACGGCCTATGAGCGCGGCGCCCTGCTGCGCCAGCACTGCGAGGCCAAGCTGGCGGAGGCCGAGGCTCGCGTTCAGGTCATCGTCCGCGGAGCCGACGGCGTGCTGGCGACCCGACCTTTCCCATAAGCCCATGCCGCGGAGTGCGCCGTCCATGAACGCCCCTCTTCTTTCCACGCGTCCTGTGACGCCGTTGTTGGACCGTGTTG